>JAGLBE010000016.1 GCA_018260445.1 Psychrobacter sp.
AGGCGATATCCTAAACGCCCTAAAAGACGACTTTAACAATGGGACGGTGCTTGGCGTGAGTGCCGCTGGTAAAGCAGGCTTTGCTATCGACCATCAAAAAATCACCCAGCAAGCGACGATAAATGCTGGCGATTTTAATGCCACGGTGGGCAGTCACGATATTGCAGTGACTGCAGCAAAAGTCAGCGCCACTAAAGCAAACCTGAATGGTGCGCAAATAAAGGCTAGCAATACCAACGACTTTGTCCATAGCGTTGCTGCCAATGTCGATGCAAAAACCTTTAGTGTGCCTAACTTTGTACAAAGTATCCCAACGTTAATCAAAGACACGTTTGCAGGTAAAGCGGTTGAGCTACCGGTGCACGTCGATGTGACTTATGACTGGGATGATAGCGATGGTGCCAATACCAAAGCCGATGTTAAGTTATAAGTTAGGCGATAGGATATATCGTGAGACACTGTCGATAATCCTTAATTAATGGGCTATTCATTTATCCGTCAGTGCTTTATAAAAGCTCATACCTATCATCGGTGTGGGCTTTTTTAATATCCGAGTCGCTGTTAACCCTTTTTTCTTTGCTAGACTGTTTTCTTTTATATCTTTATTGGGTTGAATGTCTTTATGTCCACTTTCTATAAAATATGTTGTCCAAGCGACGCCAGAACGGCGACGCTACCCTTATCCCATACCGCTATTCTTAAGAGGCAGTTGACGCAAACCAACCGGGCGACAACCAAGGCGCTTATTGCCATGGCGACGACTATGACGGCTATGACGACTATGACGGCTATGGCGACGCCTACCTTGACCCATGCAGCAAGCGCCGATGGGGGCGTTGCCAATGCTTTGGTCGCCAATAACCCAGCGCCTGTTAACCTTGTAGCAAATAACCCAGCGCCACACGACTTAGGGCAGCAGCAGCAACAGGCTTGGCAAGACGCCCTAAATCAGCAGCGCATCCAGTCACTGCGCCAAGCGCAAGCCGCAGAAGCGGGCAGCGACAAGTTAGCCCCAGCACAGACAAGCACTGCCGCGCCATCCGCCTCAGGCGCTGTGGCAACAACAACGAAGCCAGGAGTGCAACCCGAAATTCAGCCCGCTAGCCCGCAGCCCGCAGTTGACACATTGAGTACCGCCTGTTTGTCCACTCAGCATATCGAGCTGGCAGACCTAAACGATTTAAAGTCGTCTGTGCAAGCGCAGCTACGGGCGCAAGCGGCGCAGCTATCGCAGAGTCAAGCAGCGCAAACCGAGCAAACCTATTATCAAACACAACAAAAGGCGACCGATGCTGCACAAACAAATTGTATCTCGCTGACCCAAGCCAATGCGTTGGTGCGCCAAATTACCGAGGCCTATCTGGATGCTGGGTATTTTAAAATAACGATTGAGCCCGAAACAGTCGACAAGGCGACTTCTATAGACAAGGCGACTTCAATTTGGCACATTCATGTGGCGACTATTCAAGCCATCGACAATCAGACCGAGCTGCCCACCGCCCGTTTATTTGGCAAAGTAATCGGCACGCCTGCCAATATCGCTTGGCTAGATCAAGCGGTGAGCAATGGCGAGCGCATCATTGACGGTCAATTATTGCTAGATATCTATCCTGTTGGCACAGCTGGGCAAGATGTACGCCTCAAAATCACCCAGCTAGGCGCTATTGACACCATCAGTAGCGATTTAGCATGGCGTTACGACCCTGATGATAGCTATGGCCATCATCAGCTTATCCTGCACACCACGTTGCGTAACGTCTTGGGTCAGGCCGATTTAACCTCGCTATCGCTGCAACAAAGTTTGGCAAACGACTATGGCTATGATGCCGATAACCAGCGCCGCAGTGCCAGTGTGTACAGCATTATCCCCAATGGGCGCTGGCAATGGTCGGGCTTTGTTGCTGCCGATGCCAGCAAGCGCACCACTTTATTGCCAAATTCGGTATTAACGCAAACGGGCGACACGTGGCAGGCAAATCTGCGTGGCGATTACACCCTAAGCCGCAATCAAAGTCGTATTACCACCTTATACGGGCAAGTGGCGCATCAAGCGGTCAGTAGCAAGCTGCTGGGCAGTCAACTGGATATTCAAAGCCCGACGTTAAGCAGCGGCCGCTTGGGCATGACCCATACCAAGCTGTTTAATAAGGTTTCAGCAACGCAGCCAAACAAAACAACCTCTGGCGCTTGGGTGCTCGATGTCAGTGCCGAGAAGGCCTTTGGCAATCACGATAACCCGGCTACCCAAGCTGGTTTAAGTGATGATTATTGGCGCTGGCTAGTCAGTGGTTATGTCAGCCATCAGCACACGCTATTGGGCGCCAAGCAGCCGGTGGGCTACTGGCAGATGACCCACGAGCTGCAAGGGCAATATAGCGATGCGGCGTTATTTGGCATTAGCCAGCAATCGTTAGGCTCGACCTATGCTGGGGTGCGGGGTATCGATAAGGTGGCGAATTCGGCGGCAAGCGGCGTGACTTTACGCAATACCCTAAGCTTTGAGCCGCTGCCAACCCAATGGATGCAGGTCAATAGTCCGTATTTGGGCAATCAAAAAATACGTTGGTCGCCCTATATTGGCGCTGACTATGGCGTTTTAAAGGAGGCCAGTCATGCCAGTAACCCCAACAAGGATAGCGGCAGTGGCAGTGATAGCAATAGAGATACAAGCGACGCCGTTAGTGCGACGCTGGGCATCACCCTGACAGGCTATGACGTTAAAGGACAGGATAAGATAGGGTCAACACTGGATAAACGCTGGGCACTGGATGTGGGGGCTAGCCGTGCCCATATCGATTATGGCAATCAAGACAGCAATCAAGACAGCAATCAAGACAGCAATCAAGACAGGACTCAAAATGGCAGCCAAGACACCGAGATAGCGGCGTCTTGGCAATGGTTTTTTTAATCCTTTCATTCTGCTCACCTAAAGCCGCCAAAGCTAACGTTTGCGGCTAAATTTACGCAGCTTTTTATTGTTAATCTCTGCCATAGCATGCTCGATATCCTCGTCGGTTAAATTGGCCACATGGTGCAATACCTGCATAACATCTGGGCTTAGAACGTAATGGGCATGTCCAGCAATATCATCTATCCGTTTATCAAAGGTGAGCGTGCCTGTGGCCTCATCTTTATGGATATAGTCCAAACGCATGAGCGCCTGTAAAAAGCTGGTAAACAACGCCCGGTCAAAAAAGTCGGGGATATCATCGGCATACAACACCGATAAACGCTGCCCTAACAGATGGCACAAATCGACCACTTGCTCGCTACTGAGCTTGCCTGAGCCTTGCTGCGATAGTAACGCTAGGGTCATAAAATAGCGCTCTAAGCTTTGCGACACTGGCGCTGCCAACATCTCAAGCTGCTGGTGTTGCTCGCTGTTGTTATCGGGTGCGCCCAGCATGCCATCGCCTAGGTCAATAATGACGCCTTGGGTCATCAGATTGGTCAGTTTTTGCGCAATGATGCTTGGCAGCTCACGGGCTGAATAATGCAAAAACAGCTCGCTTTGCAAAAAGGGGTATAGCTGGGTGACGATGATATCGAGCTGCTGACGTTCGATACGGCCATTACGAATCACCAGCGCCGCCAAAAAGGACGATAGAATAAACACATGCAAAATATTGTTGCGAAAGTAGCTTAAAATGGCCAATTGCTTCGACATCACCTTAATGATATCGCCTAAGATATGCGGCGTCCGCTCTATAAGTTTTAGCTTAATGCCATAATCGATGATAGATTGCGCTGACATCGAGGTAATCACAGTATCCTCTGCATAAGGCAAAGCGCTAGCAATACGTTGGCACAAGCCAATTTGCTCGCGGCAAATGCTTTCATCAAGCGCCGCCTGCGGGCTAGACAATAACACCAAAGACAGCAAGGAGATGGGGTTAACCACCGCCGCTTTATTGATGTTTTGCATCAGTTTAACGCTTAAGTTATCCACCATGGCTAGGGTTTTGGCATCAAAGGGGGTATCGGTGCGGTTGGCAGGCAAACTGTTGGGCAACACGCCAAATTTGTGCATAAAATCTTCTATATGCAGCGGCGTCCCAAAGCTTAAATGCACATGCCCAAAGATACGCTCAATTTTGCGGCTTACTTTTAACAAGCCGATGAGCGACTCTGACTCCTTGGGCTTGCCTTTGAGCTCACCAATATAGGTGCCGCCCTCCATAATGCGCTCATAACCGATATAGGTAGGAATAAATACCAGCGGTTTGTTGGTCTCACGCAAGTGACTGTGTACTGTCATCGCTAGCATACCCAGCTTGGGTGGCAACAGGCGCCCGGAGCGAGAGCGCCCCCCTTCAATAAAGTATTCGATCGGCGTATGGCGGCCAATGAGCATGTGCAAGTACTCACGCAGCACCGCCTTATAAAGATTGTTATCTTTAAAGCTGCGGCGGATATAAAAGGCGACGGCGCTACGCAAGATAGAACCAAGAACGGGAATATCGAGGTTATTGCCTGCTGCAATATACGGCAAGGTCAGGCCATTTTTAAAGATGATGTAGGCCAGCAATAAATAGTCGACATGGCTACGGTGACAGGGCACATAGATGATTTCATGCGTGGCTGCCAAGGCTCGCACTCGCTCAAAATGATGCACTTCGACGCCATCATAAAGCTGAGTCCAAAGCCAAGTTAAAAAATAATTAAAAGAGCGTATCACCGAATGGTTGTAGTTATTGACAATCTCATTTGCGTAGTCTTTGGCCAATTGGCGTGCCTCACGCAGTGATATTTGTGAAGCGCTGGCCTCGATTTGGCAAGCGTGGGTGATGGCAGGCGAGTAGATAAGCTGATTCACCAAATTGCGCCTATCGGATAAATCGGGCCCAATCATGCTTTTACGTTGGTTATCCAGGTAGGCATTGAGCTTGTATTGTACCAATAAGGCCAAGCTGATATTGGCCTCAGCAGCAGTCACTAATTCGGTTGAACTTGACGTGGTTTGGGCGGCGATACGTTGTTTGGCAAGTTGGAGCAACTCTTTGTCACTGTACTCTAAGCCCATATCATCAGATATGGGGTGGCTTGCCGCAGACGCTTGAAGGCTCGTCATATTTGCGGTGTTGGTCGGGTGATGACGAAGCGTACCGGCGGCATCGGGAGTAGCGACTGGATTGGCTAGGGTATTAATCATTTGCTGTAGCGACTGCGGCGGATGGAATTCGACGAAGGTATCGCGGCCCATAACCCCGATATTAAATAGCTGCTTTAGGATAGAGGGCTCCTCCCAGTTGTCTGCCATGAGCAGTTTAAACCAAGAATCCTCATTATCGGGCGCGCGTCCCCATAAAATAGACACGGGCACAAGGTTGATGTTAATACTAGGGTTTTGCCGAGCTATAGTGACCAAGCGTGCCAGCCGTGGCGATACTTTACGCTCTGCTGCGTGCGGGTGGGTTAAAAAAATGATGGCCGCATTTTCATACAGTTGTTGGCTTACATCCTCAATAGCTGCAAGCGCAGGCGGAAAACCATGCTCACGGGTTTGTAAATCGACCAAAATACTGTTGGAGCGAGAGTATTCTTTTAACACATAAAAAGTGAGGGCATCTTTATCTTGGTTTAAGTCGGGCAGGGTACCTAAAATTTTTGCATTGACGGCCACATCTAACGCTTGACCCGATAGTTTGCGGTACAACTGGTTGACAGAGCGCCCTGAACGTGAGATAGCGGCACTGGCATACGCTGCTTGCTGTTGCAAGCTATGCGCTTTATTATGGGTTAGCGATTGGGTATCACGCTGCTCTTTTTCTTGTTGGCGTTGGTGTTTTAATTTATTTTTTAGCAATTGGACAAGGCGAAAAGGTTGCATAAGGAATCATTAAACCTAGTAAAGGGAGTAGGGCTATATTGCCATAAATATAGCGGCAGTGATACAAGGGTTCTCTCAAAGATGGGGTAGTAGCCGAAGGTTAGTTGCTAGGCCGCTAATAAAAAACTTAATAAGGTAATAGCAACACAAGAGTGATGACTGTTATGGCGCTCAAAAGACAACTAGAGGGAAGCTTTGGACGCTATAATAGACGGTAGTGTACCTGATTTGTGGTTTGTTTGGCGATGATAGACGTTGACCTAGAGGCTAATTGGGCTAAGCTTGTGTTAGCCTGTTAGCCTGTTAGCCAATGAGCACTGCAGACGATTGATAGATAACCGCCTGTGGCAACATGACCAAGTCCTACGTCCGTTTATCAACCAATCGCCATATTTAGACTAATGTATCGTGGTTACTGCGCAAAACTTATGTTGAGTTTTTTAAAGGCCGAGAGGGGGTAAGAATGCCTAATTATAAAGAATTGGTCGAGCAGTTGCTACGCACTGTACAGCTGACCCCAACCAGCACCGATGTATTTGAAGGCCAGAGTCACGATTATGTGGGCAAACGTATTTTTGGTGGTCAAGTGCTGGCGCAAGCCATTATGGCAGCGGCGCATACTGTTGATAAAGAGAAACCTTGCCACTCTTTCCATGGTTATTTTTTGCGGGGTGGTAATATCAATCAGTCAGTGACCTATAAGGTACGGCGTCTACGTGATGGACGTAGCTTATCCGCGCGTGAAGTCACGGCGGTGCAGTTTAAAGACGATATGGATGGCGAGCCGGTGGCGCAGGTTATTTTTTCTATGATTGCCTCATTTGCGCCGGTGGAAGGAGGGCTTGACTATCAAGAAGAGATGCCCGCCTATCCACCACCAGAAGATTTGGAGTCTGAGCAGGCTTTAAAAGAGCATTATGTGGGCAATGTGCCAGAGCCACTGCGTGAACGCTTTATGCGCCCCCGCCATGTGCAGATTAAGCCCGTTCACCCCCGAGACCCTATCTATCCTGAACCCATGCAACCTAAACAGGCCAACTGGCTGCGCATCTGTGAATTGGGCGAGCAGCCTGTCGCTATCCAGCAGGCATTATTGGCTTTTGCCTCCGACTACTATTTAGTTGGCACCGGCTTAATGTCGCATGGGTTAAGTTTTATGACCAAAGGCTTACAAGCCGCCAGTATTGACCATTCGATGCACTTTCACCGTCCCTTTGATATCAATCAATGGCTGCTGTATGACATGTGGTCGGACACTACCTCCAACTCAAAAGGGCTGAATCATGGGCAATTTTGGCAAAATGGTAACCTTGTGGCCTCAGTGCAGCAAGAGGGGCTAATGCGCCTAAGGCAAGCTGCTGACTAGTCGGGCTTGCCAGAATCTTCGCCCACAATCAGCATATTGCGAGGCGATGTAGACGTATCCGATGGCTGGTTTAACGCCATAATCTGCCGAAACGCATAAATAAAACTAATATTTCACCAAATAAGCGATGCTGCACTGCGCTGGGTAATAAACCCATCTGGAGTTTGACCATTGGCAGCTTGCCATTTTGCAAACGCTTGACGGGTATTGGTGCCCAAGACACCATCCACGCCTTTGGTGTCATAACCTGCTGTGGTCAAGCGTTGTTGTAAATTGGTCACCTGCATGCTCGATAACGGCTGCTCGTAACGTGGCCACGCAGTTTGCAGACCGCTTTGCCCTGCTAGCGCGCGCCCAAGTAGGCTGACCCCAAGCGCATAGCTTGACGCATTGTTATACACCTTTATGGCATCAAAATTAGGGCTAAGCAGTAACGCTGGCCCCTCTTTACCAGCGGGTAGCCACAACTCAAACGGCGTGCCGGCGTCTAAATAGCCGCCATCTAACATAGTCACACCCAAAGAGCGCCACTGTGCGCCAGACAATTTATTGCCCACATAGGTATAGTTAAAAGAGGCGGGCAGGCGCACCTCATAAAAAGGCGACAACCCGCGTATCCAACCTGCATTTTTTAAATAACTGGCCGTCGAGCTTAGCGCATCAGCGGTTGCCCACGGGTTACGGTGGCCATCGCCATCGCCATCAACCCCTTCGTCTAACCAAGTTTTAGGGATGAATTGGGTTTGCCCCATGCCGCCCGCCCAAGAGCCATCCAATTGTGAAGGGTAGACATCGCCACGCTGGATTAACTGTAGCAATGCCAACAGCTGCTCCTCCGCCCAGTCACGGCGGCGGCCGTCATACGCCAAACTGCCCAGCGAGCTTGGGATATAGCTTGTGCCAGTGCCAGCGCCATACGAGGACTCCATACCCCAAATAGCGGCAATAATCTCGGCATTGACCCCATACTGCGCTTGCAAACGATTGAGCAAATATTGCTGCTCGGCAAAATTGCGCTGCCCGTTGCTGACCCGACCACTAGACACGGCCGAATCGGCATATTCCCACGGCATTTTGGCAAACTCGGGCTGGCTACCATCCAACGAAAACACTTGCGGATTGAGCTGAGCCTTGTCTAATAATTGGCGTACTTCATAGGCATTAACGCCTTGAGCAATCGCCCGCATCGCAAAATCGGCTTTCCAATCTTCAAAGCTGTTATAGTGAGCTTGTGGCTGCGGGATTGGCATTGGTGCCGGGCGTGGTACCACGTTAACCGGCTGTTTTTTGATAATGACCACTGGCGGCGGTGTGTTAACAATGACCTGCGGCGCAGTTGGCGCAGGCTTTGGTGGTGGCGCAGGCGGCTGGGTCGGCTGGGTCGCACAACTTGCTAATAATAGTATGGGCACTAACGCTAGGCTAACTTTTAAACGAGGGGTTTGGCTTAACATAAAGGGGTATCTCACACAAATTTGGTTGAAAGAGGGTGGCCAAGGTATCATCAGCAACGGCTAATTTGACAGCCAAAGTCGGATAAACGGCAATAAAAAATAGGGTAGGCACAAAGGGTAGCAACAAAAGCGTTTGAAGTCGATACTAGAGACGTATTATAAAGCTGTATTTGGCTGATTAAATTGCCCGTAACTTAAACCATCAAGCAACGTAGAGTGGTAGACTTGAGTAGAGTAGAGTAGAGTACAGAAACGATGCAAACTATTTATATGATTCGCCATGGGCAAAGTGTTGCCAACACTGGAGCCGTATCGCAACCCGATAAGCGTATTCCCTTAACCGAAGTAGGGCTTGCACAAGCCCAAAGCTTGCTAGAGCGTTGGCAGGCGTTACAACAAATGGGCAAATTGCCCCTGCCCAGGCATATTTATTATTCGCAAATGCTACGCGCCAAGCAAACGGCAAGCCCCTTTATTGACCATTATCAACTGCCTGATGATAAAAATAATGAGATTGAGATGCTTAATGAATTTGCCTGCCTTAGCTATAAAACGGTAGAGGGCATGGTGGGTAAGCAGCGTGCCCCCTTGGCACAGCAGTATTGGCAAACAGCAGACATTCACTATCGAGATGGGGCTGATGCGGACACCTTTAACGAATTTGTAGCAAGGGTCGATAGGTTTATAGCGTCAGCGCCGCGCCTTGAGCACAACAGCTTGTGTTTTGGTCATGGGATTTGGATAGGCTTACTGGCATATCGTTTGCTCGGTTGCCCGATAACAAGCAATGCTGAGATGCAACAATTGCGTCAATTTCAAACCGCCATCCCAATGCACAACACGGTGGTGTATCGGTTGGATATATCAGATGAGGGGATAATGCAGTTGCGGGTGGTGCATGATTTGAAGGGTTGATATACATCAAACGACTCTGCTAAAACGCTAAATAAACTCCCGCTCAATGTTCATTATCCGCCCATCTACAATACCTTGTATCTTATCTTCAATTTGAGCGCATAGTGATTCTACCTCACGTTTTGAGGTTTGCACCACCACTAACGACCATTCGCTGGCGTCATGCCTATCAAGCTCGCCGCTTTCACACACGGCAACCGCAGGGTTTTTACCAAAGCGTTGGTGCAGCCCGCCCACCCGAGTGCGCTTCTCTTTTAGTGAGGCGCATCCGGGCAGGGTAAAGGTGATGGTTAGGATAGCAATGTGCATGGTATGATCCTTATTTAACTGACGACATGAGATAACAACACTAACCTACGACATCCAATACCTTTAGCATTGCCTTAGGCAATCCCAACGTCGCTTTGGCCGTATCAGCGGCTAACCAAGTCATATTGATATCTGCTTTTTCAAGTAGCTGGGTTAACGCCTGAGCTTGGACAGCAGTGATATGCAGCCCTTGCGGCTGCAGATACCAATGAAAATGAGTAAGAGAGTGCTTAATCGGGGCATCGTCTAATAAACTGTGGCTTAATGAGCGTGCATTCAAGCCGTTATCCGCCATCCAGTTAGCGATAATTTGCTCGGCAAGTGTGTTCTCACTCTCAAAAGCGGCATCTTCGTCTGCGCTCGATAACACCGTTTTACCTTGGGTTTTTTGCATAAACTGTAGCGGTAATACCCACAATCCGCCCCAAATGCCACTATCAGGGCGTTGTAACCATAGTATGTCGTTTTTAGGGTTGATAATCACCAACGCATTGCTAAATTTGCTCGGTTTGGGCTTCTTTTTGGCTTTCACCGGATAATCCATCTCTCGACCTTGCGCATGGGCGATGCAATCCGCGCTTATCGGACACACTTCACAACTGGGGTGGCGCCGAGTGCATAAGGTAGCGCCCATATCCATCATGGCTTGGGCATAGTGTCCACTCTCTTGGATAGGAGCGTCAATGGGCGTCAACCGCGCAGCCAATGCCCACAGGTCTTTAGTGGTGGCGGCTTTCATAATATCATCATCAATGCCCGCCCAGCGAGTGATGACGCGTTTGACGTTGCCATCACAAATCACCCCATAGCCATGTAATCCCATAGCGACGATAGCGCCAGCGGTAGAGCGACCCACCCCTGCTATCGCCTCCCAATCCTCTACCGTTTGCGGATAGTCGTCTGTCTTTTCAATAATTTCGACCAGTTGCTTGGCACCTTTGTGCAAGTTGCGGGCACGCGCGTAGTAGCCCATACCTGCCCAATGTTCGGCAATTCTATCCCATTCGGCCTTGGCTAAATCTTGCACCGTTGGAAACGAGGTCATAAACCGCTGAAAATAGGGAATAACGGTGGTGACTTGGGTTTGCTGAAGCATTACTTCGGATAGCCAGACGATGTACGGATTGGGCGTGTCGGTTTGGTGTTGTTGCCACGGCAAATCATGGCGACCATTGTTATCAAACCAGTTAAGAATACGGGGGGCAAAGCTATCAAGCTCGGTGGCGGTGTGGTTAAAGGTGTGGGTTTCAAAAGTGGTTTTGGAATGGGTTTTAGGTTGGTTTGTTGCGTTAGCGGTTGGCTGGGTCATAGGGTGATATCATATAAGTTCGATTAGTGATTACTATGGGGGCTTGAACATGGTTTTTCTATTGTATATGAACAGATGTCTAACTTAGTTATTACTTAGTATTATTCATGACTACGCCATTAACTATAAATAGGTTATGATTGGTTTTTTATAAATTTAAGGACTTATTATGGACTTAACGATAGTTCTACAGCTAATAACCTTATTAGCTCTAGGTGGTATTATCTTATTTAAAAAGTATGTGTTCTCTTATTCGTCAGAAAAAGGTAAAAATCTTGCTACTAAAGAAGATATTGAGATAATTACAAGAAAGGTAGAAAGTACAAAAATTGAGTATGTAGCTGAAATTGAGAGGCTAAAAGTTGAGCTTGCGTTGCATTCTCGAAAAAACGACATACTTTTTGATGAGAAGATTAGAGTATTTAAGAAACTACAAGAGACACTTGTAGGTTTTAAAAAGTATTGTGAAGCTGCTATTGGAACCTATGGAGACGGAGGAGAATTCCAACCTACACTTGAAACCTTAGATGAAAATATTGATAGACCAGCATTAAAGCACATTGATGCTTTACATGAAATTCAATTTAAAGACTTTATTTTCCTTTCTGAGCACTCAAATCTAGTTTTGCATAACTTATATCAAGAGTGTGCAATGGTTGCTAGTACAGAATTACAGTTATTAGGAAATGAGCAGGATAGAGGTTCTAAAATGCAAGCAGTCCCCTTATATGAGAAAATAATAATTGATATAGATAAATGTTTACAAAGTTTATATGAGGAACTTAAATTCCCCTCTGAAACACATTAAGCTAAAGCGTTAGTTCGCATAATCAATTTCGATGACTTTTCAAAACAGGTATCAAGCCGAGATGCTCTACAAAAGGTAGAAAATCTTTATCATTAAATAGTAGCGGTGTTTGATTGTCGATACAGTATCCTGCAATCATGACATCATTTGATTTACGAATGGTGATGCCTTTTTTGCGTAACTGACGGTAATAATTGGCATAACGCAGGGCTTTTGGCTTATCCACAATCTCAAAGCAAATTAGAGGCGATAAAAGGCTCAAAGCTTGATTGAAGTGTTTGTCCTCTCGAAAACCGCGTAAGACTTCCATCAAGATAATATCAGTGATGCCGATAGATGCGGCTGACAATAAAGTATCCAAACACTCCGTAGAGCGATTGTCAATTTTTTTAAAGTAATCAATCCAGACACTAGAGTCAACGATAACGGTGTTCGAGGCGTCAATTGTATAATGAGTTGACGGCATTAGTTGTCAACTAAATCTATTACTGGGTCAATATCATTTCTCGTTGCCTCAAGGTCGTCATCCCAATCTAATTTGCCACGAAACTCACGAATCGCTTGCTGTTTTTGCATTCTTACCAATAACTCTAAAGCATTATTAACAACTTCTTTTTTCGTTTTTAACCCTGTTAAATGCTTCGCTTCTGTCATTAATTTATCATTGATGACAATATTAGTGCGCATAATCACCCCTCAAACTTTAATTCATGTGTATGTTTTAACATTATTATACACATAAATATCGTTAATATGAACTGATTAACTATTTATGATTACCAAATAAAATTGAGTGACTACTTCCGATTCTTCCTCGCCCGCAAGCGTCGCAAGCGTTTTTCCTCTAGTTTAGCCTCTTTTTTAGCCTCGGCGGCTGCCCGCAATTCATCAACAAATTTTGCCTCATCTTCTCGCATGGTGGGGGTTTCAAGCGTAATGCGACCGATAATGCCACTGCGCAACTCGTTTACCAACATCTCTGCCATACGGTAGGTGTCCACAATGCCGCCTTTTTTCAAAAAGCCGCGATTGCGCCCTGCCACCTCAAAAAATTCTCTATCATTTTGTGGTAACTCATCGATTTTATAGCGCGCCTTTAATAGCTGAGGATACGCTTTTATCAAATATTCGGCGGTGTAACTTGCCACATCATCAAAATCAAAAGCGGTGTCTTTAATGCCGCCGGTTGCTGCTAGACGAAAGCCCGAATTGGGGTTCTCAATTTTGGGCCACAGCATGCCGGGGGTGTCGTACAGCATGATGTCATCATCAATTTTTATCAGCTGCTGCGATTTAGTGACCGCTGGCTCATCCCCCGTTCTAGCAATGCTGCGCCCCGCTAGGCTATTAATCAGCGTGGATTTGCCCACATTGGGGATGCCCATTATCAAAACTTTAATTTGGCGACCAGTACCGACTTTATTGGGCATGAGGTTTTTAATCAGTTGCTTAAGCTGCCCCATCTGTGCCACTTTGTTATCATCAAATGCTACAGCTTTAACACCGTCTTGCGACTCTAAATGATCAATCCAAGCGGTGGTCAAAATAGGGTCAGCAAGGTCGGCTTTGTTAAGGATTTTAATCACCGGTTTTTGTACGCCCTCCTTATTGCGACGCAATGCCGCGACCATCGGGTTTTCGCTACTAAACGGGATGCGGGCATCAATGACTTCAATCACCACATCCATATCGGGCATAATCTCTTTGATGTCGTTGCGGGCTTTGTTCATATGGCCCGGAAACCATTGGATGCTATTGGGCTTGTCGAGGTTGTACTGGCTCATGCGCTTGTCCGTTTTAAGAGGTGGTTTGGCTAAATTGTCGGCTAGGTGATGGCTGGGTGGACGTATTTTACACCATCAGCCACCATAAAGTGGGCGACTTCAAGGCAATGATTTAAAGGCAGTGATTTAAAGGCTATGTTTCAAAGGCTAGGTTTTAAAGGCTAGGTTTTAAAGGCTATGGTCTTTATGTTCGACCCTGTTATCTCTCGCCTTGTTATCTTTAGCCATCTTACCCCTAGCCCTTAATTTAGTCACTTTTGCATTGGCAGTAGAACCCTCTTCTGGCGGTAATGGCGCTAAATAGCCAATCAATAAAATCAGGCTACCGGCCGCTAAAAACGACACCACGCGCCAAATTGCATCGGTTTGCGATAAATCGACCAGTACCAGTTTGAGCACCACAGCCCCCAGCAAGCCAATGCCCATAAACCACCAAAAGCGTTTGCCATTACGGCTGGACATAAAGGTGGCCAGCAATGCCGATAGTGTCCATAAAATAGTCAGGCTGGTTTGTACTTTATCGCTACCCCATGCGCCATCTGACCATAAAGGCGTGCCAGCATAAGTGTGTAAGGTGCGTACCATCATACTAGAGAGCACCCAAAAACCTATTAGCCCGATGACCTTAAGTAAAATAGGGCTTGGTCGCTTGCTTAGAGGGTCGCTAGGCTGACAGGTTGCTAAGTGGTGAACCTGTACCGCGTAGGCGAGTGCCAACAGCAGCGCCAAGTCATACAGATTGAGCAGTGGCGTATAGGGCAAGCCCCAAACTCTACCATCGTAATAAAGGTTGGTAACAATCACCCAACCCAGCGATATGGGAATAAACCAGTAAGCGCTGCCCCTTAGGGCATTGGGCCAATTAAACCAAGGGGTTAGCCTTGTAAGCTTGCCTTTTACCAAATAGCTAAGCGCAAGCAAAACAAGGCTGACAATCATTACCGTCAGCACGTCATAAGAATCCGAGATGCGATAATGCACCAATTCGGCCAGCAGAATCATACCCGTTGCCAACCATAGGGTAGGGTGGCTGTATTCAAGTAATGTTGAAGGTTTCGCTAAATCAGGGGCGGATAACACCGTGCTTGTCATTTGTGTTTCTTGATGCGTTTCTTGGTGTGTTTCTTGGTGCGTTTCTTGGCGTGCTGCTTGATAGTCCGCTACCCAACTTTTTAGCCACAACTGTCCCATTACTAGCCAGCCGACTATAAATAAGCCAAACATCCCCCAATTCATATCAAAATTTGCAACATACCCAGCATATCTTTCGGGTAGCACCAACAATAGGGTGACATAAAACAGACTCAGCAAACCATGATTCAGGACGCTAACCTCTTGCCATTTTCGATAACGGTTGAGAATCCAATAAGCCAGAAGGTTCGTTAGCAATACAAGGGAGGTAAACTCAGAGAACCTTAAGGTGTTGACATCAAGTACATGACCGATATCTAATCCGGTAACCACAAGTGTCCATATTATCCCAGCCAAGGTCAATAGCCCAATCCATAAAGGGGTTTTCCATATCAACCTAAACGCTAGGCTGTCGCTATTGACATACGCCATGAGGGTTTGGTCGGTGCTGGACTCAACATTAACCTTAACCTTAACCTTAACCTTAACCTTGACCTTGACCTTAGCGTGGATGGGCGAGTTAACCCGGCGTAATACAAACATAGAGGTCATCCAGCATAAGGCAGAGACACTCAAGGCGAAGTAGCTAGGCTCTATACTGCTAAAAATTGTCACATCGACCAAACGGATAATAGCCATCGTTTGGAGCAATAGCCCAAACAGCACCGACCACGCCCGCAGCGAGCGCCGCCCAAACCATACCAGCGCCAACCCTTGTACCGACCAGCCAATCGCTACCCACTGGGCATCTAGCTCTAGCGCAATTATTAACGCCAAAAACCCAACCCCTAATGCCAACATGCCCTCGGTCAGTAGCGCATAACGGCGACTGCGCTGCGCCAATACCCAGCCAACACCAAGATAGGTGACCGCCATAACTACACTAGCCATGGTTAGTGCATGCGCAACATCCCGCAATAATCCACTTAATAGACCAAAGGCCAACAAAGGGGTGGCAAAGGTTAACCCCGTATCCATAGGGAATAGCATTGCCTGCTTGACGGCATTGGGTGCGGCATCTGCGAGGTTGGCTTGGGTTCGGTTATACGTAATAATTTGCTGGGCGTAGCGGATGGCGATAAATAGATACAGCGCCCAATGTAGGCCAGTGATGAGTACTAGTGGCCAACGCTGCGCCATAAACGTCGCAAAATTATGTGGCGCGATAGCGGCAAAGCCCCAGTAGTACGCCAAGCCAAAGGTGACCGTTGCCCCCAATACGTTGAGTACCTTCCAAGTGCGATAGTGAGCAATCACCGCAATGGCGACATTCAGTAATAAATAATAGCTAAAGAGGGTAGTCACGCTGCCAGTGTCGCTACTGGTCAAGATAGGCGCTAAAAAAGCACCCGAAAAGGCCAATAGTGCCAATGGAAACGCATTTTGGCGTATGGCAAATGCCACGGTGACTGCGGATAACACGCCCAATAGCCCAAAGCTTGGCAAGCTTGGCATGACGTGATACACCTGATAGGCAAAAAAGGTGGTCAAGTAGGCGGCACTTAACCCGACCCCTTGCAAGGTAATGCCATAGGCAAAGCGCTTTTTGACCAGCCTTAAGCCTAAGCCCGCTACAGCCAAGCCTATTAGGCCAATCGCCAATAATTTGACTTCAATAGGGGTGTCAAAATAGTCACTAAGCAAGCGCAATAACAGCACCACGCCCATCAACAACACAATCGCCCCCACTCGAATCACCAAATTACCACCAAAAAACCACTGTTTAAGCGACAGCAATAACGAGGTGACCACGGGCATAGACTGTTCGTCTGGCTCTTGGGCATTAGGGTGTATGGGCTGGCTAGCGGTTGTTTCTTCAGTTGTTGTTGTAAGGACAGGGTTAGGCGAGGTCGCTTCTAAGGGGTGCGTGGTATTATCCAGTAAAGTGCCTTGATTTGCGATATTTTGATTAGGGCTACTTTGATATTGCGAAGCGGTTGGTTGAGCGTCAGTCTTATGCGAGGTAGGGGCTTGTGCAGTTTGGTATCTTTCTTGTTCTTGTTCTTGTTCTCGTTCTTGTTCTTGTGGAGCTTGGCTAGCTAGCTTTAACAACTCAATCTGTTGTGTCATACGCTGCAACGCTGTTTCTAAATTCGTCACCTTACTATTGAGTGTGCTTATTTTGTTGCCAAAAACAACGTAAGTCACCACCAAAGCCGCAAAAAAAATAACCCACATAAGCACCCTTATCTTTGTCATTCTTAACTATATTGCTATCGATAACAGCGATAATGACGCTTATGCAGGTTTAAAGCAAGTTTAAGGCTACGTTAAGTCGATTGGTGTTTAGGATGATTACTCATCATGATTGTGTAGTTTCTCACGCATAAATTCAATCATCTTGTTCCAACTCTCGTTCGCCGCAGTTTCGTTGTAGCCCAAATCAATGCCGTTATCGGCAGCACGTTTATCCGCTTCGGGATTGCTAAAACCATGTTTGGCATCGTCATACACATCAATCGTATAAGTGACCTCGGCATTATCCAGCTCTTTTTTCAAACCCTCAATGGCGTCCATAGATACCATGCTATCATCCGCACCATGCGCCACCAATACTTCGGCGGTAAATTTGCCTTTTTCGGCAGGTTGCTTGGGCGCAGGATTGCCATGGAACGTCGCTATGGCTTTAAGTGGCATCCCCTCGCGTGCCATATCCAGCACAATTTTGCCACCAAAGCAAAAGCCAATAGCGCCTAAGTTGTTGCCATCTACTGGCAGTTGGTCGCTAAAATCGTTTAAAATAGCTTGGCAACGCCCCATCAATTTATCAGGGTCGGCCAGCATTTGCTGCATCCACTCATTGGCTTGGGCGGCATCGGTGGTGAGTTTGCCCTCGCCATAAATATCCATAGTGATGGCGGCAAAACCAGCACGGGCTAATTTTTCTGCGACGTGTTGTGGGTATGCCACCGAGCCCCACCATTCGGGGGCGACCAAAATGCCGGGTACGGCGCTGGCATCGGTGGTGTCTGCTGGTAGCGCCACATAGCTTAGGAGCTCCATGCCGTAGTCAACGGTGGTTTTAAGTTCGTAGGTTTTAATGTCCATGTTGTGAGTTCCTCTTTGGGCAGTTGATGTATTTTTTTAAGCCCTAATAACATAACAAATTATGCGTGGCGGTTCGATTTAAAAAATGTTTCCATATTAAACCCGACTCTCAACTCTTAACGTAGGCTGTGGCTTTAGCCCAGCATTTTTAATAAAAGTACACGTTTTGCTGGGCTAAAAGCACCAGCCTACAATGCATTTTAATACGTTGAGAGTCGGGTATATTAAAGATAGTAGTACAGTCATCCGTTACTCTCGCCATGAGACTTGATAAGAGTGCGATTATCCATTACCCTGCGCCCAACAAAATTACCGCCACCCCGACCGTCGATAGCAAAAATAATAATAGGCCATTATGATAAGTACCTACACACTGCGTCCCAATTTTTGGCAAAACTATTCGTTAGACGAATTAACGGCGCTGGAGTGGGAGGCGTTGTGCGATGGCTGCGGCGGCTGCTGTTTAGAGAAGTTTTTAGATTATCCCAAGCAGCCCGAATTAACGGAGTATACCGATGTCGCTTGCCGGTTATTGGACTGCGCTACAGGCTATTGCTCAGACTATGCCAATCGCCAAAAGTTTGTCCCAAATTGTGTCACGCTAACCCCGAGCAAACTGAAGCACATGCTTTGGCTACCGAGTAATTGCGCTTATAAACGCTTGTATCTTGGTCAGGATTTGCCGAAGTGGCATTTACTCATCACTAAAGATGCGGTGGCGACCCAGCAAGGGATGCGCGCGGCGGGCGTAGGGGTGGCAGGGCGCTGTATTAGCGAAGTCGAGGTTGATGAGGAAGACTTAGAAGCGCGTATTATACGTTGGGTTAAAGCTTAAAGAGTTAGTACAGTGATAACGACCAATTTTAAACAGCCGGATTAAAATATTGCAGAGCCATAAACTAAAAAAAGACGCCTTGCATAAGGCGTCTTTTTTAGGTGATAACATCTTGTTAGAAAAGGTTGCAGGCCAACCCTAAACTTAATTCACAAATTCAGGATAGGCTTCTTGACCACATTCTGCGATGTCAGCGCCTTCGTACTCTTCTTCTTCAGTGATACGTAAGCCCATCACCGCTTTGATAATACTCCAAACAATCAGACTACATACAAATACCCAAACAAAGATAACGAGCGCACCCATTAGCTGGCCACCAAATGAAGCCTCATGGTTGGTAATTGGCACTATCATTAAGCCAAATAAACCCACAACACCATGCACCGATATGGCGCCAACAGGGTCATCAATCTTTAATTTGTCCAACGCTAAGATTGAGCACACCACAATCACACCCGCAATCATACCAAAAACAGTCGCCAGTAGTGGTGTTGGCGTGTCAGGCCCTGCGGTAATTGCTACCAAACCTGCTAAAGCACCGTTTAATAACATGGTTAAATCGGCTTTACCAAAGATAATACGGGCAAGAATCAAAGCACCAATCGCCCCACCTGCCGCTGCGGCATTGGTATTGAGGAACACGATAGCGACCGAGTTGGCACTGGCAATATCGCCCAATTTTAACACCGAGCCGCCGTTAAAGCCAAACCAGCCCATCCACAAAATCAGCGTCCCTAAGGCAGCCAGCGGTAAGTTGGCACCGGGAATAGCCCGGATTTCGCCATTTTTGCCATATTTACCCTTACGCGCCCCTAATAGCAACACCCCTGCAAGGGCTGCAGTAGCGCCAGCCAAATGCACAATGCCAGAGCCGGCAAAGTCTTTAAAGTTTAGGGCGCCAATGAACGGAACGGCTTTACCACCCCAGGTCCATGCCCCTTCCATCGGATAGATAAATCCTGTCATCACAATGGCAAAGAGGAAAAAGGCCCACAGCTTCATGCGCTCAGCCACCGCACCCGAAACGATAGACATACAGGTTGCCACGAACACGACTTGGAAGAAAAAGTCAGAGGCAGATGAATATACCGAATCGCCTTCAAAGCCATTTTCAGCCGAGAGTTTTAGCGCATCGGCCACCAATGTCTCGCCGCCCATAATGTTCGCTAAGAAAAACCCACCATCATACATAAAGTGGTAACCACAAACCATGTACATCGTACAAGCTATGGCAAACAAGCCCACATTTTTGGTCAAGATTTCTGTGGTGTTTTTAGAGCGAACGAGGCCCGCCTCTAACATGGCAAAACCTGCGGCCATCCACATGACTAAAGCACCACAGATTAAAAAGTAAAAAGTATCCAATGCATACTGCAATTGAAAAATCTGATTTATCGCTTCGTTTTCCAAAATATTTCCCCCTCAAAAGGCAATCAATAAAGCCGCTTGGTTATTAAGTACTACGGTTAACGGCGCTGTTAAGCATTAGGTTCAAATAGCATCGGGACCTGTTTCACCGGTACGAATACGAATAACTTGCTCAAGCGGGGTAATAAAGATTTTACCATCGCCAATTTTGCCGGTGCTGGCAATACGGGTAATCGCTTCGATGGCAGGCTCTACCATCTCATCCGTCACCGCCACTTCAACCTTTACTTTGGGCAAAAAGTCCACCACATATTCGGCGCCACGATAGAGCTCGGTGTGGCCCTTTTGTCGACCAAAGCCTTTAACCTCGGTCACGGTGACACCTTTGACACCAATCTCAGATAGCGCTTCACGCACATCATCGAGCTTAAAAGGTTTTAAGACAGCCGTAATTAGTTTCATAAAATTATCCTTAATAGTGATATTAATAGTCGTTTAGAATACGTAACTTAGGCAATAACAAACCATTTTATATAGCCATGCTTATTCATTAATGTAGTTTGCTTCAAGAAGTATGCCAGTAAAATAGTAAAGCAAATATGCCTTGAGAGGGGGTATTTGCAATATATTAGTGCATGCTTCTATTTTTTGCACCAAATTATTATATAATGCTGCTTTAAAGGGGGTAATGCAAACAAAAGGCCTACTCGATGAGTATAACGAAGTTTCGCTAAGGACGCTAAAAAGGTTCGGTAGGAATTTGTGACCAAACATTCGGCGAGGGTAGCGTGGGCGACGGCTTAAGACTTTTGATCTTAAGATTTTTAAGCAAAAAGCACCAATCATCAACCTAAAAGTACGGAGCAAGTAGCGCTGCGGATACGCAAACGTTATAGCGTGGGATAAAGCAGATAAGGGGTTTTACTGGCGCACAGCATTTTTTGGGTGTCGCTACCATGCAGTAATTCACGCAATCGAGATTCGCCAAAAGCGCCCGTCAACAATAACTCTAAGCCATGCTGCTGTTGGTAATACAACAAGGTTGCGCTCACATCACGGCCCTCTAACAAGGCTTTTTTAGCACTGATACCGGCTTGGCGCAATTTAGCATAGGCGGCGCGTAAGTCCTCTTTATTTGCTTCGGATAGCTTGCCCACTAACACAATATGTACCGTTATTAAGCGTAAAAAAGTACTTTGACATAGCCAATCGAGTAACGCTTGACAAGTGGGGCTATTATCAAAAGCAAACAGCGCTGTTTTAGGTGTATTAAATGAAGTAGGGGTTACCAAGGTAGGGCAACGTATCGCCCGAATCAGTTGCGATAGGCTGTTTTTACAAGTGACGGTGTGGCCAATCACAATCAGCTGCGCCACGTCATCCACATACGCCAAGCTTTCTGCAAGGGTTGCATGGCGTGGTAGCGTATACACGGTATGCTGATAACGGCCTTGCTGCTGCTGACAGTAATGTTCGGCCTGCTTAAGCAACAGGCGGCCTTGGTCGCGCATTTTACCGTTACTGTCTTGCTCCTCTAAGGTAAATTTATTGAGCAAGTGGCTGTCCTCCTTGGCAATCAAACAGCCCGAATAGTCTACGGCGGTTTTACGATGCGTATTGGGCATGGCGTGCAATAGCCCAAGCGGGGCACGCAGTAACTTGGCCGCCCACATACTGGCATCGAGTACCGATTGGATGTGCTCGGGGCTATCTAGGCAGGCAATCACACTGTCAGCTTGCAAATTACTCATATAAATTACTTATATAAAGGACTTAACTTGATATGTTTAAGTCAGGTTGTCAGCGCTCGTTTCTTATCTAGCTCGTTTATTCTCTAGATAGCAGCGTCTCGAGTTTAACATCTACGCTTTATTCTCCAAGCTTTATTCTCCAAGCTTTATTCTCCAAGCTTTATTCTCTAAGCTTTATTATATAGGCTATTCAACCTCTAATCGAGTAAGCCAATGTCTCGGCGATCGTGCACTGAGAACTGATCGATGATGGTGCGACTGGCCTTGTTTAACCCCACTACCTTAACCTCAATGCCCTCTCGCTGTAAACGGATAACCAATTTATCTAGAGTATCAACGGCGGTTATGTCCCAAAAATGGGCATGGCTGACATCAATCTGCACCGTGTCTAGGGCTTCTTTGGTATCAAAGCTGTCTAAAAACTGGGTGGTAGAGGCAAAAAACACTTGGCCTTGCACATAATAATAACGGGTATTGGCCGCCTCATCATATTCGCTATAAATGGTCAAAAACTGACCAATTTTATTGGCAAAGAACAAGGTGGAAAGCAGCACCCCAACCAAAACGCCATAAGCCAAGTTATGAGTAAAGACGGTGGTGAGCACTGTGGCCAGCATCACCACATTAAACGAGGTGGGGTGTTTTTTGAACTCGCGTAGCGACTCCCAGTTAAAGGTACCAATTGAGACCATAATCATCACCGCAACCAAGGCTGCCATCGGTATTTGCCGCACCCAATCACTTAAAAATACGACCATAATTAGCAATACCACGCCCGCAATGAGCGTGGACAAGCGGGTGCGACCGCCCGATTTTACATTAATAATCGACTGTCCAATCATGGCGCAGCCCGCCATACCACCAAAAAAACCCGACACCACATTGGCCATCCCTTGACCCCGGCATTCTTGGTTTTTGTTGCTGGTGGTGTCGGTTAGGTCATCAACAATGGTCGCCGTCATCATCGATTCCAGCAAACCGACCACGGCAAGCGTCAGTGATTAAGGGGCGATAATCAGTAAGGACTCTAAGGTTAGCGGAATATTGGGCAATAAAAACATCGGCAGGGTATCGGGCAGTTTGCCCATGTCGCCCACATTACGAATGTCTAACCCCATATATATGGCAATGCCGGTTAGTGCGACAATACAGATAAGGGGGGAGGGGATAATTCTGCCAATCTTAGGAATGAGCGGAAAGCCATAAATAATCGCCAGACCGGCGGCGGTCATCAGATACACGGGCAGGCCTAAGCGAGCGGCATCAATGCTGGCATCAAAAGCAGGAATCAACTCAGAGAGCTGTGCCATAAAGATTAAAATTGCCAAGGCATTGACAAAGCCGATGACCACCGAGCGCGAGACAAAGCGCATCAGGTTGCCAAGCTTAAAGATGCCCATGACAATTTGAATCACCCCACAAAGCAAGGTGGCCGCCAGTAAATACTCAATACCATGCTCGCTAACCAAAGTCACCATGACGAGCGCCATTGCCCCTGTCGCCGCCGAAATCATCCCCGGGCGCCCGCCCACAAAGCTGATAACCACCGCAATACAAAACGAGGCATACAGGCCGACTTTGGGATCTACCCCGGCAATAATGGAGAAGGCAATGGCCTCGGGGATAAGCGCCAACGCCACCACCAAGCCCGATAACACATCGCCACGCACATTTGAGAACCATTCGTCACGGATAGTCGTTGTAGAGGGAAACATCATATTTTAGGGTCAACTATTGGTTGAATAAGAAGTCAGTTTTAGCACCCAGACCATAAGTTTTAGACATAGTAAGGGGTATGCGTGCAAACAATGATAAAAAATAGCCGCAAAACTGTGGCAAAGGCGGTTTATTCTAGAGATGGTCATGTTAAAATAAAATAGCGACTAGGCTATAAAATACCAATGCTTGCCCCATTATCTATCAATGCATATACCAGTGCATATGTCAAATATCAAGATATGCATATGTGTGAAATAAGACGGGCAAAAGTCATGTGCCGCAAAAATGGGTGCATGATAGCACAATAAAAGGATAAGGACAGATCATGAGCGTTGACCAGCTCGTTAATAAAGCACAGCCGCCTGCAACAATCAATACGTTACAGATGACTACTGACTCACAAATTACCAGCCGTTCAGAAGGCACGTTGATTCAAAAGGGCAGTGGGCTACAAGTGGTTATTGGCCTTGGGCAATCTGGTTTAGCCACAGTGAACTATTTAGTGCAGCAAGGGTATAATGTGGCGATTACCGATGCCCATCCCAATCCGCCGCTGGCGTCAAAATTGCCAGACAGCGTGGCTATTCGTATTTTTGGGACGCTAGACGCCCAGTTACTGCAGCGGGCAGCAAGGATTATTATCAGCCCAGGGGTGCCACTCACTACCCCAGCCGTCGCTGCAGCGAAACAAGCGGGTATCGCCATTGTCAGCGATATCCAGCTTTTTAAAGACGCGTGCACAGTGCCTATTATAGCCATCACGGGCTCTAATGCTAAAACAACCGTCACGACGTTGGTGGGGCAAATGGCAAAAGATGCCGGCATAAAGGTTGGGGTAGGCGGCAACATTGGGGTGCCAGCGCTAAGCTTGCTAGATGCCGGCAGCGATGCCCTAGAGTTAGCCGTGCTAGAATTGTCGAGTTTTCAATTAGAAACCGTCACCAACCTAGGTGCTAAAGTGGCGGTAGTCCTCAATATGTCGCCGGATCACCTAGACCGTCACGGTGATATGCTAGGTTACCATCAAGTCAAGCATCGCATTTTTCAAGGCGCCAAGTCCATTGTGGTGAACCGTGACGATGCGCTAACTCGACCTTTGGTGGCCGATAACATACCTAGGTTGAGCATTGGTTCAAACGCACCAGATATGGGTGAATACGGTTTATTAGTGGATGGCGATAGCAAGGACAACGGCCGCTTATATCTGGCCAAAGGCACCCAAAAATTGCTGGCGGCCGATGCGATGAGGATTAAAGGTAAACATAACCTGCTCAATGCGCAAGCGGCCTTGGCCATTGGCGAGCTTGCTGGTTTGCCTTTAGACAGTATGCTTGCCACTTTAAAAGCCTTTGCTGGTTTACCGCATCGTTGTCAGTTTGTGGCGACGATTGCCGATGTGGACTATTTTAATGACTCTAAAGGAACGAATGTTGGCTCTACCAAAGCCGCCATATTGGGACTAGGGTCGGTATATCAGGCCCAAAACGGCAACCGTAATGGCACCAAAAATAAGTTATTGTTGATTATGGGCGGTCAAGGTAAAGGTCAAGACTTTGGCGAATTGGTGCCGCTTATCAACCGTTATGTCAGTCAAGTGTTACTCATTGGTGCGGACGCTAAAAAAATAGCGGCAGATTTTAAGCAAGCCCAACCCGAGCCGATAGCAGATACGGTAGAGATGCACCAATGCAAGACTCTGACTCAAGCTTTGCAAAAAGCGCAAACCCTGACTCAAAGTAGTTTATCGCAAGTTGCGGCGGTAGTCTTGTCGCCGGCTTGTGCCAGTTTTGATCAATTTAGTGGCTATGTGGCACGGGGCGAGCAGTTTTGTGAGTGGGTACGCGCCCCGTTAACTGCACCCACCGTGACACCTCACCCACTGTGACACCTTAGCCAGCCTCTGACAGCTGGCAAAACATAAAACGGCGCGGCTACGACTATTTATTATCAGCCAGTGTTCCCTAACTTGTCAGCGTTTAACAAACCGTCAGCAGGATAACCTGCCAGCGTTGCAACCTGCCACCTCACCGTTATCCGATTCGCTAGCCCCTCATTCAAAAATTTTTTTAAGTACAGTTGACCCAGATATGGCACAAGACAATTCATTACCTGCAGCAGCTTCCAAGTCGGCAACAAAACGTATGCCCTATAATACGGGGGTATTTTCTTTACCGACAGCCGGCAATGTACTCATTGCGAGCGTTGCCAGTTTGCTGGTATTAAGCCTGATGATGGTGGCTTCAGCCTCTATTCCTTTTTCGGTCACCCATGGTCAAGACGAGTTGTTTTTTTTCTATCGCCATCTGACTTATATGGTGGTTGGGATTATTGCCGGCACCCTAACTTATTATCTTAATTTAAGCTGGTTTTATAATTTGCTACTCCAAGTACTGGTATTGCTATGCACTATTTTTTTACTGATTTTGACGCTATTAATAGGCGACGCCGCCAATGGCGCTACTCGCTGGCTGGAGTTTGGGCCATTTAACTTTCAAGTGGCCGAATTGGTGAAAGTCGTCATGGTCATATTTACCGCAGATTTTGTGGTGCGCCGCGCCAATGAAGTGCGCCATAGTTGGGATGGCTTTTTACGTATTTTTATAGTCATTGCTATTATTACGATGTTGCTATTGTTGCAACCGGACTTTGGCTCCTTGGTGATTATTGTTTGCACCATACTGGCGATGTTTTTTATTGCCGGTGCGCCCAAAATTCAGTTTATTATCCTAGGTACTATTGTGCTTGGCTTATCGGCTGTGGCCATTTGGTTTAAGGAGTATCGCCTCGCTCGAGTCACCTCGTTTATGGATCCCTTTGACGATATGAAGGGCAGCGATTACCAACTGGTGCGCAGTTTGATTGCTTTTGGTCGGGGTCAGGTCACCGGTGTCGGTTACGGCGAAAGTGTGCAGAAATTGGCGCATCTCCCCGAAGCGCATACCGACTTTTTGTTGGCGATTACTGGCGAGGAGTTGGGATTGGTCGGGGTGACAACCGTTATTTTGTTAGAGGCGTTCATTATTGCCTGTACCATGCGCATCAGCTACACCGCCCTAAAAAACCGCCAGATGCGTTTAAGTTATACCGCTTTTGGCTTTGGGGTGATTTTTATTGGTCAAAGCGTGATTAATGCTGGCATGAATATGGGTATCATGCCCACCAAGGGCCTTACGATGCCCTTTTTTAGTTACGGCGGCTCGTCTATGGTCATGTGCCTGGTTATGGTGGGGCTATTGCTACGTATCCATAAGCAAAGCCCGCTGATTCCTGTCACCCAATGCCGCCATTATTAGGCATTAGACTTGCCGGCCAACACTCAAACAGTTGAGCCACTAGTTGAGCCACTAACAGGCGACACCCGTCCTAAAGTCGTCTGGTTTATTAGCGAGGTGTGTTGCCATTGCCTAACCGCTTGCTTTAGCATCATCGCCGGTTTATCAGTAGCGACGGCAGGTTGTTTGAGTAAAGCGAGACCTTGATGAAGCAAAGCTTGGCATTTTGCCACACTGCTGGTATCAATGGGCACCGCAAGGTTTTGCTTAGAGAGCTTTTGCCCTTGATGGTTTTCTACCAAAGGCAGGTGTAACCATTGCTCAATAGCGGGCAAGTCTAAATAGTGCATCAGCGCAATTTGCGCCGTGGTGAGTGGCAAAACATCCAGCCCACGCATCACATGGGTCACTCCTTGCAAACCATCATCCACGCTAACCGCCAAAAAATAGTTCACCATCCCATCGCTACGGCGCAGCACCACATCGCCTAGCGTTTGCTGCGGATTGGCCCACTGCATCCCTTGCAGACCATCTAAAAACCCAATGCTATAATCTGGCAATTGTAGCCGTACCCTTTGCTGGCGTAGATAAGACGCAGAAGATGAGTCATGGCCATCTTGAGCACAAGCAGTCTTTAGGCAAAATCTAGGATAGGTCGCATGGCTGTGTAGCTGCTTACGCGAGCAGGTGCAGGCATATACCCGTAGGGATAGGCAACGCTGCAGCAGCTCATTGTAGATGTGGGTTCGTTTTGATTGGTAAACAACCTCGCCATCCCAATGCAGACCAAGGTTTTGCAAGTCTTGCAAAATTTGGTCGCTAAATTGTCGAGTACAACGCTGGTAGTCGGTGTCCTCTAAGCGCAGCAGCCAGCGCCCTTGCAGCGACTTGATATGACAGTAACTGGCAATAGCCGTGGTAAGCGAGCCTAAGTGCAGCTCACCCGTGGGCGACGGGGCAAAGCGACCCACAGCGAGTGGATTCAAGGTGCAACCATAAAGGCTAGGCGTGTCCCCACGCTTGGCGCTCTTTCATCTCTGACAAGGTTTTACAGTCAATACACTGGGTTGCGGTAGGGCGAGCCTCTAAACGGCGCAGGCCGATTTCCACCCCGCAAGTTTGACAAAAACCATAGTCACCATTGCTAATTTCGGCCAATGATTTGTCTATTTTATGAATCAATTTGCGCTCGCGGTCACGGGTACGCAGTGCTAGCGCAAACTCTTCTTCTTGAGTAGCCCTATCATTAATGTCGGATAAAGAGGTTGATTCGTCCTGAATATAGCTTTTAGTACGATCCGCATCACCGGCAAGCTGGAACTTCCATTTTTTCAAAATGGCCGTAAAATGCTCGAGCTGCGGCGTGGACATATACTCTTCGCCATCTTCAGGAGAGTAAGGTTTGAAGGGTAGGTCGTCAATAGGGGATTGATTCATGACATTTTCCTATATACAAAGATGTTGGTGCAAAAATAATTTGACCTTATACCACATTTTTATTGGTTATGCGAGAAATATCGGTTAAGGGTGCGCTTCAAAGGGTGCGCTTTAATGACGGTGTTTAGGGTTACTAAGCTCGCGTTAGCGGTCGGTAACGTTGCTAAATGGATGCTCAAAATCCTCCAGTCTATCAATCCAGCTATCAATAGATCCATTTTGATACAGTTTTAACCAGCGATAGCCTGGTTTTGCAATCTTATCCATACAGAATTTATTGTAAGCGGGGTCAAACTGATAACAGGTTGAAGGCGTCGAATAGCAGATAATTTGGCCATAAGTGCCCTCGTGTTGTTGATGCACATGACCGTTAACGACGGCTTTAACCTGAGAAAACTGTTGAATCAGCGTCCAAAATGCGTCAGCACCGGTCGCAATATGATCGTTTATCCACTTCGATGTCATGGGTACCGTATGGTGATGCATAGCAATCATAACAGGGTCAGCGGTTTCGCTTAGCTGCTGTTGCAACCAAGCTAAGTCCTCTGGGTCTATTTTACCACCCACACTACCAGGAATAGCCGAATTTAAAAGCAGTATTTTCCAGTTATTGGCGTTGATATAACATTTTGCTAATAAACGCGCATCGGGTTGATAAGCAACAAACTGGCGCTGCTCAAAGGGCAAGTGCAAGTCTAATTCATCGGTAACAT
This sequence comes from Psychrobacter sp., assembly GCA_018260445.1. GTDB lineage: Bacteria > Pseudomonadota > Gammaproteobacteria > Pseudomonadales > Moraxellaceae > Psychrobacter. Next base: position 29,050 of record JAGLBE010000016.1, read on the forward strand.
CGTGATTACCCGCAATGCACGCAAATGGAATGCCGGTTGCTGTGAGCCTCTCAAAGATATGATTGTATATCTCAGGTTGCACCTCATTTACGAGATCCCCGGTCACCATAATCAAATCACAACGCACGTCATCGTTCAGCGCTTTTGTTAAACAGGCTTCAAACGTTTCATAACAGTTAAAGCCATTGACCTGTTTTTCACGGTCAAGCGGCAGATGTAAATCCGTTAATTGCAGCACATTAACGCAATCATCCCCAGTGTGGATAGTTACAGCGGGCAAATAAGTCATGAAGGTATACGACATAAAAGGGTGGGTTAAATGATGGCTGTTTATTGCGAATGACAGCACAGGGTAGCCGCACTCGCAATTGCATGGTTCATAGCCACCTGCTATAGGACTCTAGGTTCGCCTCTCAGCTGAACCACATCCGCATAATGCGCATACAGATAGCTAAAAAAGCAGCAAACATTGCAACCACTCACAACGCAATCATTATCAAAAAAACAATTACTAAGAAAACAATTACTAAGAAAACAATTACTAAGAAAACAATTACTAAGAAAACAATCACCAATATTGGTAAATGGCTACAGATAGCGCCAATCGCAGCATCATTTTGCCAACAATGTGCTAACAATCTCGCAGTATTTGATAAAGAGCTTACAAATAAGCTGCAAAATCCATGACAATAAAGCAGGGTAGCAAAGAAGTAGCATAACTATGTCAATAAAAGTAACTAGGTAGCTAGGTAGCTATGTAGCTATGTAGCTATGTAGCTATGTAACTATGTAACTAGGTAACTACTTAAACCCAATCAGCAACGAGATGACGCTGTTGGATGCGATGTTTCTAGCGGTCATCCAATGTCATTGAATGATATTAAATACTATTCAATATCATATAACATCCTTTAAGGCCATTCAAAACGGCGGGTAGAGTAGCCTGATTTAGCGACAGCGTCTATATCTAGGTTAACTGTTTTAACAATGGCACAACAGCCACAACCCCAATGACAAGTAAAGACAACATAGCCTACAAAAAACAGAGGTTTTTGGCCTGCCTACCTGCACGACTACCACAACTACAGCACACCGAAACGAGTACCAAAAAAAGTGACAAAAAACGTCAACGCTAGGCATAAAACAATAGCCAGCCCCGTTTGGATATCCAATAACACACTGCCCCAAACCCCAGCGCTCACCGCCAACTGCGCTATAATAATAGCGATAAGGCTCATCTGCTTAGGCGAATGCGCCAATAAGCGTGCCGTCAGCGCCGGCAAAATAAGCAAGCCGCTTATTAATAGGCTACCGACTGCTTGCAAGGCTAAAGCGCAAAAGCCTGCCAAAATACCCATAAAAAACAGGCGCTGCTGCAATGCGTTTACCCCCGCCACTTGGGCCAAGTCCGGGTGAGTGGCTAGCGCTATTTGCGCCCTCCACACATAAATAAGCCCAACCACACCCATCAACACACAAATGGCCAGTAGCGGTAAATCGCTCCAGTTGACCTCTAACAAATTGCCAAATAAGTAACCTAAAACGTTGGCTTGCATCTGGGTAAGCTGGGTTAGGGTTAATAGCCCCATACATAGCATAAACACAGAGACCACCGCCAGCACCGCATCACTCGGGAGTCTGTCGTCCTCCAGCCATAGTAGGGTTAACACCACTAAGACACTGACCAAAGCTATGCCGATAGCAAAAGGCAGTTGCCATAAGGCTGCTAGGGCGACGCCAAATAAGGTACCGTGAGCCAGCGCATCGGCAAAAAACGCCATCCGCCGCCACAATACCAAGCACCCTAATGGGGCCGACAATAGCGCTAACAAACTGCCTGCCACCCAAGCGGGGGCAATAATATCGAGCCATTCCACAAACATATCAACGAACATAGTGGGTTTTTCCGCTACAGTGTAAAGAACATTTGTTGCAAATTAGCGACAATGCGAGAGTTAATGCTAGGGTCAATGCTAGGGTCAATGCTAGGGTCTTGATAGGGTCTTGATAGGGTTAGCCGTGCGAGATGAGCAAGATATGCTATCTGTCATGTTTTTTGCTCGAACGCCTTGCTAAAATAGCTGGTAACGGCAGTCGCTATTGTCTATCGCTATTGTTGATGAGTGCGGCATCAGTGGTGCCTCAAGCATTGATAATCCATCAGTCGTCTAAATGGGCGCAATCATGCGGCTGATGGATATAGGGTTGTTCGTATTGATGACCAAATAGCGCTTTAAACTCGGCGCTTACCCCAAGGTCGCTAGGCTGGCCCTCACAGCAAATGTGCTTGTTTAAACAAATCACCCGGCGACTGCCTTGCATCACCCAGTGCAAATCGTGGGAGACGACCACCATCGCACAGCGCAAAAAATCGGGTAAATTGTCGATAAACTCATATAGCCAGCGCTCGCTCTCTGGATCAAGCCCTTGCATGGGTTCATCCAAAATCAGCAGGTTAGGCTTGCTCAGCAACGCCCGCGCCAGTAAAAGGCGCTGCGTTTCGCCCCCGGATAGATGCAAAACTTGCTGCTTTAATAATGGTGTAATAGACAGCCGTTCATAAAGTAGTTGCTGCTGTGCCGAGTTAAGACACTGTGGCACCTGTGCGAGCAAGTCTTGAACCCGCAGTGGTAAAATAGACGGCACTGAAAACTGTTGCGGAACATAGCCAATGCAGAGGTCGGCATTGCGGGATATCTGACCTGTCGTCGGTTGTAGCAGCCCTAAGATAAGCTTCATCAGCGTCGATTTCCCCGCGCCATTAGGGCCAATGATGCTCACTTTTTCATAGGCAAAAATGCTCATGGTGATATGGCTTAACAGCTGTTTTTGGCCTGGTATAGGTTTGGCGACAAGCGGGTGGGCCAACGCAGTCTTGGGCGTAGCCAATGTATCGGGCTGGCGTTTTTTGGCAGATTTTGCTCCCATAAGCCAGGCTGCGTTTTTTTTTGGCAGTTGGTGCGCAGACTCATCAATGGTAAAACCAATATCCTCTAAGCGCAGTAAAGGCGTGGATGCCTTAGCTTGCGGTGTAACAGAAGTATCAGGTTGATGGGCGCTAGGGAGCACTGGGCTTGGTGGAGTATCTAACATGGTTTAAAAAGCCTTATCGCGATTTTAGTCGATTATTTTAGCTTAGCGTAAGCTTATCTTGTATAAGCTTTACCATGACTATAACAGCATGGCTGTAAAAGCGTTGCGCTAACTTTATGACGATGACGCTATTTGTCACAGCGTCAGCTTTTGTCAATAGTACTGGCGACGCAGCTTTGACAACGTCCCGTTAACTCCATGACACTTTTTTCTATCCGAAAACCCAAATCGTTGTTGACATATTTGCTGACCTCATACCCCGGCAAATCGCTGCACTCTTGGACCCGATGGCAGAGCCGGCATAATAAAAACACCGCATTGTGCTGGTCACGCGGATGGCAGCAAGGCACAAACGCATTGAGCGACGTTAGTTGATGAATAAGCCCAAGTTGCAACAAAAAATCAAGGGTGCGATAAATAGTGGGCGGAGCGACCATTTTCGCTTTTGCCCCCTGTTCTTGTAGCCGCGCTGCTTGCAAGCTTTGCACCAAATCATAAGCACCCATGGGCTTATCGGACTGTAAAATAAGCTGGTAGACGGTGCGTCTCAACGTGGTAAAACGCACCCCTTTCCGTTGGCATTGCTGCTGCGCAGTGTGCAAGCGTGTGGCAATGTCATTTGCGGAAATACAAAGCACATCATGCGCATGCGTACTCGGCTTTTGCTCGGATAGTGGGGCTAAAGACGGGTGACTGTCGTCATACGCCAAGTCAGGCTCTAAAGCGGCTGCCTTGTTCTTAGCGATTGTCGCCATTGCCACCTCGTTGTGAGTCGCCATAAAACCTCTCTACAGATAATATTGTTATACTATAACATATCTTTTGTATATAATAGCCTATTTAGTGGTGAGATAGACAGCTGCGATGTTAGTAATTTTGTCACTCAAATGCATTCAAAAGGTTGGTTATGTTATATTCTTTATTCGTACAAAAATTTCATGCTGTATTACGGTGTTTAGCCTTGGCGCTGTTAGCACTGCCAGCCATACCAGCGTTGTCAGTGCTATTGGCGTTAACGGCAAATGCCGCTGATAATGCGCATCACGTTAACCCCATAAAGGCGGCAACCGATAGCGTAGCCTTACCGGAATATTTACGCCAAAAAACGCAGGTCGCCATCAGTAATTATCCTTTATTTTTACTTAGCGAAGTGGTGACTAAGGGCGCCCCATCTGGCATATTGCTTCTAAATGTTGGCGATATTGGCCATCATGGTGGCCTAAGCCCCAGTGATATGAAAACTATCAAAAACAGTCGCTACGTGGTTTGGTTTGGAGACTCGCTTGAAACCAATTTGACTAAAACCTTGGCCACCAAAAACAATACCATCTCGTTATATGGTCTAAAAGGGTTTAATCGCCAACCGCGCCGAGATGTTCAAGGCAAGCCCATAGCCAATACCTTAGACCCCCATATTTGGCTAGACCCTAATAACGCTAAGGCGATTACTCGGGCGCTTGGGGCTATTTATAGCCGTGCAAATCCTGCTTACCAGCAGCGCTATGCCGCTAATGTGCAGGCCTTTGCGACACAGATGGATGCCGCCGTCGCTCAGGTTGCTAAGCCTGCTAAATCTACTAAGCTGCGCCCATACTGGGCTTACCACGATGCGTTTCAATATATAGAGCCAACCCTTAAACTAGAGATGGTCGGGGCCTTAACCACCGATCATCATCTGCCGCCCAAAGCCAGTCAAATGCGCTGGTTAAACAATAACCGACCACAAAAAACTCTCTGTGTGCTATTGCAAACCGATAGCAACCAAGGGGTGCTCAATAAATTGGCACCGGTTAAAAGTAGCGTGCAACAAGAGGATATGGGCAATGCGCAAGACTTTGTGACAGGTTGGCTTACCATGGTGACACAGATTAATCGCTGTATACAGACAGCGGCAAGTGCCTCGTAGCTCGTTAGCAGTTAGCAGTTAGCAATTAGCAATTAATATTTAACTGCTAGTTACCTAGTTAATAGCGATAGCATCAGCATCTGGCAAATAGCCCTAAGCCGCTAACCACGACTTGGCAGGGTAATTATTGCGTAACGTGTGCATCAAGGCTTATGCATAATCGCTATTGGGTAAGAACAGCTGATGCAGCCCAAACATGACTATAAATTATCAGGCTTAAGTTGAAATCATTCACTATTTGTGCTTGCTTTACGGCAAGCGCCTCTTTATAATCTCTAGCGTTTTGTGTCATAGAATTGTCATGTTATCAAAATTACCAGCCTCAAAATCACCTAATAGTATGCCGCCGTTACGCGCCTCTGCAAGAGATGCGCTATTGCAGAGCAAACTGCGCAAGCAGGCGCGGTTTAAAACCTGCCTACTGTTGTTGATTATTGCGGTTGTCTGGCTGCTAGATGTGACGCTGTTTAATAGCCAATTAACAATAACTGAAGGCGTTGCTCTAGGGGCAGGTTTGAATTGGCTGGCGCAAACGCTGTTTACTTGGTGTGTTTTTTATACTAAGCGCGGACGTATGAGAGGCGGGCGTTTAGGACGACATAGCGTCAACCAGCTCTATGCCGGTCAACTGATTAAGTGGCTCACGATGTTAGGCGGCTTTAGTGTCATCTTTTTACTGATTAAGCCATTGGCTACCGGTGCGGTATTGAGCGGGTTTTTGCTGATGCAAATGGGTCATTTTATTGCCCTGTGGCACTTTCGTTAAACGACGCGTTAAACGACGTTACATGGCTTAGCAGCTTTTATAGATTATCGTTGATAAGCTTTGTCATCATATTGCTATATTGTTGTTGCATACTAGGCGAGGTTTTTTAATAAGCTATAGCTAGACGGATTAGGCATAGGGTTAAGATGCGTACCCTCATGCCAGCTATGGATTGATACAGCCTACATGAACAACTGTCTCACTGTTTATACTATTATTTATAAGTAACAGAACAAATTTAAAATATAATCTGATTTTTGTGGGGTATGTTGTGCTAAACCACACTATAAGATTTCATATTATAAGATAATTTCGTTTTGATACTTACTATTATTTATACTATTATTTATACTATTATTTATACTATTATTTATACTTCATGCAATCATGCAATTTACATGCCAAACATATAATATTGCACAAGAAAGAACTGTTAAGTTAAATATGTAAACGCTGCCTTTACACCTATGCATCGCTGCATTAGTATAGGCTTTGTTTTTAGAATGGCAATGGCGATAGGGTCATTCGTGGTTTATAGAGCGGTTTATAAACAAGCACAGGGCACAAGACTCTGATTTCTTTCGTAAAAGACACCAGCTTTTGATGAGTAGTCTATGGCATTGCAACCTGCAGATGGTTAAACCCACCAAGCCTGTTGTAACAAAAATAGCATACTTCATGATGGCTCGTATGATTGCCTAAAAGTGACATCATTGAGATCATTCATATTGAGATTATTCATATTGTCACATAGTGACACAGATTGTCACTCTAGATTAGTATGGCAACAATGCGACACGTTCTTTTACTAAAGATATTGATGTTAATGGTTAACACAAACTTATAAGAAGCTTAGATTATGGCAGCAGAACAATCCTCGTCTGATTATATTCAACATCATTTGACCAATTGGACTTATGGCTATTTGCCAGAGCATGGTTGGCAAGTGGCGCATACTGCTCAAGAAGCAAAGGCAATGGGCTTTGCGGCGATTCATCTTGATTCGATGCTGTGGTCTATTGGACTGGGTATTTTATTCTGTGGGTTGTTTGCAATGGTTGCCAAAAAAGCGACAGCAGGTGTACCGGGCAAACTGCAATCGGCTATCGAATTGATTGTCGAGTTTATTGATAGCAACGTGCGTGATTCTTATAGCGGCACTTCAAAATTGGTGGCGCCACTAGCATTGACTATTTTTGTGTGGATATTTTTGATGAATCTGATGGATTTGATTCCCATCGATTACATCCCATCACTGGCACAAAGCATTGGTGCTGCAATGGGCTACGACCCGCACCATGTCTTTATGAAGATTGTGCCCAGTACGGATCCTAACGTCACCTTAGGGATGTCGTTCTCAGTATTTGTCCTAATTATTTTTTATAGCATCAAAGAAAAAGGGCTTGGCGGTTTTATCGGTGAGCTAACCTTGCATCCCTTTAGCGCCAAAAATCCTATCGTCAAAATCCTGTTAATCCCGATTAACTTTATTTTAGAATTTGTTACTTTGATTGCTAAGCCAATCTCGCTAGGTTTACGTTTGTTTGGTAACATGTATGCCGGCGAATTAATCTTTGTATTGATAGCATTGATGCCATTTTGGGCACAATGGGCGTTATCCGTACCTTGGGCGATATTTCACATTTTAGTTATCACTCTTCAAGCGTTCGTATTTATGATGTTGACGATAGTTTATCTGTCACTAGCATCACAAACCGAGCATTAATCACAGTTTTTTTATTAGGTCAATGAGGTTACATCCATGGATACAGTATTAGCGGGTTACACAGTTATTGCGGTTGCACTATTAATCGGTTTAGGCGCCCTAGGTACCGGCATTGGTTTTGCCATCTTGGGCGGTAAATTTTTAGAAGGTGTGGCACGCCAACCGGAACTGGGCTCACAATTGCAAACTCGCATGTTTATCGTGGCAGGTTTGCTAGATGCGGTGCCAATGATTGGCGTCGGTATCGCCATGTTATTGTTATTCGCTAACCCTCTTGCAGGTGCTTAATTAAAACTCAGTGTTCCCCATTGGCTATTTGTGCAAGTTGCAGGTTGATACTTTTTAAATAGTCAATTATCCTGATTTTTATTAATAAAGAGGTGATCGTGTGAATATCAATTCAACCATAATCGGTCAGTCTATTGCGTTTTTCATTTTTGTTATGTTTTGCATGAAATACGTATGGCCGCCAATGATGGCCGCAATTACAGAGCGTCAGCATAAAATTGCTGATGGTCTGAATGCTGCAGAAAAGGCCAAGGCAGACCTAGCGACTGCCGAGCAGTCCGCGGCGCAAGAGCTGGCAGCGGCGAAGGTTAGAGGGGCTGCACTTATTGAGCAGGCTAATAAAAGTGCCAATCAGCTTATAGAAGAGGCAAAAGCGCAGGCGCATGTCGAGGGTGAACGCATCCGTGAACAGGCGCGTGAAGGTATCGATCTTGAGATTAATCAAGCGCGAGAAAGCTTGCGCACGCAAGTGTCCGAGCTTGCTTTACTAGGCGCTAAACAAATTTTACAAGACAGCGTGGATGAGCAAAAGCACGCCACTATGTTGAATCAATTGGCCGCCAAGCTATAACACAGCACTTGCGACTATAAGCGAGTGCTAATAAAGGCTAGTGGCGATGGCGAATTAGCTAATCAATACTTATTTTTTCTAACTGGATAGCTTGCCTACATAGCTTGCCTACACGGATAGAACGAATAGATGGTTTAGTGTTTTGGCGCTTGATGTTTGGTATTTATAGCGCTGTTGGCTAAATACAGTTGATTTACTTATTGGTAGCAGGCCCGACTAATGGATATCATTAAGTTAGCATAGCGCATCAAATTGCTTTATTTATCGTTTTACCAACCGTATGTGGCTAAGAGGACATAATGGCTGAATTATCAACACTAGCGAGACCCTACGCCAAAGCAGCATTTGACTATGCCTACGAGAACGCTGTTGTTGGCGACTGGGAAGACTTTTTGTTTATCGCCAGTAGCTTGGTTAGTGATGCTGCCTTTGAGCAAATGCTCGATAACCCAGCTATTTCGGCGCAGCAAAAAGCAGAAATGCTGACTGGTATCTATGACGAGCAGGTGGCTGCAGTGAATGAGACGCCGCTTAAAACCCTGTTATTGAGTGTACAAGGCCATAATAAAGAGGGCCAAGCGTCCACAGCGTTTCCAGTTGTTGCTGCCCCTCTAAAAAACTTTGTGCAACAATTGGCTGAGCAAGAGCGTTTAAAGCTAATACCGCAAGTTTATGAGCAGTATCGCTTGCAACGGGCAAAAACGTTAAAGCAGGTCAATGCCTATATCACCTCGGCTTATCCCTTAACCGATGAACAGCGCAACATGCTAACCGCTAAGTTAGTGACGTCACTCAATGCAGCCATCATTTTGCATGAAGCGGTTGACCCTACCTTGTTGGCTGGGGCGACTATAAAAATTGGTGACAAAGTCGTTGATGACTCGGTACTGGGCAAGTTAAAACAGTTAAAAACACAGTTAATGGCCTAAATATCACCTATTCTTGTGCTTAAGTTGGGTGCCAGACAACCTGTTAATGACTAGTGCTTTATAGCATAGATATATAGATAGATATAGAGAACGTTAAAAATCATAGACCAGCTATTTATCGAATAACAACTTATACTTATACATAATTACATAACTGCTTATCTATTTAGTATTATTCAATTTGGTGTCTATATCGTTATAGATAGTTCAAGTTTAGAGTGACTAATCAGTAGTTACCATTTACGCCTAATCGAATCGCTACGCTCCTTAAACTTGACTGACAACAGTTAAAATGGCTTGAGTTAACATAATCGGCGAGTAAGCAGGCAATCACAAATTAAAGGAAACAAGGCAATGCAACAATTGAATCCAGCAGAAATCAGTCAACTGATTAAGCAGCGTATTCAAGCCCTTGATGTGGGTGCAACGGCTAAAAACGAAGGCACCATTGTCAAAGTATCTGATGGTATTGTTCAGATTCATGGTCTTGAAGATGCGATGTACGGCGAGATGATTGAGTTTGAAGGCGATGTCTTTGGCATGGCGTTAAACCTTGAACAAGACTCAGTAGGCGCTGTGGTATTGGGCGATTACTTAGCCCTGCAAGAAGGTCAAAAGGCGTATTGTACGGGACGCATTTTAGAGGTTCCGGTTGGTCCTGAATTATTAGGACGTGTGGTGGATGCGCTTGGTAACCCGATTGATGGCAAAGGCCCAATCAATGCCAAGCTTACCGATAAGGTTGAAAAAATCGCCCCAGGCGTTATTGCGCGTCAGTCGGTAGATCAGCCAGTGATGACCGGTTACAAAGCCGTTGATACCATGATTCCGATTGGACGTGGTCAGCGCGAGCTGATTATTGGTGACCGTCAAACGGGTAAAACAGCTTTGGCCATTGATGCGATTATTGCTCAAAAAGCATCGGGCATTAAATGTGTCTATGTCGCCATTGGCCAAAAACGCTCGACCATTGCTAACGTGGTACGTAAACTTGAAGAGTCAGGCGCATTAGCCTATACCACCATTGTGGTCGCCTCAGCGTCAGAGCCTGCAGCGCTACAGTATATCGCGCCTTATTCCGGGTGTACGATGGGTGAATATTTCCGTGACCGCGGTGAAGATGCGCTGATTATTTATGATGATTTGTCCAAGCAGGCCGTCGCTTACCGCCAAATCTCGTTACTATTGCGTCGTCCGCCTGGTCGTGAGGCCTATCCAGGCGATGTTTTCTATTTGCATTCGCGTTTGCTTGAGCGTGCTTCACGAGTCAATGCCAAGTATGTTGAAGAATTTACCAATGGCGAAGTTGTGGGTAAAACAGGCTCGTTAACCGCCTTGCCTATCATTGAAACCCAAGCTGGTGACGTTTCTGCGTTCGTTCCAACCAACGTTATCTCGATTACCGACGGTCAGATATTCCTAGAGTCGAGTTTATTCAACTCAGGTATTCGCCCAGCGGTGAATGCGGGGATTTCAGTATCGCGAGTGGGTGGGGCTGCGCAAACCAAAATTATCAAAAAACTATCCGGTGGTATTCGTACAGCACTGGCGCAGTACCGTGAATTAGCGGCGTTTGCTCAGTTTGCCTCTGATTTGGACGATGTCACCAAGCAGCAGCTGGAGCATGGCGAGCGCGTGACCGAGCTGATGAAACAAAAACAGTATCAGCCGATGTCGATTGCCGAGCAAGCGGCGGTCATTTATGCGTCAAACGAAGGTTATTTGTCAACCATCCCTGTCGAAAAAATTGGGGCATGGGAAGAGGCTTATTTACGTTATATGCATGATGAGCATGGCGCTTTGATGACCGAAATTGATGATACTGCTAACTACAATGATGATATTGTTGCTCGTTTAAAGGCTTCGGTAGAAGACTTTGCCCAAAATCATACGTTTTAATTTTAAATAGGCTTTAAAGAAACAGGGCAGTACGATGGGTCAAAACAACATTGGTGGTTAGCAATCAGTATGGTTGCCATCATTAATCTTCTACGTTGACCTAGCGTTCTGTTCAAGCTTTGTATAATAGGCCATTTAAACCCCGCCGAATTGGAAATGTTATGGCAAGTTTAAAAGAAATTCGCGCCAAAGTGACCAGTATCAAAAGCACGCAAAAAATTACTCGTGCCATGCAAATGGTTGCTGCCAGTAAAATGCGCCGTGCTCAAGAGCGCATGGAAATTGGTCGACCTTATGCCGACAGTATGCGCCGTGTCGTCTCGCACTTGGTCAATGCTTCAAGTGACTATAAGCACCCCTATATGACCAACCGGCCTGTCAATCGAGTTGGTTACATCGTTGTGACCTCGGATAGAGGTTTGGCTGGTGGCTTAAACGTTAACTTATTAAAGCGTTTGATGCTGCATGTTAAAGACTATCAAGCGCAGTCTGTCGATGCCGAATTTGCGGTCATTGGCTCTAAAGGCGTCAGCTTTTTTAGAACTTTTGGTGGTAAGGTAACCGCTGCTGTGACCGATTATGGTGATAAACCGACCTTTGAGCAATTGAACGCGCCGGTACAGGCGATGCTAGATGACTATCTAAACGGCAAACTAGACCGTATCTATGTGGTTTACAACAAGTTTGTCAATGCCATGACCCAAAATCCTAGCGTTAGCCAGTTGGTACCGCTACCAGAGCACGCGATTGAAGGTAGCTCTGGGGTGCAAACGGAGCTAAGTTGGGATTATATCTATGAGCCAGACGTAGAAACGCTGATTGCTGGGTTATTAGGTCGTTATATCGAATCGATAGTGTACCAAGCGGTTATGGAGAATATTGCCTCTGAGCAGTCCGCTCGAATGGTTGCCATGAAAGCGGCAACCGATAACGCCGGCGACCTGATTACGGATTTACAATTGGTTTATAACAAGCTACGTCAAGCGGCGATTACCCGAGAAATTTCGGAAATTGTGGGCGGGGCGGCGGCTGTTTCTTAATCCATGCCCTTATTTTAAAGCCTATTTAAACGCCTATTTTTTGCAAGCTTATATTTTAGAAGTTCAAGGAGAACGCCATGAGTAGCGGTCGTATAGTACAGATTATTGGTGCAGTTATTGACGTCGAGTTTAACCGTACAGATGTGCCCCAAGTGTATGATGCATTGGTCGTCGATGGCACAGACACCACCCTAGAAGTGCAACAACAATTGGGTGATGGTATCGTCCGTACTATTGCGATGGGTTCTACTGAAGGCCTAAAACGTAATATTCCAGTGACCAACACGGGCGCGCCCATTACGGTTCCTGTGGGCGAAGCGACTTTAGGTCGTATTATGGATGTGTTAGGCCGTCCTATTGATGAAGAAGGCCCAGTCAATGCAAAAGACCATTGGTCGATTCATCGTCCAGCGCCGTCGTATCACGAACAAGCCAATAGCACCGATTTATTAGAAACCGGCATTAAAGTCATTGACTTATTGTGCCCGTTTGCTAAAGGCGGTAAGGTTGGTCTGTTTGGTGGTGCTGGTGTTGGTAAAACCGTTAACATGATGGAGTTAATCAACAACATCGCCCTAAAGCATGCCGGTTTATCGGTGTTTGCTGGGGTGGGTGAGCGCACCCGTGAAGGTAACGATTTTTATCACGAGATGCAAGAAGCCGGCGTTGTGGATGTGGAAAACTTTAGCAACTCCAAAGTGGCGATGGTGTATGGTCAAATGAATGAGCCACCGGGCAACCGCTTACGGGTAGCGCTCACTGGCCTGACCATGGCAGAATACTTCCGCGACCAAAAAGATGAGACCGGTAAGGGTAAAGATGTTTTGTTATTTGTGGATAACATTTACCGTTATACGCTAGCTGGTACTGAAGTGTCGGCACTTTTAGGACGTATGCCTTCTGCAGTAGGCTATCAGCCTACATTGGCAGAGGAAATGGGTGTGCTGCAAGAGCGCATTACCTCAACCCAAACTGGTTCGATTACGTCGATTCAGGCCGTTTATGTCCCTGCGGATGATTTGACGGATCCCTCGCCTGCCACTACCTTTGCTCACTTAGATGCGACGGTAGTATTGAACCGTGATATTGCTTCTCAGGGTATCTATCCTGCGGTAGATCCACTCGATTCGACCTCACGTCAATTAGATCCACTGGTTATTGGTGAAGAGCATTATCAAGTGGCGCGCGGCGTACAAGAAATTTTGCAGCGTTATAAAGAATTAAAAGACATCATTGCTATTTTGGGGATGGATGAGCTGTCTGAAGACGATAAGATGGTGGTTTATCGTGCCCGTAAGATTCAACGTTTCTTATCACAGCCATTCCATGTGGCTGAAGTATTTACCGGTGCGCCGGGTAAGTATGTGGCTTTACGCGATACGATTTCAAGCTTTAGAGATATTATCGATGGTAAATACGATGATATGCCAGAGCAGGCATTTTATATGGTAGGCGGTATCGATGAAGCGATTGCCAAAGCCGAAAAAATGAAAGCAAAAGCGTAATAACTATCTTTGTTGCTGATGGGCTAAGCACGCTTAGGCAACTAGGTGTACCGCTTAGCCTATTTATACCTGAATACGGAGAGCCAAATGGCAACCTTACAATGCCACATAGTGAGTGCACGTGAAGAGATTTATGCGGGTGAAATCAGCATGCTCATTGCAACGGGTAGTGAAGGTGAAGTGGGCATATTGGCGGGACATACCCCACTCATCACCTTACTTAAACCTGGTGCTATGAAGTTACAAAAGCCCGATGGCACGGAAGAAGTCATTTATGTGTCAGGCGGCGTCCTCGAGGTGCAGCCAAAATTGATTACGGTACTAGCAGACACTGCAGAACGTGCGCACGATTTGGACGAAGCAAGAATCGAAGCTGCCCGTAAAGCGGCCGAGCAAGCCTTGGCAAATCAATTCGATAGCTTACAAACATCTGCCGCGTTAGCCTCATTGGCCGAGTCGGTTGCCCAGTTGCAAACGATTAGAAAATATCGTAACCGTAGCTAAATAAAGCCTCGTCTTTATCTGCGTAACGTTATGAGTATAAAAACTAACGGCCCAAATGGGCTGTTTTTTTATTTTTGGACAACAGCAACTGGGTTTAATGGGAAAACATGACTACCTTGAATGGTAGGTTTTATGGCTTTTTTTACACAGTATAAGGTGATAGTTTTTCAAATATCATGCTTGCACTCAATAATGATGTTAAATCATTACCAATTTTTTGACAGACTCACTATAATTAAGGTTTTATTGTCCTTTAACATCTATTATCTCTCATGTTTAAGGGTTAATCACAAGCAATGGCTATCAGCACTGTGTATACTATTAAATAGTATTTGCTATACTTACCACTCTATTTTGAGGAATTGTAAATGTCTAGTATTGAAGAAGAACATGCCCCACGCATTCTCATCGTTGAAGACGATGAACGTCTGGCTATGCTGACACAAGATTATTTGATTAAAAATGGCCTAGATGTGGCTATTGAAACCGATGGCAACCGTGCTATCCGCCGTATTGTGAACGAGCAGCCCGATTTGGTGGTGCTCGATGTGATGCTACCCGGCAGTGATGGCTTAACCGTTTGCCGTGAAGTGCGTCCGCATTATCACAGCCCTATTTTAATGCTAACCGCACGTACCGAAGATATGGATCAGGTACTGGGTTTAGAGATGGGTGCCGATGATTATGTCGCCAAACCAGCGCAGCCACGTGTGTTATTGGCACGTATTCGAGCGTTATTGCGTCGCTCTGATAATGTGCCCTCCGAAGATGTGCCGCAGCGTCTTGAGTTTGGCGAATTGGTGATTGATAATGGTGGGCGCTCGGTAACGCTCAATGATTCATTAGTCGATTTTACCAGTGCAGAATATGACTTGCTATGGTTGTTAGCGTCTAATGCGGGGCGTATTTTGTCGCGGGAAGATATTTTTGAGCGCCTGCGTGGTATCGAATACGACGGCCAAGATCGCTCTATTGATGTGCGCATCTCAAGAATACGCCCTAAAATTGGTGACGACCCCGAAAATCCAAAGCGTATCAAAACTGTACGTAGCAAGGGTTACTTATTTGTCAAAGAGGGCAATTAGTCTTTTTCTGCTTTTAAGCTTGGCACCGCCTTATTGTAAATCTTTCATGAGCCAGCATGCGCTGGCTTTTTTGTGCCCGTTCTGTCATCCAAAGGTAGCAAGGATGGACGTCGTCAAAAAGAGCCAAGCCGTACTACTGGATTTATCACTTTTTGACGCTTGTTTTTTTAGTCTATGAAGCGGATAGGTTAACGTTTCGTTTTCAGGTACACTAGACTCATCCCTTTTTAACTTATCACCTACCATTTATACGCCTATTATGTCTTTATTTTCTTCTCTTAAGCACAGTATTTTTCTGCGCATCTACGGCGGCTTGCTGTTGGTCTGTTTGTGCGTGGCGCTTTTTGCCCAATTGTTGGTAGATACCATTAATAAAGAGCGCATTCAGGCCTATCGTGAAGACATGGCTTCAGGGGCGCTATATTTAATTGGTTCTGGCTTAAAAAATCAGACCTCACAGCGTGAGCGCCAGTACTGGTTAAATGATATCAGCCGCCTATTTGGCAGCACGTTTAGTATTGAGCCTATCGACAGTATTGACTTTACCGCCAGTGAAGTCAAACGTTTGGAGAGTAATAAGACGGTGGTGCGCTATCAAGCGCAGCCGGTACACGCAGATATATTTCACCCGATTGCCGGTGAGCCCAATGTCATTACGGTGCGCGTTGATAAAGTGGCTGAGCAGCAAGTACGCGCCGTTGCTGTGTTGTTGCTTAATGAATTGTCTTATTATCACACTGTGGATGCAAAAAAGGCGCGCCTGGCCGAAATTGCCGAAAACTTTGCGTTTCCTATTAGTCTGGAGCAGATGAGCCAGTATGATTTGGATCAAGACCAGTTACGCCGCTTGCGCCGCGATGAAGTGGTGATACTGTTTAAGGACAGTACTAAAATTGGCGACGCGTCGATTGTAGTGATTGCGCCGTCCAAAATGGACAATATGATGGTGGTGATAGGCCCTATTATCCTGTTTGAGTGGTTTCCGTTCAATCTTATCATCAGTGTGGTGCTGATTAGTATGTTCCTGATTAGTCTTGGGGTTTATGCGCTGATTTTCCCCCTTGAGCGCAAGCTACAGCTGATTCAGTCTGGGGTGAATGAGGTTGGCGATGGCAACCTTGATGTTCGAGTGCAGGTGGTAGGGCAGGATGAAATTGCCCGATTGGCCGCAACCTTTAATACCATGACCGAGCATATCAAGCGGCTTATAGAGTCGCAGCGAGAGTTAACCCGAGCAGTCTCGCATGAACTACGTACCCCCGTGGCCCGCATACGGTTTGCTGTCGATATGCTCGCCGATACTGAGGATGCCGACTCAAGAGATTTGCAACGTGGTTATATTGATGAAGATATCGAATCGCTCAATGGGCTGATTGATGAGATTTTGACCTACGCCAAGCTTGAAGAGGGGTCGCCTAAGCTCGATTTAGAAGACGTTAATCTAAAAGAGCTCGTAGAACAAATCGTGCGCGAGACGAAAGCACTGGGCAAATCTATTACTGTGATAGGCGCGCCGCCTGCGGCTAAAGTGGTGGCGGTCGCCGATAGGCGTTATTTGCATCGGGTGGTACAGAATTTGGCAGGCAATGCCTTACGCTATGCTGAGTCGCAAATCATTATTAGCGCTGGGGTGTATAAAGGCGAAGCGTTTGTTAGTGTTGAGGATGATGGTCATGGCATAAAAGAGGAAGACAGAGACAAGGTGTTTGTCCCCTTTGCTCGCTTAGATGATAGTCGTACTCGAGCGTCAGGGGGGTATGGTTTGGGGTTGTCTATTGTATCACGCATTGCTTTTTGGTTTAATGGTAAAATGAGTGTCGACACCAGTCCTGACTTAGGGGGCGCACGCTTTACGATGCGCTGGCCCATACGCCCGCTGGCTCATACTATTGCCGCTGATCAACTAACGCAAGACCAAAGCGAGCGTAAGATAATCGATAGCTAATACCGGATAAAATTTGTGCTATGTTGCCTAGTCTAGAAGACTTTAAGCCTATTTATTTAAGCACCCTACCTAGTGTAAGCTAACTGACTTGAGCACGCTAATTGAAATGGAGATAACAATGCCCTATATATTTGCAGCTTTGGTGGCCATCAATGTACTTGCCCTTGGGTACTTTAGTTTCTTGCATGAGCCAGCGCCAACCGCAGCTTTGATGGAGGCCAAAGCCTCTTTGACTCAGCCTATTGCCTTTACCAACAATTCAGCCAAGGCGCCGCCGCTTATCGGGACAAAAAAGTAAGGGTTGTAACCAGCGCAACAGGTGTCATGTATCAATCATTATGTTAGTTAACAGTCATTATCTCCCTCATCAGTCATTATCTATCAGAGGCTCAGATGACAGCACTTGCGACAACAGCGGGATGCGCACACAAACTTGTAATCCCCCTTCAGGGTGATTAATCGCTTCCACACTGCCGTGATGTAGTCGAGCGATACGTTGAACAATCGCCAAGCCTAGGCCGCTACCTTGGGTAGTACGAGCTGATTCGCCCCGCTCAAATGGCTGCATAATACGCTCTAGTTGGTCATTGGCAACGCCGCTGCCGCAATCGCGCACACAAATAATCAATTGCTCTTTTGCCGCCCGAACGATGCTAGGGGTAGCGACGGCCGTCTCTTCATCGACAATAGCGGGTTTGGCATTAAAAATGGGCACAATGGTTGCCGTCAAATAAATAGGCGGTTTGCCATAGCGCTGCGCATTAAGCACCAAATTGATAATCAAGCGTTTAATGGATAAAGGGCGCACCGGCACCTCGACCAACCCTTCTGACTGACAGACAAAGGGCAAGGGGGCAAACTGCACCATTATCTCATTAAAAATAGTCTCCAAATTGGTCAAGCGCACCGCCTCATCAGAGCCATCTTTCATAAACGAGATAAACTGCTCTAAAATCGCATCCATATCCTCAATATCATAAATTAAGCCCTCTCTAAAAAACCCATCTGGATCCGGCAACATTTCGGCGGTTAAGCGCATCCGCGTTAAAGGGGTGCGTAAATCGTGGGAAATACCCGCTAACATGATGGTGCGCTCTTTTTGGGCTTGACTTAACGTGGCAAACAGACGGTTAAAAGCCATATTGACTCGGCGTATCTCAGAGGTACCTGAATGGGTCGGCAACAAGGTTGCACTACCTAGGCGAATATAGTTGGTAGCGGCTTGCTGTAATTTACGTAGGGGGCGATTGAGCTGGCGCACCAATAACAAGATAGTGACTAGGGTGAACAGCGGTATGCCAAGGATAAAAAAGATAAGCGAGATTGGGCTGTATTGGGCATAAAAGACCACCGGTTCACGAATCCAAAACTCGGGCGTTGCCTTATCTTGCACCCAAAGCTGCGGTGTGGGTTTAAACTTAAAATAAACCACGCAGTCGTGGCCGGTTTGGCGGCTAATTTCCTGCGCTAATACATCGGTAAAAAAGCCTGCGACAACCTTTTCAAACACATCAGGAAATTGGTTGGGGTCGGCAACGACGACAATGTGATTGTGCTCAAACAGCCACTGTATAACCTCAGGCTCGTTAGCCCAGCGGATGCGCGCGGCTTGCACCAGCTTTAGTTCCGTGGATAAATAGCGGCCATGATTTTTAAGCTCCGGCAAATACAGACTGCGCCAAAAAAACCACAGCGAGCCGGCCACACTCAAAAAAACAATCAGCATCACCATCATCGTGGTTTGCCAGGTGTTGGAGTAGGGTTTAAAACGTAAGGGGCGGGTCATGTATTTACCAATAGAATTAAAGAGAGGTGTGATAAAACGCTTAAAGAAAAGAGGTTTCATGCCGATATCGCTTAATAGTTGCAAAGATTGCTAATTTAGTTGGGTTAAAGGTGTTCAATAAGCTAATATTCTGATATAATTATGCCCTTTTTGGTATACCTACGGATGAGAGAACTCAAATGGTTGTGATACGTTTAGCACGGGGCGGCGCCAAAAAACGCCCATTTTATCAAGTTGTTGTTGCCGATCAACGTCGTTCGCGCGATGGTCGCTACATCGAAAACATCGGCTTTTATAACCCATTAGCCAAAGGTCAAGAAGTGCCATTACGTTTGGATCTTGAAACGTATAACGCTTGGGTTGACAAGGGCGCGCAGCCTTCTGACCGGGTTAAGTCGCTGGTCAAAGGTTATAAGCCTGTTACTGAAGACGCTGTATAACGCTGGTTGTGATTGTGGCTGAGCCTGTTTTATGAGTACACCGAACGCTGACAGCCTTATGAAAATAGGGACACTAAAAAAACCATACGGCATTAAAGGCTGGTTATGGGTATTTAGTGAGACTGAAAATCGTGCCGATATTTTTGCCATGCAGCCTTGGTGGATGAAAACAGCGACCGGTTTTAAGCCTTTAACCGTGGTCGAGTGGCGGCAACAGGGGTCTGGGGTGGTGGCGCAATTTTCCGAAGTGCCAGATCGTAACGTTGCCGAAACCATGAATGGGGTCACGATTTGGATTGCTAACGACAGTTTACCCGAAAATGCAGATAATGAGTATTATTGGTCCGATTTAACGGGACTTAGCGTCATTAATCAAATGGGTGAGTGCTTAGGTACAATCAGCGAGCTGTTTGAAACTGGGGCGCACGCTATTATGGCTGTGGTGCCTAGTGCTGATAGTATTGACAGCGAGTCCCGCATGATTCCTTGGCACCAGCAAACGATAGTCGATGTTGATTTAGCTGCCGGCACGATTAGCGTGGATTGGGGAAAGGACTTCTAGAAGCTGGTATTGAGCATTTTGATTGCTTGGTAGTATACCTGCAAGCGATTTGTAGGCAGCTGACATCAAAATAGTAGGGTCATGACAGCTTATTTGGAAAATGTTTATGTATTTTGCTGTCATTACTATTTTGCCTGAGATGTTTGCGGCCCTTACCCAGTTTGGGATTACCAGCCGTGCCATACAAAACAAGCAGGCGACTATTGAGTGTATCAACCCGCGCGATTTTACTACCGACAACTATCGCCGTATCGATGAGCGCCCTTTTGGGGGCG
Organism: Psychrobacter sp.; assembly: GCA_018260445.1. GTDB lineage: Bacteria > Pseudomonadota > Gammaproteobacteria > Pseudomonadales > Moraxellaceae > Psychrobacter. The sequence continues at coordinate 49,370 of JAGLBE010000016.1, forward strand.
GACCGGGTATGGTGATGATGGCAGAACCCTTGGCCAAAGCGATTCACTTTGCTAAGGCGCAAGCGTTGCAGCACGGTTGCACAGTCGATGCCGAGCATTGCCCCGTCGTCTATCTATCGCCACAAGGCGATACGTTAGATGAGGCGGCCATTCTGCGCCTACGTGAGTTAGAGGGCATGATACTCCTATGTGGCCGCTACGAGGGCGTGGATGAGCGCCTGTTACAGCGTTATGTCGATTGTGAAATATCGATTGGTGACTATGTGCTAACGGGTGGTGAGCTTCCTGCCATGATTGTCATGGACAGCCTGATTCGCCGCCTACCCAATGTGATGGGCGATGCCCAATCGGCTGAACAGGACTCGTTTGTGGAGGGTCTGCTCGATTGTCCTCACTATACTAAGCCGCTGGTTTTTGAAGGGTTGCCCGTGCCCGAGGTGTTGTTGTCCGGGCACCATGCCAATATCGCAAAGTGGCGGTTTGTCCAGCAAGCGGAGCGCACTCAAGCGCGGCGCCCTGATTTGTGGCAGTGTTTTAAACCAACGCCAGAGCAGGCCAAGCTGTTAAGTAACCATAAAGCAAGCGATTGGCATTAGCGAATCCATAGCACCAAGCTGCTTTTTGTAAACCGCCTGTGTCAGCAACACAGGGACTCCTTTTTTTAGTTGGTTATATCGATACGTTTATCGGTCAACCAACACTCAGTAACCTTAAAGGTTTATTGAGATACCAGTCAAGCATTTGTGTTATATAGCTTGCAGACTGGTGAGAAGTTATCAGTAAGACTCTGCGTAGTGAGTTTTATTATTCATGTTGCTCTCTTTTAAATGTCATCAATGATGAGAAGAAGAGGGTTATTATTATAAACGGTTAGCATGCGTGGAGCCTCTGCTGGCCAAAATGAGGAGTATTCTCATGAGTAACAAACATCCATTGGTACAAGCCGTTGAAACCCCGCAGCTTAAAGAGCGTCCAAAGTTTGCTGCTGGTGACACCGTTGTGGTACAAGTAAAAGTACGTGAAGGCGATCGTGAGCGGTTGCAGGCATTTGAAGGTGTGGTTATCGCTAAGCGTAACCGGGGTCTTAACTCGGCGTTTACCGTGCGTAAAATGTCAAGCGGCATCGGTGTTGAGCGTGTTTTTCAGTTGCATTCGCCTATTATTGACAGTATCGAAGTGAAACGCCGTGGCGATGTGCGCCGTGCCAAGCTTTACTATCTACGTGAGCGCTCTGGTAAATCTGCCCGTATCCGCGAAAAGTTAACGACTCGCCGTGAAGGGGTGCAAAGCAAAACTGACGCAGGCGTTCCAGATGCTGTAGACACCGCACCTGGTATCTAAGCGGCTTTGTTTAATCAACACTGATTAAACCGATACCCTACTTTTTATAAAAGATTGCTTTTATAAACGACTACTGGGTGTACCAAAAAGACAACAACCCTTATTTGATAGGCATCAGATAAGGGTTTTTTGTTGCTTGAAATTTTGCTATATTTTGCGGTTGCTTTGATGAGAGGTACTGTTATGAATAATGATAAAGACCCTATGGAAAATCAGCCTTTAGCAAAGTCAGATAAGCAGTCGGATAATATTACAGAAGGGTGTTGTGAGCTTTGCGCCCGCCACGGGTTAACTCTGACTCGTCATCATCTGATTCCACGCTCACGCCACAACAAATTACGCACAAAGCGCAACTTTAGCCGTGAGAGTATGGCGCAAGATATCGCATTGCTATGCCGGCCCTGTCACAGTCAAATTCACCGTATTTTTAGCAACCCCGAGCTAGCAGATGATTACCACAGCATAGACCGTCTCAAAGAACATATCGATATCATCAACTTTATCCAGTGGGTTAAAAAGCGTCCCGTCGGGCTAAAGGTTAGGGTGCGCCAGTAAAATCGGCGCTATGTGCCGGTTGGGTATGTATTGAATACTTGCTAAGCCCTTGTTCATTTAGGCGTCTGGTCACCGGCACAGCTTGTAATTTGGCCAGAATCCCCCCATAAATAAAGACATTGCCGATAAAAATCTTGTCGCTAAATGTCGATAAAATCAAGCCTTTGCTCGGCTATCGTTTGACGTGTGACTAATAAATGCTAATAAATGCTAATAGATACTAATGGTTGTTACTTATGGTTATTGAAACGGTCACTAGTGACGTGGATGATAAAAAAGCTCGTCTTAAGCACTTAATACAGCGTCTGCCAAATTTACCCGGTATTTACAAAATGCTCGGTAAACATGGTGACATTTTGTATGTGGGCAAAGCTAAATCATTAAAAAGTCGGGTTAACAGTTATTTTGCTAAAACCATTGACCATCCCAAAACCCGAGCCTTGGTGGCGCGCATTCATAACATCGAAACCATCATCACTCGTAGTGAAACCGAAGCGTTATTGCTTGAGCAAAATTTGATTAAAGAGCATCGTCCGCCCTACAATGTATTGTTGCGTGATGACAAATCTTATCTCTATGTGTTTATCTCCGCCGACCAACCTTATCCAAGATTGTCGTATGGCCGTGGCAAGGGTCGCCATCAAAAAGGCAAGTTTTTTGGTCCCTTCCCCTCGGCGCATGCGGCCAAAGAGACATTGGTGATGATGCAAAAAATGTTTCAGATGCGCCAATGTACCAATACCTTTTTTAAACAGCGCAAACGCCCGTGTTTGGAGTATCAAATCAAGCGTTGCCGTGCGCCCTGTGTAGGCTTGGTAAGCCCTGAGGAATACAATGAGGATGTGCAAAACACGATTCGTTTTTTAAAAGGCGACTCAAGTGATATTCATACGGCGCTTATTAATAAGATGGAAGGGGCGGCGGACAAACTGGATTTTGAACAGGCCGTCTTTTATCGTGACCAGCTCTCGATGCTGCGTGAGGTGCAGGCGCGGCAAGCGGTGTATACGGTGCAAGGCGAGGCCGATGTGATTGCCATCACCAGTCAAGCGGGCATTACTTGCGCCCATGTGTTGACCGTGCGTGGCGGCCGTGTTTTGGGTGGCAAAAACTATTTTCCAGATGTGGACAGCACCCTGCCCATTGCAGACAATTTGTCGGCCTTTATGACCTCGTTTTATTTTCAGGTCACCGACGATTTGCCCAGCGAAATTATCATTAGCGAGGACTTACCTGACCAGCAGGCGCTGCAAGAAGCCTTAATGACCCATTTTGAGCTTAAAACGCACATTAAAACCAATGTGCGTGAGCATCGGGCCGAGTGGTTAGATTTAGCCCAGCTCAACGCCAAAAATGCGCTGCAAACCAAGTTGGGCGATTACTTAGAGCTGAATGCCAGATTTTTAGCGTTAAATGCCGTGCTACAACCCATCATACAGGCACCGATAGATCGCATTGAGTGCTTTGATATCTCGCACACGATGGGTGAGGCGACCATTGCCAGCTGCGTGGTGTTTGACCAAGGCGGCGCACGTCGGCGGGATTATCGCCAATATGCCATTCATGACATTCAAGGTGGCGATGATTATGCGGCCATGGCACAGGCGTTGACACGGCGCTATAAAAAACATCCGTTGCCCGATGTATTATTGGTGGATGGCGGAATTGGTCAGTTAAATATGGCAAAAGGGGTGTTAACCGATCTGGGGATTTTAGACGATACGTTGCTCATTGGTGTGGCTAAAGGTGAGGGGCGCAAAGCGGGGCTAGAGGTACTGCATTTTATTGCCCATGAGCCGCTAGACTTACCGATGGACAGCAAGGCGTTGCACCTGATTATGAATATCCGAGATGAGGCGCATCGCTTTGCCATCATAGCGCATCGCAAAAAACGCGACAATCGCCGCTCCTCTTCTGTCTTAGAGGTGATTCCGGGGTTGGGAGAAAAACGCCGCCGTGATTTGCTCAACCATTTTGGTGGCTTGCAACAATTGCTTGGCGCCTCGCAGCAAGAATTGGCCGGCGTCAAAGGCATAGGCGCGGTCATGGCCAAAACAGTCTACAAAGTATTGCACGAGTAATACGTGGTGACGGTTAACCGTTTGGCGCCTCGTTTAAATGACTCTATGGCTTAAAGTGATTGCTTAAAGTGATTGCTTGACGTCAGCGCATAAAGTTTATGAATGGTCATCTGCAGCCTGTTGATTATGTTGCTTCACTTGTTCACGCAACCAAGATTTTAAATCTTCGGAGATATCGGTCAGTCTTTCGGTTAAATAGTCATCGATATTGGCTTCTAACTCTTTTAATAAAGTGTCATCAATGATGGCTTTAGGTGCCGCCGTGGCCGCTGAGTGAGACACCTTATTCACGTGCTGTTCGGCCAACGTTTTTAGGGTGTCGACCGTTTGTTCAGACAATATCGCTTCTTTATTATGGGTGTGATTGGCATCTAAGGCCTCGATAATGACGCTGGAGCTTACCTCTTTGGGTGTTATTGCTAAGGCCGCGGCCTTTAAGTCTGTAGCATTGCTTGCATTGGTAGCCGTTATAGCAGGTACTAAGGTGGTGCTGCCGCTGGTAGTGCCGGTGCTAGTATGAGCCGGCGTATCACCAGACGTTGCTGCAATATTGCTGCCCTTGGCGACAATGTCATTGTCATTTTGAGCGCCTAACTCGCAAGGTGTATCTTGTTGCGCTAAGTGTCCTAAGGCCGGTTTAGCCGTTTGCTGAGGCTCATTATCTGTTGTTTCGGGTAGCATAGCCGTTTTAGGAGCAGGTGTCTCCAAGGCTTTTTGACGTGCCAAATCTGCATAAACGGCTTCTATATAATCGTCAAGGTCAGGGATGGCGAATTTAAAAGCCTCCAATGCCGTGCTGTTGTCCAAAAGTCGCACGATATCATCAAGCTCCTGCACCAAAGCGTCTTTAATCGGTTGCGGCGCTACTGACCAGCGCCGTGAAAACTGGTGCGACAATGAGATTTGTGACATAACTGAAAAGTCCCATAATAGCGTAAGTTAAGAAGAAGTTTGCAAGTGTTGATGCGGCAAGTCGTGAACCATCGCTTAGCTGTCTTGTATCGGCCAGCGTGCAAAAATAAGCGTCGCATTGGTGCCGCCAAAGCCAAAACTATTTGATAAGGCATATTGCAAGTTGGTAGTGGCTCGGGCTTGATTTGCCACATAGTCCAAACGGCAGTTTTCGTCCACTTGCTCTAAATTAATGGTAGGCGGTACTATCTGATGTTGCAGCGCTAAGATACTAAATATGGCTTCGATACCACCTGCAGCACCCAGCAAGTGCCCAGTCATCGATTTGGTAGAGCTCACCAGTAATGACGCTTTGCAATCGCTAAATACTTGCTCAATCGCTAAGGATTCGGCCACATCACCAGATGGGGTGCTGGTACCATGCGCATTAATGTAACCAATATCACAGGCGTTAATACCCGCATCGGCTAGCGCCGCTTGCATGGCTCGTATCGCCCCGTCACCATCGCTTGGTGGCGCCGTAATATGATGGGCATCATCGCTCATGCCAAAACCGACCAGTTCGGCCACTATGGGCGCACCTCGCGCCTTAGCATGGCTCAAACTCTCCAATACCAAAACCCCAGCCCCATCGCCCAAGACGAAACCGTCTCGCTCTTTATCAAAGGGGCGGCTGGCACGGGTAGGGTCATCATTACGGGTAGACAGGGCGCCCATAGCGGCAAATCCTGCCATCCCTAGTGGACTTGAGCCTTTTTCCGTGCCGCCTGCTAGCATCACATCGCAATCGCCGTAAGCAATCAAGCGAGCCGCAAGGCCAATCGCATGTGCCGACGAGGTGCACGCCGTCGCCGTGGCTAAGTTTGCACCTTTTAGCCCGTGTTTAATCGCCACAAGGCCAGCAGTCATATTAATGATAGCGCCGGGCAAGCTAAAGGGAGACACCCGCCGCACCCCATGCTGGTTTAAAGCATCTCGGTTGTCCTCTAAAGTTTGCAATCCGCCAATGCCTGAGCCAATAATGACCCCAAAACGTTCGCTATCTACGTTTTGCACGGGCGTAGGGGAGGGGCCAACAACCTTAATAAACCCTGCCTCTTTTAAGGCCATGCTGGCCGCCGCCACCCCATAATGAATAAAGCTGTCATAACGTCTCGCGTCTTTTGGCAGCATAAAGTTGGCGGCATTAAAGCCTTGGACACTGCCCATAATTTGCGAGCGATACGACGCTGCATCAAAGTGAGTCACCACTGTTATGCCACTTTCTCCCTTTAGCAACCGTTGCCAAGTAGTGGCCACATCTAACCCTAATGGGGTCACTGCGCCCATACCCGTCACCACCACCCGCTGATAATCCTCGCGTTGATGGTGCACCGCTTTGGTAGGACGCGGCAGGGACGGGGATGCGGCTATAGGGCCTGAGCTAGGGGTAGGGCTTAAAATAGGGTTTACAGCTTGACTCATCATAGTAACACTCTAGCGCTGACTTATTTTTCACCATAGACTTTTAAATCAGCGGCAAACGGACAATGTTTGATGCGAGCCGACTGAATCACCGCATCACGCTCGCCATATAAACGGGCCAGCTTAGCATCACGAGCTTGGCTATTATCGCTTCTGCCCATGCCAATGTTGATATTGGGAGAGATGCCCCAACGCCCTGCAGAAATACCGACGCCAATGCCGGTAGTCGCAAATGAGGTTTGTTCAGATTGTGCCTGTTTCACATAACTGTGGATGCGGTTATATTCTTGGGTCAGGTTTTGACAGTCATAGCTTTGGTAAGTGCTAGGCGCCACATACTGCGGGGCTATATTGCCCGTACTGGCGCAACTACTGAGTAAAACCCCGCTTGCCACTATCGTGCTTACGGCGAAGATAGGGGTAGGTATGGCAAGCACTTTAGAAAGAATAGAGGGCTTGCTAATTGAGTAAAGCATGGTAAATCCACCGTTTGAGATAACCGTATAAACTGGGTTAACCTAAAAAAGGTTAGCATAAAAAGGTTAAACAGCAATAGGTTAGATAAAGTTGTCAGGCTTGATAAAAGCTAAAACCACAATGCCGATATAAGCACATAAAGCAATGAGTATGCCTGTTTTGCTTTGCGCGGTGCTGGCTGCTGGCTTGAAGGCTTTAATACTAGCACTTATTGCAGCAATGAGTAACACAATTTTAGCCACCACCCATTGCAGGGGCACGTGAGCTGCGAGCAAAGGCATGACGGCCATTGCCCCTGATACAATGAGTAGCGCATACACAATATGGGTCGCTATTTTGCCTTTTTTGTCAAAGCGCTTGTTTTTACTGAGCACCAGATAACTTTGCCATAAAAATAGACCAATCGTTATCAATGCCATTAACATATGCAAATGTTTCATACAGTCCTCAAGAAGTTGTCAAGTCATACGGGCAGTAGGGCGGATTGAAAATGCTTAAACCTTGTATCTTATCCGCTTCATCAATTAAGCGAGATAGGATAGTGGACTGCTACCTTTTTGTAGGAGCGGTTATTCACCTAGCGTCGATAAAAGGCCGGTATCGAGTTTAGCCGCGTCGCAAGTTTTAAGACGTGGTGTTACTGGCACAAAGCGGACTTTTAGGCACGTTATCGAGACTCTCGGCCAAGGTTTGCCACTCGCTTGGGGTATAAGCATGGATGGCAAGGGCGTGCACGCTACCGTTTTGACGAGTCAGTAAATGATTTACCAAAGCATATATCTGTTGATGCCTTGCTACCAAACGCTTGCCTGTAAACGCAGCGCTTACCAGCGTCAGTTTGAAATGACTCTCTTTGCCCTCAAAATAACCGGCATGCTGCATCGATTCATTAACCAGCTCAAGATGGCTTGGTTGTAGCGCTTGTAAACTGGCAATGAGTTGGTCTTGGGTAGTCATAATAGGCCCTTAGCTGGTATCTGGCATTATAAACCAGTCTTCATTTTAGTAGGGTACTTTAGAGATATGAATTGTCATTGTGATAAGGATGCTATAGAAATACTTAACACAGATAGGGGTCATAAAAAACAGCCCGTTCGTAGAAAACGGACTGTCTGCCACCCTGTGCTATGCCAAGCTATTAGAAAAAATCGGGTTTAGCTACCAAAACAAAGCGCCTAGTACGGTAAGCGTAAGGTTGTTTAAAACCGCTCGTCTAGCGTTTGCCTTGCAAATAGTATGGCATCACTTGGGGCAGCAAAGCTTGTATGGTCGCAATGCGATTGGCACTTGAGGGATGGGTGCTTAAAAATTGTGGCGGCGCCCCTTTGCTGGCCTGCTGCATCTTTTGCCATAAACTAATCGCAGACTGTGGGTTATACCCTGCTTTTGCCATCAGTACCAAACCAATTTGATCCGCTTCGGACTCTTGGGTACGGCTGTGCGGTTTATTCAGTCCCAAATCGGTGGCGATAGCCGCCATTTGGGCTTGCCCTTGGGTTAAGCCAAATAAACTGCCGGCAATGCCCAGCCCTGCCTGAGTGGCATACGCGCTAGAGAGGCGTTCGCGCGAGTGCTCACGCAATACGTGCGCAATTTCATGCCCCATAATAGCAGCGATTTCATCATCGGTCAGGTTCAGGCGGTCAATAATACCCGTATAAAACATAATCTTGCCACCGGGCACCACATAGGCGTTTAGCTCATTGGATTGAATGGTGTGCACTTCCCATTGCCATTGGTCGGCATCATTTCTATAGACGGCCACTTGACCAATTAAATTGCCAGCAATACGCTTTAAACGAGCGAGCTGGGCTGGGTTTGTGTCTAATACCCCTTGTGCTTTGGCTTGCTGCATCGATTTTAAATAGCTTTGGGTCGACAGTTGTAAGACTTGCTCACTAGATACCAGTAACAACTGCTGTCTATCGCTACCTATAACGCCAGAGTTGGTCGTGCTGCTGCACCCTATTAACGCCGTTGTCGACAGCGTCACAGCCAACAGGCTGTTAACTAGATATTTTTTCATAATCATTACCATTGCTTAGCGAAGGATGTGTTTATGGATATTCTACCTTATCCCATGAAAAGATAAGCTAACCTAAAGTAACAAAATAGCCAATAATTGTAAATTGCTGCCGCGCATGATGGCAGCAGGTTTCCAACGTTATTGAGCTAAAGTATAAATTATAAATAAGGTATTGACATAACTATAGTATTGTATATAATAGCCCACCTATCAATAAGTCGTCAGCTATTGGTATGATTTTAATAGATGGTTAGCGGGATTAGCTCAGTGGTAGAGCATAACCTTGCCAAGGTTGGGGTCGAGAGTTCGAATCTCTTATCCCGCTCCAAATTTAAAATCGAATGACTTTATTGATACAATTATGCGGGATTAGCTCAGTGGTAGAGCATAACCTTGCCAAGGTTGGGGTCGAGAGTTCGAATCTCTTATCCCGCTCCAACATTTTAAAAAGCCTCACTTAACAGTGAGGCTTTTTTTTGTTTAAAATCAGTAGGTTAATAGGGAGTTATCTATCAGATCTAAAGGACTTTATTAATCATATCTTAACATTAAAAATCTTAATAGATGGAGGCGTGACCAAAACGTGACCCTTTCGTGCCAAAGTAGTAAAACCCCAACCGTAAAACTGACCCCAACCTTCCTATTTTATAGATTGGAATCAATATTTTATTAATAAAAATGTTTTTTTAAATATGACCTCATATTTTGGTAAATTAGATACTTAGCTATCATAAAAAAACGTGACCAAAACGTGACCGGATAAATAATTTTTTATTAAAAATTAAATAGTTATATCGTTATTGGACTCCAGTTAAAATTCACCAACTCTCCCCTTTTAATCCTCATTCGATACCTCTCCTTTATCAACTTCTTTAGAGTCTGGCTCATAAACAAATAAGTCACCTACCTGGACATCTAAAAACTCACACAATTGATTTATGGTATTGAAATCAATCCTAGAAGACTCGTCATTATATAGTTTATGAAGAGTTGATTTACTCATGCCTGTTGCTCTCACGACATCTGCTACTCGAAGCCTTTTTTCAGCAAGAATGACAGGGAAATTATTTTTGATCATAAAATTACCTCTTTTCGGGTAAAAATGCTTTACATTGGGGTAAAAAGATTGTATAGTACGTAAATAGAGTAATTATTACCATTAAACAGGTAATAATTATTCGAATAGGAGGATTTACATTTTATTAAAGGTTAAATTCAATTTACATTCTAGCACTTAATGCAGGTATTTATTAACTGAAAAAAGGTAAAAATTATGAGTAATACATATTTAACAACAGATGAGCTGGCAGAACGTATCAAATACGATCCACGCACAATACGCAACCAACTAAAAGACAGCGTATTAATTGAAAATATTCATTACATACGTCCGTTTGGCGGTAGAAAGATTTTGTATGTTTGGGAGCGTATCGAGGAGGATATGTGCAAGCCAATAATGAGTACTATTAATGGTATGGCTCTTCAATAATTTTAAGGGGATAAACTATGGCTACTATGAGAGCACGCTTTGGTAAGTTAGTTGTTGATTTTAGATACATGGGGATTCGCTGTCGAGAAAAGACAGCTTTTGAAGATACCCCTGCTAATCGAAAAAAGCTAGATAAAATACTTAAAAAGATGGAGGCAGAAATCACGCTTGGAATATTTGATTATGCTGCCTATTTTCCTAAAAGTGAAAAAGCAGAACAGATGCGTCAATTAACTGATAAAGCAGAAGCTTGTATCAGTCGTAATCCAAGTTTTAAAGAATTTTCCGATATTTGGTTTGAAGAAAAGAGAATTGAATGGCGGCCATCTTATCGAAAAAAGGTTAAGATTATTCTTAATAAGTACTTGATACCCAATTTTGGCAATAAAGCAATACACGTTATAAAGAAGCCAGACTTGATGACCTTTCGTAGCTCTCTCGCTAAAGTTCGTTACGGTAAAGATGGCCAATCAAGTCTGTCGGTAACACGGATCAACGAGATCATGATACCTCTTCGTATGATACTAGAAGAAGCATCAGAACGCTACGAGTTTGAGATGCCTTTTAAAAATATTAATAATCTCAAACAGTCACGTCCAATAGTCAATCCTTTCACGTTAAATGAAGTATGGCGGTTTATCAATGTTGTACGTAAAGATTTTAAGCCTTATTACACAATAAGATTCTTTACAGGAATGCGAACCAGTGAGATTGACGGACTAAAATGGGACTCTGTTAATTTCGAGAGAAGAGAGGTTTCCATTCGTCAAGCTTTGGTTGATGGGTTACTTGGACCTACTAAGACAATTGGGTCCCAACGAGAAATCGTTATGTCACAAATTGTCTACGATGCATTTTTAGAACAAAAAAAGCAAACTTATGGAAAATCTGAGTATGTGTTTTGCAACAGTCAGGGTAACGCTTTGGAATATCGTAACGTAAATCGTAGGATATGGAAGCCAACACTTGAGCTATTAGGGTTAAAGCACAGGAGAGCATATCAAACTCGGCACACTGCTGCAACGCTATGGCTTGCATCTGGTGAAAATCCAGAATGGATAGCGCGTCAAATGGGACATAGTAGTACAGAAATGTTATTTAGGGTATATAGCCGCTATGTGCCAGATATTACCCGTCAAGACGGCTCTGCAATAGATAATCTGCTACTTGCCAGTAAGGAGAGACTTGTCGGCCTACATTCATCTAATGGGGACACAAAGGTGATAAATGGTAATCAGTTAGATAGTGACGAGATAAACTCTAATGATAATTACATATCTGGCGACATTACTGAGGTAGAAGTAAGTTTAGAAACTGAATCAGAGGACGAGGCAAAGATAGAAACAATCGACACTGGATTTACAGGTTCTGATTTGACGAATAACTTTAGGCCTTTTTATTACTTAAATAGGTTTGCCACCGTACAAGATAAGTCAGTTAATTTTGACCAGAAAGGCGAGGAGCAGACCCATGAAAATAATTAATTATGATGAGCTTCTTGCAGATCACAAACCAAAAGGTTATTTCAGTGATGAAGCCAATAGGCTTGCCAATATATTGATACATGAATATTGTATTCAAAAAGATAATGGACTAGCTCGCTTTTTAGATGTGGATAGTTGTTTTGACAATCATACGGCTCTTAGGGTCTGGGTTCAAAAACAATTAGAAACTCAAGAAGATTATATAACTGATGATCTGCTTTCAGAGTTGCAAAGTCGACTTTATCAGCTTATTCCACAGACTGACTATCGATAAGGAGAAGAGGTATGAGCTTGAAACTTATCTATAGTCCTATGACGTGTGAAGCTGTCAAACAGCTATGTCAGGATTACTGGTCTTTTGACAATAATGGCGGTTATATTGCCTATGTCAAAAAGCTATGTCAGGAATATAATGTTTCGCCTAATGAGCTTTTCGTAGCTATAAGCACTTGTCATGTTTATATTGATGATGTACGTTGCCAATATTGTGGTAGTTGCTGTCCAATAGAGGTACCTGCTGATATTCCTTATATGCGTTCAAAGAGTTCTTGGTTTTGTGAGGCCTGTATTAGCTTTTCAAGAGGGCAGGTATTGGTGGGGAAATAACTTAGTAATCAAAAAGAAACCATATAGCTTTTAAGCTATCTGGTTTTTTTGTAAATATCTATTAACGATTTTTGTAAGTAAGATATATAATATAGTCAATCTTTGACATATTTTAGTTGTCTATCAATAGAGCTCTTATTGTAAATAAGAGCGTTGATTTAGATATTTAAAAAAGCAGATGTGAGATCACGTATACCTTTTTATAGACTATAATCCATAACCAATAAAGATTCAGATCTAAACAACATTATCTCTATCATAACCCCTGATTTGAATTGAGTAGCACATCTATTGGTTCGAGTCTTATATTCTATCAAAATAAAACCCCGCTACATAATATGTAGCGGGGTTTTTTTGTGCCTGCTTATTATTAAAAGTTGTTGTAAATGTGTGTTCGATTTTGGGTTTGGATTTAATAGGGCATTGTAATATTACAAATAAAGTTAAGTTTAATTGAATTGATCTTGATTCAAATATCTACAGTAATTATAATCGATTTACCAATTTGCTAATAGATGTATTATTGAGCCCATCCCGAATTCTGTGTAACTGCAATTTAGATTAAATGCTTACTTACGCGCTCATCAAACATAATCATAAAGCGATTAAGAGCAGACGTCCAGTTACGGATGGGCATCGACCACTTTTTAGACGCTTGGCTCGTGGCTAGATAAACAACCTTAAACGCCGCTTGATCAGATGGGAATATCTTATGCTTATTCACAGCGGTACGAATCACGCTATTTAATGACTCGATAGCATTGGTCGTATAGATCGCTTTTCGAATGTCTTTCGGGTAATCAAAGAACACGGTTAAGCCCTCCCAATTATTGCGCCAAGATGTAACCACATGCGGGTATTTATCGCCCCAGATATCATCAAACTGCTTAAGGTTAGCCTCTGCTATCTCAAGCGTATCAGCGTCATAAACCGCCTTTAAACTAGCAGCTACTTTTCTCCTATCTTTCCAGGGTACAAACTTCATAGAGTAACGTACCATATGCACAATACATAGCTGAACCTGCGTGTTTGGATATACCGTATTAATTGCCTCACTAAAGCCTTTTAAACCATCTACACACGCAATAAGCATATCTTGTACCCCACGGTTTT
>JAGLBE010000170.1 GCA_018260445.1 Psychrobacter sp.
AGGCAGGTAACTACAAACTGGAGAGCGCGATGAGTGATAGCATCCAAGAGCAAAGGCGCCTAAAGCTGGTTGAATTATTAAGCAACTATAAGGATAAAGGCGTGACTGTGGCAGCGCTTGCTAGAAAATACGGCATTGACACCAGTCACATATCTCAACTGAAAAACAAAAACAGAGGGTTTGGAGAGGATGCGGCGCGTAACCTAGAAATAGCCTTAAATCTGCCTAAATTTTATTTTGAGCCGTCGTATCAAGACTTAGGTATTGACGATATTCTAAATAATGCACCTAAGCCATTGGTTGCCAGCGATGACAACAAAAGGATACCCATAGATTTGTACGACGTGAAGGTATGTTGCGGTAATGGCAGCCAGACGTTTGGGTTCGAGCCCGTAAAGAGGCCATTGTTTTTTAACGAGTCATTTTTTGTTAAAAAGCGTAGAAAACCTAGTCACTGCATATTGGTCTACGCCATAAATGACAGCATGTCGCCTTATATATGTGATGGCGATGTCGTGATGATAGATAGGTCGGTTGTCGAGCCTAGAGACGGTGAGGTGTACGCTGTATGGTTCGAGGGTGAGCTGATGTTTAAGCGAATATTTAAAGAAACGGGTGGCGTGCTCAGGCTGTCATC
>JAGLBE010000171.1:0-260 GCA_018260445.1 Psychrobacter sp.
CGAAAAAACCCGCCAGTAGGCGGGTTTTTCGGTGGTTTCAAAGACTGTGTTGGCTGTCTTTGGAACCTTGTATGGTGCCGGCACCAAGAGTCGAACTCGGGACCTACTGATTACAAGTCAGTTGCTCTACCAACTGAGCTATACCGGCGTTATGGGCGACGAGTATACCCGGATGTTTGAGCTTGTAAACCCCTGATAACAGACTATTTTCACGATTCGCGCCGCAGCTCGCTGAAGTACTGGCGCAAGTGCTCGACCGT
>JAGLBE010000171.1:293-635 GCA_018260445.1 Psychrobacter sp.
GATCGCGGGCAAATCCCAGCTCAAACAGCGTGCCGCTGGCGTCGCTCACCACCCGCACCTGGCCGCCATGCAGTTGCATGATCGAATGCACAATCGCCAGGCCCAGGCCGCCAGAGTCACCCGGTTGTGCCCGTGACGGGTCTACCCGGTAAAAACGGTCGAACAGTTTGTCGATATGTTGCGGATCAATGGCGGGGCCAAGGTTATGCACACCTGTCCAGCAATACTCGGCATCGTCGCGACGCAGCAAGCGCACGGTCGAACCGGGCTGGGCATGGCGCACGGCATTGGCCAGCAGATTGCCCAGTGCCCGTTGCAGCAGTTGCTGGTCAGCCATCAGCG
>JAGLBE010000172.1 GCA_018260445.1 Psychrobacter sp.
CTGTGAATGAAATCAATAAGAAAAAAAAAATTTGCAGTTGCAAGTCGTCGTCCTTCAAAGGGCAGTTAAACAAGTTCCCTTCAAAAATGACGTAGTACCAATTGGCTTTTTATTTTATTTATTTATTATTTATTTATTTATTTATTTATTGACTTGATGACTTGACTTTTCCAAGGCAGGAAAAAGAAAAAAAAATGGGCCGAAAGCAAGTAAAATTTTTCTTTATCGATTTTAAACTTTCGCGACTTCCGTTAAATTCACAATCACTTTTACTCTCACTTTTTGGATTATTACGTCGCGTGGAAAAACTGAAAACATCTTTTCCAGATGTTTCGCCAGCTTTAGCAGCTGCTGATGCATCGTCGGCGGTAAAACGAACCAAACTAAAAGTACTTCAAAAACTCATGAGAACTTGTTTAGGTTTCAGGTATGGAAGCAGGTATGCACTAAAGTTTGAATAAATAAATGAAAGGGGGGGGGGTTAAATTCTCTAAATAGGGGGATTAAATTTGTAAATAGGGGAGGCTCTATGGTTATGTCTCAAGTCAGTTTTTATTAGGTTCAAAAGTGGGGTCCAAGTGGGCCCAGTGGGGCTGAGGTCCGAGCTTGAGTCACAGTTGAGATTGTGGGG
>JAGLBE010000173.1 GCA_018260445.1 Psychrobacter sp.
TTTTGGTAAATAACCCTTTCATAAATAGAAACATCCTCTCCTAATTATTTATCAGATTTCCATCATTATTTTGTTCTATTCAGAATTACATAATTTCCGGTGTATATGATTTTAAAAATAAGTGAGACCCGAAGTCAAACTAAGGAATATTAACCAATTTAAATTTTAAATCATTTGAACATATATTTCATTCACACATTTTAATCAACATTTTAAACTTTAAGGTTTAAAGTTTTATTTTTTAGACTTTCGCGGATTTACAGTGGATGATGTCCTTTTTCCTTTTTTTCTTGGTCTTCGATGATCAGTACCCAAAATTTAATCTTATTTGGTTTGGTCCCTTATTGGGTCCCTAAACCCCCCTTTTTTCTTTGTGCCTTCCCCGATACCCGAACTTTATAAGTCCGGTTTGACTCAGCGCATTGGTCTTTTGGACCTGCCATTGAAAAAGCCAACGGCTGAATAAGTTGGCGAGACGTCTGGCATTGAACGGGATGTGGTCATCGTCGTTTTTCAATCTATCGGGATCGACCCGTGAGTGTTTGGGCGAACATTGATGGTTTCTTCGGGCAACCTATCATCTGCTTCAGTCCGGTTTCTACATGCAAACGAAAATGGTTGAAAATGGATC
>JAGLBE010000174.1 GCA_018260445.1 Psychrobacter sp.
AGCTGCTGCCTGAAATGCTGCAAAGAATTTCAGTGCTCAAAACACTTCAAACGCCTCTGAGAGAGGCAGGTGGTGATGTGAAGTGAAGTGAAGTGAAGAAGAAATTAGAAATAGAATTAGAAATTAACGTCGTTTCTCTCCGTGGAAATCCGCCCCTGAAAACCAAACTAAAAATCTGGCCAAATCTGTGACAAAAAAAAAAAAATCGAAAAAATCAAAAATTTTTTGCTGAGGGAGGAAAAATTAATTGAAAATAACGATTAAATAAATATAAACGAATGTAAACAATTGAATTAAAATAAATTAAATCAAAAATTTAAATTGTTTTTAATCAAATTAAAAAAGCAAAGAAAAGAATCATTCGAATTGCCAAATAAGAATAAAAAGGGGTTGCACCAAAAGAAAAAAAACATTTATTATTATTATTATTATTATTATTATTGTTATTATTGTTATTATTGTCATTGTCATTGTTATTGTTATTGTCATTGTCATTGTTATTGTTATTGTTATTGTTATTGTTATTGTTATTATTATTATTATTATTCTTATTATTATTATTGTTATTATTATTATTGTTATTGTCATTATTATTATTGTCGTTGTCATTGTTATTGTTATTAT
>JAGLBE010000175.1 GCA_018260445.1 Psychrobacter sp.
GTCGCACCCATCACGGGTGCGTGCATTGAAACGCGTGGTACGCATGGACGGATGGTAATAACATGTCGCACCCATCACGGGTGCGTGGATTGAAACACCCATTGGATTGGGAGCGCCCATACATAACAGTCGCACCCATCACGGGTGCGTGGATTGAAACAAAAATATCGCTATAACCAGCTGGTAAGTATTGATGTCGCACCCATCACGGGTGCGTGGATTGAAACCATTTTATATCTCCAGTCGTTTAGTTAGTTAGTGTCGCACCCATCACGGGTGCGTGGATTGAAACTTGATTTTACGATGGGTAGTGGCAGCACTGGAAGTCGCACCCATCACGGGTGCGTGGATTGAAACATATCTAAGCCCTCACCACCGCATACGAGTTAACGTCGCACCCATCACGGGTGCGTGGATTGAAACTCAAGTGAGCGGTTTAGCTGTGACAAGGCAAACAGTCGCACCCATCACGGGTGCGTGGATTGAAACCTCACCGCCTGACTCAACACCGTATTTACCGCTGTCGCACCCATCACGGGTGCGTGGATTGAAACGGGCTTGTCAAGATTTTTAGGCCGGAGTACCCCAGTCGCACCCATCACGGGTGCGTGGATTGAAACCT
>JAGLBE010000176.1 GCA_018260445.1 Psychrobacter sp.
CTCATTAAAGTCATTTTTAAATTCCCGCCATGCGCTATAGTTTTTACGTGCTTTTTCAGGCGTGCCATCCGTAAAAACAACAACAGTATTCGATGTTAATTTTCGTATATACGGCATGACAAGCCCATAAGCGTCACAATCAACAATATCAGCATCAATAGTTAAATCTATACAATCTCCATTATCACCAATAATTAAATTATCCATTTTATTTAATGCGGCTTGGGTTTTGTCTTTTTCAATGCAAATTACTTTATCAGCATTGACAGCCCAAAATAATTTTGCAATAACGCCAGTTCCAGAATAGGCGTCAACGACTAATTTTGGCCGCCTTCCCAATAATTCAATTGCCTTTTTTCGCATTTGTATTTTTAATTCCAAATCTGCATTATCATACATTTTCTGGTATCACCGCATCGCGCTTGTTGTCAGCTAGTGTATAAGGCGGCTTAATTGCCCACTCCATCATCAAGCCATTTACATTATTTTTATCTGCAAAATCTCTGGGTAAACCACGCTTAAAGCGACAATCATCAACGCTATCATGTGCTATTATGTCCCAGCGACTGACTGAGCCAAAGCCACTGCCACGCTTTGCACCTATGTGAGTTACTCTGTTT
>JAGLBE010000177.1 GCA_018260445.1 Psychrobacter sp.
ACACATAAATTATTATATAATATATTAATTATAATATATAAATATTATAATATATTGTAATAAATTATAATATATAAATTGGCCGGTCTTGGCCAATAAACCATCTATAAAATTTTTATAGATTTTATATTTTATATTTTATAACGAATATCAAATTTTATTTATTTATTTATTTTTTATTTTTTTTTACGAAAAACTTCCAAAAGTATATAGTGTATCAGAGAAACTCCCATCCTTGAATGATACTTTAAGACTGTATCAGATTTAATTCTCTTCACTTCCAAGTCAATTTAATTCATTTTCCACTTCAATAAGCTTCAGCCAGAGCCCGTCGCAAAAAAAAATTATTCCTCGTAAGCATTAATGTTTTTTCTTTAAGATATTATTTTAACATTTTTAAGAAAATCGCAATAAATGTTATAAACAATATTATCTAATTGTTTTCTGTAAATGCATACATTTTAATTGCACGATTATTCGAAATTGATATTTTAATCCTCATTACGATTTAATGAATAACCATTTTCCAACATCCAAAAACGTTTTTAATGAAAGCGATTTCGTAAAGTAACTTATTTAGAATGAAAAAATAATAATTCGGTTTTATTGATTATTG
>JAGLBE010000178.1:0-350 GCA_018260445.1 Psychrobacter sp.
ATAATAATAATAATAATAATTTTCTTTTTAGTTACTCTCGAGAAAAAACTCGAGAATTTTTTTTTCTCTCTCCACGGACAAACTTTGCCTTTTATTTTCCTTTATTCATTCATTTATTTATTTATTTATTTATTTACTTATTTACTCATTTATTCATTTATTTATTGATTTATTTTTTTTTTTTTTTTTATATTATATTATGTTATTTATTTATTTATTTATTTATTCGTCTACGCAATCGTTCTCTTCGTTAAATTTGTTATTATTGTTATTCAATTCAATTTCACCGGCGAAAAAACATGTGTAATAGTCGATAGAAATAGACCGAAACCGAATTCGTCGGGCTTACG
>JAGLBE010000178.1:360-612 GCA_018260445.1 Psychrobacter sp.
CATCCTCCGGCAGATGGAATGCGACAAAATCGGTCAAAAAAAAAAAAAAAAAATTAATTAATTAATTGACTCGGATTCACCATTACTCTTCGCTATTATTAATTTATTAATTTTCATTTAAATTATTTATTTATTTATTTATTTAAAAAAAAAATTAATCCCGATCCAATTGTGACCCGGTCCGGAAATTCAACGCGGAGGAAAATCGAATCGTTCCTTTTCCCGTTTTCTTCCTTTTTTTCCTTTTTTTTT
>JAGLBE010000179.1 GCA_018260445.1 Psychrobacter sp.
AAACCGAGTACAAAGCGGGCAGAAGAACGAAAGCAACACCATTGCATAAATACGAAGGAATATTGAATAAGGAGAAAATTGTCGAAATCACGCGGTCCGTGTACGGCCGAAACGAACACAAAAAAGCAAATAAATAAATAAATAAATAAATCAAAAAGAGAAGTAACGGAATTCAAGACGAGTAAAAGAACATTAAGAAATGCATAAATAAATAATTTGAAATTTGGATTTTAAAAGCAAGCACTCAAAGCGAATATCAAGTGGGGATTTACGAAGAACCGATTCTTTCGATCCAGTTCAATCCATTGAAATAAATTAGTTTATTTATTTTATTTAGAAATCAGACTTTGACATCATGCTTTGATTTTTCTTTCACGTCGTAAAATTATGATTTACCACAGGTTTTATTTATTTATTTATTAAAGTCTCGAATAATCCTTATTAAACTTATTTTTACCTCACCATATTTCAGCGCTTAAAAGTATTTTATTGCAAACAAACATTAAAAAAATTACGCTGTAAAAAATGTTGTCGGTGATTTATGCATGAAACATGAAATTCCTAATTCAAGTAGTGATCACTAAAGCGATCAAAAACCAAATCAATAACT
>JAGLBE010000017.1 GCA_018260445.1 Psychrobacter sp.
CGCTCGCCAAAGGGGTTTGCGCCCCCGAGTCCACATTGATGGCCGTGCGTGAAAACCCACCCGCCACCGGAAAGCTTTGGCTAATGCCGCCCACTACATTGGCCAAACCAAGCCCTTTTAAATCGGCATTGGCGTCAAAGTGCTCCCCACGCAGTCGAGCATAGGTAATGGCAACCGAGCTACTAGACACAAAGGCAATGAGGGCAATAAGGCCAGCATTTGGTAATAACGAGAAAACCTGACCCACCGAAGAGGGTGAAGGCAGGGCGATATTTGGCAACCCACTGGGGATAACCCCAATCACCCGAATACCATGCGTCGACCAGTGTCCAACATAGCTGGCAGTGATGGCGATAATCACCACCGCCAGCGGCAATAAACGAGTCGCCCAAGTTGCCCACCCTGCATACTTGCCGCGCAGCCACGATTGCCAAACCCAATGACTGGCAAAACGATTTAATAAAAATAGTGTCAAAGCTACCATGCCCAACGCAAAAGTAGGGGGGTGTAGATGCGACCATTGATGCGATAGCGATATTAAAAAGTCAGGCAGCGTATTGGCAGATAGGGAAGCCCCAGTAAGGTATTTAACCTGACTTAGCAATATTAAAACGGCAGCACCGCTGATAAAGCCTGCGGACACACCGCGGCTGATAAACTGCATAACCCAGCCAAGCTTAAAATGACCGGCCAACCACAACATAGCGCCAACTATCAGCGCAAGCAAGCTGGCTAATAGAACATAATTGGCGCTATCAGGGGCCGCCAATCCGTGCAAGGTGCTGGCAGTCATAATGGCGGTAATGGCCACCGCCCCAATCGCTTGCACGTTGCTTGAGCCTACCCAAGCATAGGCCAAAACCGGCATAATAGAGGCATATAGGCCATACACAGGGGGCAATCCGGCCAAGACGGCATAGCCCAAGCTCTGCGGAATCACCAAGACACCCACCACCAAACCGGCCACAACATCGGCGGGCAAATTGGCGCTGGAATAGTGGGTCAGCCAAGTGGGTGGTCGGGGCAATAAACGACGCGACATAGATGGCCAGCCTAAAAATAGAGTCTCATGACAACATCAGGATAAAAGCATTTCATTTTTGGTAGGGTGCGCCCAGCGCACCAATCACCATTGTGAATACAAAGGTGCGCGGGGTGCACCCTACGAAGATTACTAATCGTAGCGGGTGGTTAGCGACGCATCACCCACCAATTTTAAATTGCCTATTATCATTTGATATCATTTGAGTTTGGCTATTTTATATAGAATAAATTGAAAACTTATGTAGACGTTACTTTTGTGGTGCTTGCATAAATAAATAATAAAAAATGAAAGAATGACAACCAGACCTTAAGCCTGCGCCTATTTTAACAGTATAATGGCGTATTGAGGTCAATAAGCTGTATGGCCGATAACGAAAATCTAACAAGGAGTTACTATGTCACAATCTATGCTACATTTGGTTTGTCCACACGCCGGTTGCCATGCAACCAATCGTATTCCAGAGAATCGCCTGACCCAATCGCCAAAATGTGGTCGATGTCAGCAAGCGTTGCTAACCGCCAAGCCCATGGTGCTTAACGATTTAACCACCGCTAAAGTGATTCAAAAGAATGATGTCTTAACCATCGTCGATTTTTGGGCAATTTGGTGTCAGCCGTGTTTGATGATGGCACCCGAGTTTGAGCAAGCTGCGGCGCAACTGCCCACGGTGGTGTTTGCCAAGCTACAAACCGACCAGATGCAAGAAGCCGCTGCGCCCTATAATATCCGCAGTTTGCCGACGATGGTGGCGTTTAGAGGCGGCAATGAGATTGCCCGTCAATCTGGCGCATTGCCGAGCAGTCAGATTGTGCGGTGGGTGCGGTCTTTGGGGTAAAGGGCGTAGAGAGAGTAGCAGGGTAGAGCTTGAGCTTTACTCATTAGTTAAGGGGATGAATTCAGCGTATGGGTTAAAATAGTTTCGTCGTCTAACGACGTGAAAAGTAGCGTTGGGCGCTGTAATAATGGGTTGAGGGGTATGAGCAACTTGGGGCAATATGGTCGCTAGTGGCTTGAGTACTTAAATATAAGTGATACGTCACTCTCAACGTAGTACGCCAAACTTAAATTCTAAGGTGCGGTTTAGCCCCGATTGTAGCGGCTATACTTGGCACAGCACAGGATTGCAGGCACTTGGCAAGATGTCAGAAAACCACAGATTTTCTCTTGCGTCGGGGCAAGTGTTCCCCAAACACTTGCTTTATCCCTCCTCATATCGAGGCAACAGGAACGATACTCGACAGTAGTGCCTGCTCCTGTGCCAGCCAAGACAATAGCGGAAAGCGGGATTGGCTACCTAAACAAAGCCACTAATAAGTTGAGAACGAGGTAGGTGATGCATATAGATAATGGTTTGCATAAGTCAATAATAGGTTAAGCAAAGCACACTTGCCCCAATACCACCGCCTTACTTGCGCCTGTCGCCGCCGGCAAGTTGCCAGTATTACCTATCATCGTTTGCTGCGCCAACCATGCAAATGCCATGGCTTCAACCCAAGTCGGGGCAATACCAAAATCGGCACTGGTGGATAGGTGCCAGTCTGCCAATTCTTGGGCGAGCAAGGCCAGCATAAAGTCATTATAAGCGCCACCGCCACAGACAATAACCGCGCCGCCCTCTGGCTGTAAGGCATGTAGGCTCAAGCGTTGTGCCTCGGCCTGTATCGCATTACTTAAGGTCTTTACCGTAAATAAGGTTAAAGTCGCTTGTACATCTTCTGCACTAATTTTGGCAGCGATATTGGTTTCGACTGTCACTATTTGCTGTTGTAGCCACTGCAAATTAAAATCTTCACGCCCAGTGCTTTTCGGGGCGGCCTTAACGAAATAAGGGTGGGTTAACAACTGTTTAAGCAAGGCATGATTCCCTTGTCCCATTTGCGCCCACTGCCCTGATTTATCATAAAGCGGCTGATAATCAGGATACTTATCCAGCAAATTAGAATGTTTCACGTGAAACTGATACCAACTATCGAGCAAAATATTGGCAGGGCCGGTATCAAAGCCAATAATCTTATCGGGTTGATTGGCCGGCAACACGGTGATATTGGCAATGCCGCCAAGGTTAACCACAATCAGCGTTGCGCTTGCCTTAGTCTCATGGCTTTGCTGCAAAGGCTTACCAAAATGTGCCAAATGAAAAGCAGGGACTAAGGGTGCACCTTGACCACCCACTGCCATATCGCGGCGTCTAAAATCGCTCACCACGCTAATGCCGGTACGCTCGGCAATAATATTGGGGTCAACCAGTTGCAAGCTAAAGCCCAAATGCGGGCGATGGCGCACCGTTTGCCCATGGCAGCCAATGGCGATGATAGATTCTGCGTTAATGTCTGACTTGGCTAGCAACTCATTGACTACTTGACTGGCAAACTTGCCATATTCTCGGCTTGCCCAGCCAAACCAGTCTAGTTCGCTTTGTGGGACGCTAGCGGCTGTATTGGCAGTATCGGCAACATCAAGCCCTAGTTGCAGGGTTAACTTGTGCAACTGTGCGGTGGCATTGGGCTGGCAAAGTGCCAGTAACACCTCACGCAGCAGGTCTGGAAATTCTGCTGTATGCGTGGCAATAATCTTGTTTTTCGCTATTGGCGTATCGTCTACAGCATCACTACCGGTGTTTGGAGTCGGCTCCGGCTCTGTAGTAAAGATAACGCTATCTAAACTGTTAGTAACTAGGCTATCACTATCCTTCACCAAGCTATCAGTCAATAAACCAGCACTCATTAAACCATCAGTCACCACGCTATCATTACCCAAACAAGCAGCAGTCACTCTCTCATCAAACTGGCAAATTACTGCATCTAGTCCATCGAGGCTGGTGCCTGACATCATACCGACATAATAGCCCTGCTCGAAACTATCGAACAGGGTATCGTTAAAGGCTTGCTTAAAATCATTATCCATATTACCTACTTATCCTTTTGATTAGCAGCAGGTTTTTTGCTCGTAGACGTTTTAGTGGCGCTAGCCGCTACTGCCAGTTTTGCCTCGGTGTTCGCTAATCTATCTTGCAGTTTTTGAATCAAGGTGTCTAATAAGTCGCGCTCTTGGGCTAGGGTTAAGCCTGGCGTATCCGTCGATTCTAGGAAATCAAAAATAGGCAGGTTTTTTAGCATAGATTCTATCGGCTCGACATCCACAAAACCGGTTATTTTGACCATATCGACCACCTTATCCACCCCATACCTATCCACAACTTCTGTCATCGCTTTGAGGGTTTCTTTTTGTAAGGCTTGTACGATAAATAGCATGTCTGCTTCGTCAATACCCAGTTCACTAAGGCGCTGTGGGTCGAAGTCGACGGCTATAAAATCACCATCGTTCATATTTAAGTCGCCTATATTTAAGTCGCTTATGTCAAGAACACGTTCGTCAAATAGGACATCGTCACCCTCGTCATCATAATCAGGATATTGTGCGGGTGATTTGCCTACTTTTTTAGTCACCTTCACATAGGGCTGTATGGTTGAATTATCGGTAGAGATTCTATCAAGACGAAGTCTGTGCCACCAATCATCGCCAAAATCAAACCAGTAATGTAACACCTCTTTTAATTTTAATTTAGCACTTTTAATGGTGGTGGTGGCAGCATTTTTCGGTTTAATGTCGGGATAAACATCGCCCTCTGCAAACGAATAAGGGTTGGTAATACTCGGGGCCTTCATAATGTCACGCATGCTTTGGGTGTCTTTTTTAGTCAGAAAAAAGCTATATAAATGCGGGTCTTCACGGTCAAAGGCCTCAAAGATGGCATCGTGTAAGTCTGCAAAGGTGCTATTTTCACTGACGGCAATCACCCTATGCAGTTGGTTAACGGGCTGCTCGTGATAGCCAAATAATGAGATTTTAAAGTGATAAACTTGCATGAATAGGGCTCCTTAAATTACATGAAGTGTCAACCAATGCTAATGACGTTAACCTCCCTAGTGATTAACACAATTGCACAATGGGTTGACCATACTCAACGCCATCGCCGTCTGCTACCAATAAGGCATCGACAACGCCGGCCACGTCACTGACAATGGGTAACAGTTTGCTCAGCACATTAATATAGCCCAACGTTTGCCCGACTACAATAGTAGCGCCCGCTTTTACAAAAATTATCTACGGCGCCATCTGGGCTAAATTGCAGATAGACGGTAGATGGTACCTTATAGTGAATAGGCGGTATATTGCTAATTAAACCTACTGCCTGCCCACACCCAGCGCTACACGAACCCAACACTGCCCAAACCCATTAAACAGAACCCACTAACAGTGACAATCCGTAGCGATTAAGCACTGTCATTGCCACAGCTTATCGTTAGCATAGCTTTTTGCGCTATTCTTCTTTAAACTTCTACTATCTAAAATCTAAGCGACTTGTTTTATAGACGCCGGTTTATCACCCATTTTTATCGCCCATATCCAATAAGAGACTATTATGAGCCAGACAGCAGCGTTGCCCACCCAAACCTTATCCCTAGAGGCGCAACTTGCCCTTATCCAACGTGGTACTCATGAAATATTGTCGCAAGAAGACTTAGTTGCTAAGCTCAAACTGGGGCGACCGCTTAAAATCAAAGCTGGGTTTGACCCAACCGCGCCTGATTTACATTTGGGACATACGGTGCTGATTAACAAACTCAAGCATTTTCAAGATTTGGGCCATGAGATTTATTTTTTGATTGGCGATTATACCGCCAAAATTGGCGACCCGACCGGCAAAAATAGCACCCGCCCGCCATTGACTGACGAACAAATTCAAGACAACGCCAAAACCTACGCCGAGCAAGTGTTTAAAATTTTAGACAAAGACAAAACCACGGTGGTGTTTAACTCGCAGTGGTTTAACGAGATGACGGCGGCGGATATGATTGCGCTGGCCAGTCAGCAAACGGTGTCGCGGATGCTCGAGCGCGATGATTTCTCCAAACGTTATGCGGCGCAAACGCCGATTTCCATTCACGAGTTTTTGTATCCGTTGGTTCAGGGCTATGACTCGGTGGCACTTGCGGCCGATGTCGAGCTGGGCGGCACCGACCAAACTTTCAACCTGCTAATGGGGCGCACCTTGCAAAGCCGTTATGGGCAGTCGCCGCAGGTGTGCATCACCGTGCCCATTTTAGAGGGTTTGGATGGGGTGAATAAAATGTCCAAATCGCTGGGTAATTATGTGGCAATTTATGACAAACCGGGCACGATGTATCAAAAAATCTTATCGATGCCCGACACTTTGATTCGCCGTTATTATGAGTTTTTGAGCTTTAAACCGATGGACGAGGTCGAAGCCTTGTTGCTCGAGATGGAAAACGGGCGCAATCCGCAAGAGATTAAGCGCATCTTGGCCGAAGAGCTCATCGAGCGTTTTCATGACAAAGCGGCGGCGCAAACGGCGCATAAATCTGCCGGTAATGTGCTGGCAGATGGCGAATTGCCTGTTGATTTGCCTGAGGTGACGCTTAAATTAGAAGACGGCCAAGCGGCGTTGTTTATTACCCAAATCTTAAACCAAGCCAAGCTCGCTAAAAACAATGCCGCCGCAAAAGACATGCTAAAGCGTCAGGCAGTCAAAGTGGATGGCGACGAGGTTGAGGTGGGGTTTAGTTTAAGCGCAGGGCAAACCGTGGTGATTCAAGCGGGTAAAAAGGCCTTTGCGAAAGTGACGGTGGTGTAATAGCATCAAAATTATTTAATAGGTAGAAAACCATGCCAAAACCAATCACCCTATCGCAAAACAACGTCACCCTCGAACCACTCACCCAAAAGCACGCCTGTGACCTAGCCGAAGCCTGTCAAGATGGCGAGCTTTGGCAGACCGTTTACACCTCGGTGCCCAGTCCTGAAAATATGGCGGACAACATTCATAAAGCGGACGTGATGGCAGATAGAGTCGCTTTTGCAGTGATTGATGATACTACTGGCAGGGCGATTGGTACCACAAGTTTTTATAATATCATGCCGAAGGTTAAGCGCTTAGATATCGGGTATACGTGGTATGCCAAATCGTATTGGCGCACTCAGGTTAATACGACTTGTAAGTTACTATTATTAACGCATGCCTTCGAAACATCAGACTACCTAACAGTTGGTTGGCGGACAGATATTATCAACACACAATCACAACGCGCTATCGAACGATTAGGCGCAAACAAAGATGGGGTGATTCGGGGCGATAGACTAAGGCGCAACGGTGTCATTACTGACTCTGTTGTCTACAGTATGACCCAAGACGAATGGACAGATGCGAAAATTCATCTTCAACATAAGCTGACACGTTATGAGCAAAGATAAAACAGACCGTAAGCAACTGGTTACACTAGGTATCTATCAACATTACAAAGGCAACCTATACCAAGTGCTACATACGGCGCAGCATTCGGAAACCCAAGAGGCATTGGTGGTGTATCGCTGTCTATATGGCGACTACGGGGTATGGGTGCGGCCGCTGGCGATGTTTAACGAGATGGTGACAAGACAAGGTGCGGAGGGTAATGGCACACAAGAAGTGCCTCGCTTTAAACTTATTAAAGCCTTAGCCGATTAGGCTTTTTACCTCACCATCAAAAAAACAGCAATATGACTACCGATATTTTTGCCCTTCACCACCTATAGGCCAAATCGCTACCCTTGCCACTGTTGTTCATCCCGTCTAAATAAAACAATCATCACGACAGGGGCAAGCACCGTCAGCCAGATGCCATAAGTAATCGACAAGCCCTGCTGCACCGCAAAAAAGCTAACAGCAATAATCAGCATGGCGACGCTTAACGCCATAAGATTATGCCCCGATTTGTCACACATCAGGCGGCGCAGGCAGGTCAGGGTAATTAAAAAAATGAGTAGTTGCAGCAAAATCATGCCCATGGCATAAGTAGCCGAAACGCCAGCGGGCACATCGGTCAAAGGGTGGGTGCTACTGCCAGTGGCACTAGTCATTGCACTGGTACTGGTTTTATCAACCAAATCGGCAACTAGGTTCAGCGCACTGCCCAAACCGGCCAGCGAGGCAAATATAAAAAAATGACCATAACCAAATGAAACAAAATCGTGACGGCGGTGCTCGCTATCTAAAATAGTGGCAAACGGGATATTAAAATACAGCCACCAAATAGCAAAAAGTAGCGCCACCAAAGCGGAGCCTGAGGCAATAATGGCGCTGGCGCTGTAGTTTGGGTTGGTTAACAGCTCGCCGATTGTGCCGCTAACCCCCAATATGCCCTCACCCAACACGATAATGGTTAATAGCCCATAACGTTCGGCAATGTGCCCGGGGTGCCAATTGTCAAACTGCTCGGAGCGCGCCCATATCGGCATTAATAGCTCGCCCAAAATAAATAAAAACAGCGCTGGCGTTTGCCACGATTGTGGCAAAAATAGCCAGCTTATCCATAATAACTGCAAGCTTAACAAGCCCACAAAGCTGCGTCCGGCCACTTTTTTGTGACTAGGGACGTGTCGATACACCCGCCACCACTGGCTACAAATGGCCAGACGCATGATGGTGTAGCCGGTGACCCCAATCCAGACGAGGCCATGCTCAAAAAACAGATGGATATTGGCGGCGATGAGCAAGGATCCAAACATTTGCAGCAGCACCGATAGGCGATAATACACATCGTCAGGGTCGTAGCCCGAGGCAAACCAAGTAAAACTTGTCCACGCATTCCATAAGATAAAAAACGCCACGCCAAAGGTGACAAATCCCATGACATCATGCTCAACAAGGCGATAATGAAATCCCTTGGCAGCGGCCGAGACCGCAATCACGTACACCAAATCAAACAATAGCTCAAGGGTGGTCGAGGTACGGTTGGGCTCGCTGGGGTCACGGGCAACAATATGGCTGCTAAAGGGCTGTTGACGCATTGACAAGGCTCCGAATACAAAAAAACGCCACTTTTTAAGCGACGTTTTTTACTAAATGAGTTGGCCAATAAGGCGCAGCTAACTAACTATTACATATAGCTAGAAAAGGTATAGATAGCTGATATGAGGCTATCAAAGGGTTGTTTTTGTTTGCCCATCTGCCAAAGCAGCTTCAATTTGAATTTTTAAGGTCACATCTTTCATCATACCACCATCGGTATAGGTGGTCATACCCCAATCAGTTCTATCAATCGTGGTTTCAAAATCACCACCGCACACTTGTGTTTTAGCAATCGGGCTATCATAGCAATTAAAATTGGTGGCTTTAAGGGTAATCGGATGGGTTTGCCCATGCAAGGTTAAGTCACCAGTCACCGACTCTACTTTATCGCCATTAAATTGCCATTTGGTCGATTGAAAATAAGCGGTTGGATACTTGTCGACATCAAAAAAATCCGCTGATTTCAAGTGCTTATCAAACGGTTTGATGCCTGTACTTAAGCTGATGATAGGTATCGTCACCCCAACAAAGCCCGATTGAGTTTTGGGCGAATAATCCACAATACCAGACAACCCATAAAAACCACCTGCATTGGTCGAGGTGCCAAAATGATTGACAAAAAAACGGGCATTGGCGTGATGCGGGTCAATCTCATACAAGGCTGCTTGGCTCGATACGCTTACCATACCTAAGCCAGTGAGTGCCACCACCGAGAGGGTTGATAGGGCTTTTTTAGTCACTAGTTGCAAAAATGCCATGATAAATAATCCTTATTAAGTTAAACCAATATAAAATATAAACTGTTTCTTGTTAATAAGACGACTGGTTTAGTAAAACAGATAGTTTAGCAAAAAAAGCCGGCCGCTATGGTTATTTAACCCAAGGTTACTTATCTTTATGTTATGTTTTTGTGAGCATGCGGCCGCTTTAAGCGCTAGGTTTAATGACGCGACCTAGCAAGGAATTGGCAACCCAAGCTGGACCTATCATTAAAAACTTTAAGTCTTCAAAGAATGAGGGTTTTTTGCCCTCAATTTTATGACCGACAAATTGACCTATCCAAGCAACCACAAAAATAGCCGCCCAGCCTTTAAACGATAACGGCATTAATGCCATTGCCGTTAAGCAAATCAACATAAAACTACCCATTGCCATAAATAGCGGTGTTGATAATCTTAGGTAAAATAACGCCACCAGCATCGCCAGCACAATGGTGAACCAAGTAGATATCGCCATACTCATGCCCAAAATACTGACAAAGATGGTCGGCACACACAGCCAATGGATTTTTTTATTTAACGAATTTTGATGGCTCACAGCGTAGTCGGACAGCCATTGATCTAAGCTACGTTTAGCAGAATGTTTACGTGATGACATACCAATATCCTTATTAGTAATGAGTAGAGGTTTATTATTGCAGTAATTGTGAGCAATGTAAATTGGCATTGGCTGGTTTGCTATGCAATTGGGAAAGAGTTGCTTGCAAAAGCGTTACAAAATCTGGGTAAAGTTTAAACAGTAGTGAGGGAATGCAGCGTTATAATAAACACTCCTCTACATCTACAGATGCAGATATCAAGGACTTATCTAAAACTTAATAGCTGACTTTATAGCTGACTTATTAATAGCTGAATAGCTGAGCGTATCTTAGATTTTGCATGGATTCTGCATGGCTGTGGTGGAGATTGACCCTTTTTTATCCGATATGTTTGTAGGTTATCTTATTGCCCTCGGTTTGCTGTTTCTACTTGGATACTTGGATGCTCCCTGTCTTTTTTTGGAGTCGTCAGCTGACTAAGCATTCATAAGCTTTTGAATCACAGTATTTTGACTCACAGTAACGTCGAATAACAATAATCGAATAACAATAATATAGTTAGACCGCTTTCCTCCTGCCTAGATGGGTTACTATCTAGGTATTTTTTTGTCTGCGGTTTGCTAAATAGTGCCTAAACGACGGGCAAACGCAGGCTAAATGGCCAAAGCGGGCTTAGAAACTATCTAAATGCCATCGACCCTCGCTAATATATGGATAAAATAGCGGTTTTTTAGTAAGGTAGTCGCTATTGACATGTTTAGAGCGGCGAAGCGGAGATTAGGCTTAGCAGCGCTTTTTACAATGACCGTTTTTGTGTGTATATTTCATGACTTATTTATCAATTGGCGACCAAACTATGACCTTTCAACAACTCATCTTAACTTTGCAAACTTTTTGGGCAGACAAGGGCTGTGTGGTGCTGCAACCTTACGATATGGAGATGGGGGCAGGCACCTTTCATACCGCCACTTTTTTGCGATCCTTAGGGCCTGAGCGCTGGAACGCCGCTTATGTGCAGCCCTCACGCCGCCCAACCGATGGCCGTTATGGTAACAATCCTAACCGTTTGCAGCATTATTATCAATTTCAAGTGGTGTTAAAACCCAATCCGCCCAATATTCAAGAGTTGTATCTGGACTCGCTAAAAGCCATCGGTGTCGATACCTTGACCCATGATGTGCGTTTTGTGGAAGATAACTGGGAGTCGCCCACGCTCGGCGCTTGGGGATTGGGCTGGGAGGTGTGGCTCAACGGTATGGAAGTCACCCAGTTCACCTATTTTCAGCAAGTGGGTGGCATCGAATGCTTTCCGGTCACAGGTGAGATTACTTATGGGCTTGAGCGCCTGGCTATGTATATTCAAGGCGTCGATAGCGTGTATGACTTGGTGTGGACCGACGGCGAGTTTGGTAAAGTGACTTATGGCGATGTGTTTCATCAAAATGAGGTAGAGCAGTCCACCTATAACTTTGAGCATGCCGATGTGGCTAAAATGTTTGACCTTTTCGATTTTTATGAGCAGCAAGCCGACAAATTGGTGACAGCAGGGTTGCCATTGCCAGCTTATGAGATGGTGCTTAAAGCCTCGCATGCTTTTAATCTGCTTGATGCGCGCGGCGCAATTTCGGTCACCGAGCGCCAGCGTTTTATATTAAGAGTACGAACTTTGTCGCGCAAAGTGGCAGAAGGTTATGTGCAAGCACGGGCAAAACTTGGTTTTCCGCTAGCGGATGCCGCGCATAAAGCCGCAGCGTTAGAGACGTATTTGCCAAAAGATAAGGCGCTATAACGATGCCAACACCATTTGATTCGTTTGTTGCCCGTTTAAAGCAACAAGATTGCGCACCAACCTCCAAAAGGGATATCGTCTAATTCCCATTATCGGCACATGAAGACCTATATGTTTGCATTTGGATATCGTTACGCTAACGGTGCGCTGGGCGCACCCTACGGCTAAAATAATTTATACTTAACTATAGAATCTAAATATAGCCCAAAACCTTAAAATAATTGAGACCCCCATGACGACTATTTTATTCGAGCTTGGCACCGAAGAGTTGCCGCCAAAAAGTTTAAAACCTTTACAAGATGCACTAAAAGCCAGCGTTGAGCAGCAGCTTAACGATGCCAATATTCAATTTGACAGCCTAAAAGCTTTTGCCGCACCAAGACGTTTGGCGTTGCAACTTGCTGGTATCAGCGATAAACAGCCCGATCGCAGCGAGCAAAAACGCGGCCCTGCTATCAAAGCGGCGTATGATAGCGACGGCAAACCGACCAAAGCTGCGCAAGGGTTTGCCAAGGGGCTAGGTATTGAGGTGGACGAGCTGATGACCATTCATACCGACAAAGGTGATTATATTGGCTATGAGCAAACCATTGCGGGGCAGCCGACGACAGAACTATTACCAGCTATCTTGCAAACGGCATTAGACAATTTGCCGATTGCCAAGCGTATGCGTTCTGGCGCTAGCCGTGAAGAATTTGTGCGCCCGGTCAAATGGTTGGTACTCATGCAAGATGACAAGGTAATTCCGGCGACGATACAGGGATTAACGACAGGGGTATTGAATAACCAAGGGGTGCAAACGGGCAATATTACTTTAGGGCATCGCTTTCACGCTGGCGATGCGCTCATTGCGCACGCTGACGATTATGAGCAAGTATTAGACGATGCCAAAGTGATTGCGGACTTTGCGCGTCGGCAACAGCGCATTGTCGAGCAGGTACAACAGCTTGCCGATGCCGTCAATGCCACGCCGATTATGCCGCAAGATTTGTTAGATGAGGTGACCAGCTTGGTTGATTTGCCGGTCGCCCTGCGCGCCAGCTTTGAGGCGCGTTTTTTACAAGTGCCACAAGAGGCCTTGATTAAAACCATGCAAGCGGATCAAAAATATTTTTGTCTGACCGATAGCCACGGCAAGCTACTGCCGTATTTTATTTTTATTAGTAACATCGAGTCCAAAGACCCCGCCCAAGTGATTAGCGGTAACGAAAAAGTGGTGCGACCCCGATTGGCCGATGCGGAGTTTTTCTTCTTACAAGATCAAAAACAACCCCTATTTGCCCTGACCGATAAACTTAAAGACCGAGTCTTTCAAGACAAGCTCGGCACTATTTGGCAAAAGTCTGAGCGTATCGCTAAACTGGCGGCTTTTATTGCCACAACGGTACAAGAGCTGGCGCTAAAGGATGCGACAGCAGCCTATGCTAGCTATGCCCACATTGATATTGAGCAAACCGTACGGGCGGCAATGTTATCCAAGGCCGACCTTGCAAGCACGCTTGTGGGCGAGTTTGCCGAGCTACAAGGCATTGCTGGCACCTATTATGCCCGTCTTAACGGCGAGCCTGAAGCCGTGGCTGTAGCACTTGAGGAACAATACTTGCCCAAGTTTAGCGGCGATGCCTTGCCACAAACCCCTATTGGAATTTGCCTTGCATTAGCTGACCGTTTGGATACCTTAGTGGGTATATTTGGTATTGACGAAGTTCCCACAGGTTCAAAAGATCCGTTTAGCCTGCGCCGTGCGGCGATTGGCGTACTGCGCATCTTGATTGAAAAAAAGCTACCGATTAATTTAATCAGCTTGGTAGAGCAAGCGATTTTAAATTATGAGGGCAAACTACCTAAAATGGGCGATACCTTTACCCAAGTGATAGAGTTTATTAACTCACGGTACCGGGCCATGTATACCGAGCAGGGCATAAGTGTGGATACCATTCAAGCGGTGCAGGCGATTAACCCGCATATGCCGCTCGACTTTGACCAGCGCATACGGGCGGTGAGTGAGTTTCGAGCGTTGCCCCAAGCGGCCACCTTGGCCGAGAACAATAAGCGGGTGGCCAATATTTTGGCAAAGTCTGAAGGCGAGTTGAGTGCCGATGCCAAGATAGACCTAACTTTATTGATAGAGGACGCCGAAAAAGACCTGTTTAATGTGGTGGTTGAGCTACAAAGTGTCGTACCGCCTTTGCAAGTGGCGGCGCAATATCAGGCTATTTTACAAGCCTTAACCCAACTGGATGCGCCATTAACCAAGTTTTTTGCTAGGGTGATGGTCAATGTGGATGACAGCGCACTCAAGCGCAATCGCCTAACGTTGCTTAAGGTCGTTCGTGAGTTATTTTTGACCGTGGCAGACGTGGGCGTGTTGCAAATTTAGCCGTTAGCCGATATTAGTTAGGCGCCATGGTGGAACCTTCCAACACGTGCTAAGTTACAAGTTACTATTATTTATTTTTGTCTGGCTATAGCATACTATTGGGCGACTTTATCCTACCTTAACATCCTACTTTCAAATCATCATTGGTTTTCCTATTCACTGCGAGCAATGCCATGATAAATAGCTTGACGCAAGGCACGCTAACCCAGCGTATCCTTGCAACCACGTTGTTGGCGGGGTTGTTTTTTTTGTGCTTTAAAATAGTCGATTTTTTTATTGTGCCAGCGTTATGGGCCGCCATTTTGGCCTATGTGACCTTTCCTATTTATAAATTTTTTCATGAAAAAGTTAAGCTAAGTCCCGGTATGAGCGCGGGTATCATGACGGTTAGCATCTCGTTAATCATTGGTATTCCTATTATAATTGGGCTGTTTATTTTGCAGCAAGAAGCCTTAGGGCTGTATGCGGAAGTATTGCGGCGCATTAAAGCGGGGTATTTTGACCTACCCGATAGCATTAAAAACCTACCGGTTATTGGACAGCAAATTAAAGATGAGCTTTGGCGCATCAATAAAGACCCGGATGCGGCCTTACTGGCGATTAAATCTTGGGTCCAGTCCCATTTGTACTATGGCAAAGTGGCTTTAGACGCCACGGTAAGCGGCATGGCAAAGCTTGGCATGGCACTAATGACCCTGTTTTTCTTTTATCGCGATGGCATCAATTTAGTGAAACAGATACGCCGCGCTCTACGCAATATTATTGGCAATCGTATTGATGGCTATATCGACTCAGTGGGGGCGACCACACAGGCCGTGGTGTACGGCATTGGCCTAACTGCTTTGGCACAAGCGGTGCTATCAGGTGTTGGGTACTATTTTGCTGGTGCGCCAAACCCCATTTTGTTAACCCTTGCCACGTTTGTGATTGCCCTTATTCCTTTTGGCACCCCTTTTGCTTGGGGCGGTGTGGCATTATATTTAATGAGCCAAGGCCATGTTACCGAAGGCATTGGCTTAGGTTTGTGGGGTATGCTGGTGGTTAGCTGGATTGATAATTTAATACGGCCAATAGTGATTAGTGGCGCAACAAAAATACCGTTTATCATTATTTTTATTGGCGTTTTGGGCGGACTTACCGCTTTTGGATTTATTGGCCTGTTCACAGGCCCTGTGGTATTGGCGATAGGCCTTGCCGTCTGGCGTGAGTGGTTAAATCAAAACTTTAAAGTGGTCTTTGCGCCAAATTATATGGGTTTGGACCAGCGGCTCTGGCAACCTGTTGATATTTCTTTGCACGAGGAATATGCCCCTAATAGCCTCTTTTTTGCAAGACACAATTTGATGTCTGATAGTGTAAAAAGCGAGGATTCGCATTAACAATGCCAGATACGTCACGTCAGTCGCAAGCCATTACCCTAATTGCCGATAGTAATATTGCTCATTTGGCCGATTATTTTAACCCAACCCAACTAGGCGTGCCTATCACGTTAATTGCGGTAGCCGGACGTGACATGACCGCTGAGCTGATTGAGGCGCAGCAACCCGATGCACTGCTGGTACGTTCAGTCACCCAAGTGGATGCCTCTTTATTACAGGGCAATCGCAGTGTGCAGTTTGTGGGCTCGGCAACGATTGGCACGGATCATATTGACCAAACCTATTTAAGCCAGCGGGGTATTGCATTTGCCAATGCTGCGGGCAGTAGCAAGCATTCGGTGGCGCAATATGTGTTGAGCGCCATTTTAACCCTGCGCCCTGAGTATGCACCTGATGATTATGATAAAAACAGCAACGATACCTGCAGGAGCAACAGCACAGATGACGCTACAGATAACGCTACAGATAGAAACAACCCGCCAGTCAAGCTTGGGATTATTGGGCTGGGCAATATTGGTAGCACGCTAGCCGCCTACGCCCAAGACTTGGGCTGGCAGGTATTGGGCCACGACCCCCTGTTGCCACCATCGTCGCTTAATAACGTCAGTTTTAAGGCGCTGCTGACCCAAAGTGATGTCATCAGTTTGCATGTGCCATTGACCACAGCATCACAAAGCAAATACCCCACCTATCATTTGATTGACGCCCACGCACTAGCGATGATGCCACCTACTACTGTGTTGCTTAATACGGCGCGTGGCGCGGTGATTAGCGAGTCCGCTTTACTAAAGGATAGTCAACAACATCAACGTCAAATTGTTTTAGATGTTTTTGAACACGAACCTAAAGTGTCTCAACAATTATTGCAACAGCTTAGCATTGCCACCCCGCATATCGCCGGCTATACGCTAGAGGGCAAGCTGCGTGGCACCCAGATGATATTTGAGGCCTTTGTTAAGGTGTTTGCAGACCGTCTACAATTGAGTGCTGTATCCACAATGAAGCAGCTATTACCGCCCAATCCGTATTACTGGCAACAGTTACACGCCAATCTTAGTCAACTAACTGCCTATTACGACATTATGGCAGACGATGCCTTGTTAAGAGCGGGCGTTGGTGTTAAACGCGAGTGTTTTTCGAGTGCGTCGGGTGCGTCAGATGTATCGGGCGTATCAGGTGCCGCTTTTGATAACTTACGCAAAAACTATGCGCTACGCCGTGAATGGCTGTTTAATGTTTGAGCCATAAGCCTATTAGTTTTTACTGCCTGTTTTTTACTGCAAAAAAGAGAGTTGCATGTTGCCATTTAATTCCAGTTCTGAACCCAGCCAGCCAGCCAAGCAGCCACCAAATCATCAATCTGACCCGAGCATGGACTATCAGCCGACCATGAGCCTTGATATGGCATATCGCCGTGCCGATATGTTGGCTAAAATTCGCCAGTTTTTTGCCAATCGCCACGTGCTTGAGGTACAAACGCCGGTGTTGTCGCAAGCTGGGAATAGCGATATGTTTGTGCCCTCAATATCCGCTAACATGGTTATAAGAGATAAGCCACAGACTTATTATCTACATACCTCGCCCGAATTTGCGATGAAGCGCATGTTGGCAGCATGGCAGGTGCCCATATATCAAATTTGCCCGGTGTTTCGTGATAATGAGGTGGGACAACGCCATAATAGCGAGTTTACGATGCTAGAGTGGTATCGACCTAACATGACCTTAACCGAGCTTGGCAATGAGCTCAGCGATTTGTTGGCGGTTGTCTATGGGCATGCGCAAATTATGACCCATTATAGCTATGGGCAAGCGTTTATGGATTATGTGGGCATTCATCCGCTCAGCGCCAGCTGCGATGTGCTATCGGCCATTGCGGCAGATAAAGGGATGACCGGCATTGATATAGGTGATGACCATCAAGGTTGGCTGGATGTGCTGTTTAGCCATTTGGTCGAGCCGCATTTGGGGCATGATATGCCCACGCTGATTACCGACTATCCTCCTGCCACTGCCGCTTTGGCCAAAGTTGCCACAGACCAGCAAGGCAATGCGGTAGCCAAACGCTTTGAGCTCTATATCAATGGGATTGAGATTGCCAATGCCTACGATGAGCTGGCAGACAGTAAGGCACTAAGGGCCCGTTTTGAAGCTGATAATAACGAGCGAGCCAAGCGGGGATTGCCAGTGATGCCCATTGATGAGCGCTTATTAGCGGCTTGCGATGACTTGCCCGAGTGTAGTGGTATTGCGCTGGGCATTGATAGGCTGCTGATGGTATTAACGGGAGCAAAAACGCTGGATGCGGTGATTGGGTTTGGGGTGGGTAGGGCGTGATGCTGGGATTAATAGTGACTAGCGCACCAATTTATTTAACCCATCGGCAAACTGTTTTTTATCTTTATCCGAATAGGGTTTTTGCCCGCCCATTTGGGTTAAATCGAGTACACCGGTTGCGCGCATGGTGTCCATAAAGTCACGAGCGTTGAGTTTTTGCTTGATGTTGTTTTTATCATAAATAATGCCATGCGGAGTCAGCACCTGCCCGCCATTGTCTAGCACATCGTTGGCGAGCGGAATATCGCTGGTAATCACCAAGTCGCCTAGTTCGACATTATCAGCAATATAATCATCCGCCACATCAAACCCCGAGCCCACCACTTGCATGGTAATCAGTGGCGATTTGCGCACTTTAATCGGTTGATTGGCGACAAAAATAGCGGGGGTATTGGTGCGCAGTACCGTTTTGATAATTAAGTCCTTAACCACCAAGGGGCAAGCATCAGCATCTATCCAAATTTTCATCGCAGACTCTCTTTATAGTCAATTATAGCAAGCCCATTTTATTGGGTAGCACCGCCACCAACTGCTGTAAAGCGGGGTCAAGTTGGGCGACATCACTCGGCATCAGGGTAATATGAGCGATTTTACGCTCTTCTCTCGTCTCTTTGTGATAGGTATGATAATGCACCCCGTCAATGGCTAGCACATCGGCCACATTAGGATAATCGCCGAGCACATTGACCATAATAGATGGCTGCACGTTGTCGGTATCACCAAGAGGCAAGCCCACGATGGCGCGAATGTGATTTTCAAATTGACTGGTGATGGCACCCTCGATACTCCAGTGCCCAGAGTTGTGCACCCGGGGCGCAATCTCGTTGGCAAGAATCGTCTCGTTGCCCGCAATATCTTTGCTCACAAATAACTCTAACGCCATGGTGCCAACGTAGTCGAGCTGGGTCATCAGCGTTTTTATGGCAGACTGCGCCGCCGGCAATAAATGACTGGTTCCAATAGCCGGCGCTTGCGATTTGGCTAAAATACCCTGATGATGATAGTTTTCAACCAAATCATAGCAGCGTATCGACCCATCCTGAGCGCGAGTAGCAATAATGGACACTTCACGGCTAAAATCAATAAACCCTTCGGCTATCAAGGGTGCAGGGGCAGGGGTTAACTCGCCGTCGCCGCTCACCGCAGCCCCAAGCGCTGCCCATGCCGCTTCGATATCGGCTGGCGTTTTTAGCACAAATTGCCCTTTGCCATCATAGCCACCACGGCTGGTTTTGAGCACTAGCGGTAGGCCTAATTCATCACAGGCGGCTTGCAGCTCATGTTGTGAGCCAACGCTTACAAACGGCACGGTTGCAATGCCCAGCTCATTAAACAGGGTTTTTTCTTTGAGGCGATCTTGCGCTACTTCCAAAGCCTGCGCTGGTGGGTACATACCTTGTTTAACCCCTTCGCTTGACAATTGCTGCAGCCATTGCACTGTTTTCACCGGGGTGTTTTCAAACTCTAAGGTAAACACATCGGCAGCAGCGGCAAAATCGTCTAACTGCTGGGTGCTATAGACTTTGCCATATAGGGAGGCCGGGCAGTTTGGCGTATCTTCCAAAAATACACAGCGGTAACCCAGCGGCAAAGCGGCAGCGGCAAGCATCATCCCCAGTTGCCCACCGCCTAAAATACCGATGGTGCGAATGGTTTGGCTGCTAGGATGGCTGCTAGGATGAGCAGTGGGATAAGTGGGATAAGTGGCAGTAGTATCGGCTGTGGTCATGGCTGGCTCTTGATGGCTTAATAAAATCGAAGTGTAAAATAAAAGGGGAAAGCGGTTGGGGCTAAAACAACAATGGGGCTAAAACAGTAAAAGGTGCCAAAAGCACCTTTTTGTTATAACGTTGGTTATTATCAATGCAGAACGTTTGTTAAAACAGGGCGCATAGCCGGCAATTTGGTTCGGTGTAAACTTAAGTATAGCAAAGTTGGCTAAGCATTGTAGGCTAAGGATTGAGGATACCGGGAGTCGGGCTGGCGAGAATAGTCTTGGTTTGCTGTTGGCGGAACGTGTTAAGCTGTCCGGCTAGCC
Organism: Psychrobacter sp.; assembly: GCA_018260445.1. Lineage (GTDB taxonomy): Bacteria > Pseudomonadota > Gammaproteobacteria > Pseudomonadales > Moraxellaceae > Psychrobacter. Next base: position 20,133 of record JAGLBE010000017.1, read on the forward strand.
CCTCATCTTGCAATGCCAATATTTGCACCGCCAACAGTGCGGCATTATAGGCCCCAGCCGTGCCAATCGCCAACGTACCCACCGCAATGCCTTTGGGCATTTGTACGATAGACAGCAAACTGTCCCAGCCGCTTAAAGTCGACGACTTAACCGGCACGCCCAATACTGGCAATGGGGTTTGACTGGCACACATACCGGGCAAATGAGCGGCCCCGCCCGCCCCTGCGATGATAACCTGTAAGCCTTTATCTTTGGCAGATTTGGCGAATGCAAACAACTTATCGGGGGTACGATGCGCCGACACCACCTCGCAGCTAAACGCCACCCCAAAATCAACCAGTAGCTGTGCGCTCAAGCGCATGGTGGCCCAATCCGACTGTGAGCCCATAATAATACCGACTTTAGGCGTGCCTGTTGGCGATTGGATAGGCCCAAGTGTGGCGTCCGACGGTTGCGTGTTGTTGGCAGTTGCCATGGCTTGCGTATCCTTACAAAAAAGGCTCATCATACAAAATTTTGTGCGCAATAAAAAGCAGATTTTACAATTGTGTCGTCATTAATGGTTAAAGGGGTGTTAATGGCGAATATACTGCACAAAATTATCTGCCGATAGCGGCAAAGGCTGGTCAGTATCCAATTGATAAGCGGTTAAATAGCCCCTGCCCCCTGCCGAATAATCGCTGCAAACCACTTGCGGGCTTAGCGGCTTTGGGGTTCCGGTCAGCCAATAGTGGCCAATAAAAATAGGCTTGTTCGTTTTGATGGTAAAGTCAATGGTCGGCGTGATAGCCGCTGTGGATATTTGCGCCAAATCTGACCGACTCGCGCGCGCAATGTCCACAATAGGTTGGTGATTAAGCGAGTCAAGCCACCACTTTACCCGCACTCGCCGCCGCTGTGTTCCCTCTTTGTCAGTAAACGTTATGCCCTCAGGTAGTGGTGTCTCTACCCCTTTAAGTACCCGCTCTAGGGCGTCATACGCTTTGGTGTCTTTTTGACTGGTGGCCTGTAATGCTTCTAAGGTCAGTCGATTGTCCTCGGTGAGCAATGGTTTTAATAATGCCATGTTATCCACATCCCAACAGGCATGCACAAAGCAGGCGTGCTGCGTCTCTATCCATAATGGCAAGTCATAAAAACGCTCAAGCCAATAGCGATGCAGCTTGGAGCCAAAGGGTATTTCAGCTAAAAAAGCTTGATGTTGCCGGGTATGCGCCTGATTGTGACGGCGTAAATACGGCAGTTCTTTAGCATGAATCACCTTATCAATATCAACATTCATATCAACAATATCAACAATATCAACATCGCTATCTGTATCAAGTTTAAAGTCGATATTAGTAGCATCAGCTGCAAAACCCGCATCCACAGTCGCATACGCCAAAGCATTGTATTCATGATTGCCCATCACGCAATCGGCTACCCCAGCATCGAGCATGGCGAATACGATTTGCAAGGTTTCCAGCTCTTGGTTGCCTCTATCAATCAGGTCGCCAATAAACATGGCGCGTTGTCCAACAGGGGGTTGATAATAATGGCTAGGCTGATAAACGTTACTAGGCTGAGACAAAGAGTTATCTGATACATTAAGTGGCGTTAAGGTATAGCCCAGTTTAACCAGTAAGCCCTTAAGTTTATCAGCATGACCATGAATATCGCCAATCACGTCATATATCATAGTACATCCTTCTTTTCTTATTGCTGCAATATCATAATGTCATGACAGTGTATTATAGTGTGCATACTGTAGATATTATAGTGTGCTTATCGTAGAGTATATCTCTAGAGTATATCTCGAACCACCTATCCGTAAACAGGCTAATGATATGTCGCATTTGTTGTTACTCGTTTTAATAGGGCTGTTGATTACTGTGGTCGTTGTGGGTCTTTTCAGCCTGTTGTTTCTACGCTTTGCCCCCACGTTTGGCGGCAAACCCGATGCGCAAACCCAAAGCCGTATACAAGCCTCTGCCAACTTTGATGGCAAAACCTTTACCAATCTCACAAAAACGTACGCCAGTACTGTCGACTTATCGCTGTTTACAGAAGGCGATAGCCAAAAACAGGGTAATTTTTTGTGGCAATTTATCTTCCCACCAAAAGATAAAAACCCCGTCAAGCCTATTGTCACCCAGCCGTTACAGCTTATTGCCGCCAATGCGCACCACGACGCTACAACCACGCTAAAAAATGGCGAATTTGTGTGGCTTGGGCATTCCACCGTATTGTTTCGGACGGCAGATACCACCATTTTGACCGATCCGGTGTTTCATCGTGCGACCCCGTTGTCTATCGGGGTAAAACCGTTTGCCATGACCCACACCCCAAGCGCCAATGATATGCCGTTTGTGGATGCGGTATTGATTTCGCACGACCATTATGACCATTTAGATTACAAAGCCATCAAACAGCTGCGCCATAAAGTGGGGCATTTTTATGTGCCTTTGGGGGTTAAAGCGCACCTGATGCGCTGGGGCGTGCCAGCGGCAAAGATTAGCGAATTTGATTGGTATGAGAGTGCCATTATTGGCAAGGATAAAGACCACATAAATAACAGTACGGGGGTTGAAGAGAATAAGGCTGATATCACTGACGGCGTTAAAGTCACGTTTACACCCACCCGGCATTTTAGCGGTCGGCGTATCCAAGGGCATCGAGAAACCTTATGGGGCAGTTGGGTGGTGCAATCCCCTGATTTGAGTGTGTATTTTAGTGGCGATGGTGGTTATTCGCCTGAGTTTGCCAATATTGGCAAGCGTTTTGGCGGTTTTAATATTGCCTTTATTGAAGATGGCGCTTATAACGAGCGCTGGCGCGATGTGCATATGTTGCCCGAAGAGTCGGCGCAAGCTGGCATTGACGTGGGTGCAAAGGTGGTATTGCCCATTCATTGGGGTAAGTTTGATTTATCGACTCACCACTGGCGGGAGCCGGTGCGCCGTATCAAGGCAGCCTTTGATGGCTATAATGCGGGCAAGGCTGAACACGAACAAATAGCGGTGGCCACCCCCCGCATCGGCGAGGTGTTTAGTTTGCAAGACTTGCCTACGTCACCGTGGTGGGAAGAGTAGCGGTAGTAAAAATAGCAATGGCATAAGCAGCACAATGACCCGGTTATCTAAATAGGCCAAACGGGCTAAATAGGCTAAACAATCCACTACAGAATGAAGGCGATAACCCGTGCTACTATAGGCTATGAGTTTTTAAACAATTATTAGCGATACCGTTAGCAGTTATTAGGATAGGCGTATGGATTGGTCAAAGTGGTTTTTGATAGATTGGCAGGTTGCTTTAGCGGTGATAATGTCGGCAACGGCTGTGTATGTTGCGCTCATTGTGTATACCAAACTGATGGGGTTACGCAGTTTTGCCAAACTGTCGAGCTACGATTTTGCCATGACGGTGGCGATGGGCAGCATTTTAGCCTCGACGGTGCTGTCAAAATCGCCCGCCTTACTCAAGGGGTTATTGGCGATTGCGATTTTGTTTGTATTACAAGGCAGTATCTCGGTATTGCGGCGCAAATCGTCTGCTTTTAGAAAGCTAGTCGACAATCAGCCCATCGTGTTAATGGCGCATGGCGAGTTTTTTTGGGACAACATCAAAGAGGCCAAAATGTCAAAAAGTGACTTGGCAGAGGTGCTACGCAAAAATGGCATTAAGGCCAAGTCCGAAGTGTTTGCCATGGTGATGGAAACCACGGGCGATATGAGCGTGATAAAAACCAGTGATACGCCAGCCAATGCAGAGATATTTGAAGATATTCGCGATTATGACTATATTGTTAATCATAAGGATTGTTAATCATCAGGCGTTTAATTCGTCTTCCGCTAAATAATCCCTCCGTTGCCATCAAAGTCGCCACGACAGCTTTGCAATCGTACTTTGGGTCAGTTCCGTCAAGCATCATCAACCTTACCAACAATCATCAACCTTACCAACAATCAACCTTGCCAATAACCAACAGCGATATTACGTGTGTCATTACCGTCTTTAAAACAACGTTTAACCGCTCCTTTTATAGAGCCTTATGCCCGCTATCAAAACGCCGATGTGCTGCATGCGCTGCGTATTGGTTTGGCGGTGGTAGCAGCACTGATGGCCAACCGGGTGACCGGTATTCCGCATGGCGAATGGACGACCATCACCGTGTTTATTATTTTAGGTTTGTTGCAATACCAAGGGGCGATTTATACCAAAGCCAAGGAGCGGCTGGTGGGCACGGTGCTGGGCATTGTTATTGGCATAGGGTTATTATGGTTACATTACAATTTGCTGGGCATTATTTGGCTGTATTATTTGCTGATTGGGCTGGTCAGCGCCGTCATTGGCTATTATGCCATCCGCCAGCTTGGCTATATTGGTATGCTAACGGGCATCACCATGTGCATGATTATTTCGAGCGACAGTAGCTTGGGCGAAGATGGGCTATATCGGGCCTTAAATGTGCTTATTGGTACCTTAATATCGGTGCTGGCCACGGTTATTTTACCGCTTAAAACCACCTTAATGTGGCGTTTTTTATTGGCCAATAATCTTGAGGCCTGTGCCCAAGTTTATGATGGGGTGGGGCTACACGTTCAGGAGCCTAGCCAATCCCAGTCTGCAATGGCGTCGATGCAGGCGCTTGCGCCAACGATGAAAGCGGCGACGATTGAACAAAAGATCGATGCGCTACCAGCTGCTCGCCCAAATCGTGATGTGTGGGTCGATTTAGGGGCTACCACCATTACGTCACTTGGCGAGCTGAGCGATACCGATCTTGGCAGTTTAATTAACGATGATATGGTGCAGCGGCTTAAAAAAATAAACCAGCGGCTGCTAAAAGTACGCGCCCATATTGCAGCCACCGCCAACGAGACGGGTATCAGTAAACAAACGCTAGACCAAATTCAGCGCACCCATCGCAACATTATCAGCACCGTTGATTTGCTGTTAAGTGCAGCACCCGAGCTGACCCAGCGCCCTATTGATGCCGATAATCGAGTTTTATTGGCGCACTATCATCAGGAGCTGACCCAAGCCATGCGTCATATGGCCGCTGTGCTAAAAAGCCCTAGCGATGAGGTGTTCCGGCCACTGACTCGTATTCAAGTGTCCGACTATCCAAGTATTGAGCAATTGGACTTTGAGTGGCAGGGCTATTTTTGGTTAACCCAAACGTTGCAAGCGCAATTGCAAAGCCTAAGTGACTTGTTGCGCCAAAACAAACAAAGCTGGTTTGCCGCCTCTGGTATTCGCTATCAGCGTAAAGAGCAACGCCGTATGGATACGCATGGCGGCGATGCAAGCGATTTGGATATCTAATATCTAATATATGACATCTAATATATGACATCTAATATATGACATCTAATTGTTTATAGCTCATAACTTGTCTTGCAAAGGCGTTTATCAGCATAACCTGTCTAGATACACCCTATTGTACCACAAGGCCTGCTCGGCCAAAAATGGGAGTCACGCCATCATGCCTACGACCTATTTTGTCAACAAGCAACAAAGAATCAATGACTTTGTGACCCGTGCCAATCCGTTATTGGGTGACAATCCTTTATATTATCCCGGTCATTTTATTACCGGTCAGATTGAAAACCCTGATATTTTGTTTATTAGTATCAACCCCGGGCATAGCAACCGTGAGGACTGGGAGGATGTCGCCAAACGGCGTGCGCAAACCCAAGTGACTGATTTTGCGCCATTGCCGATTAAATATAGTGCCGATGCCGAACGCGGCAGCCGTTATGCCAATCGTATCCTTGACATTGTTTGCGGTGGCGGCGATGGTGGTCGCGAGCGGCTAGCACGCTGCGCCGAAACCAATTTTGTGTCCTACTTTGCGGCGCCTAAAGAGGCGGTATTGCAGCAGCAGCTCGCAACCTTGCCTGCGGCCCTGCAAAGCGAGCATGAACAGTTGACTCGATTGGACATTGACGAGATTGAGCCCAAGCATATTTTGTGCATTGGTTGGCGCGCCTTTGAGCGATTTTTAGCCCAGTATGGCGAGGGCAGTGAAATTGTGCTGCATAAATTGCCACTTATCGGCACCATGGAGGATTATTACGCCCATACCCAAATAGCGGGCGTCCAGGTACACGGCGTGCGCCATTTATGCACCAAGCTGAGTTTGGATATGAAAGCTAATTTAGCGGCGATTTTTGCAAAGATATGGGCAGATATTGAGCGTTGAGTGCGGTTGATTTAGCAGGCAAGTAACCCGATATAGGACAATAGCTACACAATTAATATGGCAAGTTAAGATTTGTTGAATAATAACGTTTGCGGGCGTATTGCGTATTCGTTAAGCTTGCAGCGGCAAGATCAAACCGCCTATATGCTGACGATTGCTATTAGTCAGGAGTCAACTTTATATGAACAACAACACAGCGCCACAACCAGCCGTCACCCCCCGTCATCCCGACAGTCGCTTACAGTCCGATTGGTTGTTTTTGTACGAAAAACTACCGCCGAATTTGTGGTATGCATCCGATTACGCCTATAAAACATCCGGCTGGCTAAACGTGCACACCAATATCCGTAAGCGGCAACGGATTATGCGCGAGCTCAGCGAAGAGTATCAAATGGGCGCCTTAAACTGGGACAATTATCGCTCGCAAATTTTGCAGCGTATCGGTATGCATGTGATGAAGCTGCATCAACATCATAGCGTGGAGGATAAAGGCTTTTTCCCCGAATTTGTCAGCTCCTATCCGCAGCTAAAGCGAGGCTTTGAGATACTAGAGCGTGACCATGTCAAACTTGATGCCTTGCTAGACGATATGCTTATCATCAATGATGAGATTGCCAAAGCAGACAAGGAAGATAAAGCCCTTGCCGAGCGTCTGTATAAAAATTTGCTGGCAGGCAGCGATTTTTTATCACAGCATCTAACCGATGAAGAGGATTTGGTGATTCCAATTTTGGGGCTGCGCAATAGTTAGGCGTTAGGTTTTATACCAAATTTACTTATAAAGTGCAGCCCGCTTAGGGTATAAGCTGCCCCATTTGCGCCGCTTGTGACTTCTTCACATACATAGCCTTGAGACGAATGAATCGCAATGTTTTCCGTTTGGATTTAAGGCGGCATTAATGACCAGTCGTAAGATAGATGACATACCTTAATCGCTTAGCCGTACAATCTTTCACGAGCTTGCTTTACGCCTGTAAGGCAAGTGTTTGCTAAGGTTTATCCGGCATGTCACTATTTGTTTTGTTGCAAAGCTTAACTGCTTGTATCCTACATACCACAATAAAAAACACCTTAGCAATGAACTGAACCGCAAAGGTTGGACACAACTTATGGGGTTCAGTTCACAAGCGCTTGGGTGTTTTTTATATAGGGTGTTTGTGGACATGGTGAGTTTGAGTACGGGACAACATAGTTATCGTGCCCCTAATTACCAATGTTTATCGCTTGCGCTTACTGGGTTTTGTTTTTTAACACCATTTTAAGTCACTTTGCTGCCTTGTTTTTTTAGAGTTGGCATTTAGTTTGCAATCACTAATCAGGCTGATGCCTAGACATGATAACCATAAACCTTAACAGCATAGACCTTAACCCCATAGACCCTAATATGACTTTTTCCGCAGCAAACTTTACCACCCATCCTTTTTTTAACCTGCAAGACAAATGGATTGCGACCGCCACTGGCGAGGTGACTCACTACTTTGATATGGGTAGTGGCACTGATACGCCGCCCGTACTCCTGTTGCACGGCTCCGGTATGGGCACCTCTGCGGCACTGACCTGGTGGTTAAACTTGCCGCAATTGGGCCAAAGCAATCGCAGTATTGCCTTTGACCTTATTGGTTATGGTGAAACCGTTTGCGCCCCCGATACGCAATTTGGCATCAAGGCATGGGGCGCCCACGCCATGCGTGTGTTGGATGCGCTAAACATAGATAAAGCTTGGCTGGTTGGTAGCTCTCTTGGTGGCTGGGTGGCCCTGCAACTAGCGTTAGATTACCCAAAGCGAATTTATGGGGTGGTGTCTATTGGTACGGGCGGCGCCCAGCGCGACACCACAACGCCCAGCAGTCCGCATTACCCTGCTAAGCCAAAACCTGCCCTGAGCAAAGCGCTGATTAAAAAAGATTTACGCAAAAATATCGGTCACGATGCGCTTATTTGCGACACCTTGGTGGATATCCGTTATCAAGCTGCTATAAAAGAAGCTGCAAATGGACTAAGACCCCTGTTATTGGCGGCACGCAATTATGATCGTGAACAGTTGCCGCTTGCGGCGGCAGTCTTACAAAACTTATTAAAGCCAGTTTTGTTAGTGCATGGCGTCGAAGATAAGGTTGTACCTTTATCGCGTAGCCTGGACTTGCTCAGTGCCATACCCCATGCCGATGCCCATATTTATAGTGGTTGTGGACATTGGCCCCACATCGGCAAGGCAGAGGCGTTTAATCATTTAGTGAGCCACTTTATCGCCAGTCACAGCGCCCACAGCTCGTAAAATCAGCTGCGTTTTAAGGCTATTTTTTTGTAAACTCACCAGTCTAATTTTGGTTAATGCCTGTCACTATAAGGTCACAAACAGTCGCTAATTTGTAACTTAAGCACTGCTTTATCCTCGCATAGGGTTGACAATAAGGTTATTAAAGCTGCGCGACAGATAACAATTTTTTCTGCAACTTAACCAATAAAGGGCGCTGATATGAAAAAACACGTGATTATTTTTGAGGCTAGAGGTGGCTCTGACAAAAGCAAATATGGCTACCGCCGTGACACTTATCCCATTATCGAGTCGTTAAAAGAGCGCGGCTGGACTGCCGAGGTAATTTTTTACTCCGATGAAAATCGAGGCGAGATATACCGCTATACGTTAGAAAAATCGGACGCCTATGTGAGCCGTATCAATCCGGGTAACCTAAAAAATGAGATAGGCTATTTTCAAATGCTGCGCGAATTGGTGCATCAAGGCATTCAAGGCTTGCCGCATCCTGACGTGATGATTAATTATGGCGCAAAAGATGTGGTAGAGCGCCTAAAAGGTACTGCTTTAGTGCCAAAAGATGTGTATTGTTATTATGAATTTGAGGATTTAAAGACCAAGTTTCCAAAAATTCTTGCTCATGGGGAGCGGGTGCTCAAACAAAACCGCGGCTCGGCAGGAGAAGGGATTTGGCGAGTACAGGTCAAAAACGCCGAGCAATATCAAGATGTTGAGGAGATTCCGGAAACCGCCTTACTTAAGCTTACCGAGGCTGTGGACAACCATACCGAAGAAAAAACGTTAAGCGAGTTTATCGAATTTTGTTATCAGTACCTCGAAGGTGAGAGTGGTCAAATATTGGACATGCCGTTTTTACCGCGTATCAAAGAAGGAGAGATACGCGTACTGATGCTGCGAGACAAAGCGGTCTCGGTGGTGCATAAAAAGCCTGAGGATTCTGCGGATGCCTTTTCGGCCACCTTGTTTTCAGGAGCAACCTATCGCTACGACAAGCCCGAAGATTGGCAAGACATGGTCGATAAAGTAGAGTCCAATATCCCCATGTTACAGACACGATTGGGCGGCTATGCCCTGCCTTTATTGTGGACGGCGGATTTTATCTTAGATACGGGCGAAAATGGCGAGGATGTGTATGTACTGGGCGAGATTAACGCCTCTTGCGTGGGCTTCACTACCCATTTGGAGCTGGCAGAAAACATTGCCGACGAAATCATGAGCTTGATTGAAGCCGAAAGCGTGGTAAATTCTCGTTTTCCTGCTTTTAGAATTTAGCCCAAGCCTAGCCTAGCTAAACTTAGCCTAGCTAAACTTAGCCTAGCCTAGCCTAGCCTAGCCTAGCCTAGCCTATACAAGCTTGGCCTAGATAAACTGCCTGCGTCTATCTATTAGGGCGAATCGCCAATACACCCTAAGCCCGACTTAACCTAACTTAACTTAACCTAAGTTTTGCCACGCCGCTTGAGTGATGTTATACAACACATGCTCGGCCAATGGGTGCTCGGGCGCAAGGGCAGGATGATAAAAATTCTTTCCCGTGTTGCTCATGCCAATACGCTGCATAACCGCTTGCGAGGCACTATTGGTGACAGCAGTAAAAGACACCACTTCTTCAAGGTCAAGCTGGGTAAAAGCAAATTGTAGCACCGCGGTTGCCGCCTCGGTCGCGTAGCCCATGCCCCAATACTTTTTGTGCAGCCGCCAGCCAATTTCCACACAAGGCGAGCAGGGCAAGTCGGCGCTGGGGCTATGCATATGCAGCCCGACAAAACCCATAAACGGGTGACAATCTTTATTAACTGCATTGTCGTTGTCTATACGGTCTATACCACTCTTTTTTAAGGCCACTGCCCAAAACCCCCAGCCATTCTCAACAATAAGCTGTTGCAGCTTAGCCGCTAGTGCATTGCTTTCAAGCGTCGATAAAGGCTGTGGGAAATACCGCATCACCTCAGGGTCGGCATTTAATTCAGCAAAAACGGGCAAATCAGCGCTTGTCCATTGCCGAAGGTGCAGGCGTTTCGTGGTTAACATAGCATGCTCGTCCAGTTGGGCTATTCGTTATCCGCTTTTGGCTTGGCGTTTTTGACCTTGCTTTTGAAACAACCCTACCAAACGCCCCGTAGTTTGCGGAAATATATTAGCAACCTTTGCGACCACGCCGCGGCTGGCTGGCAATACCAGCTCAAGCGGACGATTTTTTAGCACGTCCGTCACAATGGCCTCGACGACCTCTTGCACGCTCAAAGTACGATTGCCCGAAAAGGTCAAAGCGGCTTGTTCTTTTTCCTTTTGCTGGTCAAGCATCGGTGTTTGCACCGCATCAGGACAAAGCGTGGTCACTGCAATGCCATATTTGGCCAATTCCATGCCGGCCGCTAGCGAATACGCACGCACCGCAAATTTACTGGCGCTATATAATGACAAACCCGGCACCGGAGACAAAGCGGCCAAAGAGGCAATATTGATAATATGACCGCCACCTTGCGCTCGCATTGACGCAATCACGCTTTGGGTACCATAAATAGTGCCCTTAACATTGATATCAAAGTGGAAATCGACCTCATCGGGCACAGTGATATCGGTTATCCAATTGTCTTTGAGTACACCTGCCACGTTGCACAGCACATCCACCTTTTGCCACTTGGCTATAGTGGCATCAACCACCGCTTGCCACTGCTCAGGTTTGCGGATGTCTAATGTTTGCAACAACAAGCCTTGACGCTTGTCCAATATCTGCTGAGCATAATGGGTTTTTAAGCCGTCACCATTCATATCACAAGCACAAACGTTGTGCCCATCGTTTAGTAAACGCTGACAAAGCGCCAGCCCGATGCCCGATGCAGCCCCTGTTACGATAAAAGTTTGCGCCATAGCCCACCTCGTTTATTTTTGGTTGCTGATTTGAGTTTGGGGGTAAAGGTGCCAAACTCTAAGTTGCCCATACGAATCGTGGGCGCCGTGCCCGGAAACAACGAGTAGCCTGCCGATTCGGACGAAAGCGCCATATTAAAAAATCGCTCATCTTTGGGGTAGCGTCCTGCTACTGTTTTTTCTTGAATCATGGAGATATACTGGTCATTACCCACTTCTAAGGTATTGCCGTTTAATACCACCTCGGCTTGGGTAATTTTGGCATAGTGCGCCAAACCGCGAATGGTTGAGTGCTCGGGGGCATACGCGTCCATACTCACGCCATTTTCTGAGGTGACCAGCAAACCTTGGTCGGTATGCGCCACAATAGAATGATTGCCCTCGGTATGACCTTTGGTACGCATCAGCGCCACCGAGCCATCGCCCAAAAATACATCGCCATCCAATAGCTCGATGCGGTCATCAATAACGCCGTTAATACCACCGGGGCAATACCATTGATTTTGCCAAGGTAGCAACGATTGCGCCCCTTCCCACTCTTCACGCATCACCAGCAATTTGGCATTTGGAAAAATCGCCGCCTCGCCAGCGCCGCCCAGCCATCGGGTTACATTTTGGGTGTGTAGGTGGTCGTAAGTAATATAATCCACATCTTTAGGGTCAAGCCCCAGTTGCGCCAGTGCGCCTAGTACTGTATTTTTAATGCGTACAATGAGTTTTTCGACAGGTTTTGCGAACATGCCAGTGTCCTCAAGCATGTGTTTAAAATAGGGGGTATCGTACTGATGTTCCCAATCTGATGGGCTAACCAGCAACGTTTTTAGACCATCATCGCTGTTAAACTGAATGACAAACAGTTTGTTGCAGATATGAATATAGGGGGTAGGCAAACTGATGGCATTAAGATAGCCGAATTTAGCCGGATAGGGGACGCGAATTAACTCAAAAGTTTTATAAAACTTAACCTTGGGGCCCACTAGCATGTTTTTGCGAAAATCTTCGGCGGCAGCGCGAACCGTTTCTACTCGCTCAAGCGGCCGTAGCGAGTCACGGGTGCCTTGAAAGTGGGTGGTGGGGCGGATAATGCTCATATAAACAATCCTTGTTTATGGGTGTCGTCATGTTGATTACGATATTGAATACGATGTTGATTGCGATGTTGATATTAATGCTGATGTTGATATTGATGGTGATTAGTGAATATCAAGGTTGAGTCTGCACAGCGCTATAACGCTATCAGATAGCGCAACTAAATCTATCTTAGCACAGATTTAGCGCCCTATCGCGATGGAAATTTTGTTAAAATAAGTGACTTGAGCGCCTCTCTACAACGATTTTTAATACTATCCTTAAAACACTGTTTAAAATGGTTTATCAATACATTATATTGTATGAACACCCATTATAATAAAGACCCATCATAAAGACGCTTTATAAAAACAGTTTTAAAAATTCTTGTGATACTAGGGCGTATCATCATTTAGGTATCCTCGTTTAGATTGAGGACACGCCCTAATTCTACGGTTTTTTAACGAACTTCGATAAGCAAATAAGCAAATAAGCAAATAAGTAAGACAAAGGCGATACCATGTTAGCAAAACGAATTATACCCTGTTTAGATGTCGACAATGGCCGTGTGGTCAAAGGCGTACAGTTTGTCGATATCAAAGATGCCGGCGACCCTGTTGAGGTAGCGAGGCGCTATAACGAACAAGGCGCCGATGAAATTACATTTTTAGACATCACCGCAACCCACCATGGGCGTGACACCACCTATCATACGGTTGAGCGCATTGCCGAAACCGTATTTGTGCCCTTAACCGTGGGCGGCGGCGTGCGTAACATCGAGGACATTCGCAATCTGCTTAATGCGGGCGCCGATAAGGTGGCGATTAATTCGGCCGCGGTATTTACCCCAGAGTTTGTGGGCGAGGCGGCCTCACGCTTTGGTAGCCAGTGTATTGTGGTGGCCATTGATGCCAAACAAGTCGCCGATGTTGATGGACGACCACACTGGGAGATATTTACCCACGGCGGCCGTAAACCCACGGGCATTGATGCCGTAGCTTGGGCGGTGAAAATGGCGGATTTGGGCGCCGGCGAGTTATTGGTTACCTCAATGGATGGCGATGGCACCAAACAGGGCTATGACTTGGCATTGATGGCGACCATTACCACACGGGTTAATATACCGGTGATTGCCTCGGGCGGTGTCGGCACCTTACAGCATTTGGCCGATGGCATTATCCAAGGCGGCGTGGATGCGGTGCTGGCAGCCAGCATCTTTCACTTTGGCGAGCATAGCATTGGTGAGGCAAAGCGGTTTATGGCGGCACAAGGTATCGAGATGCGCTTATAAGTTTGGCGGGTTTGCTGTGGGTGTTGACTGGGTGCTTGACTAACGTGCTTGACTGGGGTGCTTTACTGGGGTGCTTGACTGGGATTGATGACGCCCAGATTTATCCTAAACGTCGCTAAAAAAGTGCTATGATATGCCTATTAAAATTGTCAAGCAGCTTACGTTTTTTTAGCGCCAATTTTGCTTATCCCTTTATTTGCATCGCCTCTGTTCTCAATACGCTTACCACACTTTACTCATCTGCCATAAATTAGGATGCTAATATGCAAGACTTACAACAACAACGGGATGCCATCACCCATATCGAAGGCAATTTATATCAAAACAGTGCTGCCCGCATTGGTATCGTGGTGGGGCGCTTTAATGCGTTTGTGGTCGAGTCGTTGGTCGATGGTGCCATAGATACCTTGCTCCGTCATGGGGTGAGCGGCGACAACATTAGTGTGATTCGGGTACCGGGCGCCTTTGAATTGCCATTAACGGCGCAGCGTGCCGCCGAATCAGACCGTTTTGACGCCATTATTGCCCTTGGCGCCGTGATTCGTGGCAGTACCCCCCATTTTGATGTGGTCGCCAGTAGTTCTGCCAATGGGCTTAACACGGTCGCTTTAGATTATAATATTCCGGTGGTCAATGGTATTTTAACCACCGACAGTATTGAGCAGGCGATTGAGCGCTCGGGCACCAAAGCGGGCAACAAGGGCGCTGAGGCGGCCATGGTGGCACTTGAGATGATTGCGGTTTTGGCACAAATTAGCGTGGACGATGATGACCTTGATGAAGATGTGGTGATTAATTAGCAGTTTTGATAGCTTAGCTAAATCAGATGGCTTAGATAAATCCGCTAACTTGGCAAACGTTGCATAATGCCTCGTAAAGTCAAAGCCTTATGGTGTTTGATAGGTTTTTGATATTAGGTTTTGATGACAGATTGTTATAGACAGATTGTTATAGACAGGTAGTGATAGACATGAGCGACAACCGTCCCAATAATCCAGTAGCAGCACCGCAAGATACGTTTGATATTAACGAGACCAGTTATAAAACCAGCCATACGGCGGTGCGCAAAGCCCGTCGTTTTGCCTTGCAAGGGCTGTATGAGTGGTTAATGACCGACCGCCGCTTACAGCAAACCGGGCAAGCTTGGGAAAACCACGGCCCCAATAGCAATGCCCCGCATGATATTGCCGCACGTACCCGAGCCAATAATGCCATGCACACGGTGCATTTAGGTTATTATCATGAGCTAATGCGTGCTATCCCTGCACAAGTTGACGCCTTAGAAGCCATGATTGTCAAGCACCTTGACCGCTCTATTGACCAAATTGATCGGGTAGAGCATGCCGTGTTATTGATTGGCGCCTATGAGCTACAACACAGTGTACACATTCCTTATAAAGTCGTGCTGGATGAGGCGATGAAGCTCAACACCCATTTTGGGGCGACAGATGCCCACAAGTTGATTAATGCGGTGATGGATCGGTTGGCTGGCGAGTTACGCCCGTTTGAAGTCGCAGCGGATACGCAAAGCGGCTATAAAGAGGAAAAACTGTCAGCGAAAACGGCGAAAATAATGAGTGACAAGCTAACAAAGCTGCAAGTGGAGACGTTAGCAGATACGCTCGATAGCAACAATGCTAGCAACAATGCTAGCAATAATGACAACGCGCATAGCGACACGCCTGCCGATAGCGATAATAGCCATGCCAAACCCCGTCTTAGCCGTCAACGTACCACCGCAGTGCCATCCTCTCAGGATACCGCAGAGTCCACGCTCAAGGCTGATGAGGCTGTGGCTAACGATGCTGTGATTGAGTCCAACAACGTTGCCATTGCAAATACGGCCGCAATCATGGCGGCAACTATAGCTATGAGCGATAGTGATGCGATCGATACACCCAATGACGACATCATAGAAGCGATGGATAAGCTTCAAAACCAAGAAGCTTCCGAGCAAAATAATATCGAAGATAAAGACTCACCATAATGACTGAGTTTGACCTCATATACCGCTATTTTCAGCAGCCGTCTGTCGCTACTCAGAATATAGACGCTCAAAATAAGACACTTAGCCTAACCAAAGGGATAGGCGATGATGCGGCAGTGCTGGCGTTTAAAGCCGATGGTCAGTTGGTGACCTGTGTGGACACCCTAATACAAGGTCGGCATTTTAGCGATGATTGGGCGCAGGTCAAGCAATTGGCGTTTGCTATTGGCTATAAGGCAGTGGCGGTAAACGTATCGGACATTGCGGCAATGGGTGCGGCGCCGCATAGTATTTTATTGGCGTTGGCCTTGCCCCAGCAACTGGCAAATGAGACATGGCTTGGCGACTTTGCTCAGGGGCTGTTTCATGCTTGCCAGCAATTTGGGGTGCAGTTAATTGGCGGCGATACCACCCGTCATGATAAAGTGATAATCAGTATTACCGCCAATGGGGTATTGGCACCGCAAACCGCGCCCATCTATCGTAGCGGCGCCCAAGTGGGTGATAAACTCTATGTATCAGGGACGTTAGGCGATGCCAGTTATGCCTTACAGTATCTAGATAGTCAAGATAGCCAACTACAAGAAACAGAGCAACCAAACCTAGAAGCGCTAACCATAGCCAAGCAACTGTCCCATCGTTTGCATATGCCAACCCCACGCCTGCATTTGGGTCAAGCCTTAGCCGAGCAGGGTCAAGCCACCGCCATGATTGACATATCGGACGGATTAGCGCAAGATTTAGGGCATATCTGTGCGCAAAGCGGCGTGGGTATGCGCGTAAATTTAGAGACCCTGCCCACCAGTCAGCCGTTACAACGCGTTGCTATCGCCCAACGCTTGCAGCATCAGCTAAGCGGTGGCGATGACTACGAGTTAGCGTTTACCCTACCGGCGAACGTGTTGCCACCCAAAACGACGACACCCGTCACCTGTATTGGTGAGGTGGTTACTGTAACTGATATCGAAACCGATAAGCGGCCTATCTATCTTATGTATCAGGGTAGCGCTGTCACGCCTAACACCTCGTATCCATTTGCCGCTTATCCTAATTTAGCGGGCTTTGGGCACTTTAAAGCTGAATAGCACAATATAAGTGGCTTATTATGAGCAGTGATTTGGATAAGCCGGATATTAGAGCAGCCAATGTTTGTCCGCCGTTGCCTAAAGGCGCAAGCGGCTTCGATAGGGTGGTGTACTGGCTGGGGATTGGGCTGGGTAGTGGATTGCCAAAGCGTGCGCCCGGTACTTGGGGCACTGTGGGTGGTTTGCTGGTTGGCATACCGCTAATGCTACTGGGATTTTGGCCATTTTTAATTATTACCGTATTGGCCAATATTGTGGGCATTTGGATTTGTGAGCGCACCTCGGTGTTGATGAATGTGCATGATGATCCGCATATCGTTTGGGATGAATGGGCGGGTATGTGGATAACGTTGTTACCGCTTGCCTATATTGGCTTGGGTAATCTTGCTACTATAGATAATATATCCTTGGATTGGCTCGCTATTGTCAGTGCTTTTTTACTGTTCCGCTTTTTTGATATTGTGAAGCCCTATCCCATCGGCTGGATTGACAGCAAAGTGAGAGGCGGCTTAGGCATTATGCTAGATGATGTTGTGGCGGCACTCATGGCGCTAGTCACGATGGCAGTGTTTAGTATGGTGGCAATGCGAATACTGTTTTAACCTATTTATTGTTTATCCCGCAAAAGCCTTTTTTTATCCAAAAGCAGGTTCACTAATTTATTAACGATGATTCTTATGACGCAAACTTTGCAACCAGCCCCCTCTTTATTATCCATCATTATCCTTGCCGCTGGAAAAGGCACTCGCATGCAATCGGCTAAGCCTAAAGTGTTGCAGACGCTTGCCGCCAAGCCGCTATTGACCCATGTGCTCGACACCTGCCAAACCCTCAACACCGATAACACCATTGTGGTGTATGGGTTTGGTGGCGACCAAGTGAAAGCGGCAATGCGCGACTACGACTATAAGGTTACGTGGGTAGAGCAAGTAGAGCAATTGGGCACCGGTCATGCAGTAAAAGTGACTTTGGATGCGTTACCGATGACCGGCAAAAGCCTTATTCTGTATGGTGATGTGCCTTTGGTCAGTGCCGCTACTCTAAAGCGCCTGCAACACGCCAATGTCGAAGGGTTGTCGATGTTGACCCTAACCGTCGACAATCCGTTTGGCTTAGGGCGCATCAAGCGTAATGACAACCATGACGTGATTGCCATTGTCGAACAAAAAGATGCCAGCGCTGCCGAACAAGCGATTTGTGAAATCAACAGTGGTATCTATTGCGTTGATAATGCGCTGCTGCATCAGTATCTGCCTAAGCTGTCTAATGATAATGCCCAACATGAATATTATCTGACCGATATCGTTAAAATGGCGGTAGCAGATGGCATAACGATTGCTGCTATCGAGCCTGAGCATACCTTTGAGATTGACGGGGTTAATAATCGCCAACAATTAGCCACTTTAGAGCGCCGCTGGCAAGCCAAATTGGTGGCAGATTTGCAGGAACAAGGGGTACAATTTGCAGACCCAAGCCGTGTCGATATCCGCGCCCAAATGAGCGTTGGTCAAGATATCTTCGTTGATATTAACGTGGTGTTTCAAGGTAAGGTCGTTTTAGGCAATAACGTTACCATTGACGCAGGCTGCATTATTAAAGACAGCTACATTGGCGATAATGTGCATCTTAAGCCGTATTGTGTGTTAGATGATGCCCAGCTTGGCGCTGCGGTAAGTGTTGGCCCATTTGCCCATTTGCGGCCACAAACCGTCTTAGCCGATAACGCCCGTTTGGGTAATTTTGTCGAAATTAAAAAATCGTACTTGGGGGCAGGTAGCAAGGTCAATCATTTAAGCTATATCGGCGATGCGACGATTGGCGCTGCGGTTAATGTTGGCGCTGGGGTGATTACTTGTAATTATGATGGGTTCAATAAACACCAAACCTTAATAGCGGATAATGCGTTTATTGGCTCGAACTCAAGCCTAGTGGCCCCCGTGACTATTGGCCATACCGCAACCATTGGCGCAGGCTCGGTGATTACTAAAGATGTCGCCGCTAACGCCCTAGCTATTGGACGGGGACGTCAAATTCAAAAAGAGAATTACAAACGCCCCGATAAAGATGAGTAGAGTTATGAGGGCGTATGGTCCACATGTCCCATTTAAAATATTAACTATAAAAGATTAGCAGCAACTTCTCAAATATCAAGGATTTATTATGTGCGGAATTGTGGGCGCAGTGGCGGAACGTAACATTTCTAATATTCTACTAGAAGGTTTAAAACGACTGGAATATCGGGGCTACGATTCAGCGGGTTTAACGGTGATTCGAGATTGCGAATTGCACCGTGAGCGTCAAGTGGGCAAGGTACAAGCATTGGTCAATGCCGTCGATCAAAACGCTACCTTTTATGAGGGGCATATTGGTATTGCCCACACCCGCTGGGCCACCCATGGCGAACCAGCGCAGCACAATGCGCATCCGCATGTGTCGGGCAAAGTGGCGGTGGTGCACAATGGGATTGTCGAAAATTATGGCATTTTAAAAGACGAGTTGCTTAAAAAGGGGTATGTGTTCACCTCAGAAACCGATACCGAGGTGGTCGCCCATTTAGTGGCCGAGGCTTATGAGCAATCCCACAATTTATTCAAAGCCGTTGAGCAGGTGATACCTAGGTTACAAGGGGCGTTTGCTTTAGGCGTTTTGCATGTGGATAATCCTGATAAGTTAATCACAGTGCGCTTGGGCTCGCCCTTGGTCATCGGCGTGGGGATTGGCGAGAATTTTATTGCTTCTGATCAACTGGCTTTGTTGCCCGTCACCAACCGTTTTATGTATTTAGAAGAGGGCGATATCGCCATCGTCAAGCGAGACAGCATTGCCGTATTTGCCAATGGGGTGCGCGTAGAGCGGGCGGTAAATGAGCTCGATGCCAAGCAGCACAATGCCGATAAAGGCGAGTTTAAGCACTATATGCTTAAAGAGATTTATGAGCAGCCCGATGCGGTAGCGCGAACCATCGCTATGGGGGTGACGGCGACGGGTCTAAAGCCTGAGTTTTTAGAGCGCCATAATAAGACGTTAGCGGCCATCCACCATATCCAAATACTCGCCTGTGGTACCAGCTATCATGCGGGTATGGTGGCTAAATATTGGTTTGAGAGTTTAACCCGTCTGCCTTGCGCTATCGATATTGCTAGTGAGTTTCGCTATCGCAGCCCCGTTGTGGTCGATAACACCTTGATGATTTGTATCTCGCAGTCTGGTGAAACCGCCGATACCTTATCTGCGCTTAGGGATATCCAGCGCCGCAGTCAAAACAATGAAGTCGCCGGTTTGCTAAGCCTAGCTTTATGCAACGTGGCGACCTCGTCGTTAGTGCGTGAAACGGATATCTTTTTACCAACCCACGCTGGGGTAGAGATTGGCGTCGCCTCTACCAAAGCCTTTACCACCCAACTTGCTGCCTTAATGTTATTGGTGCTTAAAATTGGCCAAGTGCAGCAGCGTATGGCTCAGGTTGATTTTGCTAAACTCATAGCCGAGCTGCATAATTTGCCCGGACAGTTATACAATAGCTTGGCACTCGATGCGGCTATTGAACAGTTAAGCGAGAAGTTTGAGAATAAAAAAAGCGCCTTGTTTTTAGGGCGAGGGGTGCAGTTTCCTATTGCTTTGGAAGGCGCTTTAAAGTTAAAAGAAATTTCCTACATTCATGCTGAAGGCTACGCCGCAGGTGAGCTTAAACATGGGCCACTGGCTTTGGTCGATAAAGACATGCCAATTGTGGTACTGGCAC
Source organism: Psychrobacter sp. (assembly GCA_018260445.1). Taxonomy (GTDB): domain Bacteria; phylum Pseudomonadota; class Gammaproteobacteria; order Pseudomonadales; family Moraxellaceae; genus Psychrobacter. Next base: position 40,639 of record JAGLBE010000017.1, read on the forward strand.
CAAAAGACAGTATGCTCGATAAACTCAAAGCCAATATGCAAGAGGTGCATGCTCGCCATGGTGAGCTGTTTGTGTTTGCAGGGGAGACCACTCAAATTAGCAGCGATGAGCGCCAACATGTGATTCATGTGCCCGATGTTTATGAGCCATTGGCGCCTATTGTGTATAGCGTGCCCTTGCAATTGCTGTCGTATCATGTGGCCGTGATGCGTGGCACCGATGTCGACCAGCCGCGTAATCTAGCCAAAAGCGTGACGGTTGAATAGTTTTTTTGCTAGTTTTAAAGGTTTGTCAGCGAGTAATAAAGTATCATACTGGCTGACTAACTTTGAAAATCTAACTTTGAAAATCTAACTTTGAAAATCTAAAAGCTTTGAAAATTTAACAGGGTTTAATTAATACATTGAACCATGTATCGTTTCTATGCACTCGCTTATCTTGTGTTATCCATACTTCATCCTCAATACGTCTATGTAATCGATGTTTTATTAAAGCCCATCTTTCTTCATTCAAATCGCAGAAAAATCGGCCATTATCTATACGTTCACTATCACCATATTTAAACGACGCATAAATGACGCCTTCAGTCGTTAACATATCTAGTAAGGTCTCTATAAGGCTTGGAAGTTGAACATAGGACACATGCAATAAAGAGGCACACGCCCAAATCCCTGTAAACGATTCATTCCAGTTTTGGGCGGCGAGGTCTGAAAAATTTAAACATACCCAGTGGATACCATGAGTTGAATTATTAGAGGCTGTGACTAAATCAATCAAGGTTTGACTACCATCTATCGCAGTAACATTAAAACCTTGATTGGCAAAATAGAGGCTATCTCGCCCAGAACCACAACCTAAATCTAAAATACGTTGCTCACGACCAAAGATACTTGGCAGTGCATCAATAAAAGGCGTATACAATACTTGCATATCCACATTAAGGGTTTGCTTGATAAATTGTTTGGCGTTTTTACTATAAAAAACTAACGTTCGGTTTATACACATAGTTTAGGGCTTTAAAATATATTTGAAACTTGGTATTTAGGTTGCCAGTCAAAAATCAAACGCTCTTTTGAGAAGTTATAGGACTTTTGCAAAAATTTCTTGCGTTCATCAGGCTTTTTGCCTGTTTGAATCATTAGTGTCTCTTTTAAAGGGTGGTCACTACAAATTAGATATTCATTACGAGTATGTAAGCGTTCTAGTAAAGAAATTGTTGGCACTTGAGCAAACTTACCGTTTTCACCTCGATTGCAATTTTGACATGCCAATACCAAGTTCCAAACACCGTCCACATTTACAGGACGACAGCATCCAGCGGTTGTGACATCCGGCTTTAAAACGTGAGGAAAAAAGTGATCAACTTCTGCAAGCATGTCATGCGCTACCGTTAGGTTAATCTCTTGGAAACAATAAAAGCATTTGCTTTTTTGATAGCCATTTAAGGCACTGCGTGAGCTGGTAATACTGATGCGTCGATGGGTGGTGTCATGAGTGAAAAGTTGCTTGGTCTCTTGGTCAAATTCTACTGCAATTAAGTTTTTATTGAGTTTGAGTTCCCAAGCCTTTTCAACTAGATTCCACCGTGATTCTGTTTCTTGATTCAGTGTATCTGCAGTATAGTCATATAAGTAGAACAATCTGAATAAGTTTTCCGTTAATCGTATTCCTTTTTTATGTTTACGTTCGTCAATGAAAAAGTCTTCATTAATGACGTCATAAAATTTTTCATGCATTGCTTTAGTATTAACGATATGAAATCTATTAAGTACGTGGTTAAATCCTTTTTGCACTGTCATATCCACTAAGTCAGATTCACTAATTTTACCCTTATTAAAATTTGTGCAGGCTTCTAAAAAAAGACTGCTATTTGCGGTGATTTGCTTAGGGCTATGTTTTAAATGCTCACATAAGTGCATGGCATAAGGTAGGGCTAAATCTTCTAGAGGAATCAAATCAGACTGGCTATCTAAGCTGATATCAATCAAGCTTTTTGCCAATGCAAATTTATAGGAAGCGGTATTTTTACCAAATAAAATAATGGCACGCCAGTAATTTTCTAATGTGGGTTCAACATTTACGAAGTTCATATCTTTGCCATGACTATTTGTTGACCATCACGTGAGGCGAATGAAGGGTGCAACGGTTTAAGTTAGCGTTTATTGGTACAGCCTATTGCAGATTTTCAGTGAATTATCAGCCTGCAAGATAGAATCTACGCTGACCGACTCAAAGTCTTTTGTTAATTCACCTTAAGTCTGCTTGGTCGACCCTCGTACAGTTAAACTATAGTCAAACTCAGATAATGTCATGACCAGTCGACCGACTGAAGATAGCACCAGTAGTTCATCTAAGGAAGGCCTCACCATTGTAGCTACCTTTAGGCAGTTTGCTTGTCTACCAAAATACTTCTAGTATGCTAATCAATGGTCATATAAGCAAGAGTCCATGCCGAAATTTAATTTGGGTATGATAATTGATGATTTTGCTATAAAATATACCCCCAATGCAAACAACGTTTTATAGGGATTTTAGTAGGACTATTACTTAGCTAAAACCTAACAACACAGCCTGACAACACAGCCTGACAATCCAGTAAGCCCAATACAATAAACCCGATAACAGGATAATATAATGAGCTACCAACAACAATTACAGCGGATACAACAAGATAACGGCTTTATCGCGGCGCTAGATCAAAGCGGCGGCAGCACGCCTAAGGCTTTGCGCAGCTACGGCATTGATGAGAGCGAATACAGCAACGATGACGAAATGTTTGGCAAGGTGCATGAGATGCGTACCCGTATTATGACCTGTGACTGCTTTGATAGTGGCCGGGTGCTTGGGGCTATTTTATTCGAAGACACCATGGATCGTCAGGTGAACGGCAAGCCAACCGCAAACTATCTTTGGGAAGATAAAAACATTGTTCCATTTTTAAAAGTCGATAAGGGCTTAGCAGAAGAGATGGACGGCGTCCAGGTGATGAAACCTATTGCTAACTTAAGTGCCTTACTTGACAAAGCCAAGAACTATCCCATTTTTGGCACCAAAATGCGCTCGGTGATTCACATTGCGTCTGTTGATGGGATTGCCACGCTGGTGCAGCAGCAGTTTGATGTTGCCAAACAAATTTTGTCGCAAGGGTTTATGCCGATTGTTGAGCCAGAGGTCGATATCAACAGTAGCGATAAGCTGGCCTCTGAGGTGTTGTTAAGAGACGAGTTACTGCGCAATCTAGACAGCCTTGACGACGACCATCAAGTGATGTTAAAGCTCACTTTGCCAGAGGAGGCAGGGTTTTATAAGGTATTAGTGGATCACCCCAAAGTACTCAAAGTGGTGGCGCTATCGGGCGGCTATAGCCGTGATGAAGCGTGCGAGCGCTTAAAACAAAATCCGGGGATGATAGCCAGCTTTTCACGTGCCTTTACTGAGGGGTTATCTGCACAACAGTCCGATAAAGAATTTTCAGACACCATTGATGCTTCAATTGATAAGATTTATACGGCATCAAAAGTTTAATGGTCATGCTACTTCTAAGTACCAGTTTCTAAGTACCAGTTTCTAAGTACCAGTTTCTAAGTACCAGTTTCTAAGTACCAATAGATGAAAAAAAGCTTGAATCACTAAGACTAGGATTCAAGCTTTTTTGTTTGACCCGTTTATGTACAACCCCGACAATCTATACCTCTTTATAAAGCTGTCGGCCCTCAGCATGGTATTTTTCGCTCATCTCCTGCATCCCTTGTTGCACCTCCTCAAAGCTCGCTTCACCCACTTGCCCCACCAGCGCCGTATCGACTTCCTTGATTAAATGCACCGTATCCGATAGCTCTCCCGAGCGAGGGGTAACAGCTCTATCCGTAATCGGTGCTTTTAAACCGGCTGCATACTCACGTACGTTTTGAGTAATCTTCATCGAGCAAAACTTAGGCCCACACATCGAACAAAAATGGGCAGACTTATGGGCATCTTTTGGCAAGGTTTCATCATGATATTCACGGGCGGTATCGGGGTCTAAGGCCAAATTAAACTGGTCATCCCAACGAAACTCAAAGCGGGCTTTGGATAACGCATTGTCACGTGCCTGCGCCCCGGGATGGCCTTTGGCTAAATCGGCGGCATGGGCGGCAATCTTATAGGTAATAATGCCATCTTTCACATCTTTTTTATTTGGCAAACCCAAATGCTCTTTTGGGGTGACATAACACAGCATCGCCGTACCAAACCAACCAATCATCGCCGCGCCAATGGCACTGGTGATATGGTCATAACCGGGGGCGATATCGGTGGTTAATGGGCCTAAGGTATAAAAAGGCGCTTCATGACAGATTTCAAGCTGCAAGTCCATGTTCTCTTTAATGCGGTTCATGGCAACATGACCCGGCCCTTCAATCATCACTTGCACGTCGTGTTGCCAAGCCACTTGGGTCAGCTCGCCAAGGGTGCGTAGCTCGCCAAATTGCGCCTCATCATTGGCATCTTGAATACAGCCGGGGCGCAAACCATCGCCCAAGCTAAACGCCACATCATACTGCTTCATAATCTCACAGATATCTTCAAAGTGAGTGTATAAAAAGCTTTCTTTATGGTGGGCGAGGCACCACTGTGCCATAATCGAGCCACCACGCGACACAATGCCGGTCAAGCGATTGGCAGTAAGCGGCACATAGCGTAGCAGCACGCCCGCATGAATGGTGAAATAATCGACACCTTGTTCGGCCTGTTCAATTAGCGTGTCTCGAAATATCTCCCAAGTTAAATCTTCAGCCACGCCATCTACTTTTTCTAACGCCTGATAAATGGGTACAGTACCAATGGGCACGGGGGAGTTACGAATAATCCATTCACGGGTTTCATGAATGTGCTTGCCGGTTGACAAGTCCATGATGGTATCGCCGCCCCAACGCGTCGCCCAAGTCATCTTTGCTACTTCTTCATCAATATCTGAGCTGAGTGCCGAGTTGCCAATATTGGCATTAATCTTCACCAAAAAGTTGCGGCCGATAATCATCGGCTCAGACTCAGGGTGGTTGATGTTGTTCGGAATAATAGCACGGCCGGCCGCGACTTCATTGCGTACAAATTCGGGCGTAATCACGGTAGGGGTATTGGCACCAAAGGTTTCGCCCGCGTGCTGGCGCATGTCGGTGAGCGCATGCTGCTTTTGGGTTTCCCGAATGGCGATATATTCCATCTCTGGGGTGATAATACCTTGGCGGGCATAGTGCATTTGGGTGACATTCTGGCCAGGTTTTGCACGCCGCGGCTTATCGATATGGGCAAAACGCAGGTTGGCGGTTTTAATATCATTAGCACGCTCACGCCCATAATTGCTCGATAATCCGCTTAACTCTTCGCTATCACCACGCTCTTTAATCCAGTTTTCCCGCAGTTTGGGTAAGCCTTTGGTTAAGTCAATCGCCACCTTGGGGTCGGTATAGACGCCCGAGGTGTCATAAACATAAAAGGGCGGATTTTTCTCGCCGTCCTCTTTCCCAAAGCCGCCCGTTGGCGTGTCGGTTAGGGTAATCTCGCGCATTGGCACTTGGATATCAGGGCGAGAGCCTTGGATATACACTTTTTTGGAGGCGGTCAGGTTACGGGTCAAGTCACGCGCTTCTTCTTCAAAGCGAGCATCTTTTACCGAGCGATGCGCCGGGGTTTTGATGGCAGTTGCCGAGTTGGCGGCCGCAGCCGGTTTAGGGCTTTGAGCTAGTTGGGTCATGGGGAGTCCTAGTGGTATTGGATAAGGTGATGTTGGGGTTGAAAGCGACGGTTAAACAGACAAAAACCAAAGACTCAGCAAGCACCACCTTTCTCTATATCGCAAGCTTAAGTGCAGCGGCTATCGGCTATTGCCAAGCCGCTAACGGCTACCAGTTTGCCAAGTCGCAATAAGATAGCCGTATAAACAGGATAAGCGAGATACAATGATGACTTCCCTACGGCGGTATAAACCGCATCAGGTTCGACGGGTGATGTCTCAGTAAACGCTTGCTGTTGACCACTATTGTAAGATGAGCAGACTAGTAACACTGCTTCTATCTAATGATTCCTCGATAAAAAGCATCTATCACAGGCCTATCATCCTATTGCTCTAAGTTCTAAGTATTGATGAGCCAGTTATGCAGTAGTGGTCAAAAACAAGGTCTACACCCCGAGTCTTTACTGAGCACTATCTTAGCAGACTATTGCTTAAACAGGTAACTGCAAATGGTGACGCTATTAGGCCAAAGAGCCGCCGCACAAACAGGGTTAAGTAACAATGGTCTATTAAAACCTATGAATAGTTACAACAGTTTAACAAAAAAGGGTCTATTTCATCAAACTGTCATATTTAACGGTCAAAATGTGCTAAATCCTGCTAGGGCATCATTTAAGTATGAGTGGATTGTTGCTGAAAGAAAAGAGCTGAAAGATTAGTGTGGATGAATGCTTGGAGTTTTATGCACACTCATCAAGTTTACCCATAGTAGTCAACCATCATACTCAAATGATGCCGAGAACATATTACCAAGCACTTGTTAACAAGTACTTGATAACAAGAACTTATTAACGGATATGTTTATTTAATCATGTCTTTATCATGCTCGTTTATATTAAAGTAACTCTTAGGAGATAATATGCGTTATTCATTAGTAGCCATAGCCATAGCGAGTGCACTAAGCCTAGCCGCTTGTGACAAAAAAGCAGACGATACCGCTACCACTGACGCCGCCAACACTGCTGTGGTCGAGCCTGCAACAACCGCTGCGACAACGGGTGGCACTGCGCCAACAGCTGCAGCTCCAGCAGGCGACTTTAAGTCAGCTGAAAAAGTCTCTATGAATATTACGGGTGCAGGGGCGTCTTTCCCGCAGCCTATCTATGTTAAATGGGCGGCAGACTACAATGCCAAAACAGGTGGCAAGGTTAACTATCAGTCAATCGGTTCATCAGGTGGTATTAAGCAAATCGTTTCTAAAACCGTTGATTTTGGTGCGTCTGATGCGCCAATGACCCCAGAAGAACTTGAGAAAAATGGCCTAATTCAGTTTCCAACGGTCATCGGTGGTGTGGTGCCTGTGGTTAATTTAGCAGGCGTGGCGCCCGGTCAGTTCAAATTAGATGGCGAAACATTGGCCAATATCTATTTGGGCAAAATAAGCAAATGGAATGACCCTGCACTGGTCGCCCTTAATCCAGGTGTTACCCTACCTGATGCCCCTATCACCACAGTATTTCGCTCTGATGGCTCAGGTACAACCTTTAACTTTACTGACTATTTAGCCAAAGTATCGCCTGAATGGCAAAGCAAAATTGGCGTCGATAAAACCGTACAGTGGCCAACCTCTGCCACCGGCGTCGGCGGAAAAGGCAACGAAGGCGTAGCCAGTAACATCTCACGTATGCCCAATTCAATTGGTTATGTTGAGTATGCCTATGCCAAGCAAAATAAATTGGCTTATACCTCGTTGAAAAATGCGGCTGGCAACGTTGTACAACCGTCTGCTGAAACTTTTGCAGCCGCTGGTGATATCGACTGGTCACAGCAACCTGGTTTTTACAAAGTGATTACCAACTCTGACACGCCTCAAGCCTGGCCCATTGCTGCTGCCACCTTTATTTTAGTGCACAAGCAACCCGAAAAGCCTGAGCAAGTAGCAGGCGTACTCAACTTTTTTGATTGGGCTTATAGTCAAGGCGATCAAGATGCAATGAATCTTGACTTTGTACCGTTTTCTGATAAAGCAGTGGCTGTATTTAAAGCACAATGGAATGAGGTTAAAGGCGCTGACGGTCAACCTGTCTACAAGCCTGCACAATAAATAGTTCAGCGGCTTATATATCGCCCTAACCTCTAGGTCAATAAGTAGCCAAACCCTGTGTTTGGTCAGCTTAGCACCAAGCAAATGCACTAAAAGTGTTTGCTTGGTGACGTTTTATCCGTAGTCAATTTATCATGTGATTAAAAACGCTTTTAGGGTTAATAACCGAGTACATCGCTACCGGTATTAACGTTTAAGTTTATTACGGTAAACCGTTCTACCCCATACGCACCAATCCATCTATGACCACCGTGTAATGACAGATATTAGTTTCTGAGGACTCTATGGCAGACTTAAAAGCGCAACTGGCAAAACAAAAACGTTATGACCTGCTGTTTGTAAATGCCACCAAGGCATTTGCAATTTTGGTATTGCTCTCATTAGGCGGTATCTTACTGTCGCTTATTATTGGTGCTTGGCCCAGCATTCAAGAGTTTGGCTTAGGGTTTTATACCACCAATAACTGGGATACGGTTAATGACCAATACGGCGCACTTGCGCCAATTTATGGCACTTTGGTCACCTCGTTTATCGCTATCTTGATTGCTGTGCCGGTAAGCTTTGGTATTGCCATATTTTTAACTGAGCTGTGTCCTGCAATGTTAAGACGTCCACTGGGTATGGCCATTGAGCTTCTAGCGGGTATTCCCTCTATTATTTATGGTATGTGGGGCCTGTTTGTTTTTGTGCCATTTTTTAGTAAATACATCCAGCCATGGATTATCGAGCATTTAAGCCCTATCCCTATTATTGGCAAACTGTTTACCGGGGCACCCATTGGGTTAGGGGTTTTTACTGCCTCTTTAGTCTTAGCTATTATGATTATCCCTTTCATCGCAGCCACAATGCGTGACGTGTTTAACGTCGTCCCCGAGTTATTAAAAGAGTCTGCTTATGGCATGGGTGCAACGACTTGGGAAGTCATGTTTGAAATTATTTTGCCTTATACCAAAGCCGGTGTGGTCGGTGGGGTAATTTTAGGATTAGGTCGGGCACTTGGCGAGACGATGGCCGTTACCTTTTTGATTGGTAATGCGTATAACCTAAACCCCAGTCTATTCACCTCGGGCGTTACTATCACCTCAGCGTTGGCCAATGAGTTTGCTGAAGCAGGCAGTCCGCTACATTTAGCCTCTTTATTACATTTAGGCCTCATTCTATTTGTGATTACCTTTATTGTGCTTTCAATCTCTAAACTGATGCTGATGAGAATCGATAAAAGAGCGGGTAACTAAGTAGCTCAGTAACTAAATGCCGCTGATGTAGAGCGGGTAGCCAAATAACTAAGTGCCGCTGACGTATCGAGTTAATGAGGCATCATACTATCAACAAGGGAAATAAGTTTATGCAGTCTGCTGATGCACTAGGACATAATGCGGTAAGTTTTGAAGACCGCTATGACAGAAGCTTATATAATAAACGCCGTTTTGTAAACAATTTAGGCCTTGCCTTTGCCGTATCTGCTATGATATTTGGCTTGTTTTGGCTGGTTTGGATTTTGATGACCCTGTTTGTTGAGGGCTTTCAAGCCTTATTTCATATGCCTATTTTCGTTGCGGATACGCCGCCGCCCCAAACCGATGGTGGCTTACGCAACGCTATTGTTGGCTCGCTTATGTTGGCTTTTTCAGGGCTATTTATTGGCGCACCTATAGGGATGATGACCGGTATTTATCTGGCAGAGTTTTCGCAAGGCAGTTGGCTAGGTAAAGCCACGCGTTTTCTAAACGACATCCTGTTGTCAGCGCCCTCAATTGTTATCGGTTTATTTATCTATGCGTTGATGGTGCAAGGCAAGCATTTTTCTGGTTGGGCTGGCTCTCTAGCTTTAGCGCTTATCGTGATTCCTGTGGTGGTGCGTACCACAGAAAATATGTTAAACCTTGTGCCCAATACCCTACGTGAAGCAGCATATGCCTTAGGCACGCCGAAATGGAAGCTGGTCACTAATGTGACGGTTAAAGCGGCCAAAACTGGGTTAACCACAGGTGTCTTATTGGCTTTTGCACGGATTACCGGCGAAACCGCACCCTTATTATTTACTGCCTTTAACAACCCGTTCTTCAGCTTAGACATGAATCAGGCAATGGCTAACTTGCCCAATACGATTTATCAATTTACCTCAAGCCCCTACGATAACTGGCATACCCTTGCATGGGCAGCTGCTTTATTGATTACGGCAACGGTGTTGATTTTAAATATCGTCGCTCGCCTCATTGGCGGTAAAGAGGTTGCTAAGTAAAAAAGTGGTGGCTCTGTTATCTGTTATCATAGCCTTCAAGCCCTTCAAGCCTTACAAATTAAGTCCATAATTTTGATAAGCTGGGACATCTAGGTTTCCTTTGTCATCGAATCCGTTTTAGTTTAAGTTGGAGCACTTTATGAATGATGTAATAAATAAGCAAGTCGATCCTCTCGTACCTGTCAGTACCGTCGATACTACAGAAGGTAGTATGCTGGATAAGCCTATTGTTACTGGTTCTCAAACTGAGCAGCCAGATACCAAAAGCTTTACCAAACAAACTCTTGCGGATATGCCGGCCAATATGCCGCCTGCAAAAATGCAGATACGCGATTTAAAGTTTTATTACGGCAGTTTTGAAGCGCTCAAAGGGATTGATATTGATATTCCAGAAAAGTGCGTTACCGCTTTTATCGGTCCATCCGGCTGTGGTAAATCGACTTTATTACGCACGTTTAATCGCATGTATGACTTGTATCCTGGCATGAGAGCCACTGGGCAAATCAACTTAGATAACAAAAATATTTTAGACAAAGATATTGACGTTAACCTGTTACGTGCTCGCGTGGGTATGGTGTTTCAAAAGCCCACGCCGTTCCCTATGTCCATCTTTGATAATGTGGCCTTTGGGGTGCGTTTGTATGAAAAAATGAGTAAGTCTGAACTTGAGGCACGGGTAGAGTGGGCGTTGAAAAAAGCTGCGCTATGGCCAGAAGTAAAAGACAAACTCAAGGCCTCTGGTTTGTCGTTATCAGGTGGACAGCAGCAGCGTTTATGTATTGCACGCGGGGTTGCCACCAAACCTGAAGTCTTGCTTCTTGATGAGCCTACCTCAGCGTTAGACCCTATTTCTACAGGGGCTATCGAAGACTTGATTGAAGGTTTAAAGCAAGATTACACCATCGCTATCGTGACCCACAACATGCAACAAGCTGCAAGGGTATCCGACTACACGGTTTATATGTACCTTGGCGATATGGTAGAAATGGGCGAGACCAACCAAATATTTACCAACCCAGCGCAAAAAGCAACAGAAGACTATATCACAGGGCGTTACGGTTAAACCAAGTTAACGTTTATTATGTCGCTATCTTTAATGGCCAGTCAATAGTGAAAATTACTATTGTACTGGCTTTTTAGTATTGAACATTGAGACTGGCTAATCGTTGCAAGTTGTTCAAGTTGCTATAAGTGCACCAGGTGCACCGTTACCATATCTTAACGATGAGCGCAGGAAGGTTGATTATAATAGAGACAAAAATTTACTAGAGGACTTGCTATGACCGTTACTGAAAAACACTCCTCCAAAAGCTTTGATAACGATTTAAATGAGACCATAAAGCTTTTTAGCCTCATGGGGGCATTGGCGGCAGATCAAGTCACCAAAGCCACGCGCGCTTTGATGGAAGAGGACGATGAGTTAGCCGTCAGCGTGATAATGAAAGATGATGAGATAGATGACTTAGAAGTGAGTATTGATGAAAAAGTGGTGTTGCTATTTGCCAAACGTCAACCGGCTGCCAATGATTTACGCTTGGTTATGGCATTAAGCAAAGGCGTGGTTGATCTGGAGCGAGTGGGGGATGAGTCGGCTAAAGTGGCACAGATGGCACGCCAACTCATCAAAGAGGGCTCCTCGCCTAGAGGCTCCTCGCCTAGAGGCTACTCTGAAGTACAACATCTGTCCAATCAAGTGCGCTTAATGCTGCTTGAGGCGCTAGATGCTTTTACCCATATGAATGCTACCCAAGCGCTAGGGGTATTGCAAGGCGAAGGCAATGTCGATAGAGAATATCAATCGGCGTCGCGTTCACTCATGACCTATATTATGGAAGACAGTCGCCATATCTCAAAAGTCATCAACATTTTATGGGTACTGCGCGCTTTAGAACGAGTAGGCGACCATGCGCGCAATATTGCCGAGTATGTCATTTATTGCACCAGCGGTAAAGATGTGCGCCATACCGATTTTGGGTCGGTTAAGCAAACCGTGCAGCAAACCTCGGACAATCTTGCCAACCGTAAAAAAGAGCAATGAGTCTGCTTTATGTCTCTGGCGTCCAGCCTTGTGGACGCTCATAATCGGCATTGTCTAAAAATTTACCCCGTTGCTCGGTAATGAATTTTTTGGCCTCTGGGTCCATCATACTCAAATGGTTTTCATTAATCAGCATCGTTTGATGCTCCAGCCACTCATCCCACGCTTTTTTAGACACGGTGTTCTGAATCTCTTCTCCCGCTTTATTGGGAAAAGGCGGGTGCGGCATTTTTGGCAAGTCTTGCTGGTATTTGCGGCAAAACACGAGATTGGCTTTTGGGTCAAAAGTATTGGGCATAGTTTTTCCTAAGGTTCTTATGAATGATTCATGGGCTAACCTTGTTTTAGGTTGACCCTGATAATAAATGGCCTATCTTTTTGCCAGTAACGTAGCCAGAAAAGGCTCAATACTCAAAGCCGTTTAGCGCTTAATATAAAAAGCAATTTAAATTATTTAAATTTGCTTAAGCGCGCTCGCCCTCGAGCGATGGCTTGCCTAACCTGATTGGGGGCGGTGCCGCCCAAATGGTCACGGGCGTTTAATGAGCCTTCCAAGGTGAGGTAGTCAAAAACGTCTGCGCCAATAGCGTCACTAAACGGTTGTAAGTCCTCAAGCTTAAGCTCACTTAAATCGAGCTGTTTATCTATCGCCAAAGCCACCGCCTTGCCCACAATGGCATGCGCATCCCGAAAAGCAACGCCGCGGCGCACCAAATAATCGGCCAAATCGGTGGCGGTAGCATACCCCTTCATGGTGGCAGCGCGCATATTTGCTTTGTTGGGTACCATATTGGGCAACATATCGGCAAAGGCCAATAGCGAGCCGGTTAGGGTATCGACACAGTCAAATAACGGCTCTTTATCTTCTTGATTGTCTTTATTATAGGCAAGTGGCTGGCTTTTCATCAATGTTAGTAAGGTGAGCAATTGGCCAAAAACACGTGCCGCTTTGCCGCGCACCAGCTCGGGCACATCGGGGTTTTTCTTTTGTGGCATAATGGATGAGCCGGTGCAAAAACGGTCGGGTATTTTAACAAAGTCAAATTGGGCAGACATCCATAAAATAATCTCTTCGCTCATGCGTGACAGATGCATCATCAAAATTGAAGCCGCTGCAGTGAACTCAATCGCAAAATCTCTATCCGACACCGCGTCCAAGGAGTTCTCACAAATCCCCTCAAAGCCTAACAATTCGGCGGTTATGCTACGGTCAATAGGAAACGTTGTGCCAGCAAGCGCAGCACTACCTAGTGGCAGCTGATTAATACGACGGCGCGCATCGATAAGACGCTCAGTATCTCGGTATACCATTTCAAACCAAGCCATCACATGATGGCCAAAGCTTACCGGCTGCGCCGTTTGCAGATGGGTGAATCCGGGCATAATTGTATCGGTATGCTGCTCGGCCAAATCCAGCAAGCCCGATTGCAATTTAACCAAAAGGGCGATGATATTATCTACCTCATCTCGCAGCCATAGGCGAATATCGGTGGCGACTTGGTCATTACGACTACGTCCCGTATGCAGCTTTTTGCCCACGCTACCGATAATATCGGTCAGCCGAGACTCCACATTCATATGCACATCTTCAAGGATAATAGACCAATTAAACTCGCCAGCATCAATCTCTGCCTGAACTTGCTGCAAGCCTTCAATGATTAAAGAGACGTCTGCATCATTTAAAATACCACAGCGATTGAGCATGGTAGCATGCGCTATAGACCCCAAAATATCTTGTTTAGCAAAGCGTTGATCAAAGCCTACTGAGGCAGTAAACGCTGCCACAAAGCTATCAGTGGCTTCGCTAAAACGGCCACCCCACATTTGCTGTGCATCCGTCTGGGGTAATGCCGGTTTCGTGTGTCGTTTTGTTGTTTGAGTTGTGGTAGAATCCAAAAATGATGTCTCATTGTCTTGCATAGGGAAGAGGCCTGTATAAATAAATTTTTTTAGCGCAGTATTACTTTTAAGGTGACGGGATTGTGACTAGGTGGTGGCAGTTTTACCAAAGGGACTCTAAAAAAAAGCGCCAGTCTAGTATAACAAAGGATGACGTTGCCTTACTAGCAGAGCACATGGATATTTTCACGCCGCGCTTTAGTCATACCTTATCCTTTTATGAGGGCATCACCTATGTGCTGGCTTGGTCTGTCTTTGTTATTGGCTTTAAACTAGATGATTTCGCAACTTGGCAAGAGTGCTTAGCGTCGTTTAGCTTAGAGGCGTTGACCATGGGTTTAACCCTGTGGCCTTGTACATTTTTCATTCGATTGCAACAAGAGCACTTACAGCATGTCAGTATCTTTAGGGTTTGTTTACGCATCATTATAACCACAGTGTCTATTGGTATTGTGGTCAGCGCCGTTATATTATTCAGTGCAAACCTGCTGGGTGTTGTGGACTTAGATGTCAAAAGTATTATTGGCAACACCATCTCCCATGCTTTAGATGTGCTTACGCTAACGGCGGTTATTCTAATGTTCTCCATCCGCCGCTATAAAGAGCTACGCTTATTAAAAGCTTTGTTTGATAAACAACTGGCGACTCAAAATGACCATATTAAAACGCGTTTAGCACCCCACTTCTTTTTTAATACTATTAATACCTTAGCGTCTTTGGTGGAGACAGATAGCGACCAAGCCTCAGAGTTAATAAAAAACGTGTCTCATCTATTTCGCTCAAGTTTTAGTGACCCAAAAGAGAGCAGTTTGGAAGAAGAAATTGAGCTTTGTGAGCATTACCTTGCCATCGAACATTATCGTTTGCAGGACAAGTTAGTCGTCATGTGGGATTTACCCGATGAGGACTTGATTTATGATATGAGCATTACCTCATTAACCCTACAAAACGTTCTAGAGCAAACGGTATTACACGTGGTTGAAATGACCACAAAAACGGTCTATATTAATGTGCACGTTAAATGGCAAAATCATATTGTAACCATCGTCGTGTCTGCTGAAATGCCAATAAACACGCTAATATCACCCAATACAATTAAAGAGAACCTGAGCTTTGATGTGCAGCAAAGCCGTTTACGTGAACATTTTGGTCCGTCGGCAACCATTACTACCGATACTGTTAAAAATCAGGTTATCAGTACCATTGTTTATCCCCTCCATGATGCTTTTGATTGAGGTCATTGGCTAAAAAAAGTGACACTAACTTTTTGCTGTTACCACCGCGGTTTCATGCTAATATGGAAATCAGAATGGATTTGCGATTTGCGGCTTTATCATTTTGATGTGGTTGACATAAGACATAAAAAGAGTTAAATAATTTCCTGATTGCGGTCATTTCCAAAATTGACGTTACTAGGCTATTGGCAGGATGTTAGAGCGCTCGTTAAATAAGTATAAAGAAAAAAACGAAAACTACTGTTTAATAAAGCATATCGTATTAGAGAGATAACTCAAGGAGTCAGTGATGAGATTAGTAGTGTGTGATGATGAGCCTTTAGCACGCGAGCGATTGGTGAGAATAGTCAATGAAGCAGGGCACGACGTGGTGGCACAAGCAATGACGGGTATAGAGGCCTTAGCGGCAGTTAAGGAGCATCGGCCTGATGTTATTTTACTCGATATTCGCATGCCAGAGATGGATGGGGTCAGCTGTGCCAACGAGCTCAATAAGTTAGATAATCCCCCTGCGATTATCTTTGTGACCGCTTATGATCACTATGCTATTGCTGCGTTTAAAGCACATGCTATTGGCTATTTATTAAAACCTGCCAATAAAGAGGAGTTATTAGAAGCCTTAACCAAAGCAAGTCATTTGAATGCCGCACAGTTAAGCGAAATTCGTAAGCTAGATGACATAGAGGCCAGACCCGCGCGTCAGCACATCTCAGCCCGTACCCACCGTGGCGTTGAGTTAATCGCCTTAGCCGATATTTACTATTTTACTGCGGATCAAAAATACGTCAAAGTACGCCATAAAGATGGGCTGGTATTGATTGATGAAACCCTCAAAGAGTTAGAGCAGGAATTTGGCGATCAGTTGTTCCGTATTCATCGTAACGCGCTTATCAACCTAAGCTATCTTGAAAGGCTTGAAACGGTCGATTCCGGGCAATATCAGGTTTGCTTTAAAGATATCGATGAAAAGCTTGCCGTAAGTCGTCGCCATGTGCCTGTTCTGCGTGAAAAAATACAAAAGATGTAGTTAAAAATTTTGTACAGATGCTTTCAATAGTTTAGAGAAGCAATAGTTTAGAGAAGGCAACTAAACAAAGACGATAATAGGTATGCCTAATGGTCAATTACTCAGTGTGAACCACCATAAAAAACCTTTATTTAGGATTAAATAAAGGTTTTTTATTTAGGGCTTACGCAAAATTGAGATGAACGACGACTGGTCGCCATTTATATGCGCTGGTTGTACGGTGGTTGCAAAGGCGCTATACATAATCTCCAGTCGCCTGTCACTAGCTAAAATAGTTGCTATTGCGTAAGTCCTATTACTGTATGATTCTACAAAATAGCCTTTTTCAACTTTATGGTACACTACCCTTCTTATTCATTTACTTGATAATACATCGCTGTTATGACTATATCCAATGCAACTCCCAAATTAAATACCTTAAATATCGCCACTCGGCAAAGCCCTTTGGCACTTTGGCAAGCCGAACATATTAAATCACGCTTGCAATCCTTATATCCAGAGTTGACGGTGAATCTCGTCACTATGGTCACCACAGGCGATATAATATTAGACACCCCCTTAGCCAAAATTGGCGGCAAAGGCTTATTTGTTAAAGAGCTTGAGCAAGCCCTATTTGATGGGCGTGCTGATATTGCGGTGCATTCATTAAAAGATGTACCCATGCAATTGCCCGACGGCTTGATGCTAGGCGTTTATTGCAAACGGGCTGCCCCTACCGATGCCTTTGTGTCCAATAGGTATGATAAGCTTGATGAGTTACCGCAAGGCGCCACGGTGGGCACCTCAAGTTTGCGCCGTGAATGTCAGCTTAAGGCCTATCGTCCCGATTTAGTCATTAAAACTTTGCGTGGCAATGTGCAAACCCGGCTTAGCAAATTGGATGCGGGTGACTACGATGCTATTATCCTAGCGACCAGTGGCCTACAGCGTATTGAGCTTGATGCCCGTATCAAACATGAGTTAGATATTGATATAAGTTTACCAGCTGTTGGGCAAGGTGCTTTAGCCATCGAATGTCGCAGCGATGATGAGGCGATACTCAACCTGATTAAACCGCTAAATGATGGGCAAGCCCGTATCCGATTAATTGCCGAGCGTGCGCTTAATAAGCATCTCCAAGGCGGCTGTCAAGTACCGATTGCCGCTTTTGCCGTGATTGAAAAAGCTGCTGCTAATGCTCAATTTAATACGGATGTTAACAGTACTGATGTTGATAGTACTGAGATTAATTTTACTGAGGTTAATAGTACTGGGGTAAGCAAGGTTGTTCCTCACATTGCGCAACCCTCTACGCCCAAGCAAGCTAATGCAAAGTTTTTATGGTTACGTGGCCGAGTCGGTAGTGAAGATGGTCAAACCTTGCTAAAGGCAGAAAAACGTATCCTATTGTCTGGCAATCAAGCCGACCGTGAGGCACAAGCCGAGCAATTGGGTATTGAAGTAGCCGAGCAACTGCTACAACTGGGCGCAGGTGCACTGTTAGCGGCGGTTTATGCTGATAACCGATAATATAGTGATAGCTGACAAAGCTATTCTTACAATTAGATTGGCAACGCGATTACTGTGATATTGCTTAACACCCGTCCCAGTGAGCGTGCTCATGTCCTAAGCAACGCTCTGCAAGCGCAAGGGGTCACAGTATTAGACTTACCATTGCTTGAACTGAATGCTCTACAGATAAGTGAGAGAGAACAGGGTTATCAACATGCTTTTATTCAATTTGCGCACGCCTACCACGCTTTGGTGGTTATCAGCCCTACGGCTGCTAAATTAGGTTTAGGCTCCTGTCCGCAAGGGTTTAGGCCACATTGTCCAGTGATTGCCGTCGGTCAGGCCACGGCAAACGTTTTAAACCACGCAGGTTGGCAAGTTGTTTGCCCATTAGAGTCCAGTAACGAGGCTATGATGCAGATGGCGGCCTTATCAACATTGTCAGTAGGTGATAAAGTATTAGTATGGCGAGGGCGGGGCGGGCGTCGTTTATTGGTCACTCATTTGCAACATCAAGGAGTGACGGTTGATGCGATTGCATGGTATCAACGCCAGCGTCCTACAGAACTCGATACGTTGTTTACTAACGTCGAATCTGAATTAAACCGTTTAATACATTCAAGTTGTATCAGTCCGTCTGTTTGTAAAGCCACTCAAGCGCCTAAGCCAACTGTTAACAAGCCAATCGTGCTTATCAGTAGCGGCGAAGCGTTTAAAAACTGGCAAGAAGTAATCACCAAGTCCAAGTCTTATCGGCTGCATGACTTTAGTTACCTCACCTTTGGCAAGCGTCTAACCGATACCTTAACCAATTTAACCTTAACATGCCAACGCATTGATAATTTAGACCCGGATAACGTATGGCAAGGGATGCAGGCGCTACAAAAAGCCGGTGATTCGGGCTAAAAACGGTTCCTTAAACCTACTAGAAAAACTCTACATTTAGGACAACTCGCCATGCAAAACCCCAACCAAACGCAACCTATACAACAAACGATTGCGACCCCAGAGGCGTTGCAAGACTTTGCTTGCATCTATGTGCAAGCGGTCATCTGGAATGACATGGATGCCTTTAATCATGTGAATAACGTCGTCTATTATCGTTATGCCGAAACGGCGCGTATCCATTATTTAATGACGGTAAATGCCTTTTCTGATGACGTCGTGACCGTATTGGCACAATCGAGTTGCACCTACTTAAAACCAGTTACCTTTCCCGATACCTTGCTGGTTGGGGTGCGCGCCAAAAAACTTGGCAATAGCAGCATCGTGATGGAATACTGCTACTTTAGTGAAATGCAGCAAACCGTCGTCGCTACAGGGGAGTCAGTATTGGTCAGACTCGATAAGGACGGCGCTACTAAAGCCCCATGGACAAAAGATGAACGGCAGACGTTACTTGATTTTGAGAAAACCGCTGGGTATACGCCGCAGCAATAAGGGATAAATAAGCTATCTGAATGTTATCACTCTTTAACCGTCAAAGCCGGCAGCCATTGCCACAGCTACCCAACCTAGACAACAGCTTGTACCCACTAGCATGGCAGCAGCACCTATTCGCCTCGCCTAGCGACTTACTATTGGCAATAGTGCAAGCGCAGGCTGCGGCTGCGGTGAACGCCCATCCCAATCAACAACAATTTAGCAAATTATTGCAAAACAACCCGATCTATCAAGATTGGATAAATTTTAGCGTATACGGACGCTATATTCAGCGCAGTTTTACGGCATTTTCACAGCAAAGTGAAGACAGCTTTAATACCGATATGCCAGAGTTGTTGAAGCGGGAATTGCTACGTCATGCCCAGCGCCTACCCCAGCATCAAGTCCTGTTCTTAGGCGGACAACTGGCGCCATCCACTCGGCAACAAAAACTGCTTATTACCACGCTTAACCCCCTCACCGCCATTACCAACGCCCAAACGTCTGCTAGCAAACCCCCTATTATCAATCAAAACACTGTCAATAAAACTACTGTCAATCAAACCATTGTCAATCAAATCACGATACAATCAGACACTGTCAAAGCCTTTGCTGTCAAGCATAACCAGCGAACCCGGGATGCGCTGCGCCATGACGTCATGGTTCTCGACTTTAGCAGTCTAGTGCTTACCCAAGAAATAGCGTATCAACACAACGTATCAAACAACCATTTAGCAGGTGGCAAAACGGTCATCAGACACTACAACCTTGAATAACGCCATTAAATAACCAATAGCCCTCGCGCATACCCTATCAATCCCGAGTCACAAACCCTGCATCCATAATAAGCCCATCATTAAATTACCCTATAATTAAACTACTCTATGAAAGGACACATTCTTGAGCCCCAAAGCCAGCGCAAACAACGCTAACAGCGACATGCCAAACCCTATCATCGATAATAAAGCCGCCAAACAAATAGAAAAACACCCTTTTAACCCCGTGCTACCAGCCAATGCCACTATCATGATGATGGGCACCATGCCACCAACTCCGGACAAATGGGGCATGAGCTTTCACTATCCCAACTTTAATAACGACATGTGGCGTATCTATGGACGGGTATTCTTCGCTGACGCCGACCACTTTATCGACACTCAGCGTAGCGATGGCAAAAAAGGCTTTGACGCCAAGCGCATCAACGCCTTTTTAGAGGAACGGGGTATCGCCTCGTGTCCCACGGTCAAAAGTGCCATACGTGAGCAGGGCAACGCCGCCGATAAATTCCTAACCATCGTCGAAACCGTCAACCTACATGACGTTCTCGCAAAAGTCCCAAGCGTCCATACCTTATTTACCACAGGCGGCTTGGCAACCGAAATATTGATGGACTTATTAGCCACCGAGCAGGGCATCGTTATACCCAAATCCAAAATGCCCAAAACCAACCAACAAATCGACTATCCTTTCTTATCGCATAACAATAATGGACGTAAGCTCACGCTATACCGATTGCCATCAACGTCCAGAGCCTATCCGCTATCACTCGATAAAAAAACAGCCGCCTATCGTACCTTTTTTGAATCGGTGGGTAAAATATAAGCTGATGGTGGGGTAGCCCATCCCGCTTTTCGCTACTATCTTGGCTGGCACAGGGGCAGGCACTACTGGCAAGAGTCGTTCCTGTTGCCTCGATAACGCTTCTTGCCAAGTGCCTGCAACCCTGTGCTGCGCCAAGGATAGCCGCTGCAATCGGGGCTAAACCGCACCCCTAGGCAACATTCAGCACAACAAAACAAACCACAACGAATGGCATAATTAAGTAGCATAGTTAAGGGGTAGGGTGCGCCCAGCGCACCAAAAGCAACCAAACCCAAGCCCCAAGCAAAACAGCAAAGAAAAATCCAAACAACCCAAAAAACCGCTTGACCCTTCTAAAAAACCGTATATACTACGCCACCTGACTCGAGGAAAGCTAGCTTAGAAAGCTGTTGGGTGACTTAGATAATAAGTTAATAAAACAGACACTTAAGCCAAGCGAGCTAGAAATAAATGCAAAGTGCCAACTGGCAAAAACATTTAAAACTAGCCCAAAAAACTTCTTGACATACCAAATAAAGCGTCTATAATACGCACCTCAATAAGGGAAACAACGTTAACAACCTAGCTTGAAAAAGCAAGATTGAAACCGAGTTAACTTAAAGAAAGACTTAAAGAAAGAACAGTTAGAACGCAATAAAATAAAGGCTTGACAGATATTAAAACGATGATATACTGGATAGCTCGATAACAACTAGATAAGAGAAGGCAGGCAAATAGCCTATCTTACTTATCACATAACTTACCTTGGACGACAAGATAAGTCAACTATTTAAAAGCTAAAATCAAAG
>JAGLBE010000180.1:0-255 GCA_018260445.1 Psychrobacter sp.
CCATTCATTCTTTCTCTTTTTCTATTCCTTCATTCCATTAATTTTCTCTTTGTTCTATTCCTTCATTCCATTAATTTTCTCTTTGTTCTATTCCTTCATTCCATTCCTTTTCTCTTTTTTTCTATTCTTTCATTCCATTCATTTTCTCTTTTTTCTATTCTTTCATTTCATTCATTTTTTCTTTTTTCGATTCCTTTATTCCTTTCGCTTTCTCTCTTTTTCTTCTTTTTATTTCTTTCTATCTATTCACCCCCC
>JAGLBE010000180.1:265-605 GCA_018260445.1 Psychrobacter sp.
ATTTATTTTCTCTCTCTCTCTTTCTATTTTTTTCCTTCTTCTTCCTTTCTATTTCTTTTTTTTCTTTCTTTTTGTATTCCTTCATTCCATTCATTTTCCTTTTTTTGTACTCCTTCATTCAATTAATTTTCTCTTTTTTTCTATTCCTGCATTCCATTCATTTTTCTTTTTTCTATTCCTTCATTCCATTCCTTTTCTCTTTTTTTCTATTCCTTCATTCCATTCATTTTACCTTTTTTCTATTTTTTCATTTCATTCATTTTCTCTTTTTTTTTATTCCTTCATTCCATTCATTTTCTCTTTTTTCTATTCCATCATTTCATTCTTTTTCTTTTGTTTT
>JAGLBE010000181.1 GCA_018260445.1 Psychrobacter sp.
TGTGTAAAATTTTATTTTTTCATTATTTTTGTTTAACCGAGCAATCTTTAATATATATATTTATATATATATATATAGTTTAGAAATGTATATTAAATATAATAATACCTGAAATATTTATTTTTTTTATTTTTATTTTTTTTGTTTTGGATCACAATTCCGGTTCATTTTTTTGAATGAATACTCTGATTACTTTTTTTTTAATTTATTTTTTTGTGTTTGTTTCGGCCAACTATGAACCACGTGATTTCGACAATTTTCTCCTAACCCAGTATACTCCCTCATCATTATGCTATGTTTTTGCTTTTGCTCTTCTCTCCACTTTGCACCTGTCTTTCTTTTTGGTTTCTCTGTGAAACAAGGATTTCTGTTTTTCTCTTTGAGTACGACCCGCTTTTTGAAATCTTCTTGGTTTATCCCCCCAGTTCTTGAGTACCTTTTTCAAATTCAGAAATGGCCAAGCCCATTTCTGGTATTTTTTTGAAGCAGGAATGTAAAGATCTTGTTGGCCAACATGTCTGGGTTCATTCGTGTTACATGCCCGTAAAAGGCAAGTCTTCTTTTGTGTATGATATCCGTTAGTTTTGGGATTAGGGCATTTAGTT
>JAGLBE010000182.1 GCA_018260445.1 Psychrobacter sp.
CAGATTTGAATAAATAATAATATAAATAAAAATAAATATAAATAAAAATAAATAATAAAATAAATAATATCAAATAAATAATAAAAATAATATAAAAATAAAATAAAAATAATATAAAAATAAAATAAAAATAATATAAAATATAAAATAAATATAATATAAATAAAAATAATTTGAATAAATCAAACAAAAAATAAATAAATAAATAAATAAAAAATAAAACAAAATAAATAATGCAGTTAAACAAAAAACGAAGGCAATGCCGTTAACCAGTTAACCGCGGACAAAAACGCATTCCTTTCACGTTAATTCGCGGGGGGGACAATTTGCAAAAAAAAATAAAAATAAAAAATAAACGAAATTAAATTAAAACAAATAAAATAAAAATAAAATAAATAAATAAAAGGGTGGTGAAAGCGAGTGTGAAAAATAAAAAATAAATTTTTTTTGCCTTCCCCTCCCCAACCCCCCTCCCAAAAAAAAAAAAAAAATAAAAATAAAACAAAAAGTAAAAAAAAAAAACGGTCCTCGACCAATGACGGGATTGGATTTCATTTGGATTTTCTTTCTTTCTTTTTTTTTTGCTTTTTTTTTTTTTTTGGCC
>JAGLBE010000183.1 GCA_018260445.1 Psychrobacter sp.
GACAACAAATCAGGATTAGACAAACACTAACAAACCACGAACCAAACAAGACGAGTACTAAGATGATAGCAGATGAGAAAGTAACAACAGTAATAACAGTTGTAACAGTAATAATGTTATAATAAAATTATTAACAAATATACAAAATATACAAAATTAATATACAAAATTAATAATAATAATAAAGTAACTAAATGGTTTTTTCGACTTTAAAAAATATTCAGAGAGGTAAAAGAGTAACTGACTAACTGAATAAATAACCTATTAATGAATAATAATAACCGAGAACCTAACTAAATAATTAAAGAACTAATAGGAAGTGGAGAAAGAACTAAAATGCGACATAAATAAATGAGTAACTAAAGAATTTCCAAACAGAACCGAAGAAATAACATGAGATCTCAGAACGCAAGAACTAAAGAACAGAAACAAGAACCAGTTACAGAATAACAGCTAAGAATAAATAATTAAATAACTAAGAATGACTAAAAACCAAAGAACTAACTTGAGATCTCAGAACGCAAGAACTGAAGAACAGAAACAAGAACCAGTCGCAGAATAACAACTAATAATAAATAATTAAATGACTAAGATTGACTAAA
>JAGLBE010000184.1 GCA_018260445.1 Psychrobacter sp.
TAGTGCTCTACCAGCTGAGCTACTCCCGCGTGACGCTGCCCGTGGGCAGCGGTGTGTGGATAAGAAAAACCCCCGCGCTGACCGACTTTTCCGGGACCCTGCGGTCCGAGTATCATTGGCGCGACTGCGTTTCACGACCCAGTTCGGCATGGAGTGGGGTGGTTCCGCAGTGCTATGGGCACGGGGGTGTCTTGATTTGTCATGAACTCCGGCCGGGGAAACGGGTGGGCGGAGTGATGCAAGACGAGGTGTGAAAGGCGCGAGGGTCTGGCGGTACAACCCCCGTAGGGGGTTGCGGATGATGGCGGTTGATGGTCAAGACCTCGACTGATGAGCACCAGTCAGCTGAGCGCATTGCTGCGCTTGCACTTCTGGCCTCTTAACCCGGTGGTCTTCCGGGAGTCTTACCTGCTTTCGCAGTGGGAATACTCATCTTGGGGCTGGCTTCCCGCTTAGATGCTTTCAGCGGTTATCCGTTCCGTACATAGCTACCCAGCATGTGCCCCTGGTGGGACAGCTGGGAGACCAGCGGTACGTTCACTCCGGTCCTCTCGTACTAGGAGCAACTCCCCTCAATATTCCTGCGCCCGTAGCGGAT
>JAGLBE010000185.1 GCA_018260445.1 Psychrobacter sp.
CGGTGATTAACACCCTGTTCACGAACAGTTACATCGCACATAACCGTTACATTGCTCATAGCCTTTTTCCCACGCGAGGAAAACGTAGAATCTACAATCTACAAACGTGTGTGCAGAAAACCTTCGCAAAAAACGCTTTTAGGGTTACTCACTTTTTTGGGTTATGAACGCCGCGTAGGAGAACCGAAAACTATCTTTACTGCATGCCAGACGTTTCTGGATGCCAGCTTTCCAACGGCTGCTGCCACCCGGCATCTTCGGTCAAAAGCAGGTGCCAGCAGCGGGTAAAGCTGGCGTGCAGAAACGTCCGGCATGCAGTAAAGATGGTTTTCGGTTCTTCTACGCGGCGTTATAACCCAAAAAGTGAGTACAAAAGTGTTAGTGAATTTAACGAAAGTCGCGAAAGTTTAAAATCGATAACTTGAAAAAGTTTCTGAAGGCAATAATTACTTTATTTTTATTTTTATTTTTTCAAATACTTGTGCTGTCCATCAATTACTTAATCGAGAGGAAACCTATATTGCGTCAAACTTTAAAATTACCCATAATTAATAACCAGTCCTGGGACATGTTAATCAAAAAAAAAAAAAAACAAAGT
>JAGLBE010000186.1:0-268 GCA_018260445.1 Psychrobacter sp.
AAAAAAAAATTAATTTTTATTTTTATTTTGAAACCAAGAAAAAATCAATTTTTTATTTAAATCGATTAAACATTAAAACAAGCATTACTAATCTTAGATGCAGTGCAACCTTTTTACTTTGGCATTTATTTATTTATTTATTTGTTTATCTACCACCAATGAGTTTGATTTCTTCTCTCCCCCTCTGTTTTTTTTTCTTTCTTTGGGACTCTTGTTGAAAAAATTTTCTCTTGATTCGAAATTAATTTTTTCTTTCAATTCGTTTCTC
>JAGLBE010000186.1:338-596 GCA_018260445.1 Psychrobacter sp.
GATTTATTATTATTTTTTTTCTTGTCTTACGTTTAATCATTTATTTATTTCGGGGCCAAAGGGATCGGTTAATAATATTTGCCATCGAAAATTTCAATCTCTAATTGCCTTTTCGGTTAAATATTTTATTTATTTATTTATTTATTTATTACATAATAAAAAGGCATCCAAGGATGTTTTGTATTTTGAAATTGTTTGGTAGTTTTCGTTTCGTCCGGTCTTTAAAATTTAATTTTTTAAACCGTTCTATCCGTATAG
>JAGLBE010000187.1 GCA_018260445.1 Psychrobacter sp.
CGAAAATAAATTAAAAATAAAAAGAATTCTTTCAATTCTGGTTTTAAAAACCAATTAATTTTGTTTTTAATTTATTATTTCAATTCCATCAAAACAAGTTTTTAATTTTTATTTTTCCAATTCTCTTTTCAAAATCAATTTATTTTATTTTATTTTTAATTTATTTTCAATTCTGGTTTTAAAACAAATTCTTTTTTCAATTTTGGTTTCAAAAAACGGAATTCTTTTTATTTTTAATTTATTTTCGATTCTTTCAATTCTGGTTTTAAAACAAATTATTGTTTTCTATTTATTTATTTTTTTAAATTCTGATTTCAAAATCAATTCTTTTTATTTTTTATTTTATTTCAGGTTTTGGTCTCAAATCCTTTCTAATTTTAATTTATTTTCAATTCTATAAATTCTCGTTTTAAAACAAATTATTATTTTTTAAACTCTGGTTTCAAAAAGCAGAATTGTTTTTATTTTTAATTTATTTTCGATTCTATCAATTATGGCTTCAAAACCAGTTGCTTAAACAAATTAATCATTTTTCATTGTACGAAGACCGCAATTTTACAGAAAAAATTCGATTGAAGTTAGCATTTTACAG
>JAGLBE010000188.1 GCA_018260445.1 Psychrobacter sp.
TAAACTTGGACTTTCCATTGGAGAACCTCCTTTCTTCTTCTCAGGTAGATTCAAAATTTTTTTGGAAAGGATTTCATTTGAGATTAATGCGGCCTCGGATTTTTCCTTCCGTTCTTTTTCCGATTCTGCAATTTAAAATAAAAAATAAATAAATAAGAAACTTTTTTTCATGAGAAGGATGCTTCTAGATTTCCGGTTTAGATACGTTTCCATTATGGATTGAACTATAATAAAATTAATTTTTATTTATTTATTATTTATTTAATTGAGAAAAGCAAACAAATCATCCTAATTTTTTTTCTATTTATCTTTTGAGAAAATTATTTGTTGCAATGTTCCTTTTTGTTCTCGATTAAGCCTTTTTTCTCGATTTCTCACCTCGTCCGTCACTTTTCCGACGTTGAGACAGGCTTCGTCGAGGATTGCGAGAATTCCTTTGTGAGGCTGCTCGACCAAATCGCAAATTATTTGATTATTGAAATATTCTATGTTCGTCCACTCGATTCCCTCCCTCAGGTATTCTTCTTGCTCTTGCTTTAACACGAGTTCTTTAACAACAACAAAAATAGTCAAGTTTAACAAAAAGTGG
>JAGLBE010000189.1 GCA_018260445.1 Psychrobacter sp.
GTCGTTATGGCACGAGCCTAGCAAACAGGTTTATACGGCAGATTTGATATATTTTTAACTTACTCTATGCAATTAATCCTATCATTTTTCATCTTTATGATATGTGCGATGAATGACCTCTTTCAAACATTTATTAAAACGAATTAAATTTATGATTGGAAAATGCCATTAAAAATGCGTGGCAGATTTTTAATTTAATTAATTACGATGTGCTTCTGCTGCTGCGGTGATGCAGTGACCTTTCAAATGGCTCAGGGATTCAAGAAAAAATTTTTCAGGTATCTCTACAATTTCGATCGAGTCTGCCAGCGACTCTCAGTTTTCTTCTTATCGTTGAAAAAAAAAATTTGTTTTTTCATTTTGATTTGAACGTTTGCAATTTAATTTCATTCAGATTTTAGTTTGAATTTGGTTTTAATTTAATTTTTGTTTTTGTTTTTGTTTTTTTTATTATTATTTTTCATTATATATTTTAATAACAAGCGGTGTTGTGGAAGGTATATTTTGCAACAGACTCGTCGTACATATTCCAGCCGAGACCGTGTCCAGGGGGGGGAAATGATGGTCCCGAAGGCGATTCTTTCTTTTG
>JAGLBE010000018.1 GCA_018260445.1 Psychrobacter sp.
ACAGGCTTGCAGGCACTTGGCTAGAAGCGATATCGAGATAACAGGAACGACTCTTGCCATTAGTGCCTGCGCCTGTGCAAGCCAAGATAGTAGCGGAAAGCGGGATTAGCTGCCTAAACAAAGCTACTAAAAAGTTGCGAATGGCGTGTACTTTAACGTGCTGCGACAGGCCTAACAGACCCAAAAATAGATGTATTTGGTTGGGCTGTTTGGCACGACGAGGCATGGCTATGCTTGCTCAATTATTGCCACATTTGCAATTAGGTTTGCCATTTCGTGTTTTTTTGCTGATGCACATCGGCTTTGATGTGTCCTTTTCTATGCCCTTTTCCATGCCCTTTTCCATGCCTTTCATAAACCTTTAATATCTCTATGATACAGACGTTACGTCAATCGTTGCCGCAATCGTTACGCCAATGATTAACCCTTAGCCAAACTCAAGGTGATTATGCCGTCGTTAGACAGTCCATTGAATTCAAGCCCTGCGCAAACCCCGCGCGCTGTTTTTTGGCTCATGCTGCTCTCTGTCGCCTTTTTATCTGCCAATATGCGCGCGCCTATTGTGGTATTGGGCGCCATCGCTCCGGTCATTCAAAAAGCATTGGGCATTAGTGAGGCGCATATTGGCTGGCTGGGTGCCATCCCGATGCTGATGTTTGCCCTCGCCGCCTTTGTGTCACCAAAAATTGGCAAACGTTTTGGCAATGGCAATACCTTGATTATGGCCTTGGTGGTGTTAATTGTGGGTATTATTTTGCGCTCAGTATGGACAAGCTGGACGGGGTTTTTGGTGGGCACAGTATTACTGTCTCTGGCTATCGGCTTTGCCAATACTCTGGTAGCACCCCTAATAAAAGAGCGAACCCCAAAGAATATTGCCTTATTGACCGCGGTGTACAGCCTATCGATGGCGCTTGCCGCAGGGGTTGCCAGTGGCATTGTTTTACCCTTAGCCAAAGTGGTTGGTTGGCAGTGGGCGCTTGGCGGCTGGGCAGGGCTGAGCGTCATAGCGCTACTTATTTGGTTGGTGCTGCGCTTTGTGGCAGTCAAATCGGACAAAGTGGTTAAGCATGCTGGCGTCACTCAGGCCAGTCAAAGCAGTGAGCACACTGTACATCAACTTAATCGTAGCGCCGCCCCAGCACCGCCTGTTTCAATATGGCGCTCGCCAGTCGCGTGGCAATTGGCCATGTTTTTGGGTTTGCAGTCGCTTTTATATTATACCATTGCCAGTTTTCTACCCTCCATCGTGGTGGCAAAAGGCCTTACCCAAATCCAAGGCGGCAGTATCGGCTCAATCTTTCAATTTGTGGCGCCGTTGGTCATTGTGGTGATGACCCTGCTGATTCGCCGCGGCATCTCTATTCAAACAGTTGCTATTGCGTTAGCCTTATTTAATGCCGTTGGTATATTTGGTATTGCGTACTTGCCTGTCAACTTGGCTTGGCTTTGGTCAGCCTGTATGGGGATTGCCTGTACTGGCATTTTCACCTTAACGATTATGCTGTTTTCGCTACGCACCTATACCCCCCATCAAGCAAGTCAATTATCGGGTATGGTACAAACGATTGCTTATCTTATTGCCTTTCTTGGCCCATTTGGGGCAGGTTGGCTGCACGAACTTACGCATGGCTGGGAGATGCCTCTACTATTAATCTTGGTATTAACCGCCTTAAATGTCATTATTGCGTGGTTTGTCAGTCGCCCTATTATGATAGATGGGCAACCTGTCTAGCGCCTGCATAGCCTCTTTGTTAGAAAATTTCGCACTGTATTGCCACCTCATCTAATACCCCATCTATCACCTCATCTAACTCTCCATTTAATACCCTAAGGCAGATTTTTTATGCAATTCTCCAAGTATGGTCAAACTTTCAGCAAACCCAGCAGCATTTCGCAGTTAATGGACGATTTAGGCGATGCGCTACATAGCGAGACCCCTGTCAACTTACTGGGCGGTGGTAACCCTGCGCGTATTGACCAGGTTAATGCAGCATATTTTGAGGTGTATCAGTCACTTGCGGCTGAGGGGATTGACGGAAATGCCATAGCCGCTATGGGCAATTACTCAAACCCGCAAGGCGATATGCCATTTATTACTACCCTCGTCGAATTTTTTAATCGGCATTATGACTGGCAGTTAACCGCCGCCAATATCGCCCTGACCAATGGCTCACAAAATGCGTTTTTCTATCTGTTTAACCTTTTTAGTGGCTCATTTGCGCACCATAAGACAACGGATGCTCAAGCGGAAGTTGCTTCAAATCGCACAGTGGTGAAATCCATACTATTACCGCTAGCACCCGAATACATTGGCTACAGCGATGTGCAAATTGAGGGCAAGCACTTTATTGCCATTGAGCCTACCATCGCTACCGTCACCCATGACGGCGAGGCTGGGTTTTTTAAATACACGATTGATTTTGCAGCGCTCGAGAATTTGGCCGCCCTTAAAAACGGCGAAATAGGGGCTATTTGTTGCTCACGCCCCACCAACCCCACCGGTAACGTGCTAACCGATGCAGAAATGGCGCACCTTGCCCGTATTGCCAAGCAGTATGCTATTCCACTGATTATCGACAATGCCTATGGCGAACCGTTTCCCAATATTATTTATCCCAAAGTCACTCTAAACTGGGATGACAACACTATTTTATGCTTTAGCCTCTCCAAAATAGGCCTGCCCGGGCTACGTACTGGTATTGTGATAGCAGCGCCTGAGGTGATTGCTGCGATTGCTGCCATGAATGCAGTGGTAAACCTAGCCCCCACCCGCTTTGGTGCCGCAATTGCCGCACCATTATTGGCCGATGACCGTTTACAAGAATTATGCGACGATACGATTCAGCCCTTTTATGCCAGCAAGGCCAAAAAAGCGGTTGCCTTGATAAAAGCAGAATTGGGCGACTATCCGGTGTTGATTCACAAGCCAGAAGGGGCGATATTTTTATGGATTTGGTTTAAAAACTTGCCAATATCGACGACCGAGCTGTACGAGCGTTTAAAACAAAAAGCGACGTTAATCGTGCCAAGCGAGCACTTTTACCCCGGGCTGGACACGACAACTTACCCGCACGCGCATGAGTGTATTCGCATGAGCATTGCTGCCAGCGATGAGACGCTTGCGGCAGGCATTAAGGTGATTGGTGCGGTAGTGCGGGCGCTGTATGAGGTTTAGGGTGTTCATCCTTTAATCAACCAAACCACAAAACTTTGCTGATGCGTCTAAATACTTATCGCTGTCGGCAAGAAAATCGCGCATATCATTGCTAGAGTGCGCCTCAACTTGCTCGCCAAGACAAGCGCAGTTTTGGTCGACATCGGTGATGCCATTGTCTGCCGCCGCGCTTAGACAAAGATTGCTGACAAATGGCTTGATATGCGGCTGCAAGCATTGCAGCGTTTTTTCCTCTATGACAGCGTCAAGCGCTGATTCATCAAGATTTTGACGATGCACATCCAGCGCCGTCTGTGCAGTGCAGCCACAAAAATCCTCAACGTCCTCTTCGCTTTGCAAAAACCCCATAAACTCGTCGCCTTCCTCTGCCGCTTTTGCCAGACACATATCATAGGTGCTATTGTATAAATCGGCATCAGACGTGTCTAGATTATGCGCCCCGCTTTTGGCATGACTTTGCATAGCGCTTTGCGCATAACTTGGCTGCGGCGCCGCCAGTAAAAAAACCACAAAAACTGGCATCAATTTGGTGACTATAGTACGAGTATCCATAATAAGGCTCACTTAAGTAGCGTAATGCGATAATGATAGCAGAATGCAGCCGCTTAGGTCAGTATCCTTCATAAGGATAATTCAGTGTTAGACGCGCGGTTGTGACCCTATGACCCTACAATGCCATGAACTTGCTAAGACGACATTGGGTCACAGATATTGTGTCACAACTGGCAGATTTTTTAACCAACTTTAGACAGCCAAGACTCAGTAGACCTGATAAAATCACACCACTACGTCTTTGCCCATCAAGCGCAATCTAGAGACTAGATAACCGTCACTGCCCCAATAACCACCGCAACCCCAATGGAAAGACTATGCTCTCAAGGCTCTCATGGCTCGCAACTTTAACCCGTTTTAATGCGCTTAAATCGCCTAGTACTTCTGCCACTTTGAACGAACCGTCCCACTTTGTCAATCACCCTTTACCGATTATCAGCCTAACGCTTGTTGCCACTTTGACCATAGTAGGCTGCCAAAAACCGGCTGAGCCGACGCCAGAAACTTCGGCCAATACGATAGCGCCCGCAATCAGTGCTCCAACGACGCCAGCGCAAATAGCCCCCAACCCGAACACGGCAGCCAAGCCGCCAGTGGCGACGCAAAGCATTGAGCAACCCATCACGATTTTGGCCCTGGGCGATTCGCTCACCGAAGGCTTGGGTTTGCCAGAAAACGAGGCTTATCCTGCCCAACTTGAACAAGCGCTAAAAGATGCCGGTTATGTGAATGCCAAAGTGGTCAATTCTGGATTAAGCGGGGAAACCAGTAGTGGCTTGGTCAATCGCCTAAATTGGGCGCTTAAAACCAAACCTGATATCACGATTTTAACCATTGGTGCCAATGATGCGATGCGTGGTATTGATGTGGCGACTATTGAGAAAAATATCCGTACTGCTATTGAGCGTTTGCAAAGCGAAGGCAGTATTGTGGTGTTGGGCGGTATGCAAATTTATGACAATCTGGGTAACGACTATGTGAAAACATTTTCGGATATTTACCCGAAACTTGCCAAAGACTATAACATTGCCTTTATTCCGTTCTTTTTAGAAGGTGTTGGCGGGGTTGCAGAACTCAATCAGGCAGATGCCATCCATCCGACAAAAGAAGGCTATAACCGTATCGTCAATAATAATATCTTGCCTGTACTTAAGCCGACGCTCGAACAATTTGTGGCACATAAACAGACAAGTGCTAATGAGACCGCCCAATGAGTAAAAATATAGATACAGATATTAAACCTCTATTATACGCCAGCAATTTGAGCAAAAGCGTGCTGATTGGCGATACCAAGACGGACATCATTAAACATGTCGATGTTGCCATCGGTGCGGGTGAGTTTGCAGTCATTATGGGAAAATCCGGGTCGGGCAAGTCTACCCTGCTCGGATTATTGGCAGGACTGGACTACCCTGATAGTGGCGAGGTATGGCTTGATGGTCAGAATTTAACGAACTTGAGCGAGGATGAACTGGCACAAAAACGTCAGCAAGCGATGGGCTTTGTGTTTCAGTCGTTTCACTTATTGCCGACATTAACCGTTGCCGAAAACATTGCCTTTCCACTCGATATCGCCCGTCAGCCAGATGCCAATCGAGTCGAAGAACTGCTGGCTGCCGTAGGCCTGACCCATCGCCGTAATAGCTTACCGCATCAACTCTCAGGCGGTGAGCAACAGCGCACAGCACTGGCTCGGGCACTGGTGGCACGTCCTAAAATTATCTTTGCCGATGAGCCAACCGGCAATTTGGATGAACATAACGCCCAGCAGGTAATGAACTTACTGCTTGAACTACAACAACAATCGGGCACTGCTTTGGTGGTAGTGACCCACGATCCTGCGTTAACTGAATATGCCAATCAGGTGATTACCATTCATGATGGGCAAATTACGAGGTAGATCGCTAATCTTCCCTCATAGCGCAAAGCCTGTAGCACAAAGCCTGATGCGCTCACAGGCAGTCAATTATTCAATAGGCCCTCTCACCCATGTAGCTCTAACCGAAACTCTAACCGTCATTCCAACCACCGCGATACAGTTGCGCCCCTATGATTGCAGATAAGACCTCCCCCACATTATCCCCTGCCTATACCAACCTCGGCAGTAAATTGTTACACCGAAGCTGGTGGCGGCATTGGGTGTATCCGCTTCTGTTTTTGTTGGCGATGCTGTTGTCATTATCCACCTATTTGACACTCGATTCGATTCAGCAGTCGGTGCGCGATTATGTGACCGACAATCAGCGCGCGCTGGTCGGGGGTGATTTGATTTTAAGCAGTAAGCAAGCGTGGACGCCTGATGTATTACAAGCGGTGCAAACGTTTGCGCCAACTGCAAAGATAGCAGCTGATGCTCATACGGGCTCAAGTGGCACTGCTCATGAATCAGGCGTTGTATACGATTATCAATTTAATGCGATGGTGTCTAGCGTCAATCCTAATGCTAGTACTGATGCTGGCAATAACGCGGACGACAAAACCCTCCTCGCTCGTATCAAAGCGGTATCGAGTCAATATCCGTTATATGGGACGGTGGTGCTCGCGTCAGGCAAACCGCTTTGGCAACAGCTGACGCCCAATACGATAGTGGTAGAAACACAAGTGTTGACAGGGCTGAATCTCAAAGTCGGTGATAAAGTTAAGATTGGCGATGCGCTGTTTACCATCGCCGATGAATTGGTCACTGAGCCGGATCGTCCGCTGACTGCCTTTGGGTTTGGGGCACGGGTACTGATGGCGGATAGCGATTTGGCCGCAACCAATTTGCTGGGGCAACGTAGCCGAGTCAATTATCGCATTGAGCTGGCGGGTCGCCCTGATGCCATTGCCAGTGAGCAGACCAAGCTTAAGCAAATCATTGACGCCCTGCCTGCCTCGCAAGATGTAGAGATGACCACGGCGGATGAGTCGGACACGTCAGTGACTGAGGTGTCGGATAATGTGCTGATGTTTTTAAAACTACTGGTGATTGCGGTGTTGTTTTTGTCTGCAGTGGCGCTGCTTAGCGTGGTGAAGGCGTTTGTGGGATTGCAGCAAAATACCAATGCCATTCGCCGTGCGCTTGGGGAGTCGGTGGGCGCCATAAAACGCAGCTATTATCAGCTATTTTTAACCATGGCGCTACTGGCGTGTATGGCCTCTGGGCTGTTAAGTTTGGCGATG
This sequence comes from Psychrobacter sp., assembly GCA_018260445.1. Taxonomy (GTDB): domain Bacteria; phylum Pseudomonadota; class Gammaproteobacteria; order Pseudomonadales; family Moraxellaceae; genus Psychrobacter. Next base: position 6,893 of record JAGLBE010000018.1, read on the forward strand.
CTCAATATCGGTGCGCAGTATTTAACCGCTATTTTGCCGCCTGATATTCATCTGGCTATTAAGCTGGTCAGTTTGGTTAAAATCAGTATTGTGGCGCTGGTGATAACCGCATTGGTGGTGCAACAAAGCTTATATGCGGTGACCCATACCAAGCCGTCTGCGGTGCTCAAACAGTCGGTTACTAATACTCGCCAGCATCCGCCCTTATACTGGTATGGGTTGGTGCTATGCGCAAGTTTTGCACTACTCGCCTATGAGTTTGGTTCGCTGATCACAGGCTTGCAGGTACTTGGCGGAATGTTAGTGCTTGCGGGGAGCTTTTGGTTACTGGGTAAAGGTTGGTTATGGCTTTTAGCGAAATTGATTGAGCACGGCTTGTTTGGTAAGAGGCTTGGGGGCAGACAGTCGGGATGGATGGCACGGATTGCGGTGCATAACTTATCCCGTAAGGGCAATCAATCGGGGCTGTTTTTTGTGACGCTTGCTTTATCGGTGGCAGTGTTGACCATGGTTACCCTACTCAACCATAGCCTCAATAAACAGTTTGTGCAGGCGTATCCTAAAGATGCGCCGAACTTGTTTTTACTCGATGTGCAAAGCGATCAGCACGATACCATAAATACATTAATTAAAGCGCCGATGACATATTATCCAGTGGTACGGGCCAGGGTGACGGAAGCCGGTGGTGTGGCTACTGATAAGATTGAGGTGTCGCAAACTGAGGGTGATGACCCGACTCGGGTGTTTAACTTAAGCTATGCCGATAGCCTCATGCCTACCGAGTTTATTAAAGAATCGGTTGCGCCTGATCAGCTTTATGCGCCGATTACGGCTGACGCCCAAGCTCATAATGACGTAAGCAAGGGTGATATCTTCCCATTATCGATATTGGATTCTGCCGCTGAGCTGCTGAATGTGGGTATGGGCGACCAAGTCCGCTTTAATATTCAAGGGATTGAGATTGTCGGACAGATTACCAGTATTCGGCAGCGCTATGAGCGTGGTCCCAGTCCGTTTTTCTACTTTTTGTTTGAGCCTAAGGTGTTGGCGGATGCGCCGCAAATTCAGTTTGCCACCACCAAGGTGGATGCTGCCCAAATTCCACAATTACAAACTGACCTTGTACAGGCGTTCCCTGCGATTACCACTATTGATGGTGGGGCAATTGCTAAGCAAGTGCAAGGGTTTGTGAGTCAGATGAGCCGACTGGTGCAGGTGTTTACCTTGCTGGCGATGATTACGGGCATTATGGTGCTCATTACTTCCCTACTCTCGACTTCGCAAGACCGATTGCGAGATAGTGCCTCGTTTCGATTGCTCGGTATGCAAAAGCGGGACTTGTATCAAATAAATATGTTAGAGATCGGCTTGCTTGGCGTGAGTGCGGGAACGTTTGCGGTGATATTGGCGAGTGGCACAGCGTATGTGATTATTACCCAGTGGTTTAATCTACCGTTTAGCATCCCTTGGGGTCGCTTTGCGTTGGGAGCGGTGATGCTGATAGCGGTGTTATTGATTATTGCGATTGGCTATGTGCGCTTGGTGATTGGACGTGGGATTATGGCTAGAGTGAGAGGGATGGTTTAATTGTCGGCAATAGTGCTATTATATCTCTTTACAAGGATAAAGTTACTAGATTCAAACTGTATATAAAAATATATTTATCTAAAAGAGAGTAGATGTTATGAAAAAAAGGAAAAAATATTAATTCTATGTAAGACATACCCTACTCCCAGTTCAAAATATGTTGAAACAGTATGTATGGCAGGTATGCGTGAAGATGGATCTTTAATACGACTATATCCTATACCTTTTAGATTATTAGGGAAAGAGCTTAAGTTTAAAAAATGGCAGTTCATTAATATTTATATTGAGAAAAGTCGCATGGATCGTCGACCAGAAAGCTATAAAGTTTACGTAGATAATCTAGAAATATTGGAAGAAGTAAATACAAAGCATGATTGGAAAAATAGACGTTATTACCTTAGTAAAATTTCTTTATGTACTAATATAGACTCTATTAAGTCTAAAGAACGCAAAGCTAATCAGTCTCTTGCACTATTTAAACCAAATAAAATCATTGACTTCGAAATATTAGAAGCAAAGCAGAAGGATTGGACACAGAGTCAAAAGGACTCTTTAAGTCTAGCATATCAAGGAGATCTTTTTAGTACCAGCAATAATGAAACCATAAAAGAATTAAGAAAACTTCCGTACGACTTTTATGTGTATTTTGAAGACGAGAACCATACGAAATGTAAGCATAAAATACTAGATTGGGAAATTGGAAGTCTTTATTGGAATGTGTGCTATCAAGCTGACTGGAAAAAGAAAATTGAAGACAAGCTGAAAGACTTGCTATTCGAAAAAGATATTTATTTTCTAATGGGGAATGAACATCGCTTTCAGCATAATTGGCACATTATAAGTTTAATTTATCCACCTAAACAAGTTCAACAGACGCTAGACCTTTTTTGACTCCTAAATGACGAACACCCCCTTTAGAATTTTTAATGATGGCGTTTGCAACCATAGAGCGATGACACATTGTATAATCTCTTTCAAAGCACGTTAAACATATCGCAGTATGTTCGCTAAGTTTAGCTAATTCATCTATATAATCTTTTTGGCTACTTAAATAATTTAGAAAATCTATCGTATAGGTTTGCCAGTCTGAATCAATCTTATATCTGTCCCTTATTTCGTTAGGGCAACCTAACTCGACAAGATGGAGATACTTGATGTTTTCTTCTTCCAATGCTTTACGAAATGCTGTTTTGGAAAAACCTTTCTTTCTTGATATCGGATAACGACGAACATCGACTAATGTCTCTATTTTTGCTTTTTTCAATGTAGCAATGTAATCTTCTATTACTGACTTTTCATAGCCTATAGTAAAGATTATAGGCTCTACCTTGGTAATATCATGTAAATTACTCATAAAATTCCTCAATTTTAAATCAGTACTCATTTATAACTATATAATACGAATTTCTTAGTATAAGCTAGTTGAGACAGAATCTCAAAATAAGATAAACTTATCCACAATTCTCATAAACTTGAATTAGTACACTATTAATTTTTGTAGAAATGTTTCTAGCGTAGGGGTACCGAAGTGTAAGCTAAGAGTCAGTACAGTAATTCGTGAATTTTATCTATGCCAACAATTCTGTCACTTCTGTCACTCGCGAAAAAATTTTATTATTTCTCATGAATGTCGCATCGGAGGAGCGGTTTAGCCCCGATTGTAGTGGATATCCTTGCTTGACCACTAGATTGCGTTGACTTAGTCAGAAGCGTTATCGCTTTGCAGGAACGCTACTGGCTTGTAGTCACCGCTCTAGTGGGCAAGTAAGATAGTAACGGAAAGCGGGATTAGCTACAAACCCTCCTGCGAACTCTGAATCGCCCTAAACAACCCTAATTTCAAAGACTCCGAATAGTCATCTTCATACAGTATGCAATAAATTAGCTGAGACAATAGGTCTTTATCAATCACATTATCGGCGACCCAAACGGCGATATTCTCCATCTCTAACACAAAATGACGCACCAAATAATCAAAGCCATTTAACTCTAAAAAGTACGCACCCAAAGCGATTGACGAGCGTTTATTGCCATCATTAAACGCATGGTTTTTATTGATGCTATATACCAAATGCGTCAGCTTGTCCTCAAGCTCTGGATAATATACATCATTTTGAATATGCTCAAGCGGGCTTGCAATCTGACCGATATCTTTAGTACCTTATAGACCACCTGAATGCTTCACCTAAAAAAATACTTACGACCTTACGCCAAAGACAACATATTCATAATTAACTTAATTAATGTCTCTTTGTGGTCGGGGTTTGACTCAGCTACTAGTAAGGTCAGCGCTGCAAGCCCTGAGTTATTAATCACCACATCACCTTGGCTATTTAATAGACGCTTGTTACGGTGCAAGAATTCCACAAACAGAAATGCGCCGCTACGTTTATTGCCATCGGTAAACGGATGATTTTTAACCATAAAGTAAAGCAGATGTGCAGCTTTACTTTCAATGGTTGGATACGCAGGTTCACCAAATACGCTTTGGTCAAGTGTGCCAAGAATACTCTGTAACCCATCACCACGCGGATTGGCAAATAGGTTAGTTGCCTCGCCTTTGGTCATAAGCTGTGATTTGAATTCATCTAGCATCGCCATTGCTTCAGTTGAGGTTGGCAATGTCCCGCCCAACTCCCCTTCAGGGTCATTCAGCAAGCCTTCATCATAACGCTGCAACCATAAAAAGGTTTGCGTGTATCGGCTAATGATATCAATTAACCCTCGTCCTTCATCGGTATTCAGCTCTGGACTTTGCGCTGTTTTTTGGATTAAAGTAAGCGCTTGCTCTAATTCTTTGGCGTTTTTTTCAAACCGCTGTTTGTTGATAGCGTAACCCTGAATAAGATACTCGCGTAGTCTCTGGGTTGCCCACTTTCTAAACTGTACGCCTTGAGGTGACTTAATACGATAGCCTACTGATATCACCACATCTAAGTCATAAAAGGCAACGGGTTTATCTGAATGTGCAATATGCATTTTTTGCATATTGCTTCCCTCGTAGATTTCTCCATCCCTTAAAGCATTATTTATATGACGAGATATAACCGATTGGTCTCGACCAAATAGCGCCGTCATTTGTGCTTGAGTGAGCCAAGCGGTGTCTTTATCAAAATGAACATCGACTTGTACCTGTCCATCTTTACTTTGATAAATTTCGATACTTGAACGGTTATTGTTATTTATAGTGCTCACAATAGCTCCTAAAAATGATGTCATAGCAGGGTTTTCTAGACTCTAAACTACGTTTAAAAATTGCAAAACCATTTTTAAATGCTGGTAAATAGCTACCAACCCTCCACCCTAAAAACACCCTAACTCCCCGCAATAAACTCATTAATCTGCTCGCTCACAATCTGCCACAATTTAACCTGCGAGGCTCGGCTGCCAGCGCCCACGTGCGGACTCAACACCACCCGAGGGTGACCGTTTTTAGCCAGCTGAACAATAGGGTCATTGCTATCTGCAGGCTCACGCTCAAAGACGTCCGTGGCGTAGCCCAGCACTTGCCCCGCTTTAATCGCCGCGGCCAACGCTTGGGTATCCACCACCTTACCACGAGCCACGTTAACCAGCAGGGGTTTCTTGGCCATTTTGCCAATCGCGTCTTGGTTAATGAGATGTTTAGTCTCTGGCGTTAATGGGCAATGCAAACTGATGATATCAGACTGGGCCAATACGCTGTCAAAATCGGTATAGTCGTCACTACGAGGCAGTTTGCCTTTGTGCTCTGCCCAAAGTACGCGCATACCATAAGCAGCAGCGAGTTTTGAGACACGCTTGCCAATATCACCAACACCGATAATGCCAATGGTCAGCCCATTGATGTCGATAGGCGCTACCTTAATAATGTCCGTTCGCTCTTTGTGCGCCCAATCACCATCGACTACTTTACAGTGATAGTCTACCCCAGCACGCATCGCGTTTAGCAGTAGCATCAGGGTGTGCTCGGCGACAGTGACCGTGGCAAACCCTGGCGCATTCAGCACGGTTACCCCGTTGTCCTCGCATGCTTGTTGGTCAATATGGTTTGCGCCTACCGAGGTAAGCTGAATAAGTTTGAGGTTGGGCAAGGCTTCGACAACCTCGCGCTCAATACGCAAAGAGCCATTAATCATGATGTCGGCATCTTGACAGCGCTCAATGATGACTTGGTTGTCCTGCGGGGTTTGGGCAAAGGTCACATAATCAGTAATTTTTTCCGGTTTGGGCAACTCTAAGCCTGCTACAAATCTTTTTTCATCTAATAATACGGCTTTCATGGGCGGCTCCTGTTACGTGCTCACTGTCAGTACTGATAACCATCTGGTTTAACACAAAAGCGGCGTCATTGGCATAGGCGATATCAATAACCAACTATCACTATAACACTTTTCAACAACCCCTTTATCAAGTGACAGGCCATAAAAAACTGGACGTCATGTCCAGTTTTTTTTGTGATTGTGATTGTGATTGTGATTGTCTGTCCTCTAGCGTGCCATCACCCAATATGGCTTACAACATGTTTCACAACAACGCTTACAACATGGCTTATAACAACGCTTAGCCTGCAAGCACGATGCGTGATGCTTGCCACTAAAACCGCTTATCTATGCATCTCTATGCTTATCTATGTTTATCTATTAAGTGATGTTGGTAAACGGTGCTGTGCCAAGTGCTGGGGTGGCTGGTAGCACCCGCTCCTCTCTAAAATAGCGAGATTTGCTGTCCAAAATTTTATTCACGTCATTAATTAAGGCCTCAATCACATCATCATAGATACCCAAATGCAATTCTCGCTCAAATGCTGTATAAGCATGCTTACGCGCTGCCGAGCGCACATCGGTGATGCCATATTTATTAAAAAAGATATCCACACGCCCATCACTGTTCAACACGCAGCTTAGGATGCCATTATTGACTTCTAAGTCAATGCGCTCAGGCATAAAGATATAGTTATCCACATCGATAAGCTCTTTTTCAACGCCACGCTGTAATAATGATTTAATGTCAAACACCACGTTACTCCTTTTAAAAAATGATTTACCAAGCCTCTTTACCAAGTTCCTATCGTAACGGCAATCTATAAATTTGTGAAGATAGAAAATGTAAAAGAGGGTAGTCATCGTAGCCTAACATTTATGGCTCGCTATTTTTTGCAGCCCTAAGCTCATTATCAAACAGCTGCAACCTAAACGCTGGCTGTCATAAGCAGACAAATGTATGATTTTATTGGATAAATTTTGATTTAAATTTAAATCAGCTTGTTTGCAATTTGATTCTATACGCTATAGACTATCGAATAACCTGAAGAACTTAGTAAATTAAAGTAAAAGTTAAAGGCTATCGCTTTTAGGGCTTTGCTTCGGACGGTCATTACCAATCAACAAGGATGTGTCATTTATGTTTATGTTCTCTTTATCCCCCCTATTTACAACCGTTTCCAAATCTGGCTTGCCTGCTGCTTCGTTGTCCATGCTGGGGGCGTTAGGCAGCAGTCTTTTGTTATCTGCTCTGCCGACCAGCGCTGCCCAAGCAGCGAGCAGTTATTACAATTGTGCCGTCTCTACAGGTTGTGAGAAAGTGGATACTCGCCATATCACCTCAAACTACACCCAAACCAAATATCCGATTGTGATGGCGCATGGTCTGTTAGGCTGGAACCGCGTGTTTAACACCCTTGACTATTTTTATGGCATACCGCAAGCGCTCATGCGTGGCGGTAGCGACGTCTATAGCACTAAGGTGTCGTCTATTAATAACAGCGAGGTGCGCGGCGAACAACTGCTAAAGCAAGTAAAAACCATTGCTGCGATTTCTGGTAGTAATAAAGTTAACCTGATTGGCCATAGCCAAGGGGGTATGGATGCCCGTTATGTGGCAGGCGTTGCCCCGCAATATGTTGCCTCTGTGACGGCGGTATCGAGTCCGGTGCAAGGGTCTGCTATGGGCGATTGGGCGGCAAAAATGATTGTTGAGGGCAGTGCTGCCGAGGGTTATGGCGAAGGTGAGTATAATACAGCCTCCAAAATAGTCTTTAAGCTGTTTGACTTTGTGGGCGGCGTTTTGGATGTCAGCTCGGGCATCGCCATTGGCGATATTCAAGAGCAAGCCGCTTGGCAAGCCGTTTATGGTCTATCAACCCCCTATAGCAAAATCTTTAATGCCCGTTTTCCTGATGCTGTGCCTAGCACTTATTGCGGCTATCCTGCTGCTACTAAAGTGAATGGTATTGAGTATTACTCGTTTAGTGGCAAGGGACTGACCACAAATTTGCTGGATATTACTGACCCTGTCTTGTTGGCCACCAGCTTTAGCTTTAAGGGCGAGGCCAACGATGGCCTAGTTTCAGTATGTTCTAGCCGTCTTGGACGGGTGATTCGTGACGATTATCATATGAACCATCTAGACTCAGTTAATCAGTTGCTCGGTATGGTGTCTCTACAAGAAACCAACCCCATTAGTGTGTATCGTAGCCAAGTCAACCGCTTGAAAAATGCCGACCTATAGGCTAGCACTAGCTTATTACTAGGCTAGCACCCTACTTATCAACGCATCACTTATCCAAAATTTGTCGCCAACGTAACGTTTTTTAATGTTATCTTGGCGCCACCGCTTGCTTTAGTGCCTTGCCCAATGAGCACGCTAGCTTGTCTCGCCCCAGTTTTTCCGTGTTTTTTTCTAGAGTCCCTATGCCCAAAAGTCCCTTGCCCCCAAAGCCTGCGCCTAAAAAGCATGCCGCTTACTTACTGTATGTTGGCATCGCACTGCTGCTTGCCAGCAGTATCGCCCTCCTAGTTTGGCTAAAACCAGACCGCCAGTCAAACCCTGAGTCAAACCAAACTGCTGGCCTACATTCTGATATAAATAGCGCAGATAACAGCTCTGATAGGCTAGACAAGCCTGCGTTGGCAGCGGATGAATCAGCGCCATCTCATACGCCGCCTGCAACATTTGTCACTGGTTTAGAGTCACTACCAACGTCATTGCAAGATACCGATGTGGACGGCGAAATTATCATTGATGCGCAGCAACAATTGGTGGTGACCGCTGGCCTACGCCAATTGTTTGATTATTTTTTGAGCGCCCAAGGCGAAGAGGATACCGCCACTATTATGCGGCGGGTAGAGCGCTATATTCGTCATCACACCCCAGACCCTGCAGCAACGCAAGCCATAGCCATTTTTAAACGCTACGTTGGCTATCTGAATGCCCTCCCCGATATTGAGCAGCGTTACGGCAGTTTTCAATTGCAAAAAACCCAAGCAGGCACCTTTGACCTAAGCTTGGTGGCACAGCGCAAACAGGACATTGCTAAGCTACGCCAGCAATACTTTGACAATGCCACGATTAAGGCTTTTTTTAGTGCCGACGATGACTATGATGACTATAGTATAGCGATGCTAAACATTGAAGAGAACAGCGGTTGGGATGACACCCAAAAAGAGGCCGCCCGGCAGGACTATATTAGCCGTATGCCAGACAACCCCATTAAAAACAACCTTGAGCACCAAGCAACGCTACAAACGCTTATTGAGCAGACAGACAAGCTCAAAGCCGAGGGTGCCAGTGCAGCCGAGCTGTTTAAGGTACGCCGTGAGTTGTTTGGCGCGCCTGCTGCCGCTAGATTGGCACAGATTGATGCCGAAGATGCCAGTTTTGAGCAGCGCTTTAATCAGTACCAAGCCCAAAAGCAGCAGCTATTACAACAGGGTTTAAGCGATACCGACACCCGTTTGCAACTGAAAGCCATAGAGCAGCAGCTCTTTGACGAGGCGGAACGCAAACGCTTAGCAGGGTATGCGCAACTGCAACAGCAGACGTTACCCAAACCGTAAAGCTTTATCGATGCCGCTATCCCTATCATGATAGTGATAACGACACCTCTTTCCTTTTCTGTTCGGTGCCAGCGCCCAAGGGAATGCGCATATCAAAAATCTTTTTGATGAGAGAATGGATTAACCCCTTGCAAGATGGGTGTCATTAGCAAATTAGCGGTTTAACATTTCTAAAAATTAGCCAATAGCGATTGACTATCGCCACTAAACTGCCTAGAATAAAATGGATGTTGATAATTTTGTTGCTGATTTATTCCTAGAACAGTATCGTTTTCAAAGTAGATTGCCTATATCATTAAGCGTTATGGATTACGCTTTATAGACTGCTAACGCTTTGTTGACACGCTGTTTATCGTGTTATTGGTTTAGACCGTTAATCTTGGGCGTCATTACTCAGCTAGTAACAAAGCTAGTAACGAAGCTACTATCAGCCAATCACTTATCGCAGCACCACCCTTTTATTTATTTATTTGTTGTCATACAAGGATGTATTATGAAAAGAGCATTGACCCTCGTCTGCGCCGTGAGTGCCCCTCTACTTTTTAGCCAGTCTGCCTTGGCCCAGTTTGATTATTTTAATACCGATGGTAGCTTTAAACGCTTCTCGGTGTCTGCAGGTTGGTTACATGCCAAACCTACTGGTGATGCCACCCCTATTCAAAATACGACGGCTATTAAAGATGGCACGGTCGCAAAAAATGGTAGTGTTAAAGCAAAAACAGTAAAGGATATTATTGTCCCTAATCAAGCTCCCAATATTATGAGCAGTTTAGAAATATTAGATGCGTTATCTGCAGATACTGACTTATCAAATGTTGAGGGTATAGGGGATGTTTCTGGAGCCACAAAAATTAGTGGTCTACAGAGTTTTGCTACTCCAGGCACGGGGCTTGAGTCGGATGATGTTGACACCGTTGGCATGCTATTCACCTATTATTTGAATGACCACTGGGCCGTTGAGATGAAAGCCGGTTTTCCGCCTAAGGTGGATATCTTAGGTAAAGGTGCCGTGGTAGCTCCTTTTTCAGGCATGGCATCCTCGCCTGCTATAGAAAATGAATTTAAAGTTGCTAAAGCCATTCCTATTACCAATATGACCCAAGGTGGTGGGGTTGCCTCAACGGCCCGTGCTTGGTTACCTGCTGCCTTAGTGCAGTATCAATTTGGCAAATCTGGGGTTGATAAATTGCGTCCCTATGTTGGGGTTGGGGTACTGGGCGCCTATTTTAGTGATATCGAGCTTAACCCGGGTATCGATAAAGATTTGGTAGCTGCAGGTCATATGATTCAAAATATCAAAAATGGTAAAGCAGGGGCCTCTTTAGAAAATAAAGTTTCAAATAGCGGCATGCATGTCGATGTCGAAGCAGACACGGTACTTGCCCCCATCCTTAACGTGGGCGCAACGTATGACCTTGAGAATGACTGGTTTTTAGTGGGTTCACTGTCTTATGCCAAACTAGACAGCGACACGACCATTACCGTTAAAAATGATGCTGGGGAAGAGTTGATTAAAGCGGTATCCAATATTGATATTGACCCGTATATCAGTTATCTTGGGGTGGGCTATCGCTTCTAAGGAGCTGGTGTTTAGTTTTTTAGCTCAAGTGATGCCTGTTTAATAGTGTTATTTAATAGTGTTATCCTTTTATTGGCGTGTATTGATTACTCTAGATAGCATGGCCTATTACCGGTGTTTAACACGATAACCAACGCACTTACCCCTTCGTAAGTGCGTTTTTTTTGAGCTACACTAGCGGATAGGGTTTTAGTTACACGACACTTAAACAGACTTTGCTTGCTTAACGTATAATTTATATAATTTTATTCGATTGCTTTATTCATCCAACCTTTATCCAAATGCTATTGTTTGCGAGACTGCCATGACTGAAGATTCAAAAGACTCGACGCCAACGTCCGAACCAAACGCCGGCCAAGCGCCTAAGCACCCCGCAGATATGGTGCCCACATTGCCGCTACAAATCGACCCTGTCGATACGACAGTAAGCGGCGATGGGTTGACGCAGACGACTAAAGTGACGGCTCCAGTAACGCATGATGATACTGATAGGGTCACGGAGTCGAGCGCCGTCTATCCGCCTTATACTCCCCCCAATAAGCCAAAATGGCTTTGGCTACTGCCGCTACTCCTTATTACATTGGGACTTGGACTTTTTGGAGGCCGCTTATGGGCCCAAAAACAGGCTGCAGCGGGTGCAGACAATAGCGACAAGTCGGTAACGCCGCAAATGGCAACGGCCACCGGGGTCACTGAGGTTGACACAGCAGGCGTCACCCATAAACCGGTCTTGGCGGTAGAAACCGTGCAGCCTGCAGCAACTATCGTCAATGAGGCCTTGAGTGCTGAGGGCACGATTAGCCCCAAAACGGTAGCAACGGTCAATGGCAAGGTCAGCGGCGTCACGATTGATAAAGTGCTGGTACAAGAAGGCGATGCGGTAAAAAAAGGGCAGGTGTTGGCTATATTTGATACCGATGCGATGCAGCAGCAAATCGTGCAAGCGCAAGCGGAGGTGGCGGAAGCCATGACCCGCTTTGAGCTGGCAAAAAAAGATGCCCAACGTATCTTGCCATTGGTCGACTTGCAGGCGATTAGCCAGCAAGAGGCAGACCGTTATGTGGCAACTGCCAATCAAGCCGCTGCTTCGGTTGCAGCCTCAAAAGCTCGTCTAAACAATCAAAATTTAAATATTGAAAATGCCAAGGTGACCGCACCCGTGAGCGGGGTCATTAGCCAAAAAAATGCCAATGTGGGCAGTGTGCCAGGACAAGCCCCGCTATTTACCATTATTGAAAATGGTCAACTAGAATGGCAAGCGCTGATTGACCCTAATAAACTTGGGGAGGTGAACGTGGGGACGCCGGTTTTTGTTAGCCTACCCAAAAACCAGAAGGTTAATGGCCGAGTGAGCCGTATTGCGCCCACTGCCGAAAATGGCAGCCGTCAAATTACAGTATATGCCGATCTTGCCAATCATCCCAATGCCCGCGCCGGTATGTATCAACGTGGTGTCTTCCAATTGGGACAAACGCCCAAAGTAACGATTCCGGTTAGTGCGGTGGTCACTCAAGACGGCTACGATTATGTGATGCAAGTTAACGAGGTTAAAAATGACGCTGGTGAGACGATTCATCGCATTAGCCGCACCAAAGTCAGCCTTGGCGAACGTTTGGATGATCGCGTGGTGTTGTTAGAACCCTTAAAAGGAAAAGCCAATATTGTGCGTCAAGGTGGTAGCTTTTTGAGTGATGGCGACGTGGTGCGGATTGCGGATACGGCAACTACTACGCCCGCAACATAAACGGTTTTATGGCCAGACGTTAGGCGCACCCTGTACCTTGTAGTGAATGTTGACACCTAAAGCATAACGCACGCCCGATTTTACTTTATAGATTACCCTATCTAGGATGCTTTTTATGAGTCTTAATGTCTCAGCCTATTCTATCAAAAATCCATTAGTGGCCATATTGCTGTTCGTCCTGCTCACGATGGGCGGTATTTATAGTTTTATCCAGATGAAGGTGCAGCAGTTTCCTGATATTGACTTACCTGCGGTGGTGGTCACCGTTACTTTGCCGGGTGCTGCGCCCAGTCAGTTAGAGAATGACGTTGCTAAAAAGATAGAAAACAAAATAGCCAGTATTGAGGGCGTCAAACATATCCGCTCTACCTTGCAAACCGGGTCAGCCACTGTGGCGACCGAGTTTGTGTTAGAAAAAGACATTCAAGAGGCCATCGACGATGTGCGCTCTGCCGTGGGCGAGGTTAGAGGTGATTTGCCTGCTGCCGCCAATGACCCCATTGTCTCTAAAGTGACGACAGCCGGCCTGCCGGTGGTGACTTACAGTATTACCGCTGATAACATGAGTGTGGAAGATTTGTCGTTTTTTGTAGATGATACCATTGCTAAGCGGCTGTCCGACATTAAAGATGTGAGCTCAGTGAGCCGAGTGGGCGGACTGGAGCGCGAAATTAGTGTGGAGGTCAATCCCACCAGCCTAAACCTGCTAAAAGTGCCTATTAGCCAATTGTCTGGTCAAGTGGCTGCTCTTCAGCAAGATGCCTCAGGTGGGCAAGCTGAAATTGGCAACAGTAAGCAGACTATTCGGGTAATGGGCGCCGTCGATAGGGCAAGTGACCTTAATAACCTGCAAATTGCGGTACCGACAGGGGGCACCCAAAGCCTTGGCAGTCTAGCGACCATTACCGACGGCACTGCTGACCCAGGCTCCATTGCCAAACTCAATGGTAAAACGGTGGTGGCCTTTAACGTCACTCGTTCGCGCGGCGCCAGTGAGGTTGAGGTAGTTGAGCGTGTGGATGCAGCCTTGTCAAAGTTACAACAAGATATGCCTAGGTTTACGGTTACCAAGATATTTGATCGGGCAACCCCGATTGCTGAGGACTATCAAGCCTCACTTAGAATGCTGATTGAGGGCGGCATTTTGGCCGTCATTGTTGTTCTGCTATTCTTGCGTAATATTCGTGCCACTATTGTTGCTGCCGTTGCCCTGCCCCTCTCGGTCATCCCTACTTTTTTAGGGATGCATTTATTTGATTTTAGTCTCAACATCATCAGTCTATTGGCGTTGTCATTAGTGATTGGTGTTTTGGTCGATGATGCTATTGTTGAAGTTGAAAACATCATGCGCCATTTGCGCATGGGCAAAACCCCGTATGAAGCAGCAATGGAAGCTGCTGATGAGATTGGATTAGCGGTTGTAGCAACCACCTTTACCCTTATTGCAGTATTTTTACCCACCGCCTTTATGAGCGGCGTGGTCGGGCAGTTCTTTCGGCAATTTGGGTGGACAGCGGCCATCGCCATATTTTTCTCATTGCTGGTAGCGCGCTTGATTACCCCCATGATGGCGGCCTATATTTTAAGGCCCGAAAAAAACCATGTCGAAAAAGATGGCTGGCTGATGCAAGGCTATCTTAAAACCGTGGACTGGACCATTCGCCATCGCTGGATTACATTAGGGGTCACTTTACTCTTATTTGTCGCCTCATTAAGCCTTGTCAAACTGCTACCCACTACCTTTATTCCAGAAAACGATATTGACCAAACTCGGGTCGGTATTGAGCTCACCCCCGATGCCAGCTTAGCCGATACCACTCGCATTACTGAATTGGCCGAGCAACGTATTTTGCAAATCGAGGGGGTACAATCGGTGCTGAGCGCCATTGGCGATCCGCAAGCCGCCAGTATCGACTCACGCTCAAATTCTAGCAGTGCCGAAAATGCCGCCAGTTTAGACATTGTGCTCAAACCCCGCAATGAGCGCATCAATAAAACCGAGATTGAGCGCCAAATTGCCAAAACATTAGAAACCGTGCCCAGCGCCCGTTTTGATGTGGGCTTATCGAGCGGCGGTGAATCCGGCTATAGCTTTTCACTCACCAGTACCAGCCCAGAGTTATTAGAGCAGACGGCACAGCAGGTGATGACGCAGATACGTGCCTTACCGATGGCCGGCAGTGTGACCAGCAACCGTAGCCTCTCAAGACAAGAGTTGGCCGTAGAGCCCAACTATATTGCTATGGCGGACCAAGGCGTGACCACACAAGCGATAGCCGATACATTGCGGGTTGCTACGGTTGGCGATTATGAACAGCGGCTGTCCAAACTTAATCTTGATACTCGGCAGATACCTATTGTCGTCAGACTACCGGATGCCGCCAAGAGTAATGTGAGTCAACTGGGCGATTTGTTTGTGCCCACCAATGGGGCTAACAGCGCTCGAGTGGCAGAAGTCGCCGACTTATCTTTTGGTACTGGCCCCTCAGCCATTCGCCGCTTTGACCGCGAACGGGCGATTAATATCTCGGTGCAAGTGGCGAGTGGCGAGCTGGGTGGTTTGATTAGTGCGGTAAAATCGGTACCCGCTTTGCAAGCCGGTAACCTACCGGATGCGGTAACGGTGATTGACCAAGGTCAGGCCGAAAGTATGGCCGAGTTGTTTAGCGGCTTTGTGATTGCGATGAGCGTGGGTATTGTCTGTATTTTTGGGGTACTCATTTTACTATTTGGCAAAGTGCTGCAACCCTTTACCATTTTGATGGCGCTGCCTTTATCGATAGGCGGCGCCTTTGTGGGTTTGGTGCTGACCAAAAGCAGTTTATCCATGCCCTCCATGATTGGCTTTATTATGTTGATGGGCATTGCCACCAAAAACTCTATCTTACTGGTCGATTACGCCATCTTGGCGCAGCGTCACTTTCAGCTTAGCCGTTTCGATGCCCTGCTTGATGCCTGTCATAAACGCGCCCAACCTATTATTATGACCACCGTTGCGATGGGGGCCGGCATGTTGCCGTTAGTCTTTGGCTGGGGTGAGGCCGACCCTACTTTTCGTCGCCCGATGGCAGCGGCCGTGCTTGGCGGTCTGGTTACCTCAACATTTTTAAGCCTCATCGTTATCCCTATGGTTTACACCTTTATGGATGATATCTCCAACTGGCTTGGCAAATGGCTACGGCCACATGGCAAAACCGAGGTTTAAACTGTTGGTTGACTCACAGAAGCTCAAGTAACGACCAGTCAAGCCTGCATCTTAATCAGATGCAGGCTTTATTATTATGGCGACAGCCGTTGTTAGGTTTGAAGCTTAAAGCTTTAAAACGATTCGTATAAAGGGCGTAAGATAACGGTCTTGTTAGATAAGGCCAGTTGTTTTGATAGCCAGTTTTTGACAGGATTCGCCGCTTTCAAGATAGCGGCTTAACACCGTCAAATCTTAGCCCGCTCGATAACTCAAGGCCTCGCTTAAATGCGCCGTTTGAATATCAGCACTTTCGGCCAAATCAGCAATCGTGCGAGCCACACGCAATAGGCGATGATAGCCACGAGCGGACAGGTTCAGCTTGGTCTGTGCCATTGCCAGCAAAGCCTTCTCGCTATCTCCTAATACAATATGAACATCTATTTCGCTAGGCGTCAGCTCGCTATTGGGTTTTTTCTGCCGCATTTGTTGCCGCGCATAAGCACGGGTAACACGCTGGCGTACCGTGGCTGAGTCCTCGCCGGCACTGGCATTTTGCAAATCGCTGATCGGCAAGGCAGGCACATTCACATGTAAATCAATACGGTCAAGCAAGGGGCCGGATATCTTATCTTGATACCGTTGTATCTGTTCGGGGCGACAATAACAGCGCTTGGAGGCATCGCCATGATACCCGCAAGGGCAAGGGTTCATGGCTGCGACCAATTGAAAATTGGCCGGAAACGTCGCTTGCTGGTTGGCACGGCTAATCGTTATCTTTTTAGCCTCCAGCGGTTGGCGCAGCACCTCAAGCACCTTTCTATCAAACTCTGGCATCTCATCCAAAAACAAAACGCCTTTATTGGCCAAGGTTATCTCGCCGGGTTTGGGGCGCGAACCGCCGCCGACTAGGGCAACTGCCGATATGGTGTGATGAATTTCTCGAAATGGCCTAGTGCCATATTGGTACTGGGTGTCTGCCACCGAATAGGTACTGGCCACCTCTAACGCCTCTTCATCGTTTAAATCTGGCAAAATGGTCGGCAAACGCGCGGCCATGAGGGTTTTGCCAGAGCCAGGTGGGCCGGTAAACAGCAGCGAATGCCCACCGGCGGCTGCAATCTCTAAAGCTCGTCTTGCATGGTGTTGACCTTTCACATCAGCCAAGTCCACCTGATAGGTCGCCTTGCTCATCGGCGCTATTGCGACAGCAGGCTGGAGTAACCCTTCGGCCGCTTGGTCATGATTACCGGCTAAGTGAGCACTATTTTGAGCTTTTAGATGGTCGCAAACGGCTTTAAGCGTTGTGGCGCCATACACCAGTATATCGCCCACCCGGCTGGCCTCAGCACTGTTATCCACCGGAACAACAAGGCGTCTGGCGCTGTGCATCGGTTTTGGATTAGCCGTACTATCTGCCTGCAAATCGCTGCTAGGTGCCTGAACGCCTAAGCTTGCTGCAGCGGCCATACCTGTATCTAAACTGCGTTTTTTTGCTATATGGGCGGTCGCTTTAATGGCCCTTGCTACTGCTAAGCTACCCGATACTGCCCGCAGCTCACCATTTAACGCCAGCTCACCAATAAACTCATAGTCGCGCAACCATTCTGGCTCTATTTGGCCACTGGCAGCAAGAATCCCCAAAGCAATGGGCAAATCCAGACGCGCGCCCTCTTTTGGCAGGTCTGCTGGTGCCAAATTAATGGTCAAGCGCCTATTGGGAAATTGAAAATTTGAGTTAATAATGGCAGAGCGTACGCGATCCTTACTTTCGCGTACTGCCGCTTCTGGTAGGCCGACGATGGTGAGGGCGGGCAGCCCTTGCGATAAATGCACCTCAACCATCACCTCAGGCGCATGCAGTCCAACAACCGAGCGCGTATGAACTTGAGCAAATGACATAGTCCACCTTAGCTTATGCAGCCATACTATTAAATACCCACCACATCGCTATTGCGCCTGTTAAACCAACCTAGCTCGCAATATCGGTCTATATCTATATCTCTATATCTGGATACCTTTAGGACTTTGCCCAGTAACAATGGCCGGTGCCTAAGTCGCACCTTTGGCTTAGAGCACCTGGATATACTTAAGTTTAGTTATAGTTCATTTATAGTTTGTTTCTCGTGTTAAATTGGCGAAACACCTCACGCAAGCTACCGACGCCATCTTCTTCCTTTCTGACTTGCTCTTCACGTATTTCGGTCAATTTTTCTGTCAGATAGGTGTCTATTACCGACCAGTTGTAGTCTTGATTTGGGCTAAATTGAAACTGGTTGCCAAACTCAAGACAAGCGCTGACTTCGTGTTTGAGTTGCTCCACCTCTTTTAGGACACTGCTGGGCGATAACACATCAATTCGTTCATATAAATCTGTGCACCATACCATGTAGGTAGAAGCGAGTTGATTGGTCGTATCAATAAA
The DNA here is from genome assembly GCA_018260445.1 of Psychrobacter sp. Taxonomy (GTDB): domain Bacteria; phylum Pseudomonadota; class Gammaproteobacteria; order Pseudomonadales; family Moraxellaceae; genus Psychrobacter. The sequence continues at coordinate 25,229 of JAGLBE010000018.1, forward strand.
CTGGGCATAGGGTGAGGACATACTTTTTTCCTTATCGTTATTTTTTTAAAGAGAAGATAGGTGCATTTGCAACACCAAACAAACCCTAATAATAGAAGATTAAAGCGGCTATAGCAAACGCTCGTTCTTGCAACAGGGTTAAGCTGGCAAGAGTTAAGCTATCAAAAGGATAGCAGCGGTCAGCGACCTTTATCAACTGCGTCATTATAACTGCTAAATAACCCAAACTGATTCCTTGCTGAACACACCAGCAGGCTATGCCCGCGTGCTTAGTATCAACCCCACAGCTAAACCATGACGCTCTAGTTAGAGGCTAATAGCGCCCATAAAAAACGACTGCCAAAGCAGCCGTTGTTGATGCGACAATCATTTTAAGCTCACGAGTAGCTATTAGCCACAAGCTTTAGTCAAGCCAACCATTAGAACTTAAAGTGCGCCCCTAAGCTTGCCATCTGTACGTCTTCATCAAGATAGCTGTACTCACCTTCAATGCTAAGGTTTGGCATCACCTCATAACCTAGGCCAGCGCCGCCGCCCACGCCAAAGTCGTGTTCTTTTTCATTAAAGGTACGAATAACGTTGGGACTATTGGGCGTCACGCCAGCATAAACTGATTGTACTTCGACATTGAGGCCTACTCTTACCAAACCGAGCTTACCTTTAACATATAGCCCTTGCATAGAGGGGAAGTGATAGCGATAAGTGCCATATAGGCCTATGGCATCCATGTCAAACTCACCTTTACTGCTAAGCGAATTGGTGGTTTTGATTTTAATGTCTTCGCTGCTGGTTTGTAGATATTCCGCCTCAACACCGACATTCTCTGCAGAGTTATAGCCCAGATAACCCCCATAAGCAGTGGCATCATCAAATCCATCTTGATCAATAAAAAATTGACCGGCTTTCGCACCAATATAAGCTTGGCCATTCTCCATGTTCGTCATGGCGTGGGCGCTGACACTTAAGAATAAAGCAGATGTGAGGGTAAATAGTATTTTATATGAACGATTCATATTCTTATTCCTTTAAAAATATTGCTAAGACAATAAAGAGGTAGCTGTAAAATAAGTACAAAACAGGATGATTGCACCTAATGCCGCTTTCTAATATATAGGTATTAGAAACATATGTCTAGCCATTAGTGTGCAACTAACACAACTACAATAGCCACGGTTGCGCCACGCTTATGCACCCCTATAAGCTACTACGGCTAACTTTACTACTCTCATCTAGTCTATTCGTTTTTATCTATCTCGTTGTAACATAATAAATTTTAGTGCTTCTAGTTATTTAACGAATACTATTCTAAAGGCATTGGGCATAAAAAAAGACCGCCGAAGCAGTCTTTTTTATGTAGCCAACTTTAAGGTAACTTATCGATGCACAGTATGCGATACTAAAGCAACTTTAGAATTTAAATTTAGCGCCTAACGTGACACCAGAGACATCTGTATCGCCATTATTGTTTGAGATAGTAGGATACAAATCATAAGCAACCTCTACAGCAGCATTGGGGCTAAGGTTATAGCCTAATCCTACGCCGCCTGCAATACCGGTATCATCAGTTGCAAGTTTTGCCGTTGTACCTGGATAGCTGACTTCTATCTCATTTTTAGCAAATCCTAGACGGCCTTTGGCATATAAACCGCCCGTGCTAGCAAAGGGATATTCATAAGTGGCGTATAACCCGTATACTTTACCCTCATATTCAGAGTTTAGCTGTTTGTTTGCGCTCTCTTTGCTGGTGGTTAAATACTCAGCTTCTGCACCAAAATTTGGGGTAAATTTAGCACCCCCATAAACACCGTAAGAGATAGCTGCATCATCCGCACCATCAGCATCATATTGGCCGATTTTTGCACCAATATACGGTTCTGCAGTCATGCCATTGCCATAAGTCACGGCTGCTTGTGCGCCTGCAGCAACCATTGAACCAGCAACCAAAGCGAATAGTGTTTTTTGTACAGTGTTCATATGCTTCTCCAGTTTCATTATTGATGACTTAAAATAATCGTTCTTCAAGTTAACCCGATAAAAACCGTTCTCACTAGTAGGTGTTTATCCTAAGGCTGATTTGATAGACTCATAGTAACAAAATATTTCTGACGCACTGTCAGAGTTTGATAGGTTATCGGTTAAGTTTTAGCCCATCTAGTTATAGCCTCTGTTACAAACCCCAGGTTTTGAAATTTTTTGTTACAAATCTAGGATAGGGTGTTCATTTAGCAACATGCGTAACATCGTAAGTGACCTATAAGCTTGCCATGTTACGCATGTTGCGCTTGTATACAGCGTAAAGCTGTTAAAACAGTAGGTTTGGCCAAAACCAAAGCAATAAACCTAAACGGGATATAGCCCATTTAATACAAATATATCAATATAAATAGGCCAACGTAAAAAAGCCGCACTATAACAGTACGGCTTTGTCTTAATTAATGCCAATGCACCTTGATTAAAATTTGCCCTACGAGTATTAAACTAGACAACGGGTCAAACTACTCGCAGTATCAAACTCATCACAGACGCTTATTTTTTATCATTGTCATTCACTTCAGTAAATTCCGCGTCTACCACGTCATCATCTGCGGCATCGGACCCAGCGGTATCCGACTGTGGTGCTTGAGTGGCATCACTACCTTCTGCGCCTTCACCCGTTGCATAAATTTTCTGGCTAACGGGTAAAAAAGCATTATCAAGTGCTTCAAGCTTGGCCTTAATATCAGCCTGATCATCTTCTTTAGCGGCCAGTTCAAGCTCAGATATAGCAGTTTCAACCGAGGCTTTCTCTGCATCGCTCACTTTATCGGCGGCGTCTTTTAATGCTTTTTGTACGGCATGAATACGGCCGTCCGCCTCGTTACGCACTTGAGCTAGCGCTGCAAATTTCTCATCTTCAGCAGCATTGGCTTCAGCATCGCGTACCATTTGCTCGATTTCAGCATCGGTTAATCCAGAGTCCGCTTTAATCTGAATGCTTTGCTCTTTACCAGTGCCTTTATCTTTAGCAGAGATATTCATAATTCCATCGGCATTAATATCAAAGGTCACCTCAATTTGCGGCATGCCACGTGGTGCAGGCGGTATCTCGGTTAAGTTAAACTCACCTAGCATTTTGTTTTGCACCGCAACTTTACGCTCACCTTGGAATACTTTGATGGTAACAGCAGGCTGATTGTCTTCAGCCGTTGAAAAGACCTGTGATTTCTTAGTTGGAATCATGGTATTTTTCTCAATGATGGGGGTTAATACCCCACCCATTGTTTCGATACCTAGCGTTAACGGGGTGACGTCTAATAGCAGGACATCGGTTTTATCGCCTGACAATACCGCACCTTGAATCGCAGCACCGACCGCGACCGCTTCATCCGGGTTCACATCTTTACGTGGCTCTTGACCAAAAAACTCTTCGACTGTTTTTTGTACCAAAGGCATACGCGTCTGTCCGCCCACCAAAATCACATCATCAATGTCAGTCTTTTTAAGACCTGCATCTTCTAAAGCTATTTTACAAGGGTCAATCGTACGTTTTACCAAACTTTCCGTTAACGCCTCTAATTTAGAGCGACTCATCGTTAATACCAAATGCTTTGGCCCTGACGCATCGGCAGTAATATAAGGCAGATTAATATCCGTACTTTGTGCAGACGATAACTCAATTTTCGCTTTTTCAGCCGCTTCTTTAAGACGCTGCATTGCCAAAGCATCACCTTTAAGGTTAAAGTCTTGGTCTTTTTTGAACTCTTCAACCAGATAATCAATAATGGCTAAGTCAAAGTCTTCACCACCTAAGAAAGTATCACCATTGGTCGATAACACTTCAAACTGCTGCTCACCATCCACATCGGCAATTTCAATAATTGACACATCGAAGGTACCGCCGCCTAAATCGTAAACGGCTATGGTACGGTCGCCTTCTTTTTTGTCCATGCCATAAGCAAGGGCGGCAGCCGTAGGCTCATTAATAATACGCTTGACATTAAGGCCAGCAATTTTACCCGCATCTTTGGTGGCTTGACGCTGTGAATCATTGAAATAAGCAGGTACGGTGACCACGGCATCGGTCACGGTTTCGCCCAAATAATCTTCAGCGGTTTTTTTCATTTTTTGTAAAATTTCGGCAGATACCTGTGGCGGTGCAATTTTTTTATCATTTACTTCAACCCAAGCATCGCCATTGTCGGCCTTAATAATTTTGTAAGGCACCATACCGATATCTTTTTGCACGACTTTATCATCAAACCGACGACCGATTAAACGTTTAATCGCATATAGAGTATTATTGGGGTTGGTGACGGCCTGACGTTTGGCCGACTGCCCCACTAAGGTTTCGCCATCTTTATAGGCAACGATAGACGGCGTGGTGCGCGTACCTTCAGAGTTTTCGATAACTTTAACGCTATCGCCTTCCATTACGGCAACACAAGAATTGGTGGTTCCTAAATCAATACCAATTGTTTTAGCCATGCTATAAATCTCCAAATTATTTATTGTTTATATCAATTATGATAACGCTGCATCTCAGATAACGGTTTATCACGCCGCTAAGACCTCAACGTTGTTCGCTGTTTATTTATATCGGTCGTACTAACCATATTTTCAAGAAAAAAACGCAATTAAATACAAAATACAGGTTATTTTTTGTTATCCATCTAGCCCAACTGCTGTTAGCTAACGGCTTACTGATAGCACAGCCTAAAAGCCACTTGTCGAACTGTTAACGGTCTTCAATCCGCTAGATAAGGATTTGAGTCTATTTTATGTTAACCCAACGCTTCTTTAACAGGTTCTTTTAAACAGGTTTTGAAAACCTTGTACGCGAAAAAACCTTGTACGCGAATTTATTGCCCCACTCTCACCATAGCAGGACGCAATAAACGACCATTTAAGGTATAGCCTTTTTGTAGCACTTCACCCACCGTATCAGCGGGAGCAGTGCTATCAATACCGACGGCCTCGTGCAGGTCGGGGTTAAACTTTTCTTGCTGGGGGTCCACCACAGCAACGCCATGCTTTTGCAGCGCAGATAACAACGATTTTTGGGTTAACTTTACCCCATCCATAATCGCATCATCGGCGTCATCGTCATTTTGCACGCTAATAATAGCACGCTCTAAGTTATCCACAACCTCAAGCAACTCTTTGGCAAATTTTTGTAGGGCAAATTTGCGGCTTTTTTCTGCCTCTTGCTCAGAGCGTTTTTGGCTATTGTATGCTTCAGCGTTGGCACGGGCCTGACCTTCTTTGGCAGCTTTAACCTCGCCCTCAAGCTGGGCTATCCGTTCTTCATACGCCTTGAGATCGATATCGCTATGTATAACTGGATCGCCCTCAACATTGGCTTGTGGGTTAAACTCCGTTAATGTTTCTTCAAGTATCGTACCCTCATGCTCAACATTGGGCTGCTGTGCTTTAGGGTCTTGCGTGTCGTGTTCATGATTTGGAATCTCGCTGCTCATGCTATCTCCTTAATGATGGGTGTCACTGTTATCACTTCACTGAATACTTAATCTTTACTTATGCTGCTTCATAGCGATGGCAAGGCTATTTTTCAAGGTGTCGCCACAAATTTAGTACAAACCACTAGATTAATCATCAACAAAAGCCCCCTATTCATTAGGGCATTAGGGCATTAGGGCATTAGGGCATTAGGCGATTTTGCATTGTTTGCTGCTCAGACATGTCGACAGATTGATGATAAAAATGAGTCACTTAACGCTTAGAACAAAGTAATGGACAAAATGACTTATTTCTAGACAGACAACCTACCTTTTGTGCCAACAATTTGCTAAAGTATTTCTTGTCACATTAATATACTATTTCTTTGGCCTTAAGTTATGCTTGATGGCAAGATTTTACCAAAGATATAGGCTATAGTGGCTGTTAGCCGAGCGTTAAATAGCCCTTGGGGATAACAGGTGTTAACCAAGGTTTGATTGACGGTTACGTTTCAAACCACTCATAATAAACTGAATAAGGATATAACCATGCCACAAACAAAATATGATGTACCTACCGCTTTGAGTAAAGAAGAGGGTAAAGAATTGGTTGCTAACACTGAATCCATTAAAGGGGTCAAATTTGTTAACATTAGTGTAGATGGTCAAGCGATTGTCGTTACCCATGGTGATGACTATGACGAAGCAGCGTTTAAAGCTGCTGCAGGCATTTAATTTTAATGCTTTGATAAGTCTTTGACCCTATTAAAGCAAGTATAATTTTATTGCTAGGTGGGCTTAGGTTGATGTTAGGTTGATGTTAGATTAGATAGCTTACTAGCAACCTGCTATCTGCTATCTGCTATCTGCTATCTGCATTGAGACTATAGAATTTAGACCATAAAAATGGTGTTGCGAGTCGAGAAACGGCTTACAACGCCATTTTTTTATGGGTTTTAGTCGCTAATTTAATCAGTATCGTCTATAACATAGCCGTCAATTAAAGATGAACATGCTGGCAGCAAAATTAAACCCTAGGCAATAATGATGACGGCTAGCGTCGAATGTTTCACGTGAAACATAAAAGCCATCTTAATCATAAGATGGCTTTAAACTCGCAAACAAGATAACGTATTAATACCCTTAGATATCTAAATTAGTTACTGTCAAAGCATTTTCTTCAATAAAATGACGACGTGGCTCGACATCATCGCCCATTAAACACATAAACAGATGGTCGGCCGCAATAGAATCTTCAATTGTCACTTTTAACATACGGCGGTTTTCGGGATCCATTGTAGTGTCCCAAAGCTGATCCGCATTCATTTCCCCCAGACCTTTATAACGTTGCACCGATAAGCCGCGACGTGCCTCCTGCATCACTTGTTGCCATAGATGATTAAAGTCTCGCAACAGCGTATCTTTCGTCGTCCCTGCTGTCGCTTCACGGCGGATAAAGGCAGACGCAGTTAACAAGGTGTTCCACTCTTTGGACAACCGCATCAAACGGGCATACTCACCCGAATTAAAAAAGCTGGCATCTAGCAAATAATGCTGGGCCAATTGGTGCACGTAAATGGTAATGCGCGGCAACCACTGGGGTTTAGCCGACAACAGGTCACTGCTCTCACCTTGCACCACGTTGCCCTCTTCCATAAACGCTAAGCCATTATTGGTATCGACCTGTGCAGCATCCGTTTTGTGTCTAAATTGGTTATTGGCGTCTTTATCGGCCTCGGACAAGGAATCTGTTTTTGGCGCATGAATATTATCAAGCTCTATACTAGGCTGTAAGTCGTTACCAAAACGCTCTAACTGAGCCTGCAACGCCACTTTCCACTCGTTCATCGTGTCAAAGTTATAGCTCATCGTGGTGGTGAGCTTTGGTACATGGGTTAGCGCATCAAGCAGCACCGCAGGATAGCGGATTTGCAGGCGTGCTTTGACCAATTGGGTCTGGTTATAATCATTGAGTAAGCTCTCAAGCGCTTGACCCGTAATAGCGGGCGCATCCTCGCTCACATGCAGCGTCATCTCATCAATAGTTGAGGATAACAAATACGCCTTTAGCGCTTCATCATCTTTGAGGTACAACTCTTGCCGACCTTTTTTAACCTTATAAAGTGGCGGCTGGGCAATATACACATAGCCACGCTCAATAAGCTCAGGTGTTTGCCGAAAAAAGAAGGTGAGTAACAGGGTGCGAATGTGCGACCCATCCACATCGGCATCGGTCATGATGATGATTTTATGATAACGGACTTTATCCGGGTTATATTCGTCGGGGCCAATACCGCAGCCAAGCGCCGTAATTAGCGTGCCCACTTCAGCCGATGACAACATTTTGTCAAAACGCGCCCGCTCTACGTTCAAGATTTTACCCTTTAGCGGCAAAATCGCTTGGGTTTTACGGCTACGCCCTTGTTTTGCGGAGCCACCTGCCGAATCCCCTTCCACGATATAAAGCTCCGATAACGCGGGGTCTTTTTCTTGACAATCTGCCAATTTTCCCGGCAAGCCTGCAATATCCAGCGTGGTCTTACGGCGGGTCAATTCCCGAGCTTTACGAGCCGCATCCCGTGCCCGTGCGGCGTCAATAATCTTACCGGCAATGGACTTGGCAGCGCTGGGGTTTTCTAGCAAATAATCATTAAACTTGTCATGCATTGCCGATTCGACTGCCGATTTGACTTCGCTTGACACCAGCTTGTCTTTGGTTTGACTCGAAAACTTAGGATCCGGCACTTTCACCGATAAAATAGCGGTCAAGCCTTCACGCGCATCGTCGCCCGTGGTACTGACCTTCTCTTTTTTCATCAGCTTCTCATTGTCCATATAGGTATTAAGACAACGGGTTAATGCCGAGCGAAATCCAGACAGATGGGTACCACCATCTTTTTGCGGAATATTATTGGTAAAGCACAATACTTTTTCGTTATAGGTATCGGTCCATTGCAGCGCAACCTCGACAACAATACCGTCATCTTGCTCACTGACAAAATGAAAAACCTCATTTAGCCCCTCTTTACCGGCATTGATGTAAGAGACAAACTCCCTTAAGCCGCCCTTATGCTCAAATATATGCTGCTTATCGGTGCGCTCATCGCTAAGCACAATATGCACGCCGGAGTTTAAAAACGACAGCTCACGCAGTCGTTTGGCCAATATATCAAATTCAAAGGTGGTACCCGTAAAAATATCGGCACTGGGATAAAAGCGTATTTGGGTGCCCGTGTTGGGGGTTGCCTCTAGCTTTTGCACCTCATTATCTGGCACCCCATCGGTATAGGTCTGCTGATAATGATTGCCTTCACGCCAAATATTTAGCTCAAGTTTTTTAGACAGCGCGTTGACCACCGAAATGCCCACCCCGTGCAACCCACCAGATACTTTATAACTGTTGTCATCAAACTTACCGCCAGCATGTAGTACGGTCATAATCACTTGAGCAGCAGACACGCCTTCTTCAGGATGAATATCGACCGGAATACCACGCCCATTATCCATAACACTGACCGACTCATCTTCATGAATAATGATATCTATTTGGTCACAATGCCCAGCTAACGCTTCGTCAATCGAATTATCGACTACTTCAAACACCATATGGTGCAAGCCTGTGCCATCATCGGTATCACCAATATACATACCAGGACGCACACGTACCGCTTCAAGCCCACGCAACACGCGAATATTTTTAGAGCTATAATCCTCAGGCAACTTATTAGGCAATTTATTAGGCAATTTAGGCAATGCCTTGGTCGCTTCTTTTTCTTTTGCTATACCATTATCTTTGCTAGGCGCTTGGACAGTGTGATCTAAGCCGGTTTGATCTATAGCTGTTTGCTGTACAGTCTTGTGGTTTAAGGCTTGTTGCTCAGTGCTGGCATTCGACTCGCTCATATTACATCCTTTGCATAACCGCAATATTGACAGTTTGACGACTTAAGGCAACAAACGCATGACGTAGAATGTGGCCATTTTTCGTGTCTTAAACCGTTTTAATGTTGCTAAACATCAAGCAGCATCAGTCAATAAAATTTATTTAAAACTATCGGTTATTATAACATTTTCTTTCAATAAAAGCATGGCCTGTCGCCCAGAATCAGCATAGCTTAGCCTGCTGTTTATTAGGGGCCTCTTGACAAGGTAAGCGCAAGCTTAAGCACCGCTAGTAAGCAGCAGCGTCAACTGGCTGTATTTCACCATGTTTCACATGAAACACCGCTACGTGTTGCCAATATTTGCCCAAACGTTTGATAACGCTACTATCAAGACTGGTAACAAATACCTGACAAGACAGCTGAGCAAGCGTTTCTAATAAAATGGTTAGGGCGCGCTCATCAAGCTCTGCGGTGATATCATCTAGGAGTACTAAGGGTAGAATAGTGCTCGCTGAATCATAAGCCGCTGCTAAGTGCACCGCATCGGCCAGCGCTGGCTCATCAGTGACCGTGGTGCTGGTGTCGCTTAACGTTAATGGGCTGGTTGTGGCAACGCTGCTAAGACTTTGTTGCTGCGCCAATAGCGGTAACTGCGAAAGCCGTAGTGCGGTGATGAGTAACTTTTTTTCGCCACGTGAAAGCACGTTAGCAGCCTGTTCGCGCAGGGTTTTGGAACCACTGCACCCCAAGTCTGCTATATCATCATCGTCATCATTGTCATCATTGTCTTCGCCATCTCTATCTAAGCCTGACTCTGCGTCCTCATCTTCGTTTTGAGGATAAGCCATTGGCGGTTTTGCGCTGCGGTTGGCCTCTTTGGCGTTTTGGTTAGTAGCATCCGCTTGATAAGCATTGTCGCGGTACTGAGGCTTGACAACATCATTCTGGCGTGCAGCGGCATCATCGACCCACAAGACTTGGATATCGGCACGATGACAGCCGATGCGGGTATAACCTAATTTGCAGTCCTGTTCTACCCGATGTTGTAGCAACTCATTCAGGGCGATATCGGTATTGTAACCGGGCAAAAAACGCAGCTGGATAAACGCGGCATAGTCAGGCAACAGCTTTTTAATTAACTCATCGAACAAGGGTTTCCAAGCGTCAAAAACCTGTTGCCGATAATGGGTGATTAGACCGGCATGAATGGCTAACCCTTCATCCCAAGCGGCCAGCTCCTGCTTTTGGCCCCGTGTCAAGCTCTGGGTTTGTTTGAGTAAGGCATTGCGTTGTCTAAGCAATCTTTGATACGCCAGCCACTGCGGATGAAAATTTTGTTTCACGTGAAACGTTATCCAATCTAGCAACTGGCGGCGATTGCTGCTACCAAGCTCTAATAAGTCCATAGAGGACGGATCTATTAACAAAGTTGGTAAACGTTTGGCCAATGGGCTTTGGGTATACACCGTTTGTTGTCCTAAACGCATGACAGTGCTGGCATCTTGATGTTTTTGAATCGCCATACTATCGCCATCTGCAAACTTTGCGTGCACCGTAACATGAGGATAATGATGAGAGATATAACGTTTGGGCTGCGCATGACGAAAGCTTTTGCCGCGCGATAACAAATGCAGCGCTTCTAACAAGGAGGTTTTACCACTACCATTGACACCAACAAACACATTGCATGCGCCAACGGCAATGCTAACCGCATGCAAATTGCGTAGGTGATGAATGCTAAGATGGATTAGCATAAAAGGCAGCCTATAAAAAAAGGGATGTTGCAAAACAAACTATAAACAAGAGGTTGAACCGTGAACTGGCTAGAATAGCGCAAGCAAAATAGCAGCTAAGGAGAGCAAGGGTACGAGGATAAAGTAAAGACAGCCTATCAGGCAGAATAAGAAAGCCGCTTAAGTAATAAATAGCAAACTATAGCAATATTTTTCTGTTCAGCAAGGTGGTGCTTGTTAGTAACAACAGGATAATTAATCTAGACCTAATTCTGCAGCAACCCCAGTAAATCAATACAGACCGAAAAAGCAAAGCCACTAATAATAGGCTATATCCGCATTGGCATAATCACATATTGATGCTGACTGTCATTAAGCTGGTTGACCAATACCGAGCCATTGGCGTGACTCATATGCAGCTGTACATCACCACTAAGGACGTCTAACACATCTTGCAAATAAGCCACATTAAACGACAGCTCGATGGGCTCGCCTTGATAGGTGACCTGCAACGTCTCCACGGCCTCATCCTGCTCGGCGTTATTGGCTCGCAGCTCCACATCGCCTTCACCACCAAATTTAAAAATAACCCCACGCGTTTTTTCGTTGGTTAAAATGGCAACCCGTTTTAGCACGTCAACCGTACGTTCCTTGTTCAATAACGCCACTTTATCGGTTGCAGACGGCATCACACGGCGATAATCTGGAAACTTACCATCAATCAGACGCGCCGTAAAGGTCAGCTGTATCGAGTCGTCAATTTGCCCAGTGCTATCGACATTACCAAAGGGTAGGCTCACTTGTAAAAATTCACGCCCAAAGCCTAGGGCTAAATGACTGTCATTATTGCTCAATAACTTGCTCATCTCTGCCATCAAACGCTCAAGCTCCACCACTGCTTTACGAGGCAGTATGGCTTGCATCTCAAACGCTTCTGCAACTTCAATAGCGCTTCTAGCCAGTGCCAGGCGGTGCCCGTCGGTCGCTACCGTGGTCAATTGACGTTGACCCACCTCAAATAACATACCCGTAAGATAATAGCGCACGTCCTGTATGGCCATCGCAAATTGGGTTTTGCTCATCAATCCGGTTAACACGTCACGGCTGATGCTCAATGGAGTAATATTCGACGGTTCGCCAAGGGTAGGGAAATCGGTTGCCGGCAACGTGCCCAATACAAACCGACTTTTACCGCTGGTAATAATGCAGCGCTCATTGGCCTCAGCTGTAATATTAACCACAGCATTTTTGGGTAATAACTTAATAATATCCTGCAGTTTTGAGGCAGGCAACGTGGTAGCACCCGAAGTGGCACTGGTTGCCTGTGGCAGTTTAACCTGGCACATCAATTCAACTTCTAAGTCAGACGCGGTTAACGTTAATAACGCATCCGTAATATCAATTTTTATATTGCCCAATACCACCATGTTATGGCGCTTGTCTGCCGCCTTAGCGATTAGGTTAATAGCTTTTAGCAATAACTCACGATTTATAGACAGTTGCATATTAGGGCTCTTCATGGCAAGCGGTTATAGAAATAGGATAAGGCTGTCAGTTATTATAGTAAAAATAAAGCCTATATGTTAGCCTAGCCCTAGCCTGCTTGCAAGGTCATCGATAAGGCTTTATATTCCTTATCTAGCACTGGGTCTTCTAGGCAAAGCTGGGCTATTTTATCACAAGCATGCATCACTGTCGTGTGGTCGCGGCCGCCAAAGGATTGCCCGATATCCGGGTAGCTCTCTTTAGTCAGCTCACGCGCCAAGGCCATAGCGATTTGCCGAGGCCGCGCGATACTACGGGTGCGTTTTTTACCCATCAAATCTTTAACGGACACATCGTAGTACTCCCCCACCACCTTGCGAATATTATCCATACTAACGGCTTGTGAGCGAATGGCAATCACATCTTTTAGGGCATAGCGCACCATGTCTATATCCACAGGATTACCTGTCAAATTGGCATTGGCAATCACTTGATTTAAGGCGCCCTCAAGTCGGCGCACATTGGACACCACATTTTGCGCCATAAACAAAGCACACTCTTTAGGCAACTCTATACCCATCAGTTGTGCCTTTTTTTGCAAAATTTGCATCCGCGTGTCCATTTCAGGCGGCTCTATAGCCACCGCCAAGCCCGATGAGAAACGCGAGCGAAAGCGTTCATCAAATTCTGTCATTTGCGAGGGATGCCGATCTGAGGCTAAGATAACTTGCTTGCCCTCGACCATAAAATCGGCAAATAAAGACAAAAATTCATTACTTGATTTACTTTTACCCGCCAAGACATGGACATCATCAATCACCAATAAATCGACGCGTTTTATTTTTTGTTTAAACTGTTCTATCTTTTGATTACGCAACGCGTAAACCAATTGATTAATAAACTTTTCAGATGAAAAATAATAAAAGGTTTTAGACATTTTGATATAACGATGGGCAACCGAATGCATAAGATGGGTTTTTCCAAGCCCAGATGCCCCATAAACGAAAAGGGGATTATGCCTGTTTTGGGACTGTTTTTTACCCAGCTCCAAACAGGCTTTGTACGCCAGCATATTTGATTTACCATGCACAAACGTATCAAAAGTAAAATCTGGGTTAATATAACTTAATGATTTATCAGAAGCCAATTGATCATAACCAGCTGCAAGCGATAAACCGCCGGCTGATTTATTATTATCGGCAAAAGTGGCATCATTTTTTTGGGATTTGCTGACAGTGCTAGCTGCCAACCTAGTGTCTAAGTTTTTAGGCGATGTGTGCGTCGCTAAGCTGCGGTGATTACCTTCTACTTGAATCACCACACTGGTAATGGCACCATCACTATGCTCTTTGACCAGACTGGCAATATCGCCAAAGTGTTGCTCTTGCACATGGGCGACAAAATACTGATTGGGCGCTAATAAAATTAAAGTTGAGCCGTCTTGTTTGGCGGATAAAGGTCGCAACCACATCGTAAATTCGTTTTCTTTTAGCTGATATTTAAGCTCATTAAGACACTTGTCCCAAACTGATAATCCATCTGACATAACCCGTAAACCCTACTAAACATAATTTAAAAAGTTACCAAATTCTTTGCACTTGACCCTTAAACAACCTTTAATCTACTCTTAGCACTCTTCTCACAACCGCTCACCAAATCGCTAATTTTTATAGTAGCATAAAACCACGTCATTAACATCTTTTTAACCTGTGGAAAACCCTGTGGAAAACCCTGTGGATAACTTTTACATAGGAGTTATCCCGATTCTATCAACACCTTATCCACAGGTATAACCACAAGTTAAGTATATGATTTTATTAACTAAAACAAGGTTATGCACAGAAAATAGGGGTACTAACAACAACAAAAGAACTATACTATATTAGTTATTGAGCAGGCATTTGCTTGTGGATAAGTCCAATTTTAACCCAGTCTGGCACTGAAAATTTGGGGTAAACCAAGGTTAAATCAGCTAGGTTATACCCGACTCAATCCTTATAATTTTACTCACTGCTAAAGATAGGCATTGACAATGGGCACATATCCTGCCATAATCTTCGGTTACTACAAACCCCCTTGTAAAACTCTATTTTTTAACTTATTTGTTGTTACAGGTGATATATGAAACGTACATTTCAACCAAGCGTTATCAAACGCAAACGCACCCATGGTTTTCGGGCTCGTATGGCAACCAAAAAGGGTCGTCAAGTTTTAGCCCGCCGCCGCGCTAAAGGCCGTCATCAGTTAACCGTATAACGTATAAACCGTATAACGTATAAAATGTTGGTTGCTAGTTGCGGTTAACTTGTCAGATGTCGATTAAGGTACTATGTGATTGGTGATTGGTGATTGATTAACAAATGATGAAAAGATGAAAAAACCTATCGCTGTCACTGGTTTTAATTCAACATTTAGGTAATACGCTAACAGCCATTTTTTGTTTATACGGTTATCGACCATAAAAAAGCACCTGATTTAATTTAGGTGCTTTTTTATTTATGCTTTAAAAATTCATAGGCTTAGTTATTAGTTATTTGATAAGCGTTTTTTATATTGAAATTTTATGACTCATTATACTTACCCTAAAGAAAATCGTCTGCTAAAACCAGTAGAATTTAAAACAGTTTTTAATCAGCCGGTTTTTAAAATTCATCATACGCATCTTATGGCTTTTGTGAGTAACACCCAGCACAATCAAGCTCGATTAGGTATGGCAATTACTAAAAAAAAGTTACCAAAAGCAGTAGCTCGAAATCAAGTAAAACGTATTATCAAAGAGCAGTTTCGTCATCAGCGTACTCAATTGCCGAATTTAGATATTGTGTTTATACTAAAAAAACCGACCTTGCATTTAACCAATCAGCAGTTAAAAGCCGAGGTGCAAACTATTTTAGGTAAAGTGATAGCAAAGCATGGTAATGAGCACTGTGAGCGTATTAAATAGGTTGTTTGGTGACTTGTGCCTATCTAGGTTAATTTTAAATACATTTTAAAACACATATAGGCTTAGCTCTTTTGATTTGAGTGTCTTAGCATGGCTAAACTGGCTGTTAAATGTTTACTGCTTTTAATACGTATTTATCAAAATGCGCTTAGCCCCCTTCTCCCCGCACGCTGCCGCTTTTACCCAACTTGTTCAGAATATGCTAGGCTTTCGCTACTTTGGCATGGCCCTTGGCGTGGTCTATTACTTGCTATGCGTAGAGTAATGCGTTGTCATCCCTTAGGTGGGCAAGGTTTAGATTTTGTGCCCATACCTTTGTATCAAGACACGTTTGTGGTTATGCATACGCCGCCAACTGGCCTAGGTGCTACTCAAAACGAGACTACTGATGCCATCCCATCTTTTGTGGGGCAGAGACAGTCTAGTGATGGGTCATTGAAGATATGCCAAGCATTGGCTACTTTGGCTACTAAGCCCTCAATATTTAACCCAGCGCCATTAGCGCCATTAGCGCCACTGCGGCTGCTTGATCGTGGCGTTTTTAAAGATACTAGTAGCTATAGCTCTCGTCTTAATCATAGGCTCAAGCAGGCAAGCTGCACCAACCACTCGTCTTAAAATATTATCTTTAACAGTCTATCCTGCTGCCTCTATATCATTTCTGTGACTTTTTTAGTAGAATAGTTGCCATTTTGTAGGCGTTTTTTGGCGTTATCGACCGACGTTTATCCTATTTTGTACCATTAATTTTGGGTTGTTTAGGACAATTTTATGCAAAAGATACTTCGGGTACTCATCCTTATTGCGATGTTAATTACCGCTTATCTACTCGTGCTTGCTTGGCAAAAAGACTACGTCAATGTACCTACTACGGCAACGGATGTCGCCGTACCCACAGTGTCTACGAATACAGCAGGTACTGATATTCCAACCAGTTCAGGCATCAATGATATCCCTGCTGCGACTGCGGCCGATAGCCCTGATCTACACGCAGATCTGGCAAAAACTAATAGCGTCACCCATCCGCTGATTAATGTCAGCACGGATCTGTATCAAATCAAAATCGACCCGGTTGGGGGCGATGTGGTTTATGTGGCACTGCGGGATTTTGATGCCACTTTGCACAGTAAAACGCCTTTTGTCTTATTAGAAAACCAAAAAAATCGTACTTATGTGGCGCAATCTGGTTTAATTGGCGCTGACGGCATTGATACGGCAGCTGGGCGTGCTAAATACAGCTACCCGTCTGATAATTATGTTATGAGCGCCAATGATGCGAAGATAGAAGTACCTTTAACCTTCAAAAAAGACGGGGTAACCATTACTAAAACGTTTACCTTCACTAAGGGTAAATATCCCATTGTGGTGAATTACAATATCAATAATGGCAGTACCCAACCTTGGACGGGGCAGATGTTTGCGCAGTTAAAGCGTGATGGCAGTAAAGATCCAGGTATGTCGGACAAAGGGGCGCTCAGTATGGCCACTTATCTCGGCGGCGCTTGGGGCACACCAGAAGATGATTATACTAAACTTAAATTTAAAGATTTTAATGATGGCAAGCTAAAAGCCTCTAGTAAAGATGGCTGGGTAGGCGTGGTGCAGCATTATTTTGTGTCCGCTTGGACGCCTGAGAACTTTACAGGGAACTTTTTTGCTCGAGAAGTGGGCGGCGATTATTTTATTGGGATGAATAGTCAGCCTATCGCGGTACCGGCGCATCAACAAATGGATATTGCTGCTACCTTGTATACTGGTCCTAAAGATCAAACAGCGCTGCTTGAAGTGGCGCCAGGGTTGAATAAAACGGTTGATTACGGTCTACTATGGCCCATCTCTAAGATCTTGTTCGCCATACTTGAGGGTATCCATAATATACTTGGCAATTGGGGTTGGTCCATCATTGCCTTGACAGTGTTAGTAAAAATTGCGCTCATGTGGTTTTCTAACAAGAGTTATTATTCGATGGCAAAAATGCGCGCGATAGCACCGCGTTTGCAAGCTTTAAAAGAAGAGCATGGTGACGACCGGATGAAGATGTCACAATCGATGATGGCATTGTACAAAGAAGAGAAAGTCAATCCGCTGGCCGGTTGTTTGCCAATTTTATTACAGATGCCTATATTTCTAGCCCTATACTGGGTGTTGGTGGAAAGTGTCGAGCTGCGCCATGCCGAATGGATTTTATGGATTAAAGATTTATCGTCTATGGATCCATTTTTTATTTTACCCATCTTGATGGGCGGTAGTATGTTTGCGATGCAACTGTTTAGTCCGCAGCCAACCGACCCCATGCAAGCCAAGGTGATGCGTTTTTTACCCATCATTTTCACCTTGTTTATGTTGTTTTTTCCAGCTGGTTTGGTATTGTATTGGACGGTCAATAACCTGTTTACCATGGCACAGCAGTACTTTGTGAATAAAAAGGTTGAAAAAGAGCAGGCGTTAAAACCCAGCCGTGTTTTGGATTAACCGCAAAACTCACTTTACTACACATCTGCAAAACTTTAAAAAAAGCATCTTATTGTAAGGTGCTTTTATCTTTTGCGCAGTTATGCTGCAACATATGCACCTAAACAGGTACAATAAGGTCTATTCTCCCTCTTTTATCTACATGGTCTGTAGGACTGCAATGACAGATGTCAACAATAGTGCCCTTACCCTTAAAACTAGCCACAGCACCAAAACAATTGCCGCTATTGCCACCCCTATTGGCCGTGGTGGTGTGGGCATTATTCGCTTATCCGGCCCAAAGGCGTATGCTATTGCTTGCGAGCTCACAGGCAAGGCAGAATTTACGCCACGCTTGGCCAGCTTTTGCCGCTTTTATGCACAGCAGACGCAAGGCGCACCATTGGTGCTAGATGAGGGGCTGGTTTTATACTTTAAAGCGCCGCATTCGTTCACAGGTGAGGATGTGATAGAGTTACATGGGCATGGCGGCGTCATCCTGCAAAATCAACTGCTAGCGCACGTGCTAAAGTTAGGCGCCGTTCAAGCACAGCCAGGTGAGTTCTCGTACCGAGCCTTTGATAATGATAAGCTGGATTTATTGCAGGCCGAAGCCATTGCCGATGCGATAGATGCCACCAGTGTGGCGGCAGCAAACAGTGCTATGCGCTCGCTAACCGGAGAATTCTCGGCGCGGATTAATACGGTGCTTGAGGCGTTGATTACCGTGCGGCTGTACGTTGAAGCGGCGATAGACTTTCCGGATGAAGAGGATGTCGATTTTTTAGCAGATGGGGTGATACTGGCTAAATTGGAAACCCTACAAAATAGCGTGACCCATATTTTGGCCACAGCGCAACAAGGGCAATTGCTTCGAGATGGGGTCAACGTGGTGTTGGCGGGGCGACCCAATGCCGGAAAATCAAGTTTACTTAATATTTTAGCAGGTCAACAGCGGGCGATTGTGACTGAGGTGGCAGGGACGACGCGCGATACGCTGCAAGAAACACTGGTATTAAATGGTTTAACTATGCAACTTACCGATACCGCAGGTTTACGCCCTACAGAGGACACCATCGAGCGCATGGGTATCGAGCGTGCCCATCAGGCGATTGCGCAAGCCGATTTACTGGTGTTGGTCTATGACTTGTCACAAGATACAGACCCTCTGCAATTGGCTACAGAACTGTTTGGGGTGCAAAGCGGCGCTTTAGCCTCGGTGCTTAACCCACAAAAATTGCTGCTTATTGGCAACAAAGTAGATTTAGTTAGCAACCCTACCTCAAGTTTTAGTACTGCAAACAACGATATTATGCACAACAACGGGGCAGAAAAAACCAGAGTTATGGGGTACGATCAAGTTAACGTATCTTGTGTTACCACCCAGGGGATTGACAGTCTTATTGCTATGTTGTGTGAAAAGGTCGGTTTTCATCCCCCAGAGAACAGTCTAATTGCTCGCACTCGGCATTTAGATGCCCTACGTCGCACCTTGCAGTATTTGCAAGAGGCACAGCGGCAACTTGTCGAGTATCAAGCCGGTGAGCTGGTCGCGGAAAATCTACGCCAAGCGCAGCACAGCCTAGGTGAAATTACGGGTGTTTTTAGTGCCGATGACTTGCTTGGGCGTATTTTTGGTAGTTTTTGTATTGGTAAGTAGCGGTTTTTTATTCAGCTCGCGGTTGATAAGAAATCATGTACACAACTAAACGATGCTATAGATGGCGTATAGCCTTCATTAACCAGCTTATAAGTCACTTTTTTTGCCATTGATTGGAGATGACCATCTAGCATGCAATGCCCTTACTGTAACGCAGCTGATACCAAAGTGATTGACTCGCGACTCGCTGCTGAGGGGGCGCAAGTGCGGCGACGGCGGCAGTGTAATGGCTGTCAAGAGCGTTTCACCACCTTTGAAGTGGTTGAGGTGGTCATGCCACGCATCATCAAATCAAACGGGCGCATTGAGCCTTATGACGCAGAGAAATTAAGACGCTCTATTCAATTGCCGCTACAAAAACGACCTATCAAGCTTGATGAAATTGATGCCATGATTAGTAGAATGGAGAAACGTATTCGGCAACTTGGTGAGCGCGAAATTAGTAGCAAAACCCTGGGCGAGGTCGTGATGAGCGAGTTAAAAGAGTTGGACGATGTCGCCTATGTGCGCTTTGCCAGTGTCTACCGAGATTTCCAAGATATCGAAGCGTTTCGTCAAGAGTTGCAAAATATCAAACCCATTAATC
The DNA here is from genome assembly GCA_018260445.1 of Psychrobacter sp. Taxonomy (GTDB): domain Bacteria; phylum Pseudomonadota; class Gammaproteobacteria; order Pseudomonadales; family Moraxellaceae; genus Psychrobacter. Next base: position 45,407 of record JAGLBE010000018.1, read on the forward strand.
GTCTTGCGCCCATAACAGCTGCGACAGACAATGACAATACCCAATAGGGCGTTGATTATGTTAAATAATCTAGGGGACGTTATGCCTGCTAAAACTGCAGTTAAGGGGTATAGCCTAGCGCAACCAGCAGATGCTTATTATATGTTAATGGCCATTGCCGAGGCTAAAAAAGGCGTTTATACCACGCGTCCAAACCCGGCGGTAGGCTGCGTTATTGTTAAAGACGGCCACATTGTGGGGACAGGGTTTCACCCTAAAGCGGGCGAGCCGCATGCAGAAATTTTTGCCTTACGCGCGGCTCTTCATGCGGCCAAAGGGGCAACTGCCTATGTGACCTTAGAGCCTTGTAGCCATACAGGACGCACCCCGCCTTGTGCCCTCGCCTTGATTGAGGCAGGCGTGCAACGAGTGGTAATAGCGGGGCTAGACCCCAACCCTAAAGTGGCTGGACAAGGGGTCGCTATGCTATTAGAGGCCGGTATTAGGGTAACGGTTGGCGTTGGCAATGAGCAAGCTGAGCAGCTAAATTTAGGGTTTTTAAAAGCCATGCGCACCCAAATGCCCTATGTGCGCCTAAAAATAGCGGCCAGTTTGGATGGGCGCACGGCTATGGCATCTGGAGAGTCCAAATGGATAACCGGGCCTGTTGCACGAGAAGATGTGCAGCGGTTACGGGCGCTAAGTGGGGCTATTATTACGGGTAGTCAAACCATTATTGATGATGACCCAACCCTCAATGTGCGCTCCCAACAGTTGGGAGTTGCCTTGGATGCAGTGGTACAACCAAAAGTGATGGTGCTAGATCGCAGGCAACGGTTATCAACTAACGCCTATCGGGTTTTTGATAATCCCCATAATGAGATATGGTCTAACCCCAACCTATTGATGTTATTACAACACTTGGTCAAGACCCATCATATTTATGACGTGTTGGTGGAAGCCGGCTCGCAAGTAGCCACAAGTTTTATCCAAGCCGGTTTGGTAGATGAGTTGATTGTTTACCAAGCGCCTTGTTTGCTAGGCAGTAGTGCTAAGCCGATGCTGTCTTTAGATATTCAAAGTCTAGCCCTGCAGCACCGTTTGCAGCTTGATACCATCACACATTTAGAGCCGGATATTAAACTGGTGCTTAAACCTATTAGGCAAGTTCTTCCATGCGACCTGTCTCCTGCGATTAATTTCCTATGAGTATACTACGACTACGACACTGACTTGGGTACTAACTTGGGTACTAACTTGCTTAGATGCTAACTTGGACATTACTGGGGCGTAGATTTTATAACTTATCCACAGCTATGCATAAATACTAAAAGTCACCACAAGCGAATTTTATAGTTTCACATGAAACTGGGGTTAACTTTAGTTTCATGTGAAACCCATTAAGCCAGTTTGATGTGGGTTATACGGTAGTACAATGGTTTCACATGAAACATACGCTTGTGGTTAACTAGTGGGGTTAGTAAGATTTATAAAAAGTAGGCTGTGGATAACTATGTGTTTTTCAGAGTGACGGGTGGTAATTAGGATGTAGCGGTAAAGTTATCCACAGGCTATACGGGTTGCTATTGCCGTTTAAACATCTATTTTAAGGGCAGTCCTACAAATATAGCCTAAGATACAAAGCATTAGCAACTGCCATCAATGATAACAGCCAATAAATGACAAAATGATAAGAGGGTACAGTATGTTCACAGGTATTATTGAAAGTACAGGGTCCTTACAAACCATGCAAGAACTAGAAGGTGACTTAAGGCTGGTTATCGCCTCCGATGAGTTGGGTTTTGAGGATATTCAATTAGGAGATTCTATCGCAGCAAACGGTATCTGCCTAACCGTTGTTGATATGACGCAAAACACTTATTCAGTAGATGTTTCACGTGAAACTATAGCCAAAACTGCTCTACAACAGTGGCAGGTTGGTGATATCTTAAACCTTGAAAAAGCAATGTTGCCAAGCACACGTTTTGGTGGGCACATGGTGTCGGGTCATGTGGATGGGGTGGGTAGCATTGAGGTCATAAAACAGGATGCACGTTCAATATACATCGAAATTGCGGTTAGTCATGACTTAAAAAAATATGTGGCAACCAAGGGCTCTGTGACGGTAGATGGCATTAGCCTTACCACAAACTTGGTTAAAGACAATGTCATTTGTTTAAATATCATCCCCCACACAGCAGCGGCTACCAATATTGCTCGCCATTGGCAATTAAAGAGACTGGTGAATATAGAAGTAGACCTGATTGCCCGCTATTTAGAACGGTTGCTTCAGGTAGACAGCACAAGCAGCACATCTGATTAGGCAATTGAGGTGACAAATTATCACTTTGGCTCTAGCGCCACTAAGCTGCAGTGTTCGTTGCCTTTGCTAGCACTTCCATATTTAAAGCACTGGTTATACTCCCTTTTTATAACCAGTTGTCTCATCCTAAATCTCAAAATGCTCTTAGTGTCAATCACTTTCAGCTGTAGCGCTGTCATTAACGCTAAAAGATGCTACCTAAAGCTTTGCTGCTCTACAAGCCATATTTTTTTGCCGCGCTGCTGGTTATCCTTATGACATGAACGTTCATTTATCATTTTCTGCTACTTATCATTTTCTGCTTGTATACTTTGATGATTATGCTAGATTAATGTGAGTACTGTATATTAAATGTTGTGTTTAGTATTCTATGCAGATAGCGCTGGAGAATTAATTAAGGCGTGTTTTTTGCGGTTTTAACTTAAAGCGCATTTTAAAATAGCCACCGTATCTACGTATCACGGTATCTACATAGCCTAGTAGCATAAGATGTCATGCCCTTAGCAGCGATTTTTTAGCGGCGATTTTTTGATACTTATCACGTAAATGCAGATGCTAAATTTTTATAACCGATGTGTTAAGGGATTAACGCATTGTCGACTTATAGTCAGGTGCTAGAACGTAAAATTGCAGATGACTTATAAGTATTTATTTTATTTGTGGTTTATCAAGTTATAGCAACGGTTTTCAATGCGATTGCTACAAAATTTTTCGTATTTTGAGCGCCTTTATTTAGTGCGACTCATAATCTATTTTGCCACCGCAATGATAACCAAGACACTGTGCCAAAAATAACTTATAAGGAAGTTGTTATGCCAAATACCCCTATGCGGTTACTGTCAATCGCCATGTTAAGCGCTATGTTTGTTGGCTGCGGTGGTGGCGGTAGTGGTGGGACACCAGCGCCTGCTCCAGCACCAGCGCCCGCTCCAGCACCAGCGCCTGCTCCAGCACCAGCGCCTGCACCAGCGCCTGCACCTGCTCCAGCGCCTGCTCCGGCTCCAGCGCCTGCTCCGGCACCAGCGCCTGCTCCGGCACCAGCGCCTGCACCTGCTCCAGCGCCCCCTGTAGACATAAATGCGAGTCAATTGGCATTCAATACACTCAATTCGCGTCGAACCCTATGCGGTTTTGGCGCATTGCAGTTAAACCAGCCTTTGGCCAATTCGGCTACCAATCATGGTAATTATTTATTATATGCATCTTCAAATAGCAATAGCGCTTCTGCAGGCCATACAGAAGCTTTGCAGCCTTATAACCCCTATTTTAGTGGCATAGGATTGGGGCAGCGTTTTAATACAACTGCAAGCACCATTGGCAATAACGCGATACCAGTCTTTTATGACTATCAGAGTGCAACAGAGAGTCTTTCCTCTCAAGTGTACAATGATGCTTATCTCAAGACTTATAATGACGCTGCTATTGCTCAGGACGCTGTTAATGGATTGCTCTCTGCGCCCTATCACTTAGTCGATCTTGTCAATCCTGATTTTAATGAAGTGGGTATCTTTTATGGCCGCGGTAAGGTGGGACAAACCTTATCTCAACAAAGTATCCTAGAAATGGTGCTAGGTAGACCTCGCTCTGATGCTTTTGTGACGCGAAATACTGTATTGAACTATCCTTGTGAGCGCACTTTAGATACTGCCTATGAGCTTAATAATGAGTATCCTAATCCGTTTTGGGATGCTGCAACAAACACGGCCACTAGAGATTTAAAGACTGCTCCAATCGGTCAGCCTATTTATATTCTGGGCGATGACAGTATTAGTGTGACTGATTATGGGGTAGCAGATGCCGCAGGCAATAATATTAGCTTAAAAATCTTAACGTCGGATAATGATCCACATTACAAGCTTGCAAACAATCAGGTAATTTTAATCCCATTATCCGCGATGATGCCCGATCAGTGGTATAGAGTTACTTATAACGTGTCTGTAGCTGGAGGTGCTAAGCAAAGCAAGGAATTTACCTTTAAAACCAAAGCCGCCCCTTCTAGTTAGCAGCCTCTTTTCTCACACAGGTTCTAAGCTTAAAAAAAGACCTTTTTTATTGGATGAGGTCTTTTTTTCGCGGTAAGATTGTCGATTAAAATCACTAAGCAACTCGTTAATCTTCAGTACAGCATAAACCGCTCTAATATAGAGGTGAGTTTATCTTTCTTAATAGGTTTGGATAAAAACCCATTCATGCCGGCAGCTAAGCACTCTTCGCGGTCGGCATCGGTATCATTGGCGGTTAGAGCAATAATTGGGATGGTGTTTTTAGCGGCTCTAAGTAGCTTGGTGGTTTCAAATCCGTTTAATATAGGCATGCGGCAGTCCATTAAGATAAGCCCAATATCATCGCCCTGTTCTTTTAATATGGCTAATACCTGTTCACCATTGTCCGCAGTCACACTACGATACCCAAGCTGTAGCAGCACTTTACAAGCAACTTTTTGGTTAATCGCATTGTCTTCTGCCACCAAAATAAGTGAGCCTTTTTCAGTGGCCAGTTGTTCAGCTTTTGATTTAGGGTCTATGGCTTTTGAAGACTTATCCGTATCAGTTGGTACTCTATCGTGTATCAATAGCAGTGATGCATTTAAGTTGCTCGTGCTATCCTCTAAATCCCTATCCCCTGGTGCGTCTTCGGCGTAACTGCTGCCTTGGATAGCCGGGTGGGTTTTATCAGCCGGTTGATGTAAGTCTGTCATAAAAGCATTAAATAATTTTTGGGTCTTGGAGGTATAGCGGCGCTCGTTATCACTCCATTCGTCATTAATATTTGATAACTTAATCAGTTGTTTGATTAAATGATTGACCATCAAAGGTTTGGTAAGAAAAGCATTATAAGGCTCGGCTCTATTTGGACTAATGCCATTTTCAGGCTGCATACTTAAAAGAATTTTTGGGGCTGACGCAAGCTTTGGTAGGGTTAGAACCGGGGCTAGGTCGTAGCTATCGTATAGTTCCTCCTCGACCAATAATATGGTAGTAAAATTATCGAGGTTTAACTTGGCAATTTTGGTAAGGTTTTTGTCATGCACCCCTGTGTAGACCAAGCAAGCGAAGCCTAGATAATCGGCTAAAACGTTTAGGGCGTCAGTAGACAGCTGTTGACTGGTAAACGCAATAAGGCAGATGCCGGTTAAGTCGGCGTTAAACTGATACACAGGTTGATAGGTCATGTGTTTTAAAGGCAGGTATAAACTAAATTCACTGCCCTCGCCAATCACACTGGTCACATGAATAAATCCGCCTAGCATTTGGGCAAAATTGTTGGATATGGCCAAACCTAAACCAGTACCGCCAAATTGACGACTTATCGACTCATTGGCTTGACTAAAATGGGTAAACAGCTTGGTTTTATCTTCTGCACTAATCCCGATGCCCGTATCTTTGACGGTCAGACACAACCAATCATCCTGAATTTTTTGCTCAGACATATGGTTGGTTTCATTGGCAAGTTGGCGTAGGGTGTCGCTATTTCTATCCAGCTTGCTGACCAATAGCGCCACATAACCCGTATGGGTAAATTTAATAGCATTGCCCAGCAAGTTCATTAAAGCTTGGCGGATACGCCCTGAATCGGTGTCGATATAGCGAGGACATTGCGGGGCAAAGTAAACCAAAAGCTCGATATGATGGTTACGGGCATTACTAGACATCAGGTCGGCTACTTGATAACACAGGGTTAAGATATCGGTGCGTTCAATCACGACTTGTAGCTTGCCGGCGTCCATTTTTGCCACATCCAACATGTCATTTAGCATGGTCAACATGGTTTGCCCCGTCTGCTCGAGGGTGGTATAGGTTTCTAATTGGTCGGCACTAAAGTTATCGGTATCCATCAAATCAATTAAGCCAATCATGCCACTAAGCGGGGTACGCAGTTCGTGCCCCAGTACCGACCATAGCATATCAAACTCAACCAGACGATCCGCTTGTTGTTGTAGCTTAATATGGATATCTTTTAGTTCGGTGGTCAGCCTATCGACGTTGGTGAGTTGGGCACAGAACCCTTGGATTTGACCTTGTTTTCCTGTCCATGGGAATAGGTGTAATAAGTAGTCGGTATTATTTTGTAAGCTTGCCACATTTAGGGTGCGTGATACGCGTAGCTCACTTAAGTTGGTTAAAACTTGTTGCGTGGTCTTATCCTTCCCCATTAAAAAATCGGTGACATGATAGGATACCTCGTCTTGAAAAACCGCCATAAACACTTGTTCGAAACGCTGATTAAAATAGGTTATGCTACCCTTGCGATTTATCATCAGCATGGGTAGTGGCGAATAATCCGTGATCCGGTTCAAGCGTTTTTTTAGGGTTTGATTGCGGCGAAACAGGTGGTGCAGTTGTTGATTGATGCGGTTTAAGCTATTGGCCTGACGTTGAAAATCTTGATTTGACGCCAGTGCTTTATGATGAAGCGGCTTATAAGGTTCATTCAAACGTGTAGGAAAGGCGTTGGTATAGTCAATAAGGTATTGCCATGCTAATCGGTGCACCAGGTTTAAATAAAACCCCCAAATCATCAATATCAGCGCAGTGAGTATGGGTAGCCAATAAGAGGGATGCGTCCAATCAATAGGCATAGGCGGGTGAATGATTTGCACATAAAGCTGGTAGTTGTCCGGCAAAACCGCCCACCCTAATAACTCTTTTTGATCTGTGTTATAGGCCTTAGTAACCCCTTCGGGGTAGCTCCAAAAAGGCAGCGTAAAAAAGCTGCTTTCTAGCTGATCCTCACGCCGATGTGTATGGATGAAAGGTTGACCTGAGGGGGTAATCACCATCAGCCGATAACTGACGTTTTCAAGGTTGCGATGGGTGGTCATGATCTCTTTTAGATTTAGGTTGCCATGGCCAATATGCTCACTCACATTATGATAAATGCTATTAAACCCGTTTTCGCTCTCTTTAATACGCTGTGCATTAAGGTTGATAAAAATGATTAAATAGCTCAAAGCCGTTACTATCGATAGACTGAAAATTAAAAAATGCAAGAGAGAGTATTTAGGGGGTTGTTTTGTCATGAATAAATAGTCACATTAGCGAATGGCATCAAAAAAGTGAATCCATTTTCAGTATACCATTCTAGCATTGTCTGTGTATAAAGGATGCAGCCGTTCACTGTGTCGTTAGCACAGCTGATTTGGCTGACATGCTTGACCGCCAGATGACCACTGGCGTCAATTTTTATGTTGGGTTTGCACGTTTTGTGGTAGCCTGCTATGAATCGTTATTCATCTTGCGTCATCTCTTAAATCTTGCCTCAATCAATTGGCGACCCAGATAAACCTTGTTGGCTTGCCGCCCCGTCTAGCGGATGCTAAAATCGCCCGAGCCGTGTTACAAACCTAGCTTGGCACGTCCATTAGTGCCAGTTTGCGCCTAGTCTAGAACCATTTTAGCTATCAGCTGTGCTAATTTGCGCCTATCCAACCCGCCCTAATCAGCCTGATAACATAATTGATAACCTCTATGATAAAAAACCAGACATTAGCGTCCGTTGCAAAAAAAAGACTACTCTTTGCCGGTACTCCTGAATTTGCCGCCACCAGCTTACAAGCGCTTATCGAGCAGCAAGAGACGCTGGATATTGAGATAGTCGCTGTGTACACTCAGCCAGACCGTAAAGCGGGACGGGGGCAAAAACTGACTGCCTCACCCGTCAAACAACTGGCCCAGCAGTATAATATCCCTTTCGAGCAGCCGCATACCTTCAAAAAATCGACGCCTACAGGTCTGGTTTCACGTGAAACTTTAGCCAATTATAAGCCTGATGTCATGATTGTGGCAGCCTACGGTCTCATTTTACCTATTGGTGTGTTACAAACCCCGACCCAAGGTTGCTTAAATATTCATGCCTCTTTATTACCTCGTTGGCGTGGGGCAGCGCCGATTCATCGGGCCCTTTTGGCAGGTGATAAGCAGACAGGTATTACCATTATGCAGATGGATAAGGGTCTAGATACTGGCGATATGTTGTATAAGGTGGCATACGATATTGCTGCAGATGAAACCACTGCAAGTTTGCATGACAAAATGGCACAATTGGGTGCTGAGGCTATTGTAACGGTATTAAAAGATTTGCCACACTATCAAGCACAGGCTCAACAGCAGGATGATAGCTTAGCCAATTATGCCGAAAAGTTAAGCAAGTCTGAAGGTCAAATTGACTGGAATCAATCAGCACTTCATATCGAACGTCAAATACGCGGCATGTACCCTTATCCTGGTGCATATACTTTTTTGATAGATTCAAAAGGTAAAGAGCAGCCCAAACGAGTAAAAGTGCTGAGTGCATTGCCAGTAAATCCTTCGCAAACCACAGCTATGGTGCCAGGTACTGTAATTAGTGTGGGTAAAAATGCAATACTGGTTGCCTGTGGTAAAGCAGAGGCTGATACTAAAGCAGAAGGCAGCACATTACGTTTAA
>JAGLBE010000190.1 GCA_018260445.1 Psychrobacter sp.
CAGTGCTTTATATGTTTTTTTGCCGTTTGAGTCGCACCCATCACGGGTGCGTGGATTGAAACTGCTTCAGTGATTTGGCCATTGACTGCGCCAGAAGTCGCACCCATCACGGGTGCGTGGATTGAAACAGTTGAGATATGTGACTGGTGTCAATGCCGTATTGTCGCACCCATCACGGGTGCGTGGATTGAAACCCCTGCTATGTCTTTAAGCGTTTGCATATCGTGTCGCACCCATCACGGGTGCGTGGATTGAAACACATAAAACCACCATCAAAACGAAACGTAACGAGTCGCACCCATCACGGGTGCGTGGATTGAAACACTTGCCGCACCAGCCATATTGTGTTTCTCAAGTCGCACCCATCACGGGTGCGTGGATTGAAACTCCAGTCGTGTTAGTTAGTTTTTTATAGAGCTTGTGTCGCACCCATCACGGGTGCGTGGATTGAAACTTTCGTTAAAACTTTATCTGTTTGACAATCTAAGTCGCACCCATCACGGGTGCGTGGATTGAAACAAAAAGAACAATAATGAACTACCCAAAAAATAATAATCACCCAAAACGGGTTAGTGGATTGAAACAATCC
>JAGLBE010000191.1:0-306 GCA_018260445.1 Psychrobacter sp.
GAATAAGAAGGGAAAAGGGGCGGAAGAGGGAAATGCTTTTGTAGAGAAGATCAGGAGAAAGAAAGAAAGAACGTTCCATCACTTGGTGGAAGGCCTATCTGGCATCCCAAAAGTAAAATGAAAACGACCACAACAACAACAACAACAACAACAACAACAACAACAACAACAACAACAATCGCAGACTCGTGACCGATAGCCAATACATCAACAAAGGGCGATTGAACCCTTTTTTAGCGTTCGATTTTAATTTTCGGAATTGTTTTAACATGCATCAGAAGCCGACCGAATTCTACATGTAACGCT
>JAGLBE010000191.1:316-587 GCA_018260445.1 Psychrobacter sp.
GACACGATCTTACGATCTTAAAAGTATTCATCGCGATCAATAATTTCTTTCAAAAAGCAAAAATTAATGCAATCAAATAACCTTTTGGAATAGACCAATAATAATAATAATAATAATAATAATAACAACAACAACAACAACAATAGTAATAATAATAATAAGATTAAAAGAATGAGAGTAAGTATAATAATAACAATATTAATAGTAGTAATAAAAAGGAGAAAAGGAAAAAAAGAAATAATAATAACAATAATAATAATAATACAGAATA
>JAGLBE010000192.1 GCA_018260445.1 Psychrobacter sp.
TCTTCTTCCCCCCGAAGGAAGGTCCGAAGTTTAAGGTTGTCCGGTGGTGGTGAAAGGCATTCATCATCCGTAGACTTTGCCACATTCTCGCTGTAACTCTCGTTTCTGGCCCGTCTGACGACGTCCACCCGTTTCCGCCACGTGTAAAACCACGTGAACCAGAAAACTCCTTCGTCTTCGTGCTTTCACTATACAGTTGCTTTTCGTTCTTCCGTATACTGTACCTGACACTTTGCACCTGACTTCCCTTTCGGGAAGTTCGTCCGCTTTGCTTTTTGTCCCCGATTTTTGGAATCTTCAGTTCTCGGGCCATCGATTGTCTCGATTCGAAGCCCGCCTGGTTCTCTTTAGGAGGAGGAGGAGGAGGAATGTGAGGATTCTGCGCGCTCGGCAGTCCACAACGCGGTTTCAAAATCAAAAAACTACTTGCAAAAGAAAAAGTGCCTCAGGTGCTAACCCGCTCGTGTCCAAGTCCGAGACATTATTATTATTATTGTTATTTTTATTGTTATTATTGTTATTATTGTTATTATCGTTATTTTTATTGTTATTGTTATTGTTATTGTTATTATTATTATTATTATTAT
>JAGLBE010000194.1 GCA_018260445.1 Psychrobacter sp.
AGAGGAAGGCAGAAAGAAAGAAAGAGAAAGAAAGGGGGAAAAAGAGAAACATGGGAGAAGAAAAGGAAAGGAAGACAGAGAGAAGAAAGAAAAGATAGATAGATAGATAAATAGGTAGATAGATAGATAGATATATAGATGAGACGACGGTTAGAGAAAAGAAACGCATCGAATAATCCGTTAGATGTCCATCATTACTCCAAAATGGCGGAAATTATTGGAAAATATAAAAATTTTCAGAAATTTTCTTCATTTCGATGAAGAAAGAGGGAAAGAGGAAGGCAGAAGGAAAGAGAAGAAAAGAGGAAGGCAGAAAGAAAGAGAAGAAAAGAGGAAGGCAGAAAGAAAGAAAGAGAAAGGAAGAGAAAAAAAGAGAAATTTGAGAGGAGAAAAAGAAAGGAAGACAGAGAGAAGGAAGAAAAGATAGATAGGTAGATAGATAGATAGATATATAGATGAGACGACGGTTAGAGAAAAGAAAGACATCGAATAATCCGTTAGAAGACCATCATTACTCCAAAATGGCGGAAACCATTGGAAAATAGAAAAATTTTCAGAAATTTTCTTCATTTCGATGAAGAGAG
>JAGLBE010000195.1 GCA_018260445.1 Psychrobacter sp.
AGCAACAAGACTGAAAGCGTCACTCCGGTTGAGGAACTATCGGACAGCGAGCAATCGGCAGGCGCCGCGCTTGGTAGTAAGGCTCCTCTAGATAATAGTACCGATAGCAACACCAATACCACCACCAACAGCAACAACAGTAACACCACCATGACTAACACCCCAAGCGATGGCAGCGCTGCGGTGGTTGATAGCAATAGTAATAGCAATAGCAATATCAATAGCAATAATAATACGAATACTGGCACCGGCTCTAGTGACGGCGCGATGAACAATGTCGGCTCGGCCATAGGCTTAAACAATGTCGGGTCAGCGATTGAGTAAGCGGCTAGAATCATTGGGGTAATGGCAGCTATTCGACGGCATTGGCATTCGAAATATCCGTTATTGCCATTTGGCGGTGTCAGTCATGGTTTGTAAAAACGGTTTACTAAAAACGGTTTACTAAAAACGGTCTGTTACAATACCAATTGTCTGCTAGAAGTCGTCTGCAAAATCACCTCTACCTTCACTATTTAGCTAACTGAGAAGCCTCATGTCAACGCCTGCTTATATCAAACGTCGTCTTACCAAAAAAATCTTT
>JAGLBE010000196.1 GCA_018260445.1 Psychrobacter sp.
CGGAGAAGATTCTTCTATCTTCTGCCGGAATTTCAAGTGCAGGATAATTGGCTTCTGAAGAAGATTGGCTATTTCTTGTTAGAATCCAATTCTCCTTCCCAAAAGTAAAAAGCTTTATTTATTTATTTATTTATTGTGGTTAATTTTAAGCCTCCAATTTCCTCCGTTTTATTTTTATTTATTAATTAATTTTTTCGTTTTTCTGATCTGATGTACATAAGGAGAGTGCACATTATTTTTCCAAAAGTAAAAAGCTTTATTTATTTATTTATTTATTTATTTATTTATTTATTTATTGTGGTTAATTTTAAGCCTCCAAATTCTTCCATTCTATTTTTATTTATTTATTAATTTTTTCGTTTTTCTTATCTGATGTAATAATAAAGAGAGTGAACCTTACTTTTCCAAAAGTAAAAAGCTTTATTTACTTATTTATTTATTTATTTATTGTGGTTAATTTTAAGCCTTCAAATTCCTCCATTCTATTTTTATTTATTTATTAATTTTCGTTTTTCTGATCGAAATTGAGATGTACATAAGGAGAGTGAACTAAGGGTATTAAACTATATTCGATTATTTTATT
>JAGLBE010000197.1 GCA_018260445.1 Psychrobacter sp.
GAAGATTTCTCTCCTTAATGGAATGACCCGAGTGGCATAGCACTTGTCGAATCGCCCAGATTCCGAAGAGAAAGTTCCAGAAGGCAAATCGGATCGGCAGTGGGGAAAACGTCGCGCTTGACTCTCTGGAAATTTATTTATTTATTTATTTATTTATTTATTTCGTTTTTGCTTCCATCTTTGCTAATGACTCGGTTTCTCGTGAGCCTCCGGTGCTTTACCGCAAAAAAAAAAAAAAAATGGTTTCATCTAATTTTGGGCCGTAACGAAAGACGATTTCAAAATAGTTTTGAATTTTTTTCTCTTTTTTTCCTGCTATTTTCTTCAATTTTTTTTTCATTTTTTTCTTTTTTTGTTTTTGGTCTTTATAACAAATGATTCGATTGATTCGAATAAGCGCAAAAAATTTTTCTCGGTGAAAAACAATGTACAGAGGAAGAGAAGCTAAGAAAAAATAAAGACAAGTGCAGAAAATACCTGCTGCTGCAAAAAGAGAGGGTGATTCATTGCCAGTTCACCTACCAATATGTATATATATAGAATGCAACATAAAAAGGGGGTACAGAGAATAAGTTAAGGGGA
>JAGLBE010000198.1:0-277 GCA_018260445.1 Psychrobacter sp.
TTCATAATTTAATATCAATCTTATACTCCTTAATACGATTTTGAAATTTTTCCCAATTTAATTTAATTTAATTTAAAATATAATTTTTAACGTTCGTAATGCAATAACAAAAACGACAACGAAATCTCAACAACAACAACAACAACAACAATGTTTAATCCCCTCCCCCCAATTCATTCATTCATTCTTTCTTTAGTGTGGTACCTACTTCCATACCTGAAACCTGTATAAGTTGGCTCGAGTTTTTCCGAGTACTTTCAGTTCGGTTCGTTATGCC
>JAGLBE010000198.1:287-578 GCA_018260445.1 Psychrobacter sp.
GCCACCGAAGATGCCAGCAGCTGTTAAATCTGGCACGAATCGTCTGCAAAAGAAAGTTTTCGTCTCTTCTAAGTGCCACGTTATAACCCAAAAAGTGATTGCGAATCGAACGAAATCTCCGTTATTCACTCACAACAACAACAACAACAACAACAACAACAACAACAAAAATTGATTTCGACAAGTTATTTTTTAAATTTTCAATTGAACAATATTTAATTTAAATTCAAATTCAATTTTAAATCGCAATTAATTTTTTTTTTTTTTTTTTATTCGTTTCACGTTTGATTC
>JAGLBE010000199.1 GCA_018260445.1 Psychrobacter sp.
CTCTCTTATCTTTATCTGTATCTATCTCTATTTTTCTCTATCTTTCTCTTTATTTCTCTCTTTATATTTCTCTTTATTTCTCTCTTTTGGCTCTCTTTTTAGCTTTATCTTTCTCTCTCTACTTATCTCTTTATCTTTTTCTCTCTCTACTTCTCTCTTTATCTTTCTCTTTATTTCTCTCCTTTGGTTCTCTCTTTAGCTTTATCTCTCTCTCTCTCTCTCTATTTTTCTCTTTATCTTTATATTTCTCTCTCTATCTCTCTCTTTAATTGGCTCTCTCTTTAGCTTTATCACTCTCTCTTTATTTCTCTCTTTACCTTTCTCTTTATTTGGCTTCTTTATCTTTGTCTTTATTTCTGTCCATTAGCTCTCTCTTTATCTTTATCTCTCTCTTTATCTTTCTCTTTACTTTGCTCCTTTGGCTCCCTCTTTCTGTCTTTCTCTCTTTCCTGCCATTGCTTTCACGTTCAATCTCCAACGGGTTTTCGATTGTGTCGGAACTATAGTGAAGAAGAACTGGAGGCTCAAAACCGAAGGCGGAAGACTGTCATGAAATAACTTGTTAAGATAACTTT
>JAGLBE010000019.1 GCA_018260445.1 Psychrobacter sp.
CTGGTTCTCCCCGAAAGCTATTTAGGTAGCGCCTCGGACGAACACCATTGGGGGTAGAGCACTGTTTCGGCTAGGGGGTCATACCGACTTACCAACCCGATGCAAACTCCGAATACCGATGAGTGATATCCGGGAGACACACGGCGGGTGCTAACGTCCGTCGTGGAGAGGGAAACAACCCAGACCGCCAGCTAAGGCCCCAAATTTCTAGTTAAGTGGGAAACGAAGTGGGAAGGCATAGACAGCTAGGAGGTTGGCTTAGAAGCAGCCACCCTTTAAAGAAAGCGTAATAGCTCACTAGTCGAGTCGGCCCGCGCGGAAGATGTAACGGGGCTCAAACTAGGAGCCGAAGCTGCGGATTTGAACATGTTTCAAGTGGTAGGGGAGCGTTGTGTAAGCCTGTGAAGGTGTGCTGTAAGGCATGCTGGAGGTATCACAAGAGCGAATGCTGACGTGAGTAACGATAATGGGTGTGAAAAGCATCCACGCCGGAAGATCAAGGGTTCCAGTCCAACGTTAATCGGGGCTGGGTGAGTCGACCCCTAAGGCGAGGCCGAAAGGCGTAGTCGATGGGAAATCGGTTAATATTCCGATACTTGTTTATGATGTGATGGAGGGACGGAGAAGGTTATGCCAGCCTGGCGATGGTAGTCCAGGTGGAAGGATGTAGGTAGACGGCTTAGGCAAATCCGGGCTGTTAATACTGAGATCTGATAGCAAGCTGTACTTGTACAGTGAAGTGGCAAATACCATGCTTCCAGGAAAAGCTTCTAAACGATAGTCATAAACGAATCGTACCCTAAACCGACACAGGTGATCAGGTAGAGAATACCAAGGCGCTTGAGAGAACTCTGCTGAAGGAACTAGGCAAAATGGTACCGTAACTTCGGGAGAAGGTACGCTGCTGGAGGTGAAGGACTTGCTCCGTAAGCTTCTAGCAGTCGCAGATACCAGGCTGCTGCAACTGTTTATTAAAAACACAGCACTCTGCAAACACGAAAGTGGACGTATAGGGTGTGATGCCTGCCCGGTGCTGGAAGGTTAATTGATGGGGTAAGCCGTAAGGCGAAGCTCTTGATCGAAGCCCCAGTAAACGGCGGCCGTAACTATAACGGTCCTAAGGTAGCGAAATTCCTTGTCGGGTAAGTTCCGACCTGCACGAATGGCATAATGATGGCAGCGCTGTCTCCAGCAGAGACTCAGTGAAATCGAAATCGCAGTGAAGATGCTGTGTACCCGCGGCTAGACGGAAAGACCCCGTGAACCTTTACTACAGCTTTACATTGAACTTTGACCTGACTTGTGCAGGATAGGTGGGAGGCTTTGAAGCAGATACGCCAGTATTTGTGGAGCCATCCTTGAAATACCACCCTGGTCATGTTGAGGTTCTAACTCAGGTATCACAATACCGAGGACAATGTATGGTGGGTAGTTTGACTGGGGCGGTCTCCTCCTAAAGAGTAACGGAGGAGTACGAAGGTGCGCTCAGAACGGTCGGAAATCGTTCATAGAGTATAAAGGCAAAAGCGCGCTTAACTGCGAGACCCACAAGTCGAGCAGGTACGAAAGTAGGTCTTAGTGATCCGGTGGTTCTGTATGGAAGGGCCATCGCTCAACGGATAAAAGGTACTCTGGGGATAACAGGCTGATACCGCCCAAGAGTTCATATCGACGGCGGTGTTTGGCACCTCGATGTCGGCTCATCTCATCCTGGGGCTGAAGCAGGTCCTAAGGGTATGGCTGTTCGCCATTTAAAGAGGTACGCGAGCTGGGTTTAGAACGTCGTGAGACAGTTCGGTCCCTATCTACCGTGGGCGCTGGAAATTTGAGAGGATCTGCTCCTAGTACGAGAGGACCAGAGTGGACGAACCGCTGGTGTTCGGGTTGTCATGCCAATGGCATTGCCCGGTAGCTACGTTCGGATGGGATAACCGCTGAAAGCATCTAAGCGGGAAGCCCACCTCAAGATTAGATTTCCCTTAAGAGCCGTTGAAGACTACGACGTTGATAGGCAGGGTGTGGAAGCGCAGTGATGCGTGGAGCTAACCTGTACTAATTGCTCGTTTGGCTTGACCATACAACACCCAAGTGGTTTAGTATGCTAGTCAATTGTTTCGATATTATCTTGCTAATAATAATACTTGATTTAACTCTCTTATTATACCCAACTCATATCTATACCTCCTTTGCTGACGACAATAGCATGATGGCACCACCTGATCCCTTCTCGAACTCAGAAGTGAAACATCATAGCGCCGATGGTAGTGTGGCATTTGCCATGTGAGAGTAGGTCATCGTCAGCTCCCTATATCGCTTTTCGAAGCACTAAAACCCCCTTTGCTTACCGCAAAGGGGGTTTTTTTATGCGTGGGGGTTTAGTGGCTGGTTTTGGTTGATGGTATGCCAGTTGCCAGCAAAATAATGTCTTTATCGTCTTATAGCCGACATCTTACTTTGATATATCTCTTAGTACACCTTTTTTACAATTCCCTGGCTATATCTTATGCCTCACTCTTAACCTTGATCTCAATGTTGATAATAGTTTGCTAATTTAACTTATTTGTATACTTTATATGGTAAACTTATTTCAATTTTCTCGAATCGAACCTTGTTCGGCCTAATTTATTGGGTGCACTCATCGATATAGTCGAATTTTGTCAGTAATTTTTAATAATAAGTCGTTTTTTAATGGTCAGCTACTTTTGATGGTCAGTCACTTGCAATCGTCAACCGATTTTAATCGGTAAGCCGCTTTAACTATTGATTTGCCTGGTTATTATCCATAGTTACTGTTAAGGTATTGTAAAGCCAAATTTATAAGCTTTTACTTTGCGCAAAGAATAGGCTGTAGTGACTTTAGAGGATAGGAATTTTTAGCATGGGTTTTAGACCATATTTTGCTAACTGGCCAATCAGTAAATATTATTGTGGTTAAATCTCGAATGCTAAGACTATGACTAAGTAAGCTAGTTACTTTAAGTTGATATTATTTCTGAGGATAAAATGAATAGTTTGATGATAAAAGTAATGGTGATTATATTAGGGTTTGTCGCTCTGATAACAGGCTTAATGGTTTTAGAGATGAATCAACTTGCGCCTATTTTTAAACAAACGGGCCAATTAATTTTTTATGTAGCGACGGTTTTTTTTGCACTATCTGTGAGCGTACTTATTACTTCTATTTTATTTTATCGTAATCGCCGTAATCCAAAAATAACGGTAAAACGAGCTAAACTGCAGTACGCAGGCTATACCGCAGCTATCGCCGCCTTGCTATTTATACTGCCTAATTTACTGCTAAAGCAATCGGCGGCGTCTTGTATTAAGCCGAATATCTATGCGGTGGTATCAGACCCGCTTAATATAAAAGTTTGCATGAATATTAAGTCCATTTTGGTGGCAAAAATCCTACCCTTTATGACGCCTTTATTTATTCCAAATCTGATTGTCAGTACTCTTGTCATTATTATTATTGCCGTACTGATGTATTTATTGACGACTGCTAAATTTATCTACCATAAAGGTAGCTAAATAAGTTGCCGCTTTGATTGCGTTATCCTTTAGTCTTAGTGCTATTACAACCCTAGATTGAATATCTTATTATGTATTTGGCTTGAAGTTTATTAGGAGTGTTTTGTGTCTAATGTATTAATTGGAGTGGGTGGTTCGGGCCAACATATTGTACATGCTTATTTACAGATGCTGGCACTGGGTAATGCAGGAGAGAGGCAGACACCGCATGTTTATATTATTGATGCTGATGCCCAGTCGCAACAGATTCAAAATAGAAGAAGTCAGCTCATTCCTGATATTAAGAATTTGCATGCCTATCTTGGCCGCCGTGGTATGGGTGACAAAATCACCAAAACCTATTTTGATATCATACGTCCTTATAGTTACCATAGCGCTACTAATAATGGGTTAACGGTCGAAAATGTACTGTTATCAGACCAGAAGAATAGTGTTAAAGAGATTAAAGCCTTTTTTTACGATCAGGATCTTGAGATTAAGGTTTCTGAGGGCATGCATGCCAATCCCAAAATAGGTTCTACGATATTTGGTGAAAAATTAGGGCGCATTTTAGACAATGCGGGTAAAGTAAATACGGCTGATAAGACCCTGTTACAAAAAGAATTTTCTTCTTTGTTTGATGATGATGTGACGGGTATTAATACCGATAAATGCAACATCGTTATTGTCGGCTCGGTGTTTGGAGGAACGGGCAGTGGCATTATTCCCACCTTGGCGCGCACATTTGATGAAATCCTCAAAAACTCTAACGCCGGTCATGCGGTAAGACTCTCTACAGTCGCTACTTTGCCCTGGTTTCAGTTGGAATCTGGCGAAGATGGACAAACGGGTAGTGCTTTTGACGTGAGCCGTCTAAAAAGAAACACGGCGTTTGCGCTTAGAAATTTTCAGTACGAACTGCAGTCAAATAATAATGCGGTTAGCTCTATTTTTATTCAATCGGGCAACCAATGGGCAGATATTAAGCGTCCTAGCGCTGGCGATTTTGATCAACCTGAGCATACCCATGTGGTAAATTTGCTGGCGGCCAATGCGGTGCAGCATGCCTTATCGGGCGATTTTGCGCCCAATCAGCTGTATATGCCCATGAGTCAGTTGCGTCCTGAGGTGACTCAAGGTCATTTTCATCCTTATAGTTCTCAACATTTACGCTTTAAATGCTTTTCGCAAAGCGGCAAGTCCACCAGTCTATGGATGTTGATGGTTAAAAATATCTTAACGGTTTCGGTGCTGCAGGCTTTTATCGAGGTTTTGAGCAGTTACCATGAGGGCAAGTTTGATCACCCTATTTTGGGTGATTCGGCGACGCAATATGGCGCCGTCAAAACCTTATTAGAAGAGATTAGGAAAAACTTTGGCTTGGCGCTTGAAAGTAAGAGCAAATGGCTAGGTATGAAGTCGGTCACCTTTGTGCCACCGGCTATAGTCGCCAATCTAAAAGATGCCTTAATGGCGCAAAAGAGCCAGTACGAAAACCAGTTACGTTGGCTTTATCAACATGATTATGGCGAGCAAAGTGCCTCTGGTATCGTCCCTGATTTTAGAGCCTATCATGGGATCACCGGCTCTGCCAATGCTAACAGCCTATGGTCGCAGTTGGTAGGCGCCAACGAGCAGACAGGATTTGAAGCCGATGAGCTTTGGCAGTCGTGCGCGCTTAAAGCACTAGAAAGTACGATTCACGGCAATGCCAATACGATTGATACCACATTACAAGCCAAAATAAATACAGTGGTCAACTTGGCGGCAACCGAGACTGAAAAGTACGCTCTGTTAGCCAGTGATATCGCCCGATATGTTTTTGAGAAACTTGATAAGTATGTCAAGGCGGAGGAGATGTTTGGCGATAGGTTTAAAGACGCGCAAACGCAGCTTGATTCTGCACAGTCTATTAGCCGGGTGCAGTTACAAATGCAGCAGCAGCAAGGCAATATAGCCCATTATGGCACTATGGATTGGGATTTACAGTTGGCCGGTGATGTGGCTCGTTTAAACATTATGGATATTGAACATCCTAAAACCTTGTATTGGCTAGATGCCCTACACCCTACCGCAATCACGTCCAACGTGATTCATAGGGTACAATTGGACGAGCGCATCTCCCAAGGTGTGCCCAATATCTTGGCGCCTTTCTTATTACAAAAGTGGCGCCTGGGTATTCAAAATGACGTTACCGTGGCGCAAGTCTTACAAAATCGTGACACCACCTATTATGAAATTGCCGCAAAAAAGTTTCATAGTACGCAGTCGGGTTTGTATCTTTATGCGCAAAGGGTTGTTGAAGCCGCTTTTTGGCTGTTAATCAGTGGCGATACTGGGGTTGCGTATAAGGTCATTACGCTCGATGATGGCAGTGCTTATCACCGCTGGTTAAAGCGCGAACTGATGACCCAAGGTTGGGCGGACAGTAAAATAGGCATGATTACCGCCAAAGACGAGCAAAGTACGCCGCTATTTTTATGGAATGGCTATTATTGGTGCTTGGCCGCCAATACCAAAGCAGAGGATTGTTTTACCAATCTGTTGCAAACCATGCAATTGCCAAGTTTGCGCTATCGTTATATCGATTTATTTACCAGAGATACGCAAGGCAATAACGATAAAGTGACTTCAGTGGATAAGTTTTTTACCACACAGCTGACCCGGTTAAAGGACCGTCTGGCCAACCGACCCAGTGCTGCTATTAATGCCAATGATACTTTGTTACTGACGGCGTTAAAAGGCATATTGACCGATTTACCCCAGCCAGCCGCATTGGTGCAGCCGGGCGTTGACCCAAGTCAAGCGGTTGAAACGATTCATCCGCCTTTAGAGTTAGGCGCACGCCATACCGAGATACTCAGCGAGATAGGCACTTCCAAATCTATTGTGCAGACCAGCCGCTATTTGCTCGATAATACGCGCGTTATCATGTTAGATAAGTTGCCTAATGACGGCGGCAATGTCTTAACTATTGAGCAGTTTCTACCCGTAATCAAAGATTACTGGGTACAACCACAGATTTTAGATAGGCTAGCTGCCAAAGATAGCAACATTGCGCATACGAGAATAAAGTTTGATAATAACAGCAATAATGAATGTGTCCTGCAGTATACCACTTTATATGTGCCCAACTTAGGCTGGATGGACTTTAAACACAGCGCCAAAGGTGGGCAATCAGTCATCGCTATTACGTCTTATGATTTGGCATTTGGTGTAGGAATATGGCCCAATTTTAAAGCCGATAACTGGACTTATTATTTTGTCTCTGCCGATGTCGAAAAGCGCAGTGTGTATCAGGATTTGGCCAATAAATTACGCACCACGCTTGGCGCTGATGAGCTTTTCTTAACCATTTACGATGTCACGTTAAGCAAAAGTCAAACCTTTGGCTTTGATGCGATACCCGCCAAAATTGATTTTGTTCCCGCAGTGGTTGAGCTTTCTTGTGATGGGGTGATTATCGGCACCCATCCCATTACGCTTGATGACAATTTGGGCAGTAAGCTCAGTCATATTAAATCGATTGGCTTAGATTTTGGTACTTCAAATACTTGTATGGCAGTCACTTATCAAGACCAAAGTGGCATGACGCGCGATAATATCAATTTGGCCAATACCGAAGAGGAGCCACGCCTAGAGTGGCTGATTTATTCGGAGGTGGATGATGATAAAGGGCGTGAAGATTGGTTGAAAAATCGTAGCGCCTATTACTTACAACGTCAAGCCAATGTGAGCCTAGATCGCAGCTTTGCCATTCCCAGCGAGCTACTTTTAGGCTTGAGTAACCGCACCAATCCCGATGGTAGTCATCAAGCGCATAGTCAATTAAAAAGCCTGACCCAAAAAGCCGCTACCAGCAATAATTTAATCCATAATATCACGGTAGAAAAACCCATTTTCACCCCTTTGTGTAGTGATTATTATGGATTTTCTAACTCGCATGACGAGCATATAGAGTTTTTTAGAAGTTTATTAAACCTGACAGATATCCAGCGTATCTATGACAATATTAAATGGCCGCAAAATACCGAAGGCGCCAAGTATGAAGTGTCCAGAAAGTTGCGTGCGGTTTATATCGAACAAATTTTAATTGGGGCTTTAGTGCGGCTGCGGGCTCAAGGCTTACAGACGATTGATTATTTGTATGTGACCCGTCCCGATGCGTTTATGTTTGAAAATACAACTTTTGCAGGCAACTACTCGCAGGCAGTGGGCCAAATTCTACAAGATTTAATGCAGCAAACCGGGATTACGCTCACAAGCCCCAATGTGGTTGAGGTGTCAGAAACTGATGCGGCGTTAGAGATGTCCAGAATTGGCACCAATGAGTCCTATGTGGTTGTGGATATGGGCGGTGGCACCACGGATATTGATATTGGCCTACGCTTTTTACATAAAGACTCTGAAGTTGAGGTAAAGTATTCAAGCAGTATCAAATGGGCGGGCAATAACTTATTATCCGCACTTCTGCAAGCACCGCAAAGCCCAGTTAGGCAAACTTTAGCCAATGCGCTGGGTAACAATGCAGCCGATGAAGATTCAAAACATTATGAGGTATTACTCTCGTCATTGTTAAAATTGCGTATCCGCAGTGGCGAGCGGGTGATTGATAACTTAGATGGCGATCCGGCCCCGGTGACTAAAGTGGCAAAAATGTTCTTTGAAAGTATTTATGAGTATATTTTTGTCAAAATAAAGTTGTTGCTACAACAAGCAGGCTGCACCAGTGTTGCCTTACTAAAAAACAAAAAAATTAATATCGTGCTACAAGGCAATGGCTTTAAGTTAAGCGATTATTTTTCGCACGATAATCAGCCCCACAAACAGGCAAAATTAAATAAAGGCCATTATGCGCCAGAGGTGTGGGACGTTGTTTTTGCAGAAGACTTAAGCCGTAATGAGGTAGGCTTAAAGGTCACTTACGGTGAAAACAGTAAGGAGCATATGATTCGCAGCGGCGCCGGCACCATTGCAGAAAAAATGTATACCAACCAAATATCCAATCAATTGGCCTCACCCAAGGTCTTGTATCCGGCAAAAATGTTTGACAAAAATGACAGCCTCCAGCCCATTTTGGTTGATTATCAAAGAGAAGATGCCACGCCTAAGTTAATAGATGAACTTACCGACAAAGAGGCTTTACTGCCGGTTTTAGAGTATCTGTTTCCATATACCAAGCGCTATTGGAGGGATACGGATGCTTTAACCTATTCGTTTATTAGTCATAATTATGGCGAAAAGAGCTTTTATGATGTGAATGCGATGTATCTAACCGGTACCGGTAGTGGAGCAGATCATTGGAACTTCTATATGGCTATGACGGATATGCTAAACAATCACTAGTTAGGCAATATTGGTCATCAAACTATAACCAGTCAATAATGGATAGTCAACAATAGACGGTCAACAATAGACAGTCAACAATAGACAGTAAGCTAACCGGATAGTGAGCCTAACAAATATGAAAATATATAGCCTAAAAGATGTCGAGGGTCGGCTCGCTGCTTATGGGTTTGTGAATACACCAGTATCGCTGCGGTCTGTAACGTATGGTTTTTTAACAGGCCTTGTCTTGCTTTCTACGGTTGCTAGCGGCGTTAATAACGACTCGTCTAACTCGGCATCAGCAGACGCTAACCAGAAACAAATCGTTCAACAACCCTCTACAAAGACACAAAATCCAAGCGATGTAGACGGTGACGGTGCTAACTCCGTTTTAGAAAAGAGCAAAGCCAATGCGTCCAAGGAAGATTGGGCGACCAAGTTGGTGGATTATTGCACGTCTTTATCTGCAAGCGAGGATATTAATAAAGCGTCAGATACGGCCAAAACCAAATTAAACTGTTTAAGCGGCGCCTATAGCCTTACCTCAAACTTAGCTAAGCCTGCCAGTAATGAAGCTAACCGGCAATGGCTTGATGGCATTTGTGCCGATAAAGGCCTTAAAGCGGAGGAGGTTACAGCCGATATCGACTTTACCCCGTGCCAGACAGACTTGGTGCAAGCGCTGCAAAAAGCAGGCGCAAACTATGCGCCATCACCGGCAACGGAATTGACTGAATTATGTCAAACCGATGCCTCCTCTTTTTCTATTGGTGATTTAACTGAACTTGGTAAAGCGAAGTGCAACAGCACCATGACAACAGTCATGGCTTTGCTTAAGCCGTCTAGTGTGGCAACTGTTGGGTTGAACAACTCGATACCGGATAATCAAGCCGCAGCGCCCAGTGCAACTAAGGCGAGCGACAAAGATGCAGGTGGCTTATCAAGCATCAAATGGTGGCAATATTTACTGGCGTCGTTAATCGTTGCTGCCATTTCGCTGTTGGTGTATTTGTTAATAAGGCACCTTAATAGCCTCAATGACAGCAATCGGCAGTTGCAAGCAGAGAACCAAGCCTTAAAAAACCGTACGGCAACGCAGCAACGTGAGCTGGCAAATGCTAAGCAGTTAACCAGCCAGCTTGAGCAACAACTGCGAGAAAAGCAGGCGATGCTTGATGAATCGTATCAGGACAATACAAATAGTATGCTAGACCTAGAGCCAGTGACTTTTGAAGACGCAGAGCCAGTTGATGCGGCGCCGCTACCTGAGTTAGAGGCGCCAGACTTTGAGCAGTTGTCCGCCACCTTGACCAAATGGATCACCAGCAATCGCGGCAATACTCAGTTTGAGAGTTTGCTGCCTGCTAAGCTTGCCGATAAGCTCAAACAGCGAGACTATCAAACCCTATTATGGACAGACAGTGATGGGGTGAATTCTATCAAACCCACCGATTCAACTCGGCACACCGCAGTCATTAGTTTTACAACGCCGGATAACCAAGGCTATGCCTTTTGCTATAAAAAGCCAAATGCTATGGCCTCGCAGTGGCAGACAGGCGCTTGGTATCAGGTTGCACTCGAGGGCAATCAGCTTAAATGTTTGGGAGCCTTGGGTTGAAAAGGGATTTGTTTAAAAATTTTGGAGTGACAGCGATGCCAGTTAAATCCGCACCCTACCAGCTTGGGTTAAAAACATCGCGCTTATGGCAGGCATGTTTACGAGGGGGCAGCATACTCATGATAGGGGCAGTTAGTGGCTGTAGCGATGAGCCAGCAGCAGTGCCTGTTACAGCGAAAACAGACGCGCCCAGTACAGCGGCATCTTCTGCACCCGATGTACTGCCCCCCTTGGCTATAGACCTGTTACCAAAAACCAGCAAGCAGTCAACGGGTATCGATTATATTATTGATGGCTCCGCCAGTATGTGTGGTTATTTTAATGCCAAACTCAATACTACCGAGCACACTTTACCCATCACTCAGCTACTGCAAGCGATTCAAGCAGTACGCCGAAGCGAGGATAGAGTGCTCGTATTTATGCAAGATGAGGCTGCCGATAAGGCGCATTATGTTCCTTTTGAAACCTTTGAAAATCAACTGATGCAAGGCGGCTGTGATTTAAAAGGACAATATACAGAGCTGGGTCTCATTTTACGCGACTATACAGGAGCAGAAGATGCCGCGCTGCAACCTAGGTCGTTGATGATAGTGTCAGACATGCATTTTTTACCCACCGAAAGAAGCAATTTTGAAGCCGCGTATGATGCCCTTTTAGGCACCTTTATGGCAGCCGATAGCCCTAACTTGAATCTAGCTAACGGGATATGGACGGTTCGCGCACCCTTTTTAGGCACCTATTATACGGTCAATAACGCCACTACCGAGTTAGAGCAAACCCAAAAACAGTTGCATCTTTTTTGGTTCACGAAGGATAAAGCAGACGCCGAGCAAATCCAAAAAATTCAGCAAAACCTCATCACAGCGCAAGCCGAGTATCCTAGTAGTGTCGTGGCACAGGCAGAATTTTTACCGCAACTGCGCTTATTAACCGATGATGCCAAAACCTATGCGGCGTTTAGTGCACCAGCCCCTTTGGTTAACCCCAAAGATATCATTGATTTAAGCGCAGCCGACAAAGCACAGACGCCACCCCGCCCCAGCGCTTATATCAGTGCCTTTGATCCGAGTGCTATTAAACTATCTAGCGAGCAGCAGGCTTGCCACACCTTAAGCTGGGGCAAACAAAATAATATTGTTTTTTACCCTTATCCCAACCCTGAGGTCAATCGCGACGCAATCTGCCCCGATGGACCCTTATTTCGGGCTAAAACCGGCAGTACGCTGCGCTTAAATTTGCCTTTAAAAGAGGGCTATAGCGTCACCGCTACAGCACCTAAAGCACTGCAAGTCGTAGAGGGGTATTTATCGGTGCCCATTGTGGATCACAAAGAGCACTGTATTGGCGTTAGTGCGGCAGAGCAAAATGCCACCGAGCCCCAAGCCGAGTTTTCGATCCAGTATACGGCGGCAAGCCTGCCTATTGATACCCGTTATTATGCTCAGTATTCGATTGAAAGAGACGGCTGCACGGCGCAGACTGACTGCACAAACCTTGTGGATAAAACCTTTCAATATAACCAGTTGATATCTAGCCTTGCCAATAAGTCCAAACAGCATATAGATAAGCTCTATCCTAGAACCATGACGGTCAGCTTAACCTGCGACCCATCTTGATAAGCCATAACCACTCAATAAATAGTATGTAGTGAACAAGGATTTTTAGATGTGGATACAGTGGCAGCTAACAGTATTCGTCTCAGACGATAACCGCTCCGCCAGTTCATCAGCCAATTACCAGGCCAAAAGCGATTTAGGTTGTCGACTGTTTATAGAATATAACGATGGCTCACTGCCAATGGCAGTAGATTTAATGGCGCCGCAGGATTTACAACAACATCATGACTGGCTACGCGTTGCCATGGCGCCAAGCAGAGACAAGCATAGCAGTTTCTCCGAACTATCGTCTTTAGGCCACAGGCATTCTAAAAGTAAGCAGATGCTTTCGATGATGAGCTGTTTTATTGATTTGTCTGCACACGCATTGTTTACAACCAATCGGCTTACAAGCACAAAGCCCACAAGCACAAAGCCCACAAGCAAAAAGGTCGATGGTATCAACCGTACTTTTTTACTGGATAATATTGCGAGTATTTATTTGTGGATTTTGGCGCCCGATACGGCCTTGCAGCTTAGTAAAGCCTATTGCTTTAATCATCCCAGCTATAACACTAATAAAGAGAATCTGAATAGTATTTTTGAGCGTATCTACCCGCTTGATAGTCAAGACACAGAGGATAACCTGTTAAAATTGTCGCAGCAGACGCACGAATGGGACGTGTTATGGGATGCGCTGAGCGCGAAATATACTGCCAATGCGGCATTATTAAAAGGGATGAATTTGGACGCGCTGCTTAAAGCCATGGCGCCATTGGTCTTAACTGAGGTTGCAGATGGGCAGCCGCAGTCTGAACCCAAACCTAAACCTAAACCCACGACGGCCTTGACGCCAAAAAAGGTTTGGCAAGACTTTAGCAAAGATGACCTTGATAATTTGGTAGTGGCGTTTAACGACTGGCAACAAGCGCGTGGTCAGCACACTCTATCATATTATCTTAAAGCAGAGTTACAGCAAAAGATAGATGCAGGCTATGAGCTAGCCTTTTGGTCTAATGGAACGGGGGTCAGTGAGGTGGTTAAAGAGAGTAAGCCGCCACGGCATACCAGCGTGTTTAGTCTAAGAGTAGCGACTCATCCGAATGATATGAACACGGATAAGAATAAGAATAAGAATCATCACAATAACCATAACATTTCTAGCGACCTAATCAACACCGCAGCAGCCTTTTGCGTCCAGAAGGAGGTGGAGGGCATAGCTTATTGTATAAAAAAACCCACCAGTTTGGATAGAAGCTGGACGCCTAATCAGTGGCATAACATCGTTTATAGCAACAAAAAGCAGGCCATAGCCGTGATAGACCGTCTAAAGGTTTAGCTGACTGGCATATTGAGTAGCGCAGACTTATAAACGCTTTATTGGGGGATGCAATACGGAGCTCACCGCGCATTGATGTCCAAAACAGGCAACTTTATGCTGCTGTGCGGGTTTGGTTACTAAGCGGGTTTAACGCAGTCAAAAAAACTTATAAAATTGGTCTTACTGTCATGAAAAAAATCAGCAATATATACTCATGAGCATAACCGGTGTTCTGCTTATGGCAGCGGCAGGGGGAGCCTTTGATAGCCAGTCAAATATTGACCCAGGTTATGAGGAGACTGGGAGTGAATTCAATAATGACTATCAAACCGATGAATCTGCTGCAGACGGTTTCTTGGCTGCTGCAAGCGAGGAAGAGGAGGATACAACGCAGCTACCAGATGAAAACACGGTATCGGCTGATGTGGATATTGAACAGGCCAAAACGTGGGCGGACCAATTGGTCGCTATTGATGAAAAAATCCCCAATGATGCCGCCCGTATTGCGGCTTATCAAAATTTAATGCATACGGATAACAATCCCTACGTACCTATTTTAATGGCAAATACTTTAGTCAATATGAATGGGCAGTCGCGCGAAGTGGACGTCTATGAAAATCAATTGCAGCAATACGATTTTGAT
Source organism: Psychrobacter sp. (assembly GCA_018260445.1). Taxonomy (GTDB): domain Bacteria; phylum Pseudomonadota; class Gammaproteobacteria; order Pseudomonadales; family Moraxellaceae; genus Psychrobacter. The sequence goes on from JAGLBE010000019.1 coordinate 14,016, forward strand.
AGAGAGGCTCTTACCCATCTAGACCAGCTTGGCACAGATGGTGATGCAAATGCTATGTATCTATTGGGGGTTTATTACTATCAAACTCGCCATTACGAAGCGGCAAAGAGCTGGTTAGAACAGGCAGCAAACCGCGGCAATAGCAATGCGATGAATCAGCTGGCGTGGATATACCGAGAAGGGTTGGGCGTTGCAGAAGATATGGGTGAGGCCATCGATTGGCATCGAAGAGCAGCGGAAGCGGGCTCTGCCCGGGCGATGACCAATTTAGGCTATTTATATAGTATGGGTATTGGGGTAGAAAAAGGCCAAGATACGGCCGCATTTTGGTATCAGCAAGCGGCCAATTTAAATAGTGCGTCGGGTCTTTACGCTATTGCCGTGTATTATTTAAATGGTAGCGGCGGTTACCGGCAAGATAGCGCAAAAGGGGTGCGCTTATTGCTTAAATCGGCCGAGCTTGGCCATGAACGTGCCATGTATGCTATTGGTCGGCGTTACGAGCACGGCGATGGTGTGAGTCAAGATATGAATAAGGCAATATACTGGTATGAACAAGCAGCAGAGCTCGATGAGCCAGATGCGATAGTCGCTTTAAGACAGATTGTTAATGGAGTCTGGGATTAGGCCCTGCGGCGGCGCTAATGGGGCGCCCAGTCAGCTAGGTGCTTAACTCAACCGTTAAACAAGATGGTAAACAGGTTAGCTCAGATAAAATCGTCATCATTGCGAGACGCTTAACATAAGGCGAGATACAGATGATATATAATTTAATGCTCTATGTGCCAACATTACTTAGTGATGTTAACGCCAGTTATGGCCTGTTTGTTCAGCATCATTTTATGGATGATAAAGACATCAAGCTAAGTTACTATGAGTTTGACAAAATAAACCCTGAGACTTGTGCGCTCGATATTGTAGAACATAAGCCAGTAACCGACAAGATTCGCATAGACAGTTTGGTACAAGGTTTTGCCCTCAAAAGCTATTATGCGGTAGATACCGATAAAGGTTACAATAGAAGTATCGCAAAGCGGGATGTTAAGCAGCTTTTTGTCTGTTTTAAATCGGAAAACGCCCGAGCAGTCGATGCTTTTATCCGCGTGTCGCAAGAGATAATGACCGATTATTATGCCAGCAATGGGCTCATTATATTTAAGCTATGGACGGCGCCCGAGGTAGCAGAGTTCTTTGCGGACCAAGGGGCTATGGGGCATTTAAACTATACCAAGTTTGCGTATTTTCAAGAAAAGTTAGAAGAGCAACTCAACAACCATTGGCGTACGGTGTTAGACAAGCAATTGGCAGCTACCCTGAGTAGTTTGAAAATCAATAGCCAAGGGACGACGCTAAGTCAACCTCTGGACGACGGCGCGACATTGGGCGCTATAGACCCGAGTTTAGAGCCTAGCCTTGCGGATGCCTCGCCCACAAACGATAACGATAACGTTATCGCTGCTAAGGTGCCCGATTTGCCCGATGTCAGTGCACCCGATTTGCCACAAACTAGGGTAGCAGAAACGGTAGCCGCACTACCGCTACAAACTACAGACAAGGGTTCTTCTGCCCTTAAAGTGACCGCCTATGTGCTATTGTCTTTAGGCATACTGTCTATGTTGATAAGACTGTTTGGGTAGCCGCTGTTTTTGCCCCCTGAGCTTACCTAAACGACGGGTTGCTTTTTTAATCAAATAAATCGCCAGTTTGCCAGTCGTCCGCAAAATCCATCTCTAACTGCTCGCAGCGTCTTGCATTCATCCTTTGAATACGGTTGCTGCGCCCCAAGATTAGCCTTAACACCTCATTTTTTTGCTCATTGCTCATATTAAGCCAAAGTTGCCTTTCGCTGCGATGCCTAAGGCAGCCAAAACAATAGCCTTTTTTATTGCTTTGGCACACACCAATGCAAGGGTTGTTTATCTCGAAAAGTTCAATTTGATTTGACATAACTAGGCAAGGTGGCTTAACTGTCATTATTTTAGCACAAATTATACTGGCAATATAAAGCGTGCTACCCTCAGTATTTAGGATTAGTAGTTAGTATTTAGTATTTAGGATATCCAACATCGCTAAACTGCAACACATGCTTCACATCGGCTTTTAAACCAAGCTGCAATAAGGACAATACTATGAAAATGATATACGTACACGGCTTTGAAAGTTCTGCCAAGTCTACCAAAGGTCGCCTGCTACAAGAATATTGCGCTAAACACCACCTTACTATCGAGGTGTTACGCCCTGACCTCAATATGACCCCTAAAGCGGTGTTGACAACGTTATGCCAGTTGGTAGAAGAGGCCCAAACGCAAGGCGAACAAGTCGTGTTATTAGGTAGCTCATTGGGTGGCTATTTTTCGACCTTAACCAACAATAAGACAGGGTGCCCTATTATCTTGCTGAATCCCAGTACCCAGCCACATATTAGTTTACAACGGCTTTTAAGAGATAATGTGGGTAGCGACGACGGCGTTGTTCATCAAACAGAAGGGGGATGGCAAGTTACTTTAGAGGATTTGCGGTGGTTTGAGCAACATATTTTAGAGAAGGTTGTTTCGCCAAAAAAAGCATACGTCATTATCAAAGCGGGCGATGAGCTACTCAACCCCATGCTGGCAAAGACGTTTTATCAATCCCAAGGTGTCAGCGTCGATTGGCAAGCAGGTGGCGACCATCGCATGTCAGACTTTGCCGCTCAATTGCCAAGAATTATGCAGCAGTTGCCATCCTTGCTCACTTAAAAGCTTAATAGAATAGCGTTTAGGCTCGCAGAATCGGCTGAATGCGACAATCACTGTCGTAAGAGTTTTACTGGCGCAATCACGCTACTAATAACGGTGGGTTTTGTGGTTATAATAGAGCATTGATGCATAGACATGACAATCAGCGCTGTTAGCAGCAAAGGATAGAACATTGAGTCAGTACACAACCCAAAGTCTTGAGGTATTAGAAGGCCTTGAGCCGGTTCGCCGTCGCCCTGGCATGTATACCGATACCACTCGGCCCAATCATTTAGCCCAAGAGGTGATTGATAACTCGGTCGATGAGGCACTGGCGGGCTATGCCAAGTCGATTAAGGTGCAGCTGCATAGCGATGGTTCGCTGTCTGTTGAAGATGACGGCCGTGGCATGCCAACCGATATCCACCCAGAGTTTAAGCAGACGGGTATTGAGCTGATATTAACCAGACTGCATGCAGGGGGTAAGTTTTCAACCGATAACTATCAAGTGTCGGGTGGTTTGCATGGTGTGGGTATTTCGGTGGTCAATGCCTTGTCCAAAAGGGTTGAGGTGACGGTTTGGCGTGAGGCTACCCAATATGACATGGCCTTTGAAAATGGGGTGCCGGTCACTAAGCTTGTGGAATCTGTCAGTGCTAACAAACGTAAACGTGGCACCAGAGTCCAGTTTTGGGTAGATGACTCTTTTTTTGATACGCCTAAATTTAGTGTCAAACAGCTCAAGCATAATCTAAAAGCCAAAGCGGTGCTATCAGCAGGCCTGCTGATTGAATTTATTGATGAGATTAATCACGATAAAGTCGTTTGGCAGTTTAGTGATGGGGTGGTTGAGTATCTCAATGAGCAGCTTGACGGCTTAGAGACTTTGCCGCCACAGCCGTTTTATTTTAGTTACGACGCCAAACAGGGGGAGCGTGCGGGCATTACGTTTGCGTTGTCGTGGTTGCCAGAGGGTGGCACGCCGATTCAAGAAAGTTATGTCAATTTAATTCCGACCGCGCAGGGCGGCACCCATGTCAATGGTTTGCGTACTGGCATTTTAGAGGCGCTGCGTGAATTTTGCGATATTCATAACCTGCTGCCTCGCAATATGAAACTAACGGGTGAAGACGTTTGGGACGGTATTAACTACATCTTGTCGCTAAAATTTAGTGAGCCGCAATTTTCGGGGCAGACCAAAGAGCGTCTATCGAGCCGTGAAGCCGCTGGTGCAGTGCAGACCTTGGCCAAAGATGCGTTTAGTTTATGGCTCAATCAGCATGCAGAGCTAGGTGCCCAAATTGCCGAATTGGCGATTTCAAAAGCAGGCAGTCGCTTAAAATCTGCTAAAAAGGTTGCCCGTAAAAAAATCACTCAAGGCCCTGCATTGCCGGGCAAATTGGCCGATTGCCGTGGTGGGGTGCGTGAGGGTGCTGAGTTGTTTTTGGTGGAAGGGGATTCGGCAGGGGGCAGTGCTAAACAAGCCCGAGATCGTCATTTTCAAGCCATATTGCCTCTGCGTGGTAAAATCTTAAATACTTGGGAGGTCTCCTCCGATACCGTTTTGAGCAGCCGAGAAATTCACGATATTGCCATTGCGATTGGCGTGGACCCTGCCTCAGATGATTTATCCGAGCTGCGCTATGATAAAGTGTGTATTTTAGCCGATGCCGATTCCGATGGCCTGCATATAGCGACCTTAATTTGCGCCTTGTTTGTCAAACACTTTCCCGCATTGGTGGATGCCGGTCACCTGTTTGTCGCCATGCCGCCCTTATACCGGGTCGATATCGGCAAAGAGGTGCATTATGCGCTAGATGAGGGTGAGTTAGCCCATATTTTGGACAATATCAGCAGCAATAAAAAGCCGCAAATCACTCGATTTAAAGGGTTAGGCGAGATGAGTGCCGAGCAACTGCGCGACACCACCATGAATCCGGACACCCGGCGTTTGGTGCAATTGGATATGGATGATATGCACCTCACCAATAATATGATGGATATGCTGCTGGCAAAAAAACGCTCGCCGGATCGTAAATCGTGGCTGGAAACTAAAGGGAACCTTGCGGACGTTATGCTATAATTGATAACAACAGTGTCCTAGTAAATGATTATCAAGGATGATAAGAGTATGATTTTAAATAGAGATAATTTAATAAGTAGGGGTTTGAGTGGCATGTATTCCACAGATATCAAGGCGAGCAAAGCAACGGATACTATTACCAAAACAACGGATACTGGTACCAAAGCAGCTGATACGAGTCAGGCTAGCCGCAATGATGCTAGGTGGCAACGCTTGTCTCGATTTGATTTGGGTAGCGAGGTGCCAAGACGTGCTGGTGTGATGACGCCCATATTGGCGAGTGGTTTTTTAAAAGTGTTAGGTTGGGAGATTGTCGGGTCTATTCCCAATGTACCCAAAGCCGTTTACTTGGCGCTACCGCACACCTCTAATTTTGATGCCTTATATACGATACCGACGTTATTAGCCTTAGATCTAGATATTAAAATTATGGGCAAGCAGGGTTTGTTTAAAAATCCAATCCTTCGCAGTTTTTTGAAGTGGGCGGGCATTATCCCTATTAATCGTGGCAAAAAAGGCTCGGTCTTACAAGCGAGTATAGAGCGATTTAAAACAAGCAATAAGTTGCATTTAGGGTTGTCGCCTGAGGGAACCCGAGATTATACCAAAGAGTGGAAAACAGGGTTTTATTATATTGCGCAAGGCGCCAACGTGCCGATTGTGCCTGTGGCGATGGATTACAACACCAAACAAGTGCGTTTTATGCGGCCGGTTAAGACAACAGATGATATCGAAGCGGACTTTTTGAAAATTATTGAGCAGTATAAAGGCGTGGTGCCAAAACATCCTAAGCGACTGTCGCAGCCATTGCAAGATATCAATAAGGCGTAAGTAAGCATTAAAAATCAATTAGCAGGAAATCAGTATCGATAATGAACAATGAATAACCACTTACCAATAAAAAAGGCAACCTTAAGGTTGCCTTTTTAGGATAGAGCAGAGTAGAGAGCACAGCAAATAGTAGACGGTTGCTTTTTTATACGGTTGATTGATACCCGTATAGCAATTGCAATTGCAATGACAACAGCAACGCCGGCCTGTTATAAACTTACTTCAAGTCATCGGTATTAAAACTGCTTGATGGAGAAGCAGGTTTAACCGCTGACTTATCAATTGACGACCCTACAGATGGCGTCGCTTGAGGCACTGATACAGATGCGGGTATTGTTGCTGATGGTGACACCGAAGGAGATGCTGATGACGACGTAGCAGTGGTAGACGCAGGTGTTGGTGCTGGTTTAGTTGTCGTGTCGACCTTTAAGCCAGTTTGTTCTGCCTCAATTTTATCCTGCATTTTACGTAGAAAACGAGCAGCGGCTTCTTGACCACCTAGACCAAACGATAATGCAAAAGCAACGGCAACCGCACCCAAAGTAAGACCAAAGGCTAGATTAACAATAGAGTCTGCAATACCCATCGCTTTTAGGCCCATTGCTAAAACAAGGCCCATAATTAATACCCGCACGATGTTGGCTAAAAACTGCGACCCTTGATCCGAACGCTCTACAATGCCAGCAATCATATTGGCAAGCCAAAAGCCCACACCCAAAATGATAGCGCCAAGAATAATGCTTGCACCAAAGTCGATAAACATTAAGATAATAGCACTGATGGCCTCAAACCCTAATAAATCGGCGGCGGCTATCGAAGCAAACAACATCGCAAAGAAGATAAGCACATGGCCAACAAGCGCCGATACTGTGGTGTTGCCGAGGGTTTGTTGTAAGCCCGCTTTTTCAGGTAGCGAGTCGACGACAGTATTTGATAATAAGCTGGTAACAATATTGGCGACCATACGAATCACAAAGTAAGTGATGGCCAATACGGCAACAGCGGCAAAGATTCTTGGTAGCGACACCATGATGTCGTTGAGCATGTTGGTCACTGGACGTACAATGGCTTCTACTTTTAACGCCTCTAAAGCGGTCAAAACGGTGGGGATAATCACCATTAAAAAGGCCAAAGACCCAGCAATATGCGGTAAGCTGTTTTGGCGATTGTTACTGATGCCGGCTTTTTCTGCAAAGCCTTGCAAGTTGAGGCTTGCTACCATGTTGGCAACAATGCCGCGCACAATTTTAGCAACGATATAGCCGACAAAAAAGACAATACCGGCCATAAAGATGTTAGGTAGGAAGCTGACCGCTTTATTAATCATATTGGTCAATGGGGCAAATAGACCATCAAGGCCTAGCTGACCTAGCACAATTACCAGCACAAACAATAAAATAACCCAATACACCATATCAGCAATGGTATTGCTCATTGGGCGAATACCGGCTTCGGCACTTAACCTTTCGTCAAGTGTCGTTTTTGCTAGAGCAGCATTGATAGCGGTACGGGCAACCGTAGCGACAACCCAACCAATCAAACCGATGATAGCGGCGCCTAATAATGAGGGGATAAATGACAATACCCCATCAATCATATTGGCAAAAGGCAACGAGATAGCGGTAACGTTAAGACGACTTAAAGCGCCCGAAATCGCCATTAAAAACACAAACCAAAAAACAACTTTGGAGACAATGTTTTCAATATCGTATGATTTGCCAGTGGAGGTATTAAGACGCTGGTTGACGTTGATACTGGCCAATAAATTACGCACTAAGGCACCAAGTGCCATAGCCACAATCCAACCAATCACAAATATCAAGATGGCGGATATAATAGCGCCAACTGAACCACTTAAGTTATTATTAAACCAAACAAACATGTTGTCCATGTTGTCTCTCCTATAAATGTAATGCGATAAATCATTAGGTAATTTAAGTAGCTGACTAAAAATAGCCCGATAAGCTTTACAGTACTAGCCTATGAGTAGTTTTTATGCTGTCTTAATTACTTGACTTTATAATATATGCTTTATTCTTTACGAGTTAGCCATCTGAATCGTTAAGAATCTGTTGTCCTGCAAGATAACGCCCACCACAAGCATAAACTTTAGCGGCTTTATAAACATGAATGTCATATCAGCAGTGATACAGCATCTAACAATACCAAACAGTTTGCCTCAACACTTTAGCGGATTATGTAACAATAATAAATAGCTAAGCGGCAATTATTTCTAAAAAATTTAAAATAGGGTAAGATAATACGGTACTCATAGTTCTATTTAACAATTTCTATACAATATGTTGTAGCATACATTGCTAATGATAGCAGGTTTGCAAGAACTCTGTTACCATCTGTTGCACGCTTGCCTATATTGACAGCTATACAAAATTTTAGAGAAACAATACTGTTTTATAATAGTATAGTAGACGACATATCGCCAAGGTTTGACGCCAAATAGGCCGCTATTAAGTGCTTAATTTACATTGACTATAGAGAAGTGTTATTTATGAAAACAGTTATGATTTCCCGAGTGCTAGGGCTTGCTTTATTAAGCTCGTTAACGTTTGCTTGTGCCAATACCAATAACGGCACTAAAGTAGAAACCGATGCCACGACTACTATCACTGAGAAAAGTCCAGAGCTTGAAAAGGTCGGTTATAGCGTGGGTTATATGATGGGTAAGGGCAATAGAGAGATGCTCGATGACCTTAATCTCGATACATTTGAGATGGGCTTTCGTCAGGGCTATGCAGATAAAGAGTCTGCTTTGACAGAGGAGCAGATGCAAACGGTGATTATGGGGTATCAGCAAAGAAAGCAAGCGGAAATGTTGGAAAAATCTAAAGCCGCCGCGGTGACCAATAAAGCAGCAGGCACTACCTTTTTGACCGAAAATGCTAAGAAACCTGGAGTAGTCACCACGGCGTCGGGTTTACAATATAAAGTGCTAAAACCCGGCACGGGCAAAAAAGTGACGGCCAGCGACATGGTTAAAGTGAATTATGAAGGCAAGTTGCTAGATGGTACGGTTTTTGATAGTTCTTACAAGCGTAAAGAGCCCGCTATGTTTGCGGTGCAACAAGTGATTCCAGGGTTTTCTGAAGGCTTAACCCTAATGCAAGAGGGCGGTGAATATGAGTTGTATATTCCAGCCGAACTTGCCTATGGCGAAACCGGCGCGCCTGGTATAGACTCAAACAGTACGCTGATTTTTAAAGTAGAGTTGCTTGAAGTGAATCCTAAGATGCCAGAACAAGCGGCGGCGCCTGTGCCTGCTCAGTAATGCTTTTTGATAAGCGAGGTTTGGGGATAAATGACATAAACCCAATGTACTAAATGGGTTAGCAACATAGTTCATACTTCTGCCAAATTTAGAGGCAGCAATCAAAAAACCCATACTGCAAAACAGTATGGGTTTTTTATTGCGCAAGCGGCTATACGTTTTGAAGAGCGTTAAAGCCGCTTTTGAAACACTTTGGAGTTTCTACCATTTTGATAGGCGGTGCGGCGCGGCTCAGGCAGATTATCAGCACTGACTTCCTCAAATCCTTGCTCTACAAACCAATGCGCCGTACGCGTCGTTAAAGCAAACAGCTTATGCCGACCGTGGCTGCGTGCCTGCTGTTCGATAAAAGCGAGCAAATCGGCGCCTCGGTTGCCATTGCGATAGTCTGGATGGATGGCAATAGAGGCAATCTCGGCTGAGTTATCATCAAGCGGATATAAAGCGGCGCAGCCTAAAATCATCCCATCTCGCTCAATCACGTTATAGCGTTCAATCTCTTGCTCTAAGCGCTCGCGTGAGCGTTTGACTAAAATGCCTTGTTCCTCAAGTGGGGTTAGCAGCTCAATCAAACCCACCACATCATCAATGTCGGCACGGCGTATCTCTTCGTAAGGGTCATGGCTGATAAGAGTGCCCGAACCATCGCGCGTAAATAATTCCTCAAGCAAGGCACCGTCTTGGGCATACGAAATAATATGGGTGCGATGTACGCCCGCACGGCAAGCTTGACTGGCACAAAAAAGAAAATAATAGATTTCTCGGTTAATATCGCGGCCGCGCAAAAAACGATCGACCTCATTGGGTATCATCTCTTGCAATAACCGACCCTCATCACTGACCCCAGATTCACGGCCAAGAAATATCAGCTTATCAGCTTGTAAGGCAATCGCCGCTTTGAGTGCCACATCTTCAGCCAATAGGTTAAATACCTCGCCAGTGGCTGAATAGCCCATAGAGCCTAAAATCACCATATGGTTATGGCTAAGATTGTTTTGAATGGCTTCGATATCAATAGAGCGAACCTCACCCGTCATCTGGTAATCGACGCCATCATGTACCCCATAAGGCCTTGCGGTAACAAAGTTGCCAGATATCGCATCGATACGTGAGCCGTACATGGGCGAGTTGGCAAGTCCCATAGACAGCTGTGCTTCAATCTGCAGTCGAATGGAGCCGACGGCCTCGAGCACTGAGGGCATGGCATCACGCGGGGTGACCCGAATATCATTATGCAAGGCAGAATTTAACTCAAGTTCATCAAGGTTTTTCTCAATTTGCGGCCGTGCTCCATGCACCAATACCAAGTTAATGCCCAAACTGTGCAAAAGGGCAAAGTCATGAATCAAATTGCTAAAGTTTGGGTGATTGACCGCCTCGCCGCCAAACATAATGACAAACGTTTTGCCTCGATGGGTGTTAATGTAAGGGGCAGAGTTACGAAACCAATGCACATAATTGGTCGAAGTGTCGGCGGTAATTTTTGGCATTGCAGCATCAGTCATATTGGTCGTCAACATAGTGGCACTTAAAAATGGCAAGTAACAAGGAATGAGTCGATAAACACTTTCACGATAGCAAAAAATACCATTTTGAGCTATCTTTATTTTATAAGGCTGGTTTACGCAACGATATTTTTCGCATTGTTTGCGCATTGATAGTATGATGCATGACCAAGTCAATGTTTGTCGTGATTGTTAGTAGTGAGTCATGATTATTATCTATATAAAGGAGAAGTGTATGACCCGTATAAAGGAGAAGTGTATGACCCGTCGTTTTTTAAAGAGGCAAACGGCCAATAAGTACCAACAATTAAGCCAACGTGCGTTATTGCTGGCAGTTTTTTTAACGGGCAGCTTGAGTGCGCAGGCGATATTGCCCACCCCCGATCCTGAAATGAAAGATCCGAGCAGTGTGGCTAATTCGGCGTTATTAGACAATGCGACGACAAACAATGCCTCTACGCGCCCAGCAGCCAACAACATTCAAACCAAAACCGTTGCCGCTATTGTGGCGGTAGATGCACAGGGCCAAACCACGTTGCAGCCTACCACTGCCGCTACTCGAGTCAAGCCGGGCGATACTATTGAGTACCGCACCTATGTGACCAATAGCAGTGCTGATAGAATACGCTCAATGACGATAATGATGAGTATTCCAGAAGGCGTAGAGCTAGTGGGCGAGGTGGCCCCTAAAGGCGCCTTTGCGAGCATCGACGGCAGTAATTTTAGTCGCATGCCTTTAAATGGCAAGATAAACGGTCAAGTACAAGCCATCCCTCTCCAATATTATAAGGGTCTACGGTGGACGCTTGAGGGGTTAGACTTAAATGAGACAGCCGTCATCAAATATCGCGCTGTGGTTCGTTAATGGGTCATTAGCCTAGAGGCGAGCCGCCCCAAGCATTAAAAATCTTACTTATCGCAGCAGTGAGTAGGATTTTTAGGCTTGGCTCGATTAAAGCCAGTGTCATTAAGGTTTCATAAACATCCGTTAGGGTGAGGTCTACGTGTTTCGTTTATTGTCTAATGAACACGTCAAACTCTCTACTACAAGGATATATTATGTCCCGCACGTTAACCTCACATGCGCCTTTGTCGTCTGCCCTAAAAAAATGTATGCGTCCTGCCGTTATAGTAGGTATATTAGCAACCGTTGGTAGTCTATTGGGCTGAGGTAATGATTCGGATGGCTTGATTGACTGGAATATCGATCAGGTGATAGACCAGCCTACGCAAACGAACTATAAAAGTGTGACTTTCAAGCCGGTTGGCGGCTTTGTGCATGGCGCTTTTGACGAATCGGCCGCCGAAATTCCTGCGTTCCATCCTGCTACTAAACAAGGCTTTGTGGTCAATGCGCAACATAAAAAGGTCGATGTGCTCGATTTGACAGACGTGACGAAGCCTAGCTTAAAACAGTCACTCGATGTGTCCGACATTGGGGCGACCGTCAACAGTGTGGCGGTACATGGCAACTTGGTGGCCATTGCGGTACAAGCCAAGGTAAAAAGCGAGAACGGCGTGGTGGCGATTTATGATGCGAACACCTTAAAGCGTCTGTAAGTCATTGCTGCTGGCGCTTTGCCAGATATGGTGGCGTTTTCTCCCGATGGCAATTATTTATTGGTGGCCAATGAGGGCGAGCCAGACGACAGCTATACGGTTGATGCTGAAGGCTCGGTGACGGTCATCAATATTATGAACATCAACCGTCCGATCGTGCAAACCGCTACGTTTACCGGGTTCAATAGCCAAAAGGAGCAGTTACAAGCCGCTGGGGTGCGTATTTTTGGCAAAAAAGCAGACGGCATGATGAGCAGCGTGGCTGAAGATGTGGAGCCAGAGTATATTGCGATTGATAAAGACAGCAAAACCGCCTATGTCAGCTTGCAAGAAAACAATGCCATTGCGGTGGTCGATATTGCCAGCGCCACAGTCATGGCCATCAAGCCGTTAGGGTTTAAAGACCACTCGCTTGCCGGCAACGAGCTCGATGTGAGCAACAAAGACGATAAGATTAATATTACCACATGGCCAATCTTGGGGATGTATATGCCCGATGCCATTGCTTATTATTCGGTCAATGATAAGGATTATATCGTCACTGCCAATGAAGGCGATGGGCGTGAGTGGGGTGAGTTTAACGAAGAAATCAACATTGGCGACGTTAATGTCGACCCGGCCAAGTTTAATAAGGCCGCCTGTCATGGTATGGACTGCGCTGACAAAAAAGCCTTGGGTAAAATTGGCTTTTCGGCCGCTATGGGCGATAGCAATGGCGATGGCGTTTATGAAAAACTCTATAGCTTTGGCGCACGCTCGTTTAGTATTTGGGATGCCGATGATTTAAGCAAGCCTGTGTACGACAGTGGCAGTTTTATGGCCAAATATACGGCAGAGAAATATCCCAAAAACTTTAATGCCAGTAACGATAAAAACGATGTTGATAACCGCAGCGACAACAAAGGCGCCGAGCCTGAAGGCGTGACCATTGGTCATATTGGCTCGCAAACCATTGCGTTTATAGGGCTTGAGCGTATCTCTAGCGTCATGGCGTTTGATGTCACCGACCCTGCTAAGGTGACTTTTTTGGGCGAAATCAATACCCGCACCTTTGACGACACCAAACTCGATGCGGCCAAAAAGGGCACTGCGCCCGCCAACGCCGATGGCGATTTAGGTCCTGAAGGCTTAACCTTTATAGCCGCTGCAGACTCGCCCAATGGCAAGCCGTTATTGATGGTAGGTTTTGAGGTAAGCGGTACGTCACGCCTATTTGAATTAGACTTTAGTGATGCGGCTGTAGAATAGGAGCTTGTAGCATATAGTCAAATCAGTGTTCTATAGGCCATAAAATAAGCCCCTTGAGCATACTCTAAAGGGGCTTATTTTATGACAAAAAAACGCCAAGTTGTTATTGATTCAGCTTACCAAACCCAACGAAGGCTTGCGATTGTTGGGACTCGTGCTTAAGGCTATCTTACGTTGTCAACTTTGCAAAACTTTCCTAAGTGATTGGCTGGGTTGTGGTTATTTAGCGGGGGCTTTTGCCAATGTTGCTTTGGCAATGGCAGCACGAATGGCGGGCAAGCTTTGCTCGGTGGCCGTCACCCCAGCCGCAATCGCCTCTTGCCGCCGTGAGGTATCAAAAGTACCCACAAAATCGACGTTGGGTCGAATAACAATGTCGGCTCGGTTGACCTCGACTTGCATGGGCTTGCCATCGCCTTGAACTTGACGGTATTTACCCTGGCTGCCTAGGCGATTCTCATCATTAGCGACGTTATTGCCTTTATTATTAGCATTGCCGTTGTCGCCGTTGTGCAGCGCATAGGCCCTGTCTATTAGCGTCCAGATGCTCAGTTGTTTGGCAAGCTTAGCAATATTGGCCGCCGCAATCACATCGTTGCTATGGGTCTCACTGCTATTTTGTTCACTGCTACTGGTCTCACTGCCCGTCACGCTATTTGAATCTGCCAAACCCATCACATCCACGGCAATGATAATATCCGCGCCTAAGTCTTTTGCCGTATCAACCGGCACCATACTCACCACGCCACCATCGATATACTTTTTACCGCCAGTTTCGGGGATACGCGGCGCTATAAAAATATTGGGTACGCTGCTAGAGGCTTGCACCATCAAGCCGGCCTCACCTGTGGTAAATACGGCCTTTTTAAGACTATGTTTTTCGGCAGCAACTGCGGCAAAGCGAATCGGAAAGTCTTCAATAGATTGATGATGCACTTGCGCATTGACAAACTGGCGCAGTTTATTGCCCTCAATAACCCCTTGGTGCGAGAAGGTGAAATCGGTAAGCTCGCTGTCTGGGGTGCTCAGCGCCAACTGCTCTAGCGTTGCCGCATCTTGCCCACTGGCGTATAAAGCACCCACAAAGCTGCCCACACTGGTACCCACGACCAAATCGGGTTGGATGCCTTGCGCCTCTAGCGCTTGAATGACGCCCACATGCGCAAAGCCTTTGGCACCGCCGCCGCCCAGCACTAAGGCAATCACTGGCGGTTTAACCACTGATGCAGTGTCGATGGTTGCCAAAGCTCTATCTGGCTGACTTGAAAAACTGGTACAGGCACTTATAAAGCTCGCAGCCCCCACGAGCATACCAACACGGTATATCTTAGTGGTTAGGGCTATTTTTGCGGCTGGTGCTGTTTTGGCTATAGGACTTTTAGTCTGACTCAATTAACTCACCTGCTGCTGGGGTTAGCTCCAGCAATTTAATAAACCGACCTTCAAAGTCAATCACGCTAAGATGCCAGCCTTGGGTAATGACACTGGCGGCCTCTAAATCGCCCACATAGCCAAGCTCTTGCATCACCAATCCGCCCATGGTGTCGACATCGGTATCATCAAACGTGGTGTTAAGCACCTCGTTACAGTCCTCTATTAAAGTCGACGCTTGGACAATCCAGGTATTGGGTTTGTCGGGATGCGGGATGACATTATTGATATCACTATCTTCATTAAAATCGTCATGCTCATCCACAATATCGCCGACTATTTCTTCCAACAGGTCTTCCATCGTCACCACACCCACCATGTTACCAAATTCGTCGACCACCACCGCCATATGCACCTGCGTGCTTTGTAGCGCCCGTAGTAGAGAGTCTGAGCGGGCGGTCTCGCTGATATACAGGGGCTGACGAATAATCGATTTCAGCCGAAAAGAGTGGGTATCCACATTGCCCTTGACCAAATTAACCAATAGGGGCAGCAAGTCTTTGGCGAGTAAAATCCCCATGACCGCATCATCGTCTTGACTATCGAACACCGGATAGCGTGAGTGGCTGGTCTCTAAAATCATCGTCATGATACTATCGAGGCTATCGTGTTCGTGCACGCCTTCTACTTGAGGACGTGGGGTCATGATTTCACGCACTTGGGTGGCCGGTAAATCTAACACACCCTCTAACATATCGACGGTGTCAGGCTCTAAAAATTGATGGGAGTTTTGTACCAGTTTGATGAGCTCATCTCGTGTTTCGGGCGCTGTATTTAACCAGCGCTTTAAACCACGCATTGACCAATTAGTATTGCCAGAATTGTCTTCGGACATGGGGGCGTCTTTAACCTCGTAGAGTGACTAAAATTACCCACACTTTATCCCAAGGTGCTTCTAGATACAACGAGAAACGCGACTATTTTGTATTGTCAGTGTGAGCTATAATCGACAAATGGCTAGAAGGCATAGGCGATGACCGGCCTATGACCGTTTAACGCTCAATGACTGTCCATTCTGTATCACTATTGTTTATAGCAATAGGTAGCAGCAGGGCGATATTTTGCTTGATAAGGTGTGTGCAAGAAGTGTTTGGAAGTAGGAGCCGGTTAGAAAAAACCGGCAATGGCAATATAGCCACTAGGCAACCTTTAGCGGGTTAACACTTCGGGCAACATCGCGTCTTTTAGCAGCCACCAGGTTACGGGGTCCGATACTTTGTTCCAAAAGGGCGCAAACGGGGGCGATATGGTGATAAACATAAATAATATGCCATACAGACCGATAAAATAAAAACGCTGGTCGTGTTTATAAAACTTCATGGCTGTGCCGGACGAGCGTTTGAGGCGATTATTGAGCAAATCAACACTATAAGCCTCATCTAAGCCCAAATGCACCAACGCACCCAACAACAAAAAAGCGCCATAGAACCAACTGGTTATAGCGGCAACCCCAAGAAGATAGTGGTTAATGGATACCAATGCCAGCGCCATGGTGACCATATAGGGTACCGAATGAATGATGCCGCGGTGCACGGTTAAGCGGGTAAAGATATAAAACACCCCATAACGCATCAACCCATAACCGACCAACCACAGCAGCAGCATCGACAGTAACGATAACGAGCTTTGCCAATGAATCACTAAGGCAAAGGCTAGTGCTAAAGATATCAGGTTAAAGCCCAATTTTATCGGGGTGGAATTATCGGAGTCGATATCCGGCAACAAACCGCCAATCGTACCGATTAAGACGCAGGATAAAAACTCTTGGGCATTGACCAGTCCAGCTTTATAAACGATTAAACCAGTAATGGCACTGACAGCAAAGCCGCCGGTGAGATGGGTATTAAAATTTGCCACAAACTACAAACCTACTTAACGGTTAACATAGTGAATATTAGGGGATGTTGCATTAGGATGGCTAAATTATGACAACTTAGTCGCCGCAACCTGCTGCATCCGTTTAGCCAGGCGAATATCGTGGCTGGTGATGCCATTGATGTCGTGGGTGGTCAAGCGCACATGCACTTTGTTATAAAGGTTGGTCCATTCGGGATGGTGTTCGATTTCTTGTGCATGAAACGCCACTTGGGTCATAAAGGTAATGGCTTCAATAAAATCATCAAAGACAAACGTTTTAACAATCGCGTTGTCTTCTTGACGCCAGCCGGGTAAGTCTTGTAGCTGCATTTCAACTTGGTGGTCCGTGAGGTGACTCATAAAATATCCTTGAGATAAGGGTGAAGATAATAAGATACTAGGTATGCTGTTTATGCAGCTCGTGCAGTTTTAGATAATGTTTATGTGAACAAGGTGACTTACCCGCCTATGCTCAAATTGAGCTCAATTTAGCTCAATTCACTTCAGTTCAGCTCCATACGCCAAAATACGCTTGGCTAATTGCCCACCAAATCCTTATATTCGGGATGTTTGCCGATATATGCCGCCACAAACGAGCACTGAGGAATCACTTTTTTATCTTGCTCACGCGCATAGTTTAACGCATGTTGCACCAAAGCGGAACCAACACCTTGACCGCCAAGCTCGGGCGGCACAATGGTATGCTCATAAACAATGCTATCGCCTTTATCAACGTAGGTGATAAAGGCAGTAATGCCATCAATCGTGGTCTCAAATTGATGGGCATCGGTGTTGTGGTTGATTTGAATGTTGGACATAAAAAATCCTCTTTGTGAATATAGACGGTTGATGGTAGACGGTTAAATATAGACGCTTGAAGGTAGGCAGTTTAAGGTGATGCCGTTTATCTTGCGCTAACTATCAACGCTTTGACGACAACAAAATAAATAGTGTTATGCAAAGAGTTGTCGTAGTAAAGATGCTAACAATAAGGCAATATGCGATAATACAGTTTATATTCCCTTTGAATGATTATCAACTCAATACCACTAACGGAGTCCTAATGGCCCAGTATATTTATACCATGAACAATGTGTCAAAACTTGTTCCCCCCAAGCGTGAAATACTAAAAAACATCAACATCTCGTTTTTTCCTGGTGCCAAAATTGGCGTATTGGGGATTAACGGCTCCGGTAAATCGACCTTGCTGCGTATTATGGCAGGCGTGGATACCGAATATAGCGGGGAAGCACGGGTACAACCGGGCACCAAAATTGGGTATTTAGCACAAGAGCCACATCTTGATGAAAGCAAAGACGTGCGCGGCAATGTGGAAGATGGGATGCGCGAGGCACTCGATGCGCTGGCTCGCCTTGATGAAATCTATGCAGAATATGCCGCTCCTGATGCCGATTTTGATAAATTGGCGGATGAGCAAGGCAAGATGGAAGATATCATTCAAGCTTGGGATGCGCACAATCTTAATACCCATTTAGAAAAAGCCGCCGATGCGCTGCGTCTGCCGCCTTGGGATGCCGATGTGAGTAAGCTATCGGGTGGGGAAAAACGCCGCGTTGCCTTGTGTCGTCTGCTATTGTCTCGCCCTGATATGCTCCTACTTGACGAGCCCACCAACCATTTGGATGCCGAATCGGTCGCGTGGCTTGAGCAATTTTTGCAAAACTTTAGCGGCACCATCGTGGCCATTACCCATGATAGATACTTTCTTGACAATGTGGCACAGTGGATTTTAGAGATTGACCGCGGGCATGGTTATCCGTATGAGGGCAACTATACCGCTTGGCTTGAGCAAAAAAATAAGCGGTTAGAAGAGCAGAATAAGCAAGAAGAAAGCTTTGCCAAAGCCTTGAAAAAAGAGCTCGAATGGGTGCGTAAAAACCAAAAAGGTCAACAAGCCAAGTCAAAATCTCGAGTACAACGTTTTGAAGAGTTAAACTCGAGAGAGTTTCAGCAACGTAACGAGACCTCTGAGATTTATATTCCACCTGGCCCGCGTTTGGGCAACAAGGTTGTTGAAATCAATAATATTTCCAAATCGTTTGATGGGCGTTTGCTGTACGAAGAGTTAACCTTTACCGTACCGCCAGCCGCTATTGTGGGTATTATTGGGCCAAATGGTGCCGGTAAAACTACGTTGTTTAATATGATGACGGGCAAAGATGAGCCAGATACCGGCAGCGTTGAGCTGGGTGAGAGTGTCAAAGTCGCGTATGTGGGGCAGGTGCGCGATAATTTGGACGATAATAAAACGGTTTGGGAAGAGGTGTCCGACGGGTTAGACATTATCAAAGTGGGCGATTATGAAACCCCAAGCCGTGCTTATATTGGCCGCTTTAACTTTAAAGGCTCCGACCAGCAAAAGCAGGTTGGTAGTCTATCGGGCGGTGAGCGTAACCGCTTGCAACTTGCCAAAACGTTGAAGCAGGGCGCTAACGTCTTGCTACTCGATGAACCCTCCAACGATTTGGATGTCGAAACCTTACGGGCGCTTGAGGATGCGATTCAAGTATTTCCCGGCACCGTCTTGGTGGTGTCGCATGACCGCTGGTTTTTAGATCGCATTGCCACCCATATTTTAGCCTTTGAGCCAGAAGGCCCGGTGTGGTACGACGGCAACTATTCGGAATACGAGACCTATCGCAAAAAGACTTTGGGCGATGATGCTACCCCAAAACGGATGAAGTATAAAAAAATAGGCAGCTAAGCTAAATTGCATTAATCTGAGCTGAGCTAAAAGCAATTGCACATAGTCAACATAGTCACCAGTACTCGGTTAAAAATGCGCTAAAAAGATACGTTTTCCCCCTTTGAACCTAGGGGCTGTATAGAATTGATTCATGGCACTGGCGGAGACTATTTTTTAGGCAATATGCAGTGAAATTTTTGACGCCTAGTTATTCTAAGCTAGAAAATTTCGCGATATATTGACAAAAAAGAGTCCCGCCCCCAGCCTTTATAAATAAGGGGCTGATGCTAAAATCGTCCCAGACGTTGTTACAAACCTAGCCAAGGTCTCGACATTAGCGTCGGTTTGCGCCTAGTCTGGAACGATTTTAGCTATCAGCAGTCCTAATTAATCAATTCTATACAGCCCCTAATGCTAAGTTGTGGTAAAACATATTTGCACAGGGACATTAGTTGTTATTTTTAGTCTTATTCTTATTCTCATTGAAAATAAATAAAGGCAGCTTCTCATGGCACTATCTTTAAGCAAGGGCGGTAATTTATCGCTCACCAAAACCGACCCCACTCTAAATAAGCTACTAATTGGCCTTGGCTGGGATGAGCGGGCGACCTCTGGCAACGATTTTGATTTGGATGCCAGCGTCTTTTTGCTCAATAGTGCGGGCAAGGTACGTGGCGATCACGATTTTATTTTTTATAACCAGTTAAAGTCAGACAACGGCGCGGTCGAGCACACCGGCGATAATCGCACTGGGGAAGGTGATGGCGACGACGAGGTGATAAAGGTTAATTTATCGCAATTGCCAGCCGATGTCGATAAAGTGGTGGTGACGGTCACCATCCACGATGCCCAGCAGCGCAATCAAAACTTTGGTCAAGTGGCCAATGCCTTTATTCGCGTCGTCAATGAAGAGTCTGGGGTAGAGGTGGTGCGTTTTGACTTGGCTGAAGACTATTCGGTTGAAACCGCGATGGTGTTTGGCGAAGTCTATCGGCATGGCAGCGAGTGGAAGTTTCGTGCCGTTGGTCAAGGCTATTCGGGCGGCCTACAAGCCATGTGTCAACAGTATGGCGTCGTCATCTAAGCATTGTTATATTGTTATTGAGCCGTTTAAGCCGTTGCTAGGGCGTTTCACTGCTGAGTGATGGTAGCGATTGCCCCGCCGCTGTTATTTTAAAATTGTTACAGTATTTAGGTTGAAAAGTGGTTAATATTAACCACTTTTTTATTGGGTTATCGTTTATTTGACAGCCATTGTTTATACAGGACTTACGCATTTTAAGCGGATGTGACGACTGGCAACTATTTTTGAATCGTCTAAAGGTAGAGCGAAGCCGTTCCAAAAATAGTTGCCAGTCGTTTTTAACAAGGTAAAATCGTCTTTGCGTCAGTCCTATTACAGTGATTCGTTATCGCTAATAGTCAACCACATTCCTTTGGGTACAGGGCAGGTCATGAAACATCTTTATTTTGACTTTATATTTACCACCATCGCGTTAATGGTGGCGTCATGGTGGGGGTATTCACACGGTGGCATGGGCGGCCTGATTTCGGCGCTATCGATTACCGCTATTTTGGCGGTTATGGAAATTTCGTTATCGTTTGACAATGCGGTGGTCAATGCCTCAGTGCTAAAACACTGGGATCATTTTTGGAAGATGATATTTTTAACCGTCGGTATCTTAGTTGCGGTGTTTGGCATGCGTCTGGTATTCCCCATTGTGATTGTGGCAGTGACCGCCGATATGGGCATGATGGATGTGATTAATTTGGCCTTAAATAACCCTAAAGACTATTCTGCCAAACTGTTAGCACACCATGCCGAGATATCTGCTTTTGGCGGTATGTTCTTGTTATTGGTCTTCTTAAACTTTTTGTTTGATGACAAAGATGTGCACTGGTTTAGATGGCTTGAGAGCCGTTTGGTGAAATTTGGCGAGGTTGATGCCATGAGCGTGTTTGTGGCCTTAGTGATTTTAATGATTTCACTGACCTGGGTGCTTCCTGAACAGAAATCTGCGGTATTGATGGCAGGCGTGTGGGGCATCTTGGTGTACCTTGGCGTACAAGTGGTCTCTAGTATGCTTGAGGGCGATTTAGAAGAAGCCGAAGAAGAGTATGAAGCTTTAGAGCAAGCAGGCAAAACCCCAGAGGCTGGCGCTGCTGTGGGTAGCGCCGTAATGAAAGGCGGTATCGCTGGGTTTTTATACCTAGAGGTGCTTGATGCGTCGTTTAGTTTTGATGGCGTGATTGGCGCGTTTGCCATTACCAACGATGTGATTATCATCATGTTAGGGCTTGCCATTGGTGCGATGTTTGTGCGCTCAATGACTATTTATTTGGTGGATAAAGGCACGCTGGATGAGTTTATTTACCTTGAGCATGGTGCACACTATGCAATCGGTGCATTGGCATTGATTATGTTGTTGTCGATGAAGTTTCATGTGCCCGAATTGGTGACCGGCTTGATTGGTATTGCCTTTATTGGTTTGGCTATTTTCGGCTCGCTTAAGCATCGTAAGACAGAGGGTGCATAGCATAGCGGCTACATGCCAGAAATCAAGCTATATAATCAAGCTATACAACCAATCCATAACAGCATCCTATAACAGTACCCTATAACAGCTAGATGGTGCAATGCACTAAAAAGCTTACTGTTTATGGCATAACTAATGCAACAGCATTATAAAAGCGTTACTCGTTGACAACGGTTAAGCAACGATTTTGTTTCAAATCAGTCTTGCTTATACCCTAGCAGATTAGTATAGTTAACGTGAGCTTTGGCTCACGTTTTTTTATGCCACTAAGATTAACCCATGCCTATTCTAAAACAACTAGGCTAAAACAATTAGGTCAAACTAACTAAGATAAACTGATTTGGTTAATCAATGGTTATAAAACTGTGCAAGAGAGCGACACACTGTTTTTAAGTTGTAAACATCTGACATCTAACATCTATTATTTAATAAGACTCAATAAATACTTAATCATATCATAAGGATAACTAGCATGGCTATTAGCTTAACTAAGGGCGGTAACGTCAACCTATCTAAAGAAGCACCAGGACTTACCAACATGACCATTGGTCTTGGGTGGGAGCCGCGTGCAACCGATGGTCAAGACTTTGACCTTGATGCCATTGCCTTTTTGCTGGACGAATCGGGCAAAGTGCGTAGTGACAAAGATTTTATCTATTTTAACAACTTGAAATCAGCAGATGGCTCGGTTGAGCATACTGGCGATAACCGCACGGGCGCTGGCGATGGTGATGATGAAGCCATTAAAGTAAACTTGGCTACCGTGCCAAGTGATGTGAGCAAAATTGCCGTTTGTGCCATCATCTATGAAGGCCAAGCCCGCAATCAAAACTTTGGTCAAGTTGGTGATGCCTTTATTCGAGTCATCAATGACAATGGCAATAGCGAGATTGCGCGTTTTGATTTATCCGAAGATGGCAGTGTTGAGACCGCCATGGTATTTGGAGAAATTTATCGCCACAGTGGCGAGTGGAAATTCCGTGCCGTTGGTCAAGGCTTTAGCGGCGGTTTAGGGCCATTAGCCAGCTCATACGGGGTCAACGTATAACACCTTCGTCTGTTTAGCACCTGAATTGGGTCATCATGTTGTTATGACAATAGTGTTGTCTAAAATAGTGTTGTCTAAAATAGTGTTGTCTAAAATACGCTTGTGCAGAATAGTGTTGTGCAGAATAGTGTTTTATTGAATTTGGTTGTTGTCCTAAACGTGGCGCGGTTGCCTTATGACAGGTTGTGCGCTGTTAAGTCTGATGTTTCGTTTAACTGGGTGTATGCTCAATCTTAATAAGGATAAATGATGGCCGCAACCTTTAGTTTAATTGGCACCATTGAGCCGTTTTTGCACTGTAACCTTAAGCAAGGCGATACCATCTATTGCGAGTCGAATGCGATGGTGATGATGGAGCAAAACCTTGAATTGAAAGGTACCATGCAAGGCGGCATTATGCAGTCGTTGGCGCGGCGCTTTGCCAGTGATGAATCGCTGTTTCAGCAAGAAATTATGGCAACCGGTGGCGAGGGTGATTGTTTGTTAGCGCCCACGCTCGACGGCGATATGCAGATATTAGACGTTGGCGCTCGGCAATATAAACTTAGTGATGGTGCTTTTGTGGCTGCCCATAAAACCGTTGAAGTAAAAGCGCAGATTCAGCGCAATCTTGGCGGCGCAATGTTTGGGGATACCGGCGGTTTTATCATCATGCAAACCCAAGGCAACGGACAAGTGATTGTGTCCGGCTTTGGCTCGCTGTTTGAGATTGACGTGGAGCCGGGTAAAGATGTCATAATAGATAACGGCCATGTGGTATGTTGGGATGCAAGTTTAGATTATAAGCTGTCGCTAGCAACCAGCAAGAAAAAAGGCTTTATGAGCAATATTATCAATTCGGTAACCAGTGGCGAGGGCATGGTGCTTAACTTCTCAGGGCGAGGCAAAGTGGTTATTTGTTCTCGCAACCGAGACAACTATCAAAGCTGGATACAAAGCGTGCTTGGCAGTAATTCTGGTGGTCGTGGTAGCAGCGGTGGGCTGTTAGATCGTGTGTTATAGAGTTATCTATGACATCAAATGCCTATTATTATCAAACATCTATTATCATCAAACCATCATCAAACATTTAGCCCGATATAACATGAGATTATAAATCGTAACTATAACTATAAAGGACATTATCATGGCAGTAAGTTTGCAAAAAGGACAAAAAATCTCGCTCAATAAAGAAGCGGGGGGCACGTTGACTCAAATGAAAATGGGCTTGGGTTGGGATGTGGCGCAGCCTGCTGGCGGCAAGAAAGGTGGCTTTTTAGGCGGCTTGTTTGGCGGCGGTGGTCGAGAGGACAGCATTGATTTAGATGCCTCTTGCATCTTATTTGATGCCAATAAACAGCCCATTGATACAATTTGGTTTAGGCAATTAACCTCAAAAGATGGCAGTATTGTGCACACCGGTGATAACCGTACCGGTGCAGGCGATGGCGATGATGAGGTTATCAATGTCGATTTATCGCGTGTGCCTGCTAATGTGCAGTCGATGGTCTTTACGGTCAATAGCTTTACTGGTCAAACCTTCGCCACCGTCGAAAACGCGTTTTGTCGTATTGTCAATGCCAGTAACAATAGCGAGGTTGCCCGGTATAATTTGTCAGCACAGGGCAATCATACGGCAATGATTATGGCGAAGGTGTACCGCCATAATGGCGAGTGGAAAATGCATGCCATTGGCGAGATTGCCTCTGGGCGCACCTTTAACGACTTAATGCCAGCGGTTATTTCGCATGCGTAGTAGTAAAAGCGTTTAACCGCATACGGAATAGAGATGAAGGTTAACGGATGTTAAAAAAGCCACCGCTACTTAGGTATTTGGGTGGCTTTTTTATGCCATTATTTTCTTGCCCAGGCGTTATTTTGTTGCTCTTCGCCAATTAAACCCCCAGCCAAACGCCCTGTCCATCTCTTTATGACCCACAAAGTAGCGGTTGATACGCTCAACAGTGATGCTGCCATTTAGATTTACCAGTCTTGCGATAGCACACATCCCCAGTGTATTTTCGCCATCATTAAGACGGGTTTCAATGGGCGGCTGCTCGGGCACATGCAGGGTGACCACACCATCTGCCGCATAGACGCTAATTTTAGCAGATTGTCCCTCAAAAAAGGCGTAATCCCGGTGTAAACCATGCCTATTATGCCTATAATGGCACTGTAATGCGCTGGATAAGCGGCAACAACGCTTTATGGTTATAATCCTAGCTTACTTTTATCTTTTACTTTTTATTTCTTACTCTTATTTCTTATTTTTTAAGGTTCTCTATGACCCGATTACCCGTTAGTGTGTGGCTAAGTGAAGGCCAATCCAGTCAACGTGATATGCTGTTATCCTTACAAACCCTTAAACAATCCAACCCCCAATGTCCGTTTAACGTATTGGCATCACACCGCTTTGAGCGTCCGGAAATTTTAACGCTGGCAGATAGGGGGTTTGTCGAACCCAGCGGTGGTGCAGTATCCGCTGATGAGGTTATGGACACCAATGCGACAGACCATCCTTTTACAAGCAACAGTGCGGGCAATGCGGCGGACAATGCAGCGGACAATACTCAAGAGGTGGCTGGAAGTTCAGATACCGCACAAATTGGGCAAAATACCAGCAGTCAGCCGCGTTGGCAATTTGTGCTAGAGCACGCCATGCAACACAACACCAAAGTGTTATTAACCGGGCGCAACAGCATTGAGTATGAAGCGCAGCGTGCCCAATTTGAACAAGCCGGTATTCGTCTATTAACCGGGGCCACCTCGGTTGCCATGCTACGCAGCATTGATGATAAATCTGCCTTTACCCAGCACTGCAAGGCACATGATATTCCGGTGGCAGAGGCGTGGCGTTTTGATACGATAGATGAGCTTGACGCCTTGCTATTGCTGCATGGCACCGAGCCGCTGTGTGTCAAGCCCGTAACCGGTATCTTTGCCCAAGGGTTTTGGTGTTTGGATACGATGGCAGCAATAGACGGGGCATTTGATAGTTTTGAGCACTTGTATCTTACGGACAATCGCAGAATCAACACGCAGCAATTTTTAAACGCGTATCGCCATAGCGAGATGGTTAAAAGTCGCCCTATTCCTATGCTGCTGATGCCCTATTTGCCAGGACGTGAGTATTCAATCGATGTGGTTTGTGAGGCAGGCGAGGTATTGGCAGCGATAACCCGTTATAAGGTAGGCAAAGTGCAATATATTGGCTATGATGACGAGGTCATGGCGGTGGTGATACCGCTGATACGGGCGTTTCAATGTGATGGCATTGTCAGCGTGCAGACCAAGGAGAATGCCACCGGACAACATTGTGTGCTAGAAATTAATAGCCGTCCCGCAGGTGGCATTGGCTACACCAATCATAGTGGCATAGATTTAACCCAAATTGGTTTTGGTTACTGGTTAGGATTGACCAACAAGCCGGATGTCGCACAAGTTGCCAAGCAGATAAAGCCGTGTCAGGTGCGCTCTATTATAACCAGCGTCAAGATAGTAGATTAACGTCATACTTGCGCGAAAGGTTTTGCTAAAGTAATTTAATAGTTTTTTAGCTTATCAAAAAACTCACTATCTAATAAAATTTTAGGCTTGGCATTAACCTCTTTCAAGCCAATCTTATGCTGTACCATCAGCTCAATTAAGCTAATGTGGTCAATAAGTAGTAGGCTATGAGAGTGGTTGTTGTCTGCATAGTCTCTAGCAGGTTTAGTAAAGTTAGTGGTGGTAATAAAAATGCCATGGTGCGTTGATTTTTGAGGTGGATAAGCACCAATAAAGTTTCTTAAATCGCCGTTTGATATATTATTGCCACTACTATAAAGTTTGGCTTGTAGGTAATAAGTGTGTACCTCACCATTGGGGTAATCTTGGCTAATTAAGCCGTCAATCCCATTGTCATTTGAGCGACCCGTATGCCGAGCAGTTAAGTTGCTCTCAGGGCTCTCAATCTCTAGCGAGCGCTCTACTAATTTAAGACAAAACCATTCAAACTGCAAGGGTGATAAGCTTTCTAATTGAGCCATAATCATGTTTGGCGTTACTTTAACAAAATCACTGGCAACTGCTGCATCGGCATAATTATTCATGAAAATAGAAGTGCGGCGCAAACATTCTTCAATTAAATGGTTAATAAGAGGGTCGCCTCTTTTACCATAGGCGGCTAGGTTCACTTTTTTAAGGTCAGCAAAAGCCTTTTTGTCAAGGCGTTGTAAGTCTGCAATAAAGTCAGTTTTAGGGATGCCGTCGTTAATATAAGTCGAAAAATTATCTGCGGTCATCCAAAAGTAAATCTTGCCAAATGGGTCTATTCTTATAATATTTTTTGGCGACACTTTTTCATCAAAGGTGATAAAGTTAGCGAAGTTTTGAGTGAGATTGGGAGTTAAGCTAAAGCAATTTTCCTTCACCAAGCCCAGCGCTGATAAGCACAGCAACACTAAGTCTACTAAATCGCTGTAGCAGGGTGTACCTGCCTCACATTCATTGCGGATGTCATAAGTGCTTATATAGGTATATTGTTTATGTTCGGGTACAATCTTAGCCAGATTTTCAAATTCGCGAAAAAAGACAGTTTGCCCAATGGAATTTCGGTTGCTTAAATTTTTTATGGTTTGTATGCCTGCGTTTAGCAGGTCACCAAACGTAGGTAGCTTAGATATATTATTCATGATTAACCCATTATTTATGTTATTAGCAGGTACGCTATTAATCATCAAACTTATTAATATTCATTCTAATATTATTGAAGGTTCAATACCAATAAAGCGATAAAATAAATAGATGAGTAGGTTAATAACTTTTTGGACTTTATATACTGACCTGTGCTACGCTAAATTTGTTAAGCACGGTTTTAGAAATAAGCCATGAGAGTCTAGGGTTATCTTAGCATGCAATGTAGGTTATATATACTATAGCGATAGTCGATTCGCTTTGATAATCATGCTATGTTCTATTAATTACAATCCTGCTACGCTAGTTGCTCAAAGTATCAAAGTATCAAATTATCATAGCCCCCTAGTCAATACGGCTTTGCGAAAGCCATAAAACCTGTGTTAGACCACGCAACCAAAGAGTAGTCTAAGCGATGATATGTATGTCGCTATACAGGAATCAGCAAAAGTAGAGACCACTTACATGACAAACCTTGTTCTTGGTGCCAATACAGTGCTTGATGGCCCTCAATGCCGCATCGCTTTTACGACCAGTAGCCTAGCGCAGTTTGGGCAACAGCTTGGGCTATTGTGCTTGCCGCTTGATGAGCGGCGCAAAGCCATCTATAGCCCGGTGTATCTCTATAGTACCACGCCATGGGCAACGCTCGATAATGTACAGGCACCTACAGCGTGGCAATTGGACTTAACCACCTTGTTTGATAAAGGCGTGTATCACCTACAGATGATTGCCTATGTGTATGACATACCGGGCGTCAACCTAGAAGCGATTGAGCTTGATGACATCAGCCTAACCATCAATCATAGCATTCATTACACCTTTAAAAGCACTGAGCGCCATGTGAAAGCGGTCATTGTGTTAGAGCTCTATCAACGGGGCGGTGTCTATAAATGCCGTGCCCTTGGCGAAACCTCGACGCTGGGCCTAGAGGCTATCGAACAACACGTTGAGACCAGTTTGAATGCCAAACACCCGCATGCAGAGGCGATTCGACAGCAGGTTGAAGCCGATCAGCAAGCCCCAAACGGCATAGCAGCGCATAGGCCAAATTCGGGCAACCGCCCACCGAGGCAAGTACCCGCCGGCGAACAATGGACGGCGACGGCCTTTGCCATCGATGACTATCATTTATTAACCAGCCATCACGTCATAGAGTCTGCAAGCTTGCTCGGTATTCGTCAGCAAGGGCAAGCCGACCGTGAAGTGCAAGTCGTTATCAGCGATGTCGGTGGCGATATGGCGATTCTCAAAGTGAGCGAGCCGCTACCCAGTTATTTGACGCTGGCGCACAGCACCGGCGACCTACTTGGCGAGACCATTACCACACTAGGCTTTCCGTTATCGGGGCTCAACCATCAATTGCAAGTTACCCAAGGCTGTATTTCTGGCTTAACAGGCTATAATAATGATATCCGCTATATGCAGTTTACCGCCCCCATCCAGCCGGGCTCAAGCGGTAGTCCCCTATTGCTACCGACTGGCGAGGTTGTGGGAATGGTGGCGGCCAGTCTGTCCCAAGCCCAAAACCTAAATTATGCGGTCAAGTTTCAACTCTTGTCAGCGCTGCTTGCTAGTGCAGGGTTGGCGGTGACTCAGCCCCATAACCAAGCCATGCAAAATAAGCCAACTAAGCCATCGCTTTTAACGACACCAGAGCTGAGCCGCTTAAGCCGAGGGGCGCTATGGATGGTGGGCGCCCAAGCTTAGCGTGATAGTGCCAAGTAGCTTGACTGCGATAATACAACCACCAAGGATGTTTATGTGTTCAATGCCTTCAATGCCTTCATTGTCAGCCGTCACTAAGCTTGAGAATATCGCGGTTTTAATCGACGCCGATAATGCCACGCCGAGCAACATTGGTGCTATTTTGACAGTGATTGAAGAGATAGGGACGATTGGTTGCAAGAGGGTTTATGGTGATTGGGGAAATGTGCATATCCAGAGTTGGCAGGTGCCATTGCTTAAATATGTGATTGACCCCATACAGCAGTTTGCGTTCGTTAAAGGCAAAAATACTACGGATATAGGACTGACCATTGGCGCCATGGATTTATTGTATAGCGGCGACTACGATGGTTTTTGTTTGGTGTCCAGCGATAGCGATTTTACCGCATTGGCGGTTCGTATTCGTAAAAGCAATATTAAGGTATTTGGCTTTGGCAAACACAGCAGCGTAGAGGCTTTTACCCAAGCGTGTGACGGGTTTTTTTATGTTGAGGAATTGGATCATACCCAGACTATAGCAACAGAGCCAGGCATACCAAAACAGCCCAGTTGTCTACAGGCGTTAGCCCTTGCCCCCTGTGGTCGTTGCGCAGATAGCGCAGGTAGCAAAGATGACGACACGGACGACGCGGTTTTAGCTGTCCCAACCACGGTTGCGGTGGCGAGCAATGCGACAGCAGGCACAGAAGACAATGTGGTGCGCTGGGATAGCGACCGCTTAGCGACAAATAAAAAGTTGCTAAAAATCTTATCCAGCGTTATTGTGTCGCATCCAAAGGCCGATAAAAAGGGCTGGGTGAATTTTTCCTACGTTGGTCACGATTTAAAGCAGCAGTACCCAACGTTTGATGCCAAAGATTATGGCTATAAAAAAGTGTCTGACTTGATTAAAAACATCACTGTTTTTGCAACCAAGGTTGAGAACAATGCCCTGTACGTACGAAAAAAATGAGTCCTTCACGCTTTGTGCTCGCGCCCCTTATTTTTAGGGTCTTATTTTTAGGGTATGGTTGTATCATGACGGTTGTTTTAGCGCAGCTTTAGTCACCATAGTCACCCATAGTCACCATGTCGGGGCGTCACCCCAATCTCGCCACTACTTTTACGTACAACTTTGTCTGACAGTCGTTATAAAAATCGCATCATCTTAAAATAAAACGGAAGCATAATTCGCGATGACTAACCTATTACTCAAACCGATGGTCTTGGCAGCACCGCGAGCCATCCAATCGATGCCACCTTATCAAAAAAAGCCATCCATTCACGCAAGCCAAGCCTCTCAATGTTTTCAGCAAAATCAGCGCCCACCTAAACCACCTGAGCCGCCTAGCCACCAAACCACCACCATCCATTTACCCCGCGGCAATCTTGCGTTAACCTATCAAACCAACAGTGATTACCAGTTGGATGACCTGCTAGGGTTTGCCCAACGTATCAATCCCAAACGAGCCTTTTTGTTTGTGTCCCAAGTGTTGGGGCGGCATATTCCGGTTGCGCCAAGCACCATGCGCCAAGCGTTTACCCAATTGGCAAATTTAGTGCCGAATCATTTGCCCCAGCCAATCGTGGTCGTGGGTATGGCAGAAACGGCGGTGGGGTTGTCGGCGGGCGTGCATCAAGCGCTGCAAAGCCGCTATCCACAAGCGTTGTTGCTTAATTCAACCCGTCATGCCCAACCGGATGCCACATTGCTGACCACCTTTAGTGAAGATCACAGCCATGCCAGTACCCATCTTATTTATCAAAGCGATGATGCCGAGATACAGCAGCAGCTTGCGACGAGCAAAACCTTAATCATGGTGGATGATGAGGCCTCAACCGGCAATACGTGTGTCAATGTGGTGAGTGCGCTGCGTGATGCCGGGCTTGAGCATTTGGAGCAGGTGCATTTAACAACGTTGGTGGATTGGTCGTTAGGGCAGTCAGCTAAAAGGGTTAACGCTGCAGACATTGCTGATGACTCTATTAGTGGTCGTCTACAAGGCATTCACTTTCAACGCCATCACTTATTAGCAGGGGCTTGGCAATGGACGGATGCGCCCAATCCTGCGCCTATTAGCATGCCCAGTGTCGATACCACCGAAGCAGGTAGCCAGCCAATTCTAGCGACGGGAAACTGGGGACGCCAGCCCACCTTAGACAGTACCAAAGGCTTTGCTGCTTATTTAGCCCAATTTCAAAAATTATATTGCTCAAAATTTAGCCTAACCCAATGGCAAGAGGCCCCTTTGCCGCCACGCATATTGGTGCTCGGTAGTAATGAGTTTGTGTGGTTGCCGTTTTTGTTGGCGCAGTGGTTGGAAGAAAAGGGCTTAGAAAACAAGCGGTTAGAAAGCAAGAGGTTAGAAAGCAAGGGATTAGACACGCAAGCTGTAGATGCAGATACGCATCGTGTTATCCAGTTTAGTGCTTTAACCCGCTCGCCCATTGCCCTTGGCGGTGCCATTCAAACTCGGCTCAGTTTTAATGACAATTATGGTTTAGGTATGACCAATTTTGCCTATAATGTTGAGCCTAATGATTGGGATTTAATCGTACTGTGTATCGAGACGCCAAGCGCCAGTGTGGATAGCCTATGGCAGGATTTAGACAATGTGCTGGTGGTGAGTCCCCAATAACAGCAGATAAGGTTGCAAAACACTAATAAATGAATGATGCATACTATGAGCACACCCTTTTTTCAGCCAAGCCCAACCGTTATCAAACCTTATGCCCTAATGGATTTGGACGATACGTTATTTCAAACCCAGCGCAAAATAGAGTTATGGGATATGCCAACCGCCGCTGCAGATGGCTTGGTGTGCGCCTCGGTCAACAAACAAGGCGAACCCTTAAGCATGATGACAGCGCGCCAGCAAGCGCTGGTGAACTGGTTACTGGCCAGCACCGAGCTGATTGCGGTGACCGCACGCGATACCCAAGAGATTAAACGGGTGACATTGCCGTTTAGCAGCTGGCAAGTACTCACTCATGGGGCGGTGATTGTGCAGCCCAATGGCGGCGTATTATCGGCTTGGCAAACTAAAATGTTGGCAGTGCTTGAGCCATTACAAGATAAAATAAACACCCTAGCAGATAGGGTGCATGGTTATAATCAAGCGCATGGCAACTTGCTAAAATTAACGCTGCATAGCGATGAGTTTCAGGTGCAAACAAAGACGCAGCAACGACACATATATTTAGCGCTAAAGCACCGTCAAAAAGACCACCAAGCGCTGCAAGATTTTGCGCACTGGCTAATGGCTGAAGCGCCTAATTTGGCCCATGATTTTTATATCCATAGCAATGCCAATAACTTGGCACTATTGCCACATGCTATTCATAAACGTCATGCGGTAAAATTTTTATTAGACCACTACTTAGACCCAGCTCGACCCAGTTTTGGCTTTGGCGACAGCCTCGCCGATTTGCCGTTTTTGCAGCTATTAGATTGGTATGGCACCCCCAATCATGGGCAACTGCATGATAAAATCAGCTATAATCAACCTATTTAATCGGTGCGCTGGGCGCGCCCTACAGGCTGATACCAAGCCAATGAATACGACGATGAATAAGGCAATGACCCCAAAAACTATTTCAGAAATCAACCCAGCAGCGACCCCAGCAGCAATCCTAGAAATCAGCCCGCATTCTGGCAGTTATTTGCCCAGCGATGTGACCTTGCTGCTAGATATTGTGACGAAAGCCAGCGTTACCCATGTGCCGGTTGCCCAAAAAGAAGCGCTGATTCAGACGGGTCAGCAGCATTATTCAGATATGTTGACCTTGGAGCAGCCGCCCACGCCAACCCATGAACACCTGTACCAACAGGCATTGCAGCAAGGAAAAAAGCGTACCGCAAGCGATATCCAAAAGTTAAGTGCCACGTTATGCCAGTTCTTTAAAGACAAGGTGCATGCAGATGCGCCGCTAATTTTAGTCAGCCTAGTGCGGGCAGGGTTGCCCATTGGCGTGTTGCTACAGCGTGCTTTAAGTGATAGCTCGTGCAAGACAAATGCGACCTACCCTTTGCCCAGTCGCCATTATGGGGTGAGTATTATCCGTGACCGTGGCCTTGACCCAGTAGCGCTGCATAAAATTTTGCGCGCCCATCCAAACAGCCCAATTGTGTTTGTGGATGGCTGGACGGGCAAGGGGGCGATATATGGCGAATTGGTACGCAGTTTGGATAGATTCAATAACCGTGCCCACCCCAATTTTGCCAATATCTATCATCAAGGCGCAGGGGTTATTCCCCTGCTGACGTTGGCCGACCCGGCGGGCGTGGCCTGGCTATCCGCCAGTAGTGAGGACTGGTTAATCCCCTCAGGGCTGTTAGGTAGCACGGTATCTGGCCTCATTTCACGAACCTTGTTTTGTGAGCCCAGTCACGACCTGCAAGCAGGACTGCATCAAAGTGTGATGTATCATAATTTAGCTGGCTATGACCATAGCTTAGCGTTTGTCGATACCATTGATAGCGCTCGCCGCCAGCTTGGCTTAAGGGTAGATCATCAGCTTAATCACGAGCCGTCAACCATATTACCCACTTATGCTGAACCTCGCTATCATACTCAATCCATCATCAGCATGCTTGCCGCTCGCTATCAGGTAAGCAACCCTAACCGTATCAAACCCACCATTGCCGAAGCCACTCGAGCGGTGATGCGCCGTGAGCCTGACAAAGTGTTATTAGCAACGTCCAATCACCCGGACACCCAGCTATTGCGCCATTTGTGCGCCCAAAAGCAGGTGGCTATTGAGGTGGTGGGCGCTACTATTTTGCCGTATCAAGCGGTGACGATTATTAGCAAGCGAGCTTAAGTAGGCTCAAGCGAATTTAAATGAGGCACTGACCTTAAATGTAGACACAATCTTTCTAAAAACCACTATAATTGTAAGCGCAAAATGACCCGCCCCAGAGTAATGCGTGCAAGGGTGATTGGTCAGCGTTACAGCGACAAAAAAATATCACCAACCCTGCAAAGGGCAAGCAATTAGCCCCTTAATTTAAACGAGCCATCGTTATCCCAGCCAACCTTTTGCCAAGGGCAATAACCCTATGAATGCCACCATCCTAGCCGAGTTACTATCGCCTGTGTATCCGCCATCTATTGCCCCAGCAACTTGCAAGATAGGGGCGAGACCTGTAGCCTCTAATGAGTTTGTGCCAGCGGCGCAGACAATTACCCCTAGCGACAAAACCCTAAAGTCGACCACGCTTCATCCCTATGCGCTTGGGGCAAGCTTATATATGCCAGCAACCCGTGGCGATATTTGGCAAGTGATTAGCCGGGCTAAACTGCCCACCCTAAACACGGTTATTATTTGTTTAGAGGATGCGGTGAGTGAAGGCGATGTGACTTTTGCGTTAAATAATCTTGAGGTGTTATTAAAAACGTGGGCCGATGATGAGGGGTTATCACAAACGCCGTATCAATATAGTCAACGTCCTTTAGTCTTTATCCGGCCGCGCAATCCGCATATTTTATTGCAATTGACCACGATGCAACATATTGATTTGGTGGATGGGTTTGTGTTGCCCAAGGTGGATATGGACAGTTTATCCGCTTGGCGCATGGTATGTCAGCAGCTGCGCCTTGACAGTCTGTTAATGCCTACTTTAGAAACAAAGCGCATGTTTGATACCCTGCACAATCAAGATCTGGTCACGGCGTTAGACCATGCCTTTGATGAGCGGGTATTTGCGCTGCGCATTGGTGGCAATGATTTATTTGCGTGCTTGCGCCAGCGTCGCCCTAACCATCAAACCATTTATGACACCACCATTGGCACCTTGATACATCAATTGCTGGGCACCTTTGCCGCACAGGGCTACTATCTCACTGCCCCCGTATTTGAATACTTTGACCGGACGGCATTGTTTATGCAAGAGCTGACCCAAGATGTGTCACTCGGTTTGGTCGGTAAAACGGTGATTCATCCTAATCAAATCCCGTTGGTCAAACAGGCGTATTGTGTGCCCGAATCGACCCTAGCAGAAGCCAAAGCCATTTTGGACAGCGAGGCCAAAGCGGTATTTAAGCACAATAATACGATGTTAGAACCTGCCACTCATCATGCTTGGGCTAGCGAAATCATCCAACGTGCGGCTGTGTTTGGGGTGTTGCAAAACAATTTGCTCTAATAAAACGCTATTGGGCGTTACAAAAGGTAAAATACTAAAAAAATAAAGGCGACTCTTTGTAACGAGAGGCGCTTTTTTTATAGAATTTTAGTTGGTGAATGCTGTTGCCTACAGTGCTTTATTATGTTTTAGGCCATAGTGTTCATACAATTGTCTATAATCATCATCGTCTGTAAAAACAATGAATAATTACAGTAGGTTAATAGCGTTCAATCACTACATTCAGATACAAAATCGTTGTTCATGACGTTAAAATTTTTGGTAATTTATAGAGGAAGGGTGCGATAAGCGGTATAAAAAAGCGACCGCTGGTAACAATTTTGTCATATTTGTTTATATTTTATAAGTGTGACAACAAACTATAGCCATTTGGTCGCGCTAAAGCAACATCCACCTTTGAGTTTAATAAGCACAGCGTCACTGATATGCCAAGCATCTTGGACATCAGTTAGGGCAGCGCTGTTGAGCGTTGTTAACAGGTTTGGGCATAGGGCAACTCGCGCCTAATCGCAGCATTGGCAAGATGGGGGTCAACCCAGTTAAAGCACAATGTTGCATCAACACTAAGTTTATCAAATAAGTTTACCAAAAAGGGCATATTATGAATCATTATCAAGCATTTAAATTATCCGGCAAGGGCCGAATTGCCAGCGCCGTTAGCATGGCATTGGTCTTGCCATTGGTGAGTGTGGGCGCACTTGCTGGCAACATTACCCCAACGGGCAGCACCAGCGTCAGCCAAGTTGGTAAAGTGGATGTGGTGAACATAGCCAACCCCAATAGCAATGGCCTATCGCACAATCAATATAAAGACTTTAATGTTAGCGAAGCGGGTGCAGTGTTAAATAACTCAATGGTGGCGGGTCAATCTCAATTGGCCGGCAATCTTGGCGCCAACAGTCACTTAACGGGTACCGCTAAAGTGATTCTTAACGAAGTGGTGAGCAAAAACCCATCGCTACTGTTAGGTCAGCAAGAAGTGTTTGGTATGGCAGCAGACTATGTGCTGGCTAACCCCAATGGCATTACGGGTAAAAATATTGGTTTTATCAATACCAATCGTGCTGCCTTAGTGGTTGGCACGCCCACAATTGCTGAAGCGCGTTTGGCAGGCTTTGCGGTGGGCGACCAGCAAAGCAAGACGTTGGCGTTAAGTGGGGCGGTGAATGGCGATAAACGCTTAGATTTATTAGCGCCAAAAGTGGATATTAACGGGGCGATTACGGCTACCGATGCGATTAATGTGATTGCTGGGCGTAATCAAGTAGATTACGACAGTTTAGCGGTCAGCGGTTTAAAGGGTCATCAGCCGCACGTGACCTTAGATGGTCAAATTTTGGGTAGCATGCAATCTGGGCGTATCCGGTTGCACAATAGCGATACCGATGCCACTCTAACTGTGCAAGGCACGTTTGCCAGCAAGGGCGATTTTGAGGCCAAAGCCGATACCCTAAATGTGGTTGATAGTACTATTGGCAATCAAACTGGCGCGATTAACCTTACGGGTAATAAAGCGTTGACGATTGGCGGTAAGGTCAAAACCGAACATGTAGTGGCTAAAGCCAGCGAGCAGTTGCTCAAAGACGGTGTCAAGTTGACCCAATCAGGCTATCAAGACAGCGAAAAATTTGTCGGCTCGCAAGTGACTGGTGATAATATAAACCTAGCCGGTGGTGATATTCATATTGAGGGCAGTCAATTGGCTGCACATGCTATCGCAGCGACAGGGGATACGGTCAATATTGGCGGCGTTATCACCACCGATACCAGCAGCAGCACTGCCCGTAACAGCAAAGGGTTGTGGTTTAACGAAAACGAAGCCTTGACGACGGCGCAGCAACATCATCAGGCTAGCTTAAACGCAACAGGTCAGCTGACACTGAACGCCGCCGCTGATTTAAACGTCACGGGTACGACGCTTCATGGCACCGATGTCGCGCTCACCGCGGGCAATCATTTAACCGCAGGGTCTGAAACTACCGAAAAAGCGACCAGTGCCATCAACCGTTATGCAAGACAAACCGTCGAACTAAAAACGGGCACGCATACTGTAGTCGATGCTAAACAAACAGGCTATCAAACTGTAATTAACGGTAATAACGTGAGTCTAAGCAGTGGGGGCACGCAGCGTTTAGAAGGGGTTGCCTTAGACGCGACTTCAGCGTCGCTGCACAGTGGCAAAGATTTATCTGTTACGAGTAGCCGTACCAGCAACCGTCAAACCGATGAAGAAGATTTTAAATACTGGGGCGGTATTGGTGGCGGCGAAACCCACATCAATAACAAAACCCAAACCGCATTAACAGGCAGCCAAATCAATGCGGACAACGTGACGTTAAGCAGTGATGCGGGTATCCATGTTATTGCCAGCCAAGTGGCGGCTACGAATGATGCGAATGTGACAGCCACAGGCGATGTCAATATCAGTCATGATTTTTCAACCAATCAGGACTATGTTGAAACCCGTCATGGCACTGCGTTTAATATTACCGATAAAAAACAAGCGACGGATAGCGTTGCTCAAACGACTGTCGGCGCTAAGGTATCGGCAGCCAATGTTGCGCTTGCCGGCGATAATATTGCGATTACGGGCAGTCAAGTTGCCGCCGCTAACCGTTTAAACGTTCAGGCGCAATCGGGATTGACAACCGATATTGCCAACGCAACCGATATTGCGACAACACAAGGTTACGATTTGACCAGTGATGCTGCGGTGAAGGTAGATGTCGATTTTAAAAATGGTCTTGCTGGGGTAAAAGATAGCCTTAATATTGACGCCAGTGGGTCACTCAAAGGGGTGGATACGATTACCACCAAGGGTACAGGCAGCGCCGTAGGCAACACCTTAAGCGCCAAAAATGCCACCTTGAGTGGGCAAGCGGTGAGCCTAAAAGGCAGCACGATTAGCGCAAGTAACAACGCTGTGATTAGTGGTCATGATGTAACCACGGGCGCAGGTGAAGCCCTAACGGCAGTGGATAGTAAAGTGGTAAAAAGTACGGGTCCTGAAGCGTATGTACGTGGCGGCCTAAGCGGTATTGAAGTAGGTGTCAGCATCGGCACCGACCAAGTGATTAACGAGCACAATGAATACGCAGCGCTCAATTCTGCTATTCATGCGGGCAATCAAGTTGATTTAGCCGCCAATGCGACGCTAAGCAACCAAGGCACGCGAATAACCGGCAATCAAGTTAACTTAGCCGCTAAAGATATCGTCAATAAGGCCGCTCATGACCGCCAAGTTGACCGTCAGGTTGTTGCTGGCGGTGATGCGGCATTGCAAGGCTTTTTAGGGGGCACACCGCTTATTGGCGGGGCAATCAGCCTAACCGGTCAAGGCGTTGGCGAAACCACAGAAGTTAAAACTGCCCATACCACAGCGATTGATGCTACCCATGGCGTTAACGTTGCAGCAGTTGACACCCTTGTCGATGCAGGAACCGCCATAAAAGCGAAGACAATCAACCTTAATGCCGATGATTATTTGGGTACAGCGGCTTACGATTCGACCATTACTACCACGCATAGCGGCAAAGGCAATGTGAAGGTTAGCGCCGGCACCAATGACCTAGTGACTGTGGATGTTGGCGCAAATGGCAGTGGTGAGTATCAGTATCGACAAACTGGCAAGGCCAAAGCCGTTAAAGGTAACCTAACTGGTGATAGCGTGACTATCAACGGCGGCACCCGCGCGGTTGCCGCGCAGGATGTCACTGCCAATACTTATACCCTGAGCGCTGCAGATGAGGCACGTATTGCTCAAAACAATGACAAACAGTGGACCACCGCTGGCGGCGCTCAGCTTGGCGGCTCTGTTGCCCTGTCTATCAATACCGCCACTGCTGCAACGGGCGCTGTTGTGCCCTTGCCATCACTAGCGGGCAATGCAGGCTTTGACTACTTAGGGGTGCAAAACTCACAAGCACAAGCGGCTACTGTTCATGTGAAAGATTTGAGCGTTAGTGCAGATGACTTAGCACAAATTGATGGGGCAAACATCACCTCGGATACGGTAGTGATTAAAGGCAACCGTGCTAACTTGTTAGCCGCGCAAGACAAGCATCGTGCTATTGGCGTGGCGATGGGCGGCAATGCTGCTTTCAGCTTAGACGTAGCAAAAGTGGCAACCGGTAGCAGTGATATTGGGGTTGGTGCAACATTGGGTGTTATCAACGAGACGAGCAATAAAGCCACAGGTGCGACGGTTAACACAGGTAAGTTAAGCATCACTGCCAACGATGCCGATAAGGCGCTGACTGTAGAGGGTGCAGACATTACCGCTGGCACGGTCAACTTAAGCAATAGCGGCGACGTTGCGCTGATTGCAGCGCAGTCAAAAGATGATGTGGGTAACTTTGGTATTGGTGGCAATCTAGGCGGCAAAATAGCGACCAACACAGATAGCACCAGTTTTGCTAGTGACAGTTTAGGGGCACATTTAAACGTTGCGACGGATAATAGCCTGTATCACACCCTTGGCAGCGTGAAGGCAGATACCCTATCTATCAACAGTGGCCATGATGTGACCTTGCAAACCAACGTGGATGCTGGCACGTTAACCACGGCAGCGGCGAACGACTTGGCGCTTAGTTCAGCGCAGGATGTGGTAAGAAAAGTGAATGTTAGCACAGCGCTTGCGGTGGATGGCTCACCGGTGACCTTTGTGCAACAGGCGACCTCAGGC
>JAGLBE010000001.1:0-97190 GCA_018260445.1 Psychrobacter sp.
CCCTTATTATAATTATTAAATTTCTCATCACATATTTTTGAATTGATAAATATCTGACAGCTTAAATCATCCTTGTAACTGTAATTTGAACTTTCAATTCTCTCTATGTAGCTGTTACTATTTATTTGCGAACTTATGGAGCCAAAAAAAATCATTGATTCTGTATTCTCAGTAGTTATATTAGTGTTAGCGGTTAAAACTTTTAAAGAATAATTTATTCCTTTCAAAAAAAATGCTGTAGAAATTAATATTCCAAATATAGATACAGAAAACATTAAGTTAATTTCACTACTTTCTATTACAGATTTTATAGTCTCCATAGTTGGAGGTGTTGTCGTAAATAAAATAGATATAATGACGCCAGTGGTTGCTAATAGATAGGAAACTTTACTATCGCAGTTATTAATAAAGCTAATAACTCTTTCTAAGTTTTTTTCTAATATATCTATAGTTATGCTGGAGTTACTCATAATTTTTATACTCTATAAAGACTACACGTATATAAATTGATTCTTATATAACCGCCGCATCAAAGGAGCGGTTTAGCCCCGATTGTAGCGGTTATCCTTGGTACAGCACGGGGTTGCGGACGCTTAGCTAGGGGCGTTATCGAGGCAACAGGAACGACACTAGCTAATAGCGAC
The DNA here is from genome assembly GCA_018260445.1 of Psychrobacter sp. Classification (GTDB taxonomy): domain Bacteria; phylum Pseudomonadota; class Gammaproteobacteria; order Pseudomonadales; family Moraxellaceae; genus Psychrobacter. Next base: position 645 of record JAGLBE010000001.1, read on the forward strand.
CGCCCCCGTGCCAGCCAAGATAATAGCGGAAAGCGGGATTAGCTTCCTATAATCTTCCTAAAACCAATCCCTTACAACTTACAAGCCCCACTTGCACAGCCATCATCCATGTCCGCTTGCGCATCATTGGCACCGTCACGGGTGTTGTGATAATACAACGTCTTCACCCCAAGCTTATAAGCGGTCAACAAATCTTTGAGTAATACCTTCATCGGCACTCGCTGACCATCATAACGGGTCGGGTCATAATTGGTATTGGCGGAAATACTTTGGTCGATAAACTTCTGCATAATGGCGACCAGTTGCAAGTAACCATTGTTATCGGGCATTTGCCACAATAGCTCATACTGACCTTTTAGGTTGCCAATATCGGGCACCACCTGCTTTAAGATACCATCTTTAGACGCTTTGACCGACACCAACCCCCGCGGCGGTTCAATCCCATTGGTGGCATTGGCAATTTGGCTGGAGGTTTCGGACGGCATTAGGGCAGTCAAGGTAGAGTTGCGTAGGCCATGCGCTTGAATCTCGCCTCGTAAGCTTTCCCAATCAAGCTGTAAAGGCTCGCTACAAATTTTATCGAGGTCTTTTTTGTAGGTATCAATCGGTAACAGGCCTTGCGAATAGGTGGTCTCGTGAAACGCAGGGCACGCCCCTTGTTCTTTTGCCAGCGTGTTGGACGCTTTAAGTAAATAATATTGCAAGGCTTCAAAGGTTTGATGGGTTAAGCCCAGCGCAGAGCCGTCAGAATATTTAGTGCCATTTTTGGCGAGGTAATAGGCATAGTTAATCACACCCACGCCTAGGGTGCGGCGGCGCATACTGCCATTTTCGGCCGCTTTAACCGGGTAGTCTTGATAATCGAGTAGGGCATCCAGCGCCCGTACAATCAGCTCGGCAGGTTCTTCGATATCAGATAGATTGTCAACTTTACCCAAGTTGATTGCAGACAACGTACATAAAGCAATCTCACCGTCTTCATCGTTAATATTATCAAGCGGCTTGGTGGGTAGGGCAATCTCCATACACAAGTTAGACTGGCGAATGGGGGCGACGCTGGCATCAAACGGGCTGTGGGTGTTGCAATGGTCGACGTTTTGAATGTAAATACGTCCGGTGCTGGCTCGCTCTTGCATCATCAGGCTAAACAGCTCGGTGGCGGGGATTTGGCGCTTACGGATGCGGTCATCTTGCTCGTATTGGGTGTAGAGTCTGTCGAACTCGTCTTGGTCGGCAAAAAAGGCCTCGTATAACCCCGGCACGTCAGATGGTGAAAATAAGGTAATGTCTTGCCCTTTAATTAAGCGGCTATACAGCGTTCTGTTCAGCTGCACCCCGTAGTCCATTTGGCGTACGCGGTTGTCCTCGACGCCACGGTTATTTTTAAGCACCAATAGCGATTCGACCTCGAGATGCCATAACGGATAGAATAAAGTCGCCGCACCGCCACGCACGCCGCCTTGCGAGCAACATTTCACTGCGGTTTGGAACAGCTTATAAAACGGGATACAACCGGTATGCTGCGCCTCGCCGCCACGGATGGGGCTACCGAGTGCTCGGATGTTGCCTGCATTGATGCCAATGCCGGCACGCTGGGACACATAGCGCACAATGGCGCTGGTGGTGGCATTGATGGAGTCTAAGCTATCGCCGCACTCAATCAACACGCACGAGCTAAACTGACGCGATGGGGTACGCACGCCTGCCATAATAGGGGTCGGTAGGGATATTTTAAACTGGGAGGTGGCGTCATAAAAACGTTTGATATAGTCTAAACGTGCCGCCTTGCCATACTGCTTATCGTAGCTGGCAAACAGGCACATGCCTACAAGAATGTATAAAAACTGCGGGCTCTCGTACACGGTTTTGCTAACCCGGTCTTGCACGAGATATTTGCCCGCCATCTGCTCGGCGGCGGCATAGGCGAGGTTTAAATCACGGCTGTGGTCGATATAGTCGTTTAAAGTATCAAACTCGGCACGGCTGTAATCTTGTAATAGGTGTTCGTCATACTTGCCCATCTCGGTTAAGCGGCTGACTTGGTCATACAAGTGCGGTGGCTCAAACTGGTTATAGGCAATTTTGCGCAGATGGAAAATGGCCAAACGGGCGGCTAGATATTGGTAATCTGGGGTGTCCTCGCTGATTAAATCGGCAGCGGCTTTGATGATGGTTTCGTGAATGTCACGGGTTTTGATGCCGTCATAAAACTGGATGTGCGATTTTAGCTCGACCTGTGAGACCGATACATTGTCCAAATCCTGCGCCGCCCAGTCAATGACCTTATGGATTTTGTCTAAATCGATTGGCTCTAAGCGGCCATCTCGTTTCATTACTTTAAGGTCGTCCATGTGGGTCATACGGGTCTCCGGTTGCGATAAGTTAGGGGCTAAAAGTTAGGGGATTGGTGGTCACAGCAAATCTAGTTAAGCTGCGTTCATTCGCCATTTGCCATTAAAAAACAGGTGTTGCGTTTAGAGAGTTTTTAACACTAAGGGTAGGGCTTAGCGGTGCATGGTCTCGGCTTATTTTACACAAAAGCAGACGCTTGCCATTATGGGTGACATAATAAGCAAACACTACATATAGGGTGTCTTAATGAGATAACATACAATATAAAGGAAATATTCTTTATTTTCTATATTGACAAAGCATTTTTTTTCGCTGCACTTTGTGAATGTAGCGCCACAACGTTGCGCAAAATAAATCAAAAAAAAGCTTGCAAATGGCTAGGTGAAGAAGGCTCAAGCCTATTGGCGATTTCTCGCTAGTAAAAAACGGCGTAGCATGACGAATGGGAGCAATATCATCGTCAGTAAGCGGGGGTGGTATAGGAGATATTTTTGTTAATAACAGATAAAACCGACAAAGTGACCACAAGAAACTGGCAAAAATGACGTACAGTATGAGACCTGTTTGGGGATGCGTGTGTGTCCTAAACCCGATATTTCAAACGACTAGGAATGAGTATGTCTGTATTTTTTGCATTAACAAATGGATTAGGCCGATTGCCAGGTCAATTAACAGGTCAATCAAAAGGTCAATCAGCAGGACATTTTGGCCGCCAAGCTTGTGTAGTGGTGCTAGGACTAGGACTAGGTGCTGTCAGTCACGCCGCCACGTATGAGATTGACCCCACCCATGCCAATGTGCGCTTTGCGATTGACCACTTTGGCACCTCGACCAATACGGGTGGTTTTTATAACCTAAGCGGCGAGGTAGTGTACGATCCCAAAGCGCGCCAAGGTCAGGTAACGATTGAGATTCCGATGGCGACCCTCAACACCGGCAATGCAGAATTTGATAAGAATCTCAAAGGTAAAGACTTTTTTGAGGTGGAGAAATACCCAACCGCCACCTTTGTGTCAACGCAGTGGTATTTTAAGGATATGCCAGAGCATAATAGTGTTTTGCACCGCCAAAAGGACAAAGAACAGAACAAAGCGGCACAAGGCGCAGGGATGGCAGTGAGCCAAGTGGCAGGTAACCTGACCATGCATGGCGAGACGCATCCAGTAACTCTAACCGCCACCAAGTTTAATTGCTATTTTAGCCCCATACTCCTCAAATCGGTTTGTGGTGGCGATTTCACCACCACCATTGACCGCACCCAATGGGGCATTAGCAAATATGTGTTGCTGGGGATGACAAAAAACGTGGAGCTAAAGATACAAATTGAGGCGGCTAAAAAGTAGAGGAGATTCCGGCAATGTACGCCTATCAAGTTTTCGCCTTTCAAGTGTACGCCTTTACAGATGTCCCCTGTACAGATGTCGCCCATACAGATGGCATCCTTAGCTTCAACCCGCTAACCTTTACTAGCAAGCTTACACCACGGTACGAACGGTGGCGGCGTTATCCAGTGCGGCATACAGCGTATTCACCTGCTCGGCATCGGTGAGATACAAGCTAACTCGTAACGAGCTAAAGCGACCCGAGCTGGATTTTTTCACCTGTATCGACTCGTGGTCAAAGTCCGCAAACTGGGTGGCTAAAATATGTTTGACCTCGTTCAATAGGGTGTCGTGCTCGCCCTCATGGCCGATGATGCTCATTTTATAATCCATGGGGAAGTTCCAAAGTTCCGGATTTTGGATATCCGTCTTTTTGGCCAGTGGGTTAATGGGTAACGATAATTCTTGGGTTAAATCAATCTCTTTGTTGGACATATTGCCTCCGGTTTTGCAGATAAAGGGTAAATATTAGTTGATAGTGGGGTGTCCGTAAATGCAAAACCCCTGATAGCCAGCCTAGTATAAAAACAAAAAAAGCTGAAGTTATCAGCTGTTTTGATTTAAAAGGATAAGTCTACATGACTAGGAGCGCATAGAGACTTATCGCACTTAAAGCTTACTAGAGGTTAATCGTTTTCTAAAAACGAACGCAGATGCTCAGAGCGAGAAGGGTGGCGCAATTTGCGCAGTGCCTTGGCTTCAATTTGACGAATGCGCTCACGGGTCACGTCAAACTGTTTGCCCACTTCTTCAAGGGTGTGATCGGTTGGCATATCGATACCAAATCGCATGCGCAGCACTTTGGCTTCGCGCTCGGTTAAATTGCTGAGCACATCGCGGGTGGCCTCTTGCAAACCGGCCGAGGTGGCATCCTCGACGGGGCTTGAGATGGTTTGGTCTTCAATAAAATCACCTAAATGTGAGTCTTCATCGTCGCCAATCGGGGTTTCCATCGAGATAGGCTCTTTGGCGATTTTAAGCACTTTACGCACTTTCACCTCGTCCATCTCCAAGCGTTCGCCCAACTCTTCGGGGGTGGGTTCACGTCCCATTTCTTGTAATAGCTGGCGGGATACTCGGTTGATTTTGTTGATGGTCTCAATCATATGCACCGGAATACGGATAGTACGGGCTTGGTCGGCAATAGAGCGGGTAATCGCCTGACGTATCCACCAGGTGGCATAGGTGGAGAACTTATAACCACGGCGATATTCAAATTTATCCACCGCTTTCATTAAGCCGATATTGCCTTCTTGAATCAAATCTAAAAACTGTAATCCACGGTTGGTGTATTTTTTGGCAATCGAGATAACCAAGCGCAAGTTGGCCTCGACCATCTCTTTTTTAGCCCGACGTGCTTTGGCTTCACCAATGGCCATGCGCCGTGCCACTTCTTTCATTTCTACAATTTGCATGTCCAATTTGTCTTCGTGGTCACGGATACGGCGCTGTAACACCACCACATCATCCACGACTTTGGCCAAACTCTCGGCAAATTTAGGATTGCCTTTTAGGCGGTCAGACAACCAATCGACATTGGTTTCATTGCTAGGAAAGGTTTTACGAAATTCAGAGCGCGGCATTTTGCCACGGCGCAGCACCAAACGCATGATTTGGCGCTCTTGTTTACGCACATCATCATAGGTGTTGTGCATAATCGCCATCACATTGTCGGCCATGCGGTTGTTAAGCTTTAATAGCATAAAGCGTTCGGCAAGTTGAGCATAGGCTGCCGAGGCTTGCGGGCTACCACGGCCAAATTCTTCTAATGCTTGTTTAGCAACCACGTACAGCTCGCGTATCTCTTCAACCCGAACTCGGACAATTTCGGGGTCAAGCCCGGTACTCTCTTCGTCTTCCTCAACGCCATCGCCATCGTCATCGCTGTCTGCATCATCGTCAATAATGGCTTTGGATTTTGTCGCAATGACGGGTATAGGCTCTTCAACAACCTCTTCAGTCAATTCAGGCTCATCTGGGTCTAAAAATCCAGTAATGACGTCCGAGAGTTTTTTCTCCCCGGCGGCTATCAAATCATATTCTTGCAAAATAAACTCGACGGTACCCGGCCAATATGCCATGGCATGCTGAACATCCCGCGTACCTTCCTCGATGCGTTTGGCGATAACAATTTCGCCCTCACGGGTCAACAAGTCCACCGTCCCCATTTCACGCATATACATACGTACCGGATCAGTGGTGCGCCCCGGCTCCGTTTCTACTGACGCCAGCACCGCCGCAGCTTCATCCGCCGCCATTTCATCATTACTGGTATCATCACTCATTAAAATATCGTCATCATCAGGCGCTGATTCAAATATTTTAATACCAACATCGGTTAACATCTGCACGATGTCCTCGATTTGATCACTTTCGGTGATTGAGGCGGGCAGTTGATCGTTTACCTCAGCATAGGTCAAATAACCTTGCTCTTTGCCCATTTGAATAAGCTTTGCCAGTTGTGAGGTCGATTTTGCATTGGTAGATTGAGAAGCAGACTTATCGCTCATAATATCTCACTTACAGGTAATGAGGTGAATTTAAAAAAATACGGACCACTGCTGACTAAATGGTTCATAAAGTAGCGACTAATAAGTAGCGACAGGATAGAATCAATGCCAACTCACATAATGGTCTATGCCGATAGTTAGGGACGCTAGCACTAACATCATAACGAGCATTGGCTGTTAGCCACTATCATGATGAATAAGGCTAAAGCAAAATACACTAAAGGTGACAGCAAATATAAACCGGATATTATAGCATCAACACGAGATAAACGGCTATCATTGCTTATAAACATTGCTTATAAAGTAAATGCAGTTGTAGCGCCAGAGTTTAGGTGCCGTTAACGTGATAGGGACGCCAAACAATCGCCGTGCTACGTTTAACACTAGTTATAATATGGGGACAGCAACCATCTTTTAAAGCCTATTTTAACTTGTTTTGAAAAATCCTTAGCAGTATAAAGGCTTAAGTGATTTACTAAGTGTCATAGCTGTCGGCTACAGCAGGTTAAGGTGTTATATTTTGGTAGCTTGCTCTGCTTGCCTGATTTTATGCCAGTTAGACAAGGTTTGGCGCTGCTTATTAATATAGCCGATGCAAACAATATGTTTGGCTTGTTGCAATTGTTTTTTTAAGGCCGCCAGCATCAAATGAATCAATAGCTCGTCGGTTAACTCTTTAATTTCAATGATGTCTCGCTCACTAAGATTGGACCAAAACGAGTGCCAGCGTTCGGATAACTCTTGTTGAATGGACTGCGGCAAATTGGCTAAGATAAAGTGGGCGGCGGCATTGGTGTCTTTGGGCAGATGCGGCAATAGCGGCAAAATGACCTCAACCAGTTTCAATAGGTTGGCGTCTTCAAAATCTTGCCAGCTTGGTAAGGCGGGCAAGCTGACATCGGGCGTTAGTCTGGGTAGCTTAATGGCAGTAATGGCAGCGGCTTCCCAAATCTGAGTGATGGGGTCGTCTTGCAATATATGCGGGTTGAACAACAAGCAGAGCTCAAGCTGGTCGATTGAGGTCATGCCGCTGTCAAAATCTAGCAATGCATCGTGCGCCGTGGTTGGTTTGTAGTGTTTACGCCCACTTATTTTTTGGTAGATATCGTTATTCAGTAAGTGTTTAAAGCTGGAGCCTTTGGGCAGCTTGGCGGTCAGCTCACGCACTTGCGCCATCAGTTTGGCCTTGCCCTCAGCCAACCTTAAATCATAGCGTTCGCTTAAATAGCCATAAACGTATTGGGATAAGGGCACCGCTTGCTGGATTTGTTCGCGCATCACCTCAATGCCATGCGCCTTAATATAGCTGTCAGGATCGTGGCCACTTGGCAGGGTTAAAAAGCGCAGCTCTTTACCATCCGCCAACACCGGTAGGGCAATCTCAAGGGTGCGCCATGCCGCTTTTTGACCGGCATCATCGCCATCAAAGCTTAGGGTTAATACTGGGTTCATTTGCAGCAAACGGGTGATTTGTTTCTCGTTGATGGCCGTGCCCATTGACGCCACTGCCCCGTAAATACCGGCTTGATATAGGGCAATCACATCCATATAACCCTCGACCACTAGCCAGTCTTGCGCCTGCTTTTGGCGCGATTCATAATAGCCATACAACACATATTGCTTGTGAAACACAGGCGAGTCGCTCGAGTTGATATATTTGGGCATTACCTCATTGTCTAAGGCTCGCCCGCCAAAACCTATGATGCGGCCTTGATTGTCCTTAATCGGAAAAATGACTCGGTCGCGCAGCAAATTATAGCTGCGACCCTTCTCAGAGGTTCGCACCAAGCCTAATGCTTTTAAGCCTTCAATATCGGCGGCAAACACCTGTTCTAAATGTTGCCAGCCGGCGGGCGCATAACCCAATTCAAACTGCTCAATGGTAGCATCGGTTAGGCCACGCTCTTTAAAGTAGCGCATTGCACTGATATTGTTACGTAAGCTGGTTTGATAAAACGCACTGACATGGCACAGCAAGTCGTAAAGATTGCCTTCCGCTGCCTGCGCTTTTTTAGCGCCGCTATGATTTATCTGGTTGCTTGTCGCCTGACTGTTTAAAACAGGGTTTGTTAAAGCAGTGCCCGTTACTGTATGACTGCTAGCCGCGTTTTGCGGATAAGGAATGCTTTGTTCATAGGGAGCGCCTAGGTCAAAATCAGCATAAGGGATGTCGCCTTGTGGAGAATAGCCTGGTTCAGTAAAGCCTTGCTGCGCATAGCTTTGCTCAGCATAGTTTTGCTCAGCATAGCTTTGCTGCCAATCGGGCGGAGGGCCCGCTATCAATGCATCAGGGTTTGCATTGGTAAGAGTGGCGTAGTCAGGATTAGTGGTTAACGTAGGCACAAAAGAATCTGTCGGATTACTAAAATTAGACGTTGGCGATGTCTGTGCTTGGATATCACGGGTGCTGTGAGTGACATCGGTGCTATTGATAGTGTTGTCATTAATAGCGTTGCCATTTGTAGCTTGGGTGGCGTCAGTCGTCTTCAAGGGTGCATCTGCTACCAAATCAGGCTTAGTAGAGGTTTGGTTGCCCCCACTTGGCGCTGGCGATTTTGCGCTGTTGGGTGCGATGGGTGCGATGGGTGCGATGGGTGCAGGAGCCGTCGGTGGTGAGCGCCGCTGGTAGCGTAAATCTTTATTGTCGTCTTTGGGCACCTCGATACCCGTTTGCCGCGACAATTCCTCGACCGCTTCCATAAAGCTTAAGTTCTCATACTCTTTTAAAAAGGTAAACGCATTGCCGCTGACACTACATTTAAAACAGTGGTATAGGTTTTTTTGCCCATTGACCGAAAAGGAGAGCGAATTGCCTTTATGAAAAGGGCATTTGCCACGGTATGTGCCGCCGGACCTTTTGAGCGTGGTGTGCTTGCCAATCATTCCGACTAAGTCAGCTTGGCTGTTTAGCTGTTCGAGAATATGGCTAGGAATACTCATAAAAGTCACAAAAACATTATCAATAAATAAAGTGGGGGGTAGCGACATCGCAAGCAAGGTAGATAGCGACCTAGGCAGTATAAGATAGCGATAGTCTATAATAGAGACAAACTGGTGCCGCCTAAAACGGTGTCAACATGGTATGGTTAATCGTGTTAAGTAGTGAGCAGTGATTAGTAGACTAGCAGACTAGCAGACTAGCAGACTAATAGCTGCGATGAGGGGTCAATGAGGGACGCTGATATCACTCTATGGCCGCCCTGCATGGTGCTTACCTTTGCTAGAGATACTAGAGAGCTAGAGATACTAGAGAGCTAGAGATACTAGAGAGAAAGGCAAAAGCGTTAGTTAATGGCTTAGTCTTAGTACAGAAGGCTGCTACTTTGTTACCGTATAGCAGCCGCTGTGCGTAGCCGGTTCGGGTGAACCCGTATTTTAGAATGACCACTTTGTTTGCCGCCACACTTGCAAAGAAAGTGACTGCAAAAAAAGTGAGCGCAAAGCCTGTTAGAGATTAACCCATTAGGGGTTAACCAATGGGGCATCTGGAGTGCTAGTGCTATTCGTATTGACATCGGCATTAGTATCGGCATTAGTAGCAGCAGTGCCAGCCGTTGGTGTACGACGGGGCAGATTGGTGCTGGTGCTACTGTCGCTACCAGCATCACTAGGCTCAAGCGGTGGCGCAGCAGGATACAAAGTTTGCGGGCTTACTGGAATGGTGGCGGCGCCACTACGGTTTGAGGTTGAGGGGCTACTTAGTGGCCGATTATCCTCCTCTGGTAACGCTAAGCCCACATTAATACCACCATTACGGCTGTTAGCCAGCGTAGCAAGGCTGGTTTGCATCGGCGCAATGGCTGCATTATCCGTGTCATCAGGTAACTGTAGTTGGGCGGCTTGCTGAATGATTTGGGTGGTGGTGGGGCCAGTATATGTCGACGCAGCTTTGGAAGCATTTGCGGCATTGGATGTCACCGAGCGACCCAACTGGCCAAAGGTTAGGCGATTTAACCAGCCACTAGAGCGGTTAATCGCAACTTCGCCGTTAGCGCCAAGCCATTCGGGATAGTTAATCTGTAATAAGGTTTTATATTTTTGCGCCAAATCGGCCAGACCCAACTGCTCATGACTGTAGGCTAAAATAGCAATCGCCTCTGGCGTTTGCTCGCTTAACGGATAAAATTGAAACACCCATTTAGCACGATTTGCCGCGGCCACATAGGCATCGCGTTTGATATACCAACGCGCCGCCTCAAGCTCACTTTCTGCCAATTGATTGTAAATATAACTCATGCGTAGCGCCGCATCGGGTGTATAAGCACTGTTGGGGTAACGCGCCACCAGCTCTTGAAAATTATTAAATGCCAAGCGCAAATAGGCCGTATCCCGATGTGCCTGTTTGAGATGGGCTAAATGGAGTAGGGTGCTGTTGCCCGCCTGCATATTGGCGACACCGCGTACGTAATAGGCATAATCCACCTGAATATTGCGCGGATATAGTTTCATAAACTGCTCCGCACTGGCGGCGGCAAGCTCATACTCCTTAGATTGAAATTGGCTGTACATTAAATCCAGCAACGCTTGTTCAGCGTAGACGCCTGTGGGATAAAAGGTGCGCAGCTCGCCTAATTGTTCAGTTGCATAGACATAATTGCCTTTTTCCATCGCTGTCACCGCTTCTTGATAATAAGCCGCATCAGACTTCGCTGCTGTGACAATCGCATCGCTATCTTTGCCAGTTAGGCTTTTGATGGTTTGACAGCCAGATAAACCGAGCATACCCACTGTTAGGAGCGCTAAGGTCAAGTGGGTAAGACGCGGCGATTTTGTTGGTGCAGTGGTAGCGCTAGGACAACCACAAATAAGGTGACTGACGTTAGAATCCGAATCAGAAGTTGGGTATAAAGAGGTGGCGAGGTTTGTGGCACGCTGCATGGAAATCTCCGCAGAATAGGATAGTCAATTTTTAATCGCTCTATTGTAGCATGACCGTGGTATGTCACGACTGTATTTTAGTATAGCATTGTTAGTGCGCTTGCGACGCCCCTGACGCGCTTGGCTGCGCTGCTATGGTTGTTTTTCATACTTTTTTTGGCGTAATAGAGAGCGCATCCGTCACTCATAACCTGTCGCCTTTTCATGCGCTCAGCGCCGAAGATTGTCTAAAAGCGTGTTACAATGAGCGGTTTAGCCAAGCGCACACTGAACCACCCCGTTTAGGGGTTTTTAGCCTACATTGTTAGTGTCGATAGGTACTTATCATGCTATCGATAGACACTTATCATCCTTATGGCGACACTGGCTATCGGTTACTTTTAGGCGCAGGCTATAGGCTATTATAGGAAGACATCTATGCACTCAAACCGTAAGCAAGAAGACAGTAGGCAAATAAATAGTGACAATGGCGATGTGACCGTAGATGATGTTGACAAAAGCGATCGTAACAAAGCTGATATCGACAATAGGGATAGGGTTGATGATAATGACGACATGATAATCAATGAAGACGATAGTCTGGCGATTGACTCCGATTTAGACATAGATAGCCTTGCTATTAGTGAGGCGCACACGGTATTAACGGCAGATGCTGGGCAACGCATCGATAAATTAGCGGCCGCATTATGGCCTGAGCAATCGCGAGCGCAAATTCAACATTGGCTAAAATCTGAAAATTTGCAAGTCAATGGCGAGGCGGTGAAAGCCAAATATCGAGTCAAAGAGGGAGATAGCATTGAGCTTGATGCGGTGCTCGAGCAGCACAGCAGCGATAAACCCGAAAATATCGACCTTGACGTGATTTATGAAGACGAGAGCGTGGTGGTGATTAACAAGCCGGTAGGTATGGTGGTGCATCCCGGTGCTGGCAATTGGAGCGGTACGTTGGTCAATGCTTTGCTATACCATTATCCTAACCAAGCCCATTTGCCACGGGCAGGCTTGGTGCATCGAATTGACAAAGATACTTCAGGCCTATTGGTGATTGGTAAAACCAAAGCGGCGCAACTGCAATTGCAAGCGCAGCTCAAAGATAAAAGCGTGTATCGGCATTATCGCTGCGTGGTGGCAGGCAATGCGGCAAGCTTGACCCGGCAACGCCTTATCAATGCGCCTATTGCTCGGCATCGGGTGCAACGGACTAAAATGACCGTACACAATAGCGGTAAAGAGGCAATCACCCATTTGGTGGAGATTACTCCATTAAGCGAGATGTATAGTTTGGTGGATGTTAACCTCGAGACAGGGCGCACCCATCAAATACGGGTGCATTTAAGTCATATCGGCCACCCTATTGTTGGCGATAATGTTTATGGCAATCGTCAGCAATTGCGAGCGGGTATTAGCGAGCAAAAACGCCAAGCGGTATTGGCGTTTCCGCGTCAGGCCTTGCACGCCTACAGGCTTGGGTTTGTCCATCCGCAAACCAACGAGACGATTGAATTGACTGCCCCTATGCCAGACGATATCTTGGCATTAATTGCATTGCTCAGTGACCAAGAAGAATAGCACTGATCGAGCGTGAGACGAATCCTCTATGAAAGGCGATGGACATGACTGGTCATGCGAAGAGTGTTGCAATCGATGCGGTTCAGGGCAATGTTTTTACTGTGCTGGCCCATAATCGCCATGTTCTGGTTATACAGACCCATGCCGGTATGGATTTAGACGAGGGCTATTTAGACGAGGGCCGTTTAAAACATGCAGCTACCACATATGGGGCGTTTAATCTTGGGCTACATGTGGGCGATGACCCCAAAACCGTGCTGCAGCATCGCGGCCAATTGCTGGGTTTGATTAATGACTATTTGCGCACGCACCCGCTGCCAGCAGAGCAAGGTTTGATGCAGACGCTACACACGCTACAGACGAGAGCGATTGCTACGCCAGAGAGCCTCAACACACAAGACACTGTAGCAGCCAGTAAGGTTAGAATTGACAGTATTTATTGGCTAAATCAGGTTCATGGTAATGAGGTGGTAACGATTAGCGATACGTTAGTCAAAAAACCTCTCATCACTTTAATGCCGTCAATACCAGCACCTCAAATAACCGTTCCTGCACTACTGGCGCCAGACGCTGATGCGATAATAACACCATTGGCGCGCACCGCTGTAGCAATAATGACTGCCGATTGTGTGCCCATCGTAATGTATGGCGCAAATGCGCAAAACGTTCAGCAGCCAGTAGCGCAAATTGCTGCCATTCATGCCGGCTGGAAAGGGTTGGCCAACGGGGTAATTGCTAAAACCTATGACGCACTGATGCTCCATCTAAATAGGCAGTTGCTTAGCGTTCAGATCAATAGCGACCCCGTAGCAACTAAAAGTCAAGCTTGGATAGGCACCAGTATTGGCCCTGCTTGTTACGAAGTATCCCTTGCTGTTGTGGCGCAATTGTTGGAAGGGTGTCAACAACTGGGGATGGCAACTGCGGTCATCCGCCAGCAAGTGGTGACTAGCCATGATGACCCCAATAAAGCGTGGCTTGATTTGCCGCTGCTGGCAAAGCTGCAACTTGAAGCGCTAGGGGTTGAGGTCATATCCGGCACTCCGCCCTGTAGTTATAGCGACAGCCAGTATTATTCCTACCGGCGGATGACCCATCGCCAACAACGCAATACGGGCAGGATGGCGCTATTAATTATGCGGTTGGATGAATGATAGTTTCAGTTAAGTCGTCACTTTTTGTGACCTTTAGATGTTAAAACACTGATTTTAATAAACCGATTTTAATAAACCGATTTTAATAAATGTTGGGATGTATTAACGCCATGACCGCACCAAAAACTAATAATAGGCTTTATGCTATACCAGAGAATAAAGTAACCCCACTATCGATGGCCGTGATTTATCATAGTAACTATGGTCATACCCGTAAAGTTGCCCTAGCGATTGCAGAGGGGGCGCGTAGTTATGCGGCAAGCAGTGCTGATGAGACGTTTGCAGTGCAAAGTATTGATGTGCGCACTCTAACCGATGCCGATTGGGCCTTTATCGATGCCGCGCCGTTACTGGTCTTTGGCAGCGCCGTGTACATGGGCAGCGTGCCCGCTGAATTTAAAGCCTTCATGGATGCCACCTCAAAACGCTGGTATCATCGGCAATGGCACGGCAAGTGGGCGGCAGGGTTTGCCAATTCAGGCGGCTTAAGTGGCGATAAGTTGTCTGTATTGCAGCAAATATGTCTGTTTAGCATGCAACATGGCATGAATTGGGTTGGTTTTCCGGTTATGCCAACAGGGCACAGCGAGCAAGATATTAATCGCTTATCGAGCTTTTTAGGCTTGATGACCCAGTCCATTGATGCCCCGCCAGACGTTACCCCCGGGCAGGGCGATATCGACACGGCCATTTTGTTTGGCGAACATGTGGCCCAAGTATTGATAGATCAGCCACCAAAGTTTGTGTTCCAGTCTTCTAGTTAAATGGCCCAAAGCTATGGGCCATAAGTTAAAAAACCATTAAGTGACAGGCCATTAAGTGACAGGCCATTAAGCACCAACCTAATGACTATTGACCACTGGGTACCCAAATTGGCGAGCGGGCGATGCCACTGGTTTGCTTGGTAATCGTTTTGCCGCCGTTAAGTGACCGAATCACCAGTACGCTGTTGCCTTTGCCTTGAGAGTACACTACCCGCTCACTACTTGGGGAAAATCTTGGTGCCTCATCGATACCCGTATTGCCAAAATTGGCCATAGTGCTGCCAGATGTGCTCATGACGGCAGCACTACTGCCATCTAGGTAGCCAATTTTAGTGCCATCTGGGCTATAACTTGGGTTGGCCGCATAGCTTGAGCGTGAAAGACGAGTGGGCGAGCCTGAAAAACTGTAGCGATAAATACTTGGGCGGTTGGGGCTAGTGTGATCGGACGCAAACACAATGCTGCCATCTTTTAAATTATAACTTGGCTGTACTTGATCATAGGGCATATTAATAATATTTTGTGCACCACCACTACTGCTACTGGCAAGATAAATATCAGCATCACCATCTGCCGTGCTTGAAAAAACAATGCTATCGCCATTGGGCGAAAATGAGGGGCTTAGTTTATCGCCTTTGATATTGGTGGCCAATTCGGTGGTCTGCAAGGTGCGCAGGTTGAGTTTAAACAAGCGAGCATGGCGGTTTTTAAGCTGTACCGAAAATGCTACGTAGCGGCCATCTGGCGACACCGCTGGGCTAAAAATACTGCCATCGGTGACTTGGGTGAGCCGAGTTGGGTTGTCACCATTGGCATCGAGCATGATAAGCGATGAGGTTTTCTGAGCGCCCACGCCCTTTTCTTCGACATAAATAATGCGCGCATCAAAGTCAGATTTTTTGCCAGTAATAATCTCATAAATACGAGCCGCCGCTTTATGCGAGACGTCTTTGGCATCAGCGCCTGTGACGGTTTGCACGCCCTGTTTAACCACCCCCGTAAACACATCCACCACCTCAAAGCGTATCTCGGTATTGCCTCGAGCGCTATTGGTACTGCCCACCACCAAATAAGGGATGCCCGTTTGTTGCCAAGCAGGCAGCGTGGACGATAACTCACTACTCGCATGCGGCTGACCAATTAAATTGTTCGTGGTGACTTTAAGCGAGGTGGTCGCTAAGTCTTGCAAAATAGTGGACGAGATAGCCGTGTCGCCTGCAAAGGGCACAAACGCAACTTGGGATTCAACGGCTGCTCCTTGCTTTTCAATCGTAAACTCTAAAACGTTGGCATCGGTAGCCGCAACAGTGACTGATGGCATAATCAGCAAACCCAGCAATAAGCAGGACAAGGTTGGCATGGTGGTTGGCATGGTGGTTAGCATGGTTGGTATGGGAGATGAATGGCGGAATGTGGAGGGTAACAGGGGTTTTAGGGTTGGCTTGAAAAAAGACATAAGGGGGTCCATTCATCGTATAAGGTTTAAAGGGTTGATTAATGATTGTCTATAACAATCTATGACTGTCATAGACAATCAAGGTATCGATATCAATGAAGCAAGGCAGTAGCAAGGTAAGCGTCGCAACTCAAAGGTAGAAGATAGGATAAGTCATATACCAAGATATCACGGTTGCTATTGTTCTGCAAAAACCTCAAAGACGCCACGCTGATATCTAAGATGGCCTGAGTCATTGAGTGACCTTAAAGGTCGGCTTTAACACGGTAAAATCACTACCAACCACTGGGGTCAATGGGCTAGCATCTCTGACCGCTTGCTCAAGAGAGTTGTTTAACGCAGCATCATCGGAATTGGCCGCTACCGTTAATACATTACCGCTGGCATCCACATCGATAATGACTTTGAGCGATTTACCAATCCGCCCAGACGGGGGATGCCAATAAGGTTTAATATGCGCCACTAAAGCGCTACTAATACTACTGGCACTAGGTTTATTGGCAGCGCCGCCTGGCGCCCCACCTGGTTTACTAGGCGACTGACTACTGTCGTCCCCCAAGCTAATAGTCTTGCCAGTGCTGCTATCGGCTTTCACCGCATCACGGCTATTACTGTCATTATGACTCAGCGAAGAGGGTACAGAGACCTCCACGCGTTTAGGTTTGTCAGTCTTAGCTGGGTTTTTTTCTGTCTTCTTAAACGCCTCTAACTTTTTTAATTCGGCTAAATAATCGGCATCGACTTCGGCGCTATAGTCATCAATTTTCCCCGCCGCTTTTTCCATTTGTTGCCGATTAAATGCCTCCATCATCTGTTTGTTGGTTTCGCGGCGCTTGGCTAATGCCTCTTTGACATCTGGGTCAACATACCCGGTCGTCTCAAAATCATCCGCCTCATCGGTAGACCTAGAAAAAATAATCGGCACACGGCGGCGGATGCTGTCCGAAACGCTCTCCTTTGGGCGGCTAGTGTTAGGTGCGGTAGCTGTCGTAGCGTCGGGCGACTCAGAATTGGCATTTTCTTGACTCTGGTCGGTCTGCGTGCCTGCAGCGGCCAGTGCTTCACGGTTGTCGAGCACCGCCGCTTTCATAGCGGCCAACTCCGCTGGGGTCACAATACTGGTTTCTATCGCAGGCGGCGTCTCAATCTTTGGCACATGATGCGAATAAACGATAAACCCAATGATAGCACTATGCACCACCAAGCTTAAGACAGTTGGCAGGGTAATATCGTCATCGTCAGGTTGATGCGGGATATAGACGCTAGGCGCATGTTTTAGCACTACGTTACTTTCACCTTATTCAAAATATAGAGTGGGGTATAGACCTAATAGGCAGTTATATTGACCAATTGCGGTAGTCAAAAGCGTGGCTAAGTGGCTAACAAAACACTAGCAGAGCACTAGATTGGTTTTATTGGGCAGGCTTTGACGTGGGTAAGGGTTGACCGGTTAACAACCCAACCTTTTCGATACCCGCTTGTTGCAAGTTGGCCATCAGCTGCATAATATCGCCGTATTGATTGCTTTGGTCGGCGTTAATCATCACTTTAATGTCGTTACCAGCCGCTTCGCTTTGCAATTGTGTCAATGCTTGCACCAACTCCGGCTCGGTGACGGGCGTGTCTGACCCGCTTTCATGGCTCATAAAAATATCACCATTACTCATTAAAGACACAATGACGGGCATTTGGGTACCTGAGCCCACATTATTGGCTTTGGCCTTGGGTAAATCCACATCCACACCGGTGGTCAGCATCGGCGTGGTGACCATAAAAATAATTAACAAAACCAGCATCACATCAATATACGGCACCACGTTCATGGCGGCGTTAAGTTCTCTTTTTCGTCTAGAGGCAAAAGGGCTAGGGGTCATAACAATACGCTTTTATGGTTGAGATATTGGGGTTGAAAATGGCCTAAATCAAGATGGGGGACTTAAGATTTTTTATAACCTGTGACAAACATTTGATGATACTGGCCGCCTAAACGTGACGGATGGCTTGAGTTTTTAAGGCATCTTATAAACTGGTAAACTGGTAAGCTGGATTGTTGGGCAGTTTTTACAACCCAATAGCCCAATAGACAGCTATCTAACCAGCAAATAGCCGTTATCCCTGCTATATGAGTGGAGAGCGGATATTTTGCGCACTCGCGGCCAGCCCAGCTTGCGGGTTTTGCGCATTGTTGCCAACATTGCCAGTCGTCTCGTGCGTTTCTCGCAATAACATACCGGTCATCTCATCACAAAATAAAGCCCGGCTATCATATAGGTTAGCCGCCTTAGCGGTAAAATGGTTGTAGGCCAACACCGCCGGAATCGCAGCAAATAAGCCCATTGCGGTGGCAATCAGCGCTTCAGCAATGCCGGGGGCCACGGCAGATAGGCTCACTTGTTCCACTTGTGACAGGCCTAAAAAGGCATTCATAATCCCCCAAACCGTGCCAAACAAACCGATATAAGGCGATACCGAGCCAATACTTGCCAGCACCGCAAGCCCGGACTCCAACGCTTGTTGTTGGCGCCCAAGCCCAACGCGAAGTTTGCGCTCAACCCCTTCAATAATTTGCTCTTTAGACTGCCGCTTTTTAGTCATCCGTAAAAATTCGGAAAACCCCACATAAAATATATTCGCCAACCCTTGACGGTCGGGCAGATTTTGTACGCCTTGGTACAGCTTGGCTAAATCCTCGCCAGACCAAAACCAACTTTCAAACTGGGCATCGTGACTTTTGGCGGTGCCAAGGCGTGCACTTAAGCGAAAGATAAGTATCCAACACAATAAGGAGGCCAATAACAACAGCCCCATGACAATTTGTACCAGTAAGCTTGCTTGCGTAATTAAGGAGATAAGGTTGATTGACTCGGGCATGAAGGACTCACTTGCGATAAATACAAAATTTAGGAGAACAGGAGTAAAAGCGCTTAGCCAGTGACCATAGCCAGTGACCAATCATGTGGTCAATAGACGGTTTGCTAACAATGTATAGGCTGCTAAAGGGCTATTAGACGATTATGTGAGTCATAATACACTAAACATCTGAAAAAATTTACTATAAATTGGCTAACATAGGCATTTGTTTGTAAGATATTACCTAGCCTAATCTGTACTTAACTTAAATGGACCGTGGTCAAAACCATTTATTATTCAAGATTTTAATGCGTGTTCTTAAGCTTGATACCTTGTAGAGGATACGCTGCTACATTTGCATCAGTTATGGCCAAATGTCGCTAAAATGTATGAGGCTATATGGGGTAATGGTAATGGTGATGTCAATGTCAATGTCAATACTAAAGACGGTTTCGATAACCCAGTACAGTTTAGAGATATCCAGTACATTTTGAGATATAAAGGATAGCGCAACGGACTTGAGATGACTTGTTTTTATCGAGAGGCGTGAGTCTTTTGTAATAACGCTATCTTTGATTATAGTACGCTGTTATTGTTAATCTATTCAGTTTATCCATTCAATCGCCTATATTAAAACAGTATTTAGTCAGTATTAAGGACGTGTAGTATGAGTGTCACCACGATGTTTTATCCGCAAAATCCGATGCAATTTTCGGCGCAGCAATTGCTTGACCCCACTTATATCAAGCAGCCCAGTCAAGTGTTGTTTAAAAAATATCACCGCTGTACAGTGTGGATGAAGACCAGTGGTTGGGGGAGTTATTGCCATTAGCAGCACCGCAAGCGTTGCCTACAAGCCATACGGGTGCGGATGCGAGTGACCATGAATATAACATTGAACATAACCATAAACAAAACCTTGATGGACGTCAAGTTGATGAGCGCGAAGCCACCACCCTGCAAACGAGAAAATTAGTCGAACAGGTGCGCAGTAATGACAAAGCCGTCAAAATGGTGGATTCCTTGTTGCTCGAATACAGCCTAGACACCCAAGAGGGCATCTTATTAATGAGTTTGGCTGAGGCGCTGATTCGGGTGCCCGATAATGCAACCGCCGATGCACTGATTCGCGACAAAATGAGCGTGGCTGATTGGAAAAAACACTTGCAAGGCGACAATGGGTTTATCGTCAATGCCTCAACCTGGGGGCTGATGATGACAGGGCGGGTGGTCAGCGTTGATAACAACGTGACGGCGGCGGGCTTTTTAGACCGCATGACCAAAAAGATGGGCGAGCCAGTGATTCGTCGTGCAATGCAGCAAGCGATGCGTATTATGGGGCATCAATTTGTGCTGGGTGAGACGATAGAGCAAGCCGGCCGGAGCAGCCAGCCATACCGTGATAAAGGCTATACCTATTCGTTTGATATGCTGGGTGAGGCGGCCATCACCCATAAAGATGCGGAAAAATATTTTAGCGATTATCAGCATGCCATACGGCAAGCGGCGCATATTAGGGTCAAAGCGGGTATGCCCAAACCTTCGGTTTCTATCAAGTTATCGGCGCTGCACCCTCGCTATGAGGCAACGCAAAGCGAGCAGGTTTTGGGGCTATTACGCCAGCGTTGTATGTTATTGATTGAGGCGGCGCGCGATGTCCATGTTGATTTAAGCATCGATGCCGAAGAGGCCGACCGCCTTGAGATATCGCTTGTGTTATTTGAATCCTTATACCGTGACATTATGACCCAAGGCTGGGATGGCTTGGGCATTGTGGTGCAGGCCTATTCAAAACGGGCGATTGCAGTATTGGCTTGGCTGGCAAGCTTGGCCGATGCGGTGGGCGATCGCATCCCCGTCAGATTGGTAAAAGGCGCGTATTGGGATTATGAAATCAAGCTTGTCCAGCAAAAAGGCTTTACCGGCTATCCGGTATGGACCCGTAAAGAGGGCACGGATGTGGCCTATTTGGCCTGTGCTCGGTTTTTATTGTCCGAGCATCTCCGCGGCTTGATATGGCCCCAGTTTGCAACCCATAACGCCCACACGTTATCGGCCGTTATGACCATGAGCCCGCATCGCGATTTTGAATTTCAACGGTTGCATGGCATGGGCGATGCGTTATACGACCATATTTTACAGGCGTATCATATCCCCGTGCGCATTTATGCCCCAGTGGGCGCCCACAAAGATTTATTGCCTTATCTGGTGCGCCGCTTGTTAGAAAATGGCGCTAATAGCTCGTTTGTGCATCAATTGCTCGATAAATCGCACCCGATTGATGCCTTGAGCGTGCATCCCTATGACAAACTACTAGCGCAGCCCAGCTTGCACAATGAGCGCATTGTTCAGCCCTTAGAGGTGTATCACGACCGTCAGGCGAGCTTTGGGCCCAACATTTTTGTGGCCTCACAGTGGCAACCGTTTAAACAGGCGATTGATGCGCAATTGGTTAAAACTTGGACGGCGTGCAGTGTGATTGAGGGTCAAGACGTTAAAAACGACACTAATATTAACGAGGCTATTACGAATGACGCGCTCGTAAACAACACAAGCAATGCTGCTGATATTGAAAAAATCGTTGCGCCTTGGGATAACGATGTGGCGGTGGGCGAAGTCCATTATGCGACAGCTGCCATGGCACAGGATGCCATTAATAGGGCGGTTGCAGCACAGTCGCAGTGGCAAAGTACAACGGCGAATGAGCGTGCCGCTATTTTGCGCCGCATTGCTGATGTGTATGAGGCCAATTATGCCGAGCTCATAGCCTTATGCCAAAAAGAGGCGGGCAAAACGATACAAGATAGCATTGATGAGATTCGTGAAGCGGTCGATTTTTGCCGCTATTATGCCAATGAAGCAGAGCGCCTAAGCACCCAAACCCATGAGTTTGTCGATTTAAGCGGCAGCAAACACCGGCAAAAAAGAGCGCCGCGTGGCACGCTGGTGTGCATCAGCCCATGGAACTTCCCATTGGCGATTTATACGGGGCAAATTGTGGCGGCATTGGTGGTCGGCAACACGGTTGTGGCCAAACCGGCGCCGCAAACCAGTTTAATTGCCTATGTGGCGGTGCAGCTTATGTACCAAGCCGGAGTGCCTAAGTCTGCCTTACAGTTTGTGGTCGGTGCTGGTGAGGTGGGGGGCACATTAACGGCATCAGCGCGGATTGATGGGGTGATTTTCACCGGCTCTACCAAAACGGCGCAGCTTATCAATCGCGCCTTATATGCGGTGCATGCCAGCAATGCTCATGTCAAAACAAGGTTGCCGATTTTAATTGCCGAAACCGGTGGTCAAAATGCGATGATTGCAGACTCAACCGCATTGCCGGAACAGGTGGTCAAAGATGTGGTGCTGTCTGCATTTGGGTCGGCAGGGCAACGCTGCTCTGCTTGCCGTATTTTATGCGTGCAAGACGATGTGGCAGACACCGTTATCGAGCTATTAAAAGGCAATATGGCAGAGCTGGTTGTTGGTAATCCAATTCATGTATTTAGCGATGTCGGGCCGGTGATTGATGCCGCCGCACAAAAAAGCTTGCGTGATCATATCGAGCAGATGCGCCAAGCGCCGCAAGCTCGTATTATCGCCCAAACCCCGATTAGTGCAGCAGTGGCGGCAAACTTGAGCAATACCACCTTTGTGCTGCCCACCGCTATTGAGGTGAATAATATCGAGGTCATAGGCGGCGAGCATTTTGGCCCTATCCTGCATGTGCTGCGCTATAAAGCGCACGAGCTAGATGAGCTAATCGAGGCAATTAATGCGACCGGTTATGGCTTAACTTTAGGGATACATAGCCGCATCGAAAGCGTAGCCAATGCTATCGAAAGTCGGGTAAAAGTGGGCAATACGTATATTAACCGCAATCAAACCGGTGCCGTGGTGGGCGAGCAGCCCTTTGGCGGCTGCGGATTATCCGGCACGGGGCCCAAAGCGGGCGGGCCACACTATGTCGCCCGTTTAATGCAGTGGCAAGACGCATAAGTAGAGCGGTGTCATCTTAGTGAGTCAATCCCCATGCCCTTAACGACAAGTTTAAAATAAAGGACAGCTTATGAGTGCGATATTTAAACAAAATCATGCCAAACAATGCGAAGCGTGGACAACACTGGGGGCGGTGAATCGTGCCGCCTATATCCGAGATGCCAGTGGCAAGTTGGCGGATTTAACGGCGCACCCGCAAAAGGCGTATCAGCTGTTTAACCACCTGATTTTGCAAACCCCACGCTTGGATGATGTCCATCATTTAGAAGGCGTCACCGGTGAGGTGAATGAGTTGTATCTGACGGCACGTGGCAAAGTGATGGTGGTCGGCACCGCTAATGCGACACCTATTGCGGTGTTAGGTCAGTTGCTTGCGGCCTTGTTGACCGGTAATGAGGTGATTTTACATTATCCCACCCAAGCAGACATTTGCGAGCAGGCATTAAGTCTTTTACGGAACACCGGCATGTTGCCAGAGGTCATGGAGGTGGCCAATGATGCACAGCTCGAGACGCTGCTCCATATTAACCGCCTAGCCGTCGTGGCGGCCGTTGGTACTTTTGAAGAGTTGGCTGCTATGGGCCATATTTTGGCCAATACTGATGGCGTGTTAACCCAGATAGTTGGCGTGACGGATGCTGCTGGCTGCAGTGACATGTTTGCGCCAGACTATATCGAGCGCTTTATGACCGAGCGGGTAAAAACGGTCAATACGACGGCTATTGGTGGCAATGCGACCTTAATTGAGCTCGGTCAAGGCTAAACCAAATAGGATGCAATAGCCCAATCAAGCTGGCATTTAGTGCTTAGAATCCTTACGAAGAACCTAAAAAAGTCAGCATAAAATGTTTTCATTAGGTTTTAAATTTATTATAATTGGGGGATAATTATTGGGGTAATTGGTACTTATATAGCGTTAAAGGTTAATGCGGCTCAATGCTCACTAAAGGCTAACTAATTGCTAAAAATGATGATGAGCGTCTCTTAAAGCTTATGCCTCTAATTTACCTAACTACCGATTTACCTAACTACTGATTTACCGCCTACTTATCGACATCGACGGACAACAAATAACGGACAGAGGAAGCTCATGAAAACTATTATCTTGCTATTTATAGCCGCTACTTTTGCCACCACTGCTGTTGCGCATAATGGTGAGACAGATGCGTCTGGCTGTCATACCAGCCCTGACACAGGGATTTACCACTGTCATCAAGGGCTTAGTTAATCTAAACCCTAGCACGCCAACGTGTCGCTTAAATGAGTTAGCTTAGGTTTAATTTAGAGTAGGCTTAATTTAGCTGAGATTTACTAAATAGCGTATCGGTAAGGTCAGCCGCTGCTCATTTGAATGCTGTACAGTAACTCTTGACTGTCTTATTCATGATAAACTCCTTATTGCGTCCTTAGTTTACCAAGTTTACTTCTACGGTTTGTTCAGCAAACCGCACTTAATACAGTGCTTTATGTAGTGAGTAACTCACTTGAATATTGATTTTTGCAATACCCTATTTGCAATACCCTAAAGGTGGGTGAGTACGGTATAATGGCGGGTTATTTCTAATTAATAATAGCGCCATCGTGCTAATACGCACCCCTTAAGGACAACTTAAGGACAACCCCTCTTTGAGCTTTCAAGGTCTGTCGGCAAAATACCGTCGTCTCTATCAAGAGCACGCCTCATGGCGACTACTGCGTGCTGACAACGCCCCGCATATCCTAGCTTTTATCAGTGACTTATTTAGTGAGCAGAGCGAGGTGGCGTACGGTCAAGCCAAATTGCTACTTGATGCTCAAATTGAGCACAGTCGCAACCTTGGCATCTGGGAAACCCAATCGAGCGCTAGTGCCTACCTCAATCAGTGGATAGGGCAAGGCTGGTTACGTGAGCTTGACGACATGCTTAGCAAAACCGACGCTTTGGAGATGGCGCTGCGTTTTTGCCAAGGCTTTGAAGAGCGCAGCATCCATGTGAGCGCCTCGCACCTACGTATTGTGCAAGAAGCCGTGCGCGACTTTGTGGTGGTGACCGATGACAATATCGATAGCCGCTTGCAACTATTGGAGGATAAAAAAACTGCCATTCAGCGCCAAATAGACGATTTAAACGCCGGCGTGGTGCGCAGGCTTAGCGACAACGAGCAGCGCGAATATATTCGAGAAATCTATCAGCTTGCCTCCCAGTTAACGGGAGATTTTCGCCTGCTGGAAGAGCAAATCCGCAAGCTTGATAAAGACATCCGCATCCAAATGATAGAGGACGACCAATCTAGAGGCAACCTGTTACAAGAGGTGATGAAGCGTGAAAACCTATTGTCACAAACCGAAGCAGGCAGCGCCTTTGAAGGTTTTTTTCAGCTGCTATGTGATTATGATCGTGTCACCGAGTTTCGAGAGCAACTGCAATACGTGCTGCAAACCCCAGCCGCCAACCATTTAAGCCAGGCGCAGCGGCAGTTTTTAGCCGATTTAATCGCTGAGCTTAGCACAGAGAGCGATAGAGTGCTGCGTATCCGCCGCCGCAGTGAGCAAGAGCTACGTGCTTATATTGAAAGTGGGGCGTTGGCAGAGGGGCAAGCGGTGGGCAAACTTATCAGCAAACTTGAGCAACTGGCGGTCAGCTTACGCAATGCGGACTGCAAGCTCACTGTGGACACTGCGCTAGCGTTATCTGTGGGCAAAGTCGAGTTATCCTCCCCCGATACAATGCGCCTAAAGCAGCCCGATGAGCGGGTCGAGATGGGCTCTACCACCGCGCATATCAACAGCCGTGAACCCAGCCACACTATGCTTGATAGCTTAAATTCGGTCAAGGTCAAAGAGGTTGCGCAAACCATTCGCCATCAATTGCAACAAAGCAGCCCGCAGACTATTGCCCAACTCACCAAGGCGCATCCCATCAGTGAGGGGCTAGAGGAGCTGGTCGCCTATATTCGCATTGCGCGTGCGCTACAGGCTACTCAATTGCAAGCCGAAGAAGAAATCATTATTCATGACCCACAAGGCGTCACCTTAAGAGCCCATATTCCAAGCTTACTGCTTAGCGAATCACAATTTCCGGAGGATATCGAGGATTTGGTATTGTAGATAAAATAGGTATTTCAAGGTGCGCAGGCTGTGACTTTTGTGGAACATAACAACCCTAGATTAGAGATTATCCATTGCTACCTTATCAAAAGAAACCGCCATATTACCTGCAACTTTTAAAATTTGCTTATCATTGGTAATCAGGGGACAATCTAATACTTGAGCAGTGGCTAAAATGATACTGTCAGGGAGCTTTAAATTTTTAGTTTTACGTAATTTAATGGTATCGAGTTTGACATGCTGGGTGATGGTATGAATGTTAAATTGTGCTAAAACTTGGTGTAAGTGCGCTTCGTCTTCTAATGATAATTGAGCAAATGACAATAGCTCAAGCTCACTAATAATAGAAATATGATGCCGTTTTGAGGTAATGCTAATGCCTAATTGACTGGCATATACCAATGCATTGGTATCAAATACATAGGTGAGCATCTACCACGCCTCTCGCAACGTTTGTTGCCACGCTACAGGGTCGTCAATAATATCAAATGCCTTGACAGGCAATTCGCCTAAGTTAACCTTCTGTGTCTCAGTATTTGAATTATCCTTATTGGTTAATGTCACTGGTATGTTTTTTTGCACGTGCTTATCTTTGATTTGTATATATAGCAGCTCAATGTCCAAATCGACTTGTACAACTTCTGGCAAGCTGCCATCGTTGCTGATTTCAGTAAAAATATTGGGAATAAATAGACCCCCATTTTTAACAATTGCTGTATATTGCATAGTTGCCTCAGTTGTCATGATAGATAACATTCATTATAGCTTTTATTTGCTAGGGTTGATAATTGAAAAGGCATATAGGTTTAGCTTCGGCAAAACATGGATTATCCGAAAAACACGATTGGGTATGCTGCCCTGACAACAACCTACGATTAAAACTGGATATGTCATCGCTTTTTTGACTCAATCAGCCCCGTCCAAGAGACCACAATGACCACAAATCACTTTTTCAATATGGTAACCGGCAACCCAAAAACAGCAACCGACTCTGGTAAGGTGACAGATGAGGCGAGTGAGGCAAGTATTGCTAAAGAGATATCTAATCCTGGTCACAACGCTTCTGAACAAGACGTCGCCAAACACCATGCCCAACCATATGCTGAGCATCGCATAGACGACCAAAGCCTCGAAGCTGATACCGAGTTAACTATCGATTTGAATACCGACTTAGCTACCGAATCAAGCAGCGCAAATAGCCAAATGCCCGACGTGATGAGCGACACGGCCAAGCGAGTCCTGGTACATCTGATGCGCCATGGGGTGATTTTTCATACCCAAAAGCCCAACTTATTTACTGAGCTATGCCAACATCAAGCGCCCATTCGCCGGCACCTATCTGAGGTGTATCTCAATCTCGTATTGGATGAGCGTCAAGGTGTCGCCTTTATTGCGCGACCCGATAGCGATATCATCGGTCAAACCGACAACAATAGTGACAGCGTACACCCTAATACCGAAGAGGCTAAATCTAAATACAGCAGCGACCTAGCGCTTGAGGCCGACGACGACAATGCGCCGTCACTCATTACCAAGCGTTCTTTATCGTTGTTTGACACCCTAATTCTGCTGGTGCTGCGTAAATACTATCAAGAGCGTGAAGCCAGCGGTGAGCAAAAAATGATTATCGACATTGAGCGATTGGCCTCGCTACTGACGCCATTTTTGCCCTTAACCGACCACGCCAGCAAAGACCAAAGAAAACTGGTAAGCCGCCTCAATGATTTAAGCCGTCGTCATCTACTCACCAGCGTACGCGGCAGCGATGAGCGCTATGAGATAACCCCCCTTATCCGCTATGTGGTCAATGCCGACTTTTTAGAAAGTATGCTCAGCGAGTATTTGCGGTTGGTGCAGGAAACGACAGGTGAGCACATTAATGAGGGGGTCAATAAAGCTATTGATGAGTCAGCCGATGTAGACAGTGACGATACAGACGAGGTAGAATTTAACGATGCTGCCGATGCTGCCGATGCTGCCGATGCTGCCGATGCTGCCGATTGCCGATTTAGCCGATTTAGCCGATATAGCCAGTAACGATGCAGCCGATGCAAACAGGGCCGCCAATGCCCTATCTGCTAATCCAGCCTTAAGCCGTGCAACCCCCGAAAATTTACAATCTGACTTGTTTGGCGAGTAGCCAGCAGGACCAACTGGTAAGCTTTAGCAAATCACTACCTTGGCGCAGAGGAACCATCATTACCATGCAACCATCTAACACCAGCCTAGGCTTAGTGCCGCAAAGCCAAATCCGCCTCGCCAAGCTGTCTTTATTTAATTGGGGCTCGTTTCATGGGCTGCACCATGCCAATATCGACCCCGAGGGCACCCTAATTACTGGCGATAACGGCTCGGGCAAATCCACCTTGATTGATGGCCTAATGGCATTACTGATGCCACCGGGACGGGCGTCCTTTAACGTGGCAGCGGCACAAAATGACAAAAGTGACCGCTCCCTTATCACCTATATGCGTGGCAGCTTTGGCTCGGCGCACGATGGGTCGAGCACACGGGTAAAAAGCAAGCGCAACCAAGGCGTTATTACCGGTTTATCCGCCGAATACGTCAGTGACGACGGCGCAACAATCACCCTACTTGCCATATTTTGGACAACGCTGGCAAGCAGCGCCCTAAGCGATGTCAAACGTTTGTATATCGTGGCGCAAAAGCAATTGTCCCTAGCCGACGTATTAGACCATTTTGCCCAAGGCAACGTGCGCCTACTCAAACAGTGGCTTGCTACCCAGCCTGATGTCACCTGCTGTGATGACAACTTTAGCGACTACCAACAGCTGTATCGGCGTAGGCTGTATATGGACAACCCCAATGCCCCCGCCTTGCTATCACGCGCCTTAGGGCTCAAAAAAATTGACGATTTAACCGAGCTGATTCGCACCCTAGTGCTCGAGCCTAGCAGCGTGCGTGACGATGCTAAGGACATTGTGGCAGAGTTTGCCGATTTGGTCGCCATTCATAGCCGTTTGCAAGATGCCAAAGAGCAAGTCAATCACTTAGAGCGCCTGCCCGAGCTGGCACAAAGCATCAGCAAAACCGAGCACATCATCCACGATTTAAAGGCGCAAAGATTTGCCTTGCCGATATACTTTGCCGAGCGGTACGCCCAATTGTATGCGCAGCAATGCGAGCAACTCACCGCAGAGCTTGCCGGCCTGCAGCGAGAGCTAACCCAGCTTGAACAGCAAGAAGTCGATGCGACAGACACCATGCAATTACGTCGTGACGAGTATATGGCGCTGGGCGGCAACCGCATCGACAGCCTTAAAAAAGACATCCAAATCACCCAAGCGAGCCTTACCCGTGTTAACGATGCCGCTGCGCGCTATCAAAAACTGTGCCGTCAATTAAACATTGATACCCGCTTAGATGAAGCAACCTTTGAAAAAAATCTAGCGCAAGCGGTTGACGCTGAAGCAACGCTTACCCAACAAAAAGAAGACAGCGAGCGCCAGTTTGGCGATAGTGCTATTGCCTTAAATAAAATCGAAATACAACATAAAGACTTACAACAACAAATTACTGCACTAAAGAATCAGCCCAATTCCAACATTCCGCCAAAATATGGACAGCTTAAAGACAGCATTGCCCAAAGCCTAGACATTGTGCCTGATAGCTTGATGTTTATTGGCGAGCTGATGGATATCAAAGACGACGAGGCATCGTGGCAGGGCGCTATTGAGCGGGCGCTTGGCGGACTCAAAACCACCTTGCTGGTGCCACAAGCCAGCTATAGTTTGATTACCAAATGGCTCAACGCCCAGCACACAGGGCTGCATGTGCGGGTGCAAGTGGTCACCCAAAACGACAAAACAGCGCCCGCCGAGTTTCAAGCCGATGGCTTTTTGCGCAAATTACAATGGCGCACCCACGCTTACCGAGACTGGCTCAAAGCGTTTTTAAACCGTCATGACTTGCACTGCGTTGCAGACACATCACAACTTAATGCCACCCCATTTTCCATGACCCAGCAAGGGCTGATTCACAAAGACAAGGGGCGTTTTGAGAAAAAAGACTTACAGCGCATCGATGATAGACGCCAATGGCAACTGGGCTTTAGCAACAAAGCTAAGTTAACCTTGTTGCAAGCGGATGCACTCAAATTAACCACCGAACTTGCAGACTTTAGCCAACGCTGGCAAGCCGCCCGTGCGGCGATGAACGAGGTTGGCAAACAGTTATCGCTATGGGAGCAACTGCAACAATTTGACTGGGCGCAAATCAACGTCCCGTATTGGCAACAAAAATTAGCCAATGAAACGCAAGAGCTTGACGCCATCAAAAACGCCCAAGGTGACCTCAAGCAAGCCGAACGGCGTTGGCAAGACGCCAAGCAGCAACTGGCCAGCCTCACTACCCAAATCATTGAGCTTAATACACAACGTGGGGGTAAGGAGCAGGAGCTAAAAGTAGCAAGCCAACAGCTGGCGCACAATCAACGCCTCGTAAAAAGTGGCCTAGATAACGCCCTTATCGACGCGGCTATCCGTACGCAGCTGAGCACATTGACCCAAAAAGCGGGCGGTATTCGTCTAGACAACAGCGGCTTGCAAGCGCAGCTGAACCAAAGCATTGAGGAGGATATCGCCCAGCACGACACGAGGCTTAATCGCAGTAAAAATAGCGCCATTGGCATCATGAGCAGCTTTAAGGGCAAGCCGCAGTGGCAGGCGTATACCGCCGAGTGGGCAACCGGCTTTGACGGCCTTAAAGACTATACCGAGTACCTCACCCAGCTTATGGATGAGGGTTTACCAGAGCTGCTAGGCGATTTTAAACAACGCCTGAACAAACACGCCACCCAATCGCTTGCCCGCTTGCGCAACCGCCTGATGACGGTGCATGATGACATCCGCGGCCGCATTGAACACATCAATGCGGTGCTGAAAAAAACCGAATTTCGGCAAAACTCGCACCTGAAGCTGAGCCTTAAGCGCGAGCACTTTGCCCATGTGCAAGCCTTTGACCAACAGCTCAACCAAGCCCTTGCCGCCATCAACGATGACGACCACGAAAAGCGCTTTTACCTGCTTAAACACGTGATTGATATTTTGGACAAGGCCACCGCCACCGCCTCGGCGTCTACCCTTGAGTCGCTGCGGTTACTCGACCCCCGCTATCAGCTCGCCTTTTATGCCGAAGAAATCGACAACGACACCCAAGAGATTTTGGACGTGTTAAGCTCATCAAGCGGTAAATCTGGCGGTGAAAAAGAATCGTTTGCGGGTATGATAGTCGCCGCTAGCCTGGCCTACGTGCTCACCCCAGACGGTAGTGATATGCCGATATACAGCACCGTTTTTTTGGATGAGGCCTTTTCCAACACCGCCGAACAAGTCAGCCGCCGAGTGCTGAAAGTGTTTAAACAGCTCAACATTCACGTCAACCTGATTACCCCGTTCAAAAACCTCAACCTTGCTAGGGATTCTGCACGCAGTCTGCTCATTGCCGAGCGCAACTCACAACAGCACGAAAGCCGATTATGTGAAGTCACTTGGCAAGAAATTGATGACATTATGGCAAAGAGTGGGGCAAATAAAGCATCACAAAAAACCGCCACGCAACTGGCGCAGGATGGCATTTTGTTAAGTTAGGCGTTTAAAACTTGCGTAGCGTGGGCTGACAAAATTCAAAGTTCGCAAAGAGCGGTAGGTATCAAAGTACCAGACGCCACACAATAGCTACAGCGCAGGATAGCCCGTAATATCTTGAATACTCTCGTATAAAGGCTTTAGTCGGTCATACATCTTAAGATACACCTCGTTGTACAAGCGCTTATACAACTGCACATTGGCCGCAATAGGCGCAAACTTTTCGCCCACATGAATCATAGCATCACAAGCCGTTTGATGATTGGGATAGACGCCAAGGCCGACGGCACAGTTAATGGCCGCACCCAATCCTGTCGCTTCAAAGGTGTGCGGACGATAAGCGGGCATGCCAAAGATATCGGCAGTAAGCTGCATCGCCGAGTCGCTTTGCGAGCCGCCGCCAGAAACTCGCAGGTGTTTGATAGGTTTGCCGGTGCGCTTCACAATGGTGTCATAGCCTAGCTTTAGCTCATAAGCAAGGCCCTCTAAGATAGCTCGGTAAACATGGGCACGGGTATGCACATCACCAAAACCAATCAGCGCACCTTTGCCCTCAAGCCCGGGATGCCGCACCCCAGGCGACCAGTAGGGTTGCATGATTAAACCCATACAGCCTGCAGGGATATCCTTAATGGCTTGATCAAGGAGCTTTTCGGTATCAATGCCTTGGTGGTTGGCAAGCGCTTGCTCATAATGTGCAAACTGCTCTTTAAACCAGCTGACCATCCAAAAACCCCGATATATCATATATTCCGGATTATAGTAATGGGGCACGGCAGCGGTATAAGCGGGTATGTGCTTGATGACCTCGACGTATTTGGGGGTAAAGGTGCTAATCGTGGCAGTCGTGCCAAAGCTTAAACAAGCGGTATCGGTGGCTAAACCAACCGCACCCAAGGTTTCACATGCCTTATCACTGGCGGCGGCAATCATGGGGGTGCCTTGTAGAATACCCGTTGCGGCAGCAGCTTTGGCAGTAATGTGACCTAAAAGCTGGCTTGGGGCAACAATTTTCGGCATTTGCTCTGGGCGGCAACTGAACAAGCGCCATTTAACATCGTTAGGTTTTAGCCACTTTTGCGCTTTGTAATCATAGGGTAGATAGCCTACAGATTGCGCCATAGAGTCAACCAGTTCTCCGATAAGCTGATAAGTAAGATAGGCGGAGAGGTTAACATAGTGCGCCGTTTTTGCCCAAATTTGTGGCTCATGGTGTGCAAGCCAATTACCGCGTGCTTTTTGCTGAGCATCTTTGACCAATTGGCTCATACCTGCCAACTTGGTAAAAGGATGCAAAAACCCAATATTATTGGGCTTACCACGGCGCAAATCCAGCCATACAATAGCGGGGCGAAGCGGATTTTTGTCTTTATCTAAACAAATCATGGTGTAGCGCTGGGTGGCAAGGCTGATGCCTGCAATTTGTGCTGGCGTGATAGAGCACGTTTGCCATAGTTGTTGGCAGGCTGCAGATAGCTTTTGCCAATAGTACTCGGCATGCTGTTCGGCAAAATTGGGCTGACTCGAAAAATAAGGTTCAATAAGCACACGGGCTTTGCCAACCTCGTTACCAAATTGATCAAAAATAAGCGCTCTAATGCTTTGAGTGCCGTTATCCAGGCTTAAAAAATAGATGGGCTCTTCGGTATGATTATCCGTCATGGTATTCCTTATTATCGGTCATGGTATTCCTTTACCTAGATGTCGAAAGAGTCTATTGCTATGCAGTTAGCAGATGCTGTGCAGGTAGCAAATGCTATGTAAAAGGCAAGTGATAATACCGATGCCAAAGATTATGATAACGCTTAGCTTCTTGTTGCCATTTGGCATCGTTCCAACCCAGCTCTTGCTGACATAGCCGCTGTATTCGCTCACTAATGGGCGGCGTCATCGCACCATTTGGTATTATTAAGCCTATGCGGGCACGCCGTAGTAACAAGTCATCTAAATGAATGACTTGCTCATAGCGTAACGAAAAACGAAGCTCCGCCCAAAGGGTATTGCTATCGGCAATGGGCACTAATTCATCCGCACCAGCAAGTTCAAGTAACGTGTCAAGTTGCCTGCCATAATAACCTTGCAAACGGTGTTGCAAGGGCTGTGGCAAGGTGGCAAACTTTGGGTGAGTAGGCACAGAGTGACTAAAAACGCTATCGTCATGGTTATCAGTTTGTTGAATTCTTGTTTGAGGGCTTGTTTGAGGGCTTGGTTGAGCACTGTTGTCTTGGGTGCTAGCATCAAGCGCAAAAACGGCTTGGCAAGCCTGGATAACATCCAAAGCAATCAGGCGAAAAGTAGTGAGTTTGCCGCCACTCACCGTCACTAAATTATGGTCTATCCACACACTGTGGTCACGTTTTTCTTTACTGGGACTCACTCGTTCACCATCGCCAGATGCAGCAATCAGCGGTCGCACCCCGGCCCAAGTGCTGATAATGTCATCCCGATTCAGTTGAACCGCCGCAAACAGCGCATTGGTCGCTGCGAGTAGATATTCGACCTCTTCGGGGGTGATACCAACCTCTTGATCATCTACAGGCGGATGGTCTAAATCGGTAGTGCCAATAACCGTGCGCATCTCCCAAGGAAACACAAAAACTGCCCGTTTATCGACGGGGTGCAAAAAAGTATAGGCATGAGTCAGGGGTAGCTTTTGTGAACTGATGACTAGATGACTACCACGTGAGGGACGAATTTGTTGTTGAAAGGTCGCCTCGGTTTGCTGGCAAGCCTGCATACGCAGCGTATCCGCCCAAGCCCCCGTCGCATTGACTACCACTTTGGCGTACACCGCATAGCTTGTCGAATTAGGGTCAGTATTATTATGAATATCAGAATCAGAATCAGAATCAGTATCAGTATCCAGCTGATTTGCCGTATCCGTCAGCCTTGCGCCCACCACTAAGCCTTGTGCATTGTTAATTAGGGAGTCTGCTTTGAGATAATTAATCGCCTGCGCACCGTCTTGAATCGCCTCATCCAACACCCGCATGACCAGACGTGAATCATCGGTTAACGCATCGCTAAACTGACTGGCACCTAAAAACTTATCTGTCTTGATACCCGGATTGAGGCGTAAAAAAGCGTCTCTTTTAAAATATTTTGCATAGCGTTTGCCCGCTATTTTGTCATAGACTTTAAGCAGGGTATTAAATACCCATGGCGGCGGAAACTTGCCTTTATAATGCGGCATAACATAGTGCATCTCATTGACCAGACCGCTTGCTTCGGTCAAAAAGCGCTCACGCTCACGCACGCTTTGCACCGTTGTTTTATAATCACCTGATGCGATATAGCGTAGTCCGCCGTGCACCATTTTGCTTGAGCGACTCGACGTGCCCCAAGCAAAATCCTTTTGATCCACCACCAATACGGCCAAACCACGCCGTGCCGCTTCTCGTGCAATACCGGCACCGGTGATGCCGCCACCAATGACTAACATATCCCAAGGTTCAGTACGCGCTAAAGGCATTGTTAGCGATTGCTTGCGTTGCCTAGACGGGTTCATAAAGTGTCCTGTAATAAGACACCGGGATTCATCCGTTGTTCGGGGTCTAAGCTTTTTAACATATCGGCAGTGACTTTAAGGCCCAGATTTCCCTTTTCAGCGTTAAGATATGGGGCATGGTCACGGCCCACGCCATGTTGATGCGAGATGGTGGCTTTACCATTGGCCACGCTCAAGCTTGCTGCCCGCTTAATTTTTTGCCAGCGTGTTAACGTATTGGTATGATTTTTTGCAGCTCTAAAAAAGTAAGTGGTATATAAGCTCGCACCTTGCTTATAAACATGGGAGATATGGGTAAATGCCATAACCGCCTCGCCCTCGTCGCTTAAAGCGGTGGTTACCGCTTGCTGCATCTGCGCCATTTGCTCATCAATGTTACGCCAATTGGTCGCTGTCTCAAACGTATCGACCATAATGCCTTTATCCCATAATGTGCCGCGCAAATAAGGAAACTTAAAGCGGCCATGCGCCCAAATAGTGCCCATAATATCGGTAAGCGTACCGGTGACAGCGCCGTGCTGCTTTAACAGTTTTTTCATCTGTGCAAGGGCAAGCTTATTGTGCGCTTTATTGCCAGAAATGCCATAAGTTAGCATCACTTTATCTGAGCTTAGCCCGCGTGCTTTTAAATACGCAGCGATGGCGACAAACTGACTGGGCGTGGTGCCTAAATGCAAATGGGCATCGGTTTCGAGCGCATTACTAAGTCGCAACATCGACAGGCGCACATCTTGTTGTACCGCCTGTTTTAATAAGGTTTTCCCCGCTTGCCAATTGGGTAAAAAAGCAACCTTAAATAACTCTTCTGTCGGCTGCGGGTTGACCCGCATTTTGACTTCGGTAAAGATACCCACGCGCCCTTCGGTGCCCATCATCATTTCACGCAAATCGGGGCCGGCAGATGACGCTGGAATATCAGGAATGGTCAAAATGCCTTGCGGCGTCACCAAAGTGCCGCCCGCAAACATCTGCTCAATACGGCCATAGCCCAAAGACTGCTGACCACTAGAGCGGGTAGCCACCCAGCCGCCTATAGTAGATAGCTCCCACGACTGCGGATAGTGCCCCAAGCGGTACCCTTGCTTGCCCAACTGCGACTCCACGGCAGGCCCTTGCGCCCCTGCGCCAAAAGTTGCCACTTGACTCTCAACATCTAACTCAATCAACCTATCCATTCGACTCATGGCGATGGTCAAAATAGGACGTGACTCTTTGGCGGGGTTGATGTGGCCTGCCACCGAGGTGCCCCCACCAAACGGAATAACGATTAAATTATGCGCGCTGGCAAGCATAAGTAGCCTCTCAACATCTGCGGTATCTTGCGGCATCGCCACCCCATCCGGAAACACCTCAAAGTCGCCACTGTGCATCGCAATCCAATCAGGAAAGCTTTGACCACGGGCGTGTCGTAGTCTAACTTCATTATCGGTTGACACGATGGACAAATCAGTAATCGCCTGAGGTAAACGTGATGCTGGTACAGTTTTTAACACGTCATCTAAGCTAGCCGAGGATAGTTTAGACGTCTTACCGATATACGACCTAATGAATTTAGCCCCGTGCGGCGACACTTTTTTATGAATATTGATGTTACCCCAGCCATTCCAACGGGTTTGTTCGATAGGGGTGTTGCGTAGTGTGTCGCTATTTTTGTCGCTGGTTGTGGTGCTGGGCGTCTTAGAGGTACTCATGCGATTTGACCTGTCCATGGTTTATTTCGATAGTGAGATATCATAGCTAAAGCTGACCTAAAGCTATAGGCAATGCTTGCAATATATCTATTAGTATACTACTTCAAACCGTATACGCATAAGGTATCATTCATGAGTTTTCATCCAATAGCTTGCACTGCGGTTAACGCCAAGGCTGAAATTGGCGCTGCGCTTTGTGCAGCCAGTGGGTGTTTAGCCAGTGGGTCTATAAGGCAAGACGCTGGCTTTGAGCTGTGCGGCACAATCGAGATAATATTTGCTAGGTTTACAGGGCGTAATGGCGCCAATGGGGTTGTTGCGCTGCGTATCATTATAGGCGTAGTATAGGGCTTTATTGCAAGCTGAGCATCTAGCAATTGAGCCTCTAGCAATTTTTTAGTCATCGTTACCATTTAACGACTACTTTAACCCTATTTAACATTACCTATGACCAAACCTACAGCCAAAACAGCAGTCAAAACAGCAGTCAAAGCAGCAACGAGCCCAAGCCCCCCAAACTGGGGCATCATGCCCGCCACTGCCATTGCCCAACTCAAACAACGTGAGTGGGACAATAGCGCTCGCCTCAAAGCCCGCCTTAAAGGGGAGATGGCGTTTCCTATTACCCTTGCGCTAAAGCCACCCAAAACGGGTAACGACTTACTACAGCATCCCAATCACTGTCAAGACTTTGTGCAAGCTTGGCGCCATTTTGCTGCGTTGCATCCGCATTACCCCGAGCTGGTGCACTGGCAACGCAGTGGCTTTCGCCACTTTGCCGAGCAAAACCTGCCGAGCAAATTAGTGATTGCCAATGCGCAAGCCTTAGCGGAAATTTTGGGGGCAGCGGCGCAGCAGCAGCTGCGACGTTGGCAGCGCAAAATTGGTTTTATTCATAGCCACCTGTGTGACGCAATGACAGGCGTAGATGAGAGCAATAGCAATAGCAATAGGCGCCAAAACAGCAGTGTGTTTGCTACTGACTGGAAAACAGGGCTATTTAACGCCTTAATAGACAAGCTTGCGACCCTTGATGGGCTAGATGATGACGAATTAGATCTGGTGGTAAAAGTCATACCGCAGCTACATTACGGCATGGGGCAGGGGTTGTATTTGCGTGCTTTGCCAGTGCGCTATGTCGATACCAAATTTATTGAAACCTATGACAGCCTACTTAGCGCCTTATTGGCGGCATTTTATCCCCAGCAAATAAACAACTTGGGCTTAAGCCAGTGGTTAGGCTGTTTGCAAAAACCCAGCGGCTGGCTGATGGTGCGCCCGTTGTGTGCACAAGCGCAAGCGAACATGGGCGGATTATCGCTATTGCGCTTAGCAACTGAGGTGCTGCAAAACCAGCCCTTGCCCGCTAAACGTATCTTGGTGGTAGAAAATGAGCAGTCCTGCTTGGCATTGCCCTATGCGGGCACCATGGCAGATACTACCGCCGATACCATTGCCGTTGCCGGTGGCGGTAAAAATATCAACTGGATGAGTGCCGATTGGCTGCAACTAAAAACCGTGGGCTATTGGGGCGATATTGATTCGGAGGGGCTTAGCATATTAAGCCAAGCACGGGCGTGTTGCCCAAATTTAAGTGCGTTGATGATGGATGCGCAAACGCTAACCCAGTTTAAAAAACGTATGGTGGGTGAGCCTGACTCTAAAGGTTTAGTCCCCAGCCACTTAAGCTCTGCTGAGTGGGCATTGTTTAATGACCTGCGCCAAGCCGAGCCGCGACAGCGGCGCTTGGAGCAAGAAAGACTGCCCAATGAGTATATTGAGCAGGCATTACAACAATGGAGGATGGCATCAGATAAGTCGCCTAATTCACCTAATTCACATAAGTGAGGCAACTTATCTTGTTCTTTCTTTTAACAGGTAACACAGTCCAATATTGATAACAATCACAATCACAATCATAATCATAATAACAGCATCAGGCTAATGGACAACCATCAGCTTAACTGATAGCGATGCGTTCAATCGTACCATCTTCATGCATTTCAATCATATGACCTTGAGGCTCAGATAAGAAAAACGCACTGACAAAAGCGATAGCGGCAAAAGCGGCGAGCATGATAAAAAAGCCGGTTGGCGATATCATCGAAAATACCGTTAAGAAAAACACCCCACCAACGTTACCATAAGCCCCTGCGGTACCCGCAATTTGCCCCGTCATCCGGCGTTGAATCAATGGCACTAACGAATAGACTGCACCGCAAGCAGACTGTACAAATATAGAGGTCGCTAACACAATCATAATCGCACCGATTAAGGGCAATTTGGTCATTTGGCTCATTAAAACATAACCAATGGTTTGACCTGCGAGTGCTATCATTAACACTTTACGCCGACCAATAGCATCAGACATAAATCCACCACCAGGGCGGGCAAATAAGTTCATTACTGCAAAACAACCTGCCGTCAAACCCGCTAGCGTATGAGAAATACCATAATTGGTGATAAAGTATTGTGGCAACATAGATACCACGGCAAGCTCAGAGCCAAAACAGGCCATATAGGCGATACTTAAGATGGCCACTTGCTTAAATTGATAGCCATACTCAGCGCTCATAACCGGGCGGCTTTTGTCAAATAAATGCTTGTTGACTGACCAAATTTTGATGTACTGATATACCGTTAATAACGCCACCACGATGTACGCTATCGTGGCTTGTGACTCACTAAGTAACTTAAGTCCTGCAGGTGATAAGCGCCAAACCAACAAAAATAAGGTTAAATAAACCGGCAAAATAACCGCAGCATAAAAATAAAAGTCAGATTTACTAGAGACCTCTAAACCCCCTGATTTTTTAGGTTTAAAGTAAGTGGCGCCCTTTGGCGTATCACTAACGCCTCGATAAAAAATAACAGAATACACGATGGCAATGACGCCGGTGGTAGCAATGGCATAGCGCCATCCCTCATCGCCGCCAAACATCAGCGCCAATAAAGGCATGGCCATCGAAGCCACTGCAGCACCAAAGTTACCCCAACCGCCGTAGATACCTTCAGCAGCGCCCACCTCTTTGGCCGGAAACCACTCAGAAATAAGGCGGATACCTACCACAAATCCTGCGCCCACAAAGCCAATCAAGAAGCGACCGATTGCTAACATTTGAAAGGTTTGGGCAAAAGCAAAAATAAAGCATAAAAAGCCACTAATAAATAGCAGCGCACTATACGAGCGTTTTGGGCCATACTTATCGACCATGGCGCCAATGAGCAAGCGGGCAGGGATAGTTAATGCCACGTTAAGCATCAAAATTGCTTTGACTTGACCATCCGTTAACAAGAAATAATCTTTAATTGTGGGCATTAACGCCACATGAGCAAACCAAATTAGAAAAGTCACAAAAAATGCGAACCAAGTATAATGCAGCGTTTTAATACGCTCTAATTTAAAATTAAACAAAGGTAACCGTTGGGACATTTCACTCTCCTAAAAGTATCATGTCAATCATGATGAAATCGTTTTAGCAAAAAGTGTGCCCATTTGATAATGCTTTGTTTTGTTCTGCTATTTTAGGTAATTATTGTCCTTTTAATCATGACCATTATTGCTGCTCTGTATCTAGAATTTTTCGATGCCTCGATATAGTTCAGAGATTTTGCTGCTGCACTAAAAAAGTCAATGCAAAAAAATGTTGCGCCATTTTGGCAGCCGATATTAAGGCTCAATATTAAGGCATAGACCGCCAATACAGACCGCCAGCCTGTCTACAAAATTATGCAGCTATTAAGCGCTTAGGTTACGACGAATATTTAGACTATCCAATACTAAAGCGCTAGTGCCCTAATGGCTTAATGGCCTAATGCTTATCGCTGCGCCCATTGCCTAAGCTGTCAGCTACTTCTTCAATAGGCCTATCCTCTAAATTGGCTAAAAATGCGGCAAACCCTTCGCTGGCACGAGCTTGCAGGCGGCTACTGGTCATCACCCGTACCCGATTGCTCCAAGTTATGGCATAGCCTTGGGTGTCAAATCGTTTAACCAAGTCCACATCTTCATGGCACGTTAAGGGTGCAAAACCGCCAACGGTCAAATAAGCGGCACTGCTAAAACTCAAATTTGCCCCATGAATATGACGGTGCCCCATTCTATCTTGGTAATGCGCCATATAATCGTCTCGGGTTTGGGTGCTCAAGTGCGCCCAGCTATCCACGCTCACCACCCCGCAAATCATATCCGTAGGCTGCTCGGCTAGATGGGCAAGTTGCTGGTTGAGCCAATCGGGCGTGACCATCGAATCGGCATCGCTGCAGGCAATCCAGGTTGCACCTTGTTGTTCGATGGCATAACGAATGCCCTTATCGCGCACGCGTCCCACACAGCGATAGTCACAGTTTATATACTCCACGCCTGCCTGTTTGACCAATTCAAGCGTATTGTCGCGACAACTATCGAGCACGACAATGGGGTGTGCCGTAATGGTCGCTGGCAATTGTTTGATGGCTGTCTGAATCGAGGCTAAGCAAGCGTGAATCGTCATCGCCTCATTATGTGCCGGAATGACGATAGCGATGTTCATCAAATTTATTGATGTGTTGTTACTGGGGGTTTTTAGATTGGGCATATGCTCCCCTTAACGTTGCTGCTATCACTAACTATAAGGCTTAACATGACTAGCCGCTAGCCGCAGTCATACTAGGTTTTCTTGCATGGCAACAGATTTTGATGAATGTATCCAAACGTCCAATAAAAAATCGCTTTCTGCAAGTTTGGTTTGATGGGTAAAAGCCACTGGCGCTAACTGCCCGTCAACTAATTCTGTATCGTTAGTAGTGGTAATAGTAGGGTTAGCACCATCAAACGCTTGCTGCAACCGTTGATGCACCGTATCACCAGTCATCGCAAAGCCATCAATAGCATAGCGCCAGTGGCAACAGAGTAAGCTGCCACCTACTGCTAGGTGACGTTTAATCCAAACAATTACCGTATCAATATCTTCAGCAGATAAGTAGTATAAAATCTCACTAATGACAATCAAATCATAGGTTAAATCGTTGGCTGACTGACTGACTGTTTGCTTATCCAAAGAGACATTTAAAGAGGCATTATCTGATAGCGAGCCTTGTAAAAGTGACTCGTTATTTAAAGACTTGTTATTATAAGACTTAGCTAAAGCGAATAAGGCAGTAGGAATAACCCCTTGCAATACTGCAACATGAGCAAATTTTGTCAAACGCTGCTTGGCGAGTTGCACTGCATTTTTATTGCCATCGATACTTGTTAAAGCCTGACAACGCTTAGCAAGCAACTCACTAAATATCCCATTACCACAGCCTAACTCAATGGCATGGTCATATCGAGATTGTGGCAATACGGCTAGGCAGATATCGCGCTTGCGCTTTTCATACCAGCGGGTCTGATACTGCCACGGGTCGTTATTGTCGCTATACAAGGCATCAAAGTAGGCTTCTGAATAACTACTCGCTGTCCTCTGTATTGCAATAGGGTTAGCAGTATTAAGGTTTTCTGAAGATTGAGAAGAGGGTACCGAGGCGAATGGGTTAACTGTCTTAACTGTCTTAACTGTCTTAGCTGTATCATCTGGCTTAGCGGTTGGACTCATATAAATATACTTCCCAGGGCTGGCTAATTCTAGCGATGGTTTTAGCAGATAAAATTGGCGGATTGCCGGTACTCTCATCAACGGTGATTTGACTCTCAA
Organism: Psychrobacter sp.; assembly: GCA_018260445.1. GTDB lineage: Bacteria > Pseudomonadota > Gammaproteobacteria > Pseudomonadales > Moraxellaceae > Psychrobacter. The sequence goes on from JAGLBE010000001.1 coordinate 43,117, forward strand.
AGCAATGAATCGCTGCGACTTTACGCTGCAGCTGCTCGGCGTTTAAATCCACTCTATAGGCAGTATCCCAAGGTATACGGCTGTCCGCAGGTTTTGCCCAATGCCACGCCCATATTAATACTTGATAACAGGGCAAATGGTGCTGCTTGGCATATGCGGCGACCACCTGCCCCGTGGCTTCGTGATCTGGATGACCATCGTGAACAAAGGGTGTCACCACAATGTCATCAGGCAGCATAATAGCGGCCAGCTTCTCATTAAACAGCGCCTGCTGCGCAAACACATTGCCATCGGTTAACCCAAGTTGAAGCGTCGTGACTTGCGTCGCTATCCCCAATACCTGTAAAGCCGCAGCGCTCTCTTGCGGGCGAATAATATCTAACTTGTGCGGCGGATAAATTTGCGAACTAGGGTGGCTCTGAGTGCCATTGGTCACCTGTACCAGCAAGATGTCATTGCCATTGGCCGCCAATTGTTGCAATAAGCCACCACATCCCAATATCTCATCATCAGGATGGGGCGCAAAGACACACACCCGCTTGCCTGTTGCAAAATGCTTGGCAATAACCAATGGCGGCAGATTGTGCAGCCCTTGCCAATTGAGCCATTCGTCTTGACTGGTGCCATCGCCTGCAATCATGCGATCACCTACTATCGGATGTTCTTGAGTAGGGTCATCTGGAAGGTTGACGCAAGAGTTGTCCATAACCGATAGTTTTATAGTGCCCATATAGTACCTCGCGCATCTGTTAATCCATCATATAGCGTATTACTTGACTTGGCAGTCAACTCGCCAATCTGTTGTAAATCAAAAGCGCCATGACTTTGACGAATAAATACAGGCAAGTCTGCTGCTAATCTTGCAAAATGGGCATCACGGCAAAAGGGTGCTGCGCCTAAGGCTTGACCCACAGTGTCTAAAACTTGGCGTGCCATTGCTTCAACTTGGGCGCGTAACTGGCGAATAGCCAGTTCGTGGTTTAGCTGAGGTTGGTTGTCAATCAAATAGGCGACATGATAAGCATACTGCTGGGTGATGGCTAACGCCGTGCTTATCTCACCCAAGTACATCGCCTTATACGCATTGGGTTTTTGCTGATAAGAGGCCACCAAATAGGCGGCTAACCTTGAAGCTGCGCCATACCAACACGCCGCAACACCCGCCGCCCCGTGCCAAAACCCTGCACGGTCTAAATAGGCATTTGGCAATCCCACCCTGCTGGCCGCTACAGTATTCAATTGTAGCGTAGCAGTATTCGTAGCCTGCATACCCACCGCTTGCCATTCGCTACTGTCAATCGCAATGCCCTGTTGTTGCATATTCACAATAGCCAACTGCGAGGCACCGTTGTCATCTCGATAAGTCATCAGCCCGTAATCAACAATATGAGCGCCAGAACACCACGCTTTTGTACCCGTCATCGCGCCTTGCTGGCTAATCGTGCCTTGCTGATTGCCTTCTAACTTAAAGCGCAGCGGCGGCCCTTCAGCTGCCCAAACCGCCCACAAGCCTTGCGCCGCTTTGTCATAACCCACTTCCGCCAAAATACTCAGGGCATCCAAATGCGATTCAAACCATTTGGCGACGGTTAAATCTAAACTAGCAACATAGGCTAAAATCTGCCAACGTAGTAAGGTGCGCGAGTTGGTTATGTGGCTATGAATAACGCTTTGACTATCTACCTCGTTTTCTACCTCGCTTGCATCAACAAAAGCGGCGTTGTCAAAACCGGCACCTGGATGCGCAATTTTATCGCTATAGGAAACTAAAGTATTTAATATATCTTGACGTAGCTTATCCGTCATCAATTCACGACTACTATGACTACCACGACTAGAAGACATAACCCGATTTATGGCAATTTGGATATTTTGCAGCAAAGGATGTGGCGTGGTCAACGGTACCATAGGGGTTTCCTGATTGGGCTTATAGGGTTAGTGCTACAGGTCATACATTTTGATAAACGCGGTGCGATAGCTCATGCTTGCAGTCATCTTTGTCGCTACCATATAAATCAGTTAAAAAATCTTGGCGCCAACCGTTTAAGTCATTTTGCTGCAACCCGTTTAATAACGTCTGATAACGGCTTTTTCGCTCTGCCAATGGCATCGTCAAAGCTGTTTGCAAACCTTGGACAACGCTATCAGGTTGCAGCGGATCAATAATAACCGCAGCTTGCATTTGCTCGCTTGCACCGGCATAACAGGACAGCACTAACACCCCGGGATTATCAGGATTTTGGGCGGCAATGTACTCTTTAGCGACCAGATTCATGCCATCTTTTAGCGAGTTCACCCAGCCCACATCGCTATGCCAAAACGCCGTCATCAAGGTGTCGTGATTTAACACCGCTTCACTATAGGTAATCGCTTGCCAGTGAGTTGAATTAGGGTGGTCTTTTAAGTTGCCCAATGTAAAGTCGTCGACAATCAACGCATCCGTTTGATAATCAGCAGTTACTGATTTAGAAGATAAAAATTGTTGGTTAACCGCAGTCACTGCATGTTTAACACTGCTATATAAACGTTGATAAACGCCTAAGTCTAGGCGGCTAGGGCACGCCACTTGTAAAAATTGTAGCTGATGCTGATAGGTTGGGTGTTGCTGTAAAAAATGGCGATATGCCGAAAACCGCTGCAATAATCCCTTAGAATAATCAATTCTATCTACTGCAATGATTTGTTGTCTGGCCGGCTTTATAGTCTCGTTTTTAGGGGCAAATTTTGCGCTTTGTAGGGATAGATGCCTAACCTGCTGCTGAATTTTCGCCACATTCACCCCGATGGGATAGGCATCAATTGCCAAACTATGTAAAGTGTCAAAATCGCCTAGATCATCAAGGTCGCTTACTTCGTTTAAGTCAAGGTCAAACCTTAATAACACGCGGGCTGATTTATTCAATTCGACAAACCGTGGCGATTTGGGCGAGGTCATCCAGGTTGCATCCTGTGTAGGTTTGTTGTTTAAACCGCTGCTATTTAGATGACTACTATTTAGATGACTGCTATCTAGACGACTGTTATCAAAACTACGACTCTTTAAAAAAGGGTTTTCTAAAAAGCGGTTATCAATTAAGCATCCCTTTAAATAATGCTCAAAGACCTTAAGACTATTGGCTTTATCATGCTGGGTTTGGGTACCCAATACATCATAATGAGCCAGATGCTGAATCAGCATGGCACTTTTATCCAGTTGCTGCCAATATGCCAATGGGGCAAACGGAATATGCAGGAAAAAACCAATACGATTCTTTAGTCCTAATTGTCGACAATAATAGGCCACACTTAAAAAATGATAATCATGCACCCAAATGACATCATTAGGTTGAATGATTTTTTTTAGCTGTTCGGCAAAAAGTCGATTCACTGCTTGATAACCGGCATAGTCGTCTGGGGCTTGGCTAATTAAATCCGGTTGCTCATGCAACATTGGCCATAGGACATTATTGGAAAATCCGCAATAAAAATGGCGATACTGCTCAACGCTTAGCGCCGTGGTGACATAAGTGATTTTGGCGCCGGCATTGTTTAAATTAGGGTTTGGCAGCGTCATTTGTTTACCATCCCCAAACGCATTGGTGGCACAATAACTGGTAAATTCAGGACTCATTGCGGTTTCGACAATATCGCCATTCCAGCCCATCCAAATACCCGCATCATCTTTCAACATATCTTGCAATGCAACGGCAAGCCCGCCCGCCATGGGGTTGTTATCTGGCATTTTGACCCGATTTGAGAGAACAATTAGACGACTCATAGAACGGGATTCGCTGTATTATTATCTGTTGTATGGTCAGTCGTCATCGCATCTAACGAGTCAGTTTCGGTGACAAGCCAGGATGCCACAGTAGCTGTTTGACCTTGGCAAAAAGTTAAAAAACTTTCCAATAAAATAGCGACCTCGTCGATATCGTTAACATAATAATGAGCAGCCGTTGGCTCAGACCCTACTTTAATCCCTAGTCCTTTGACTGGCTTTTCTTGAAGTTCTGCTAGGCTATTTTCGTCTTGTACCACTATAAATCCCGCCTCATCAGTGATATCATCGCCAATAAAAATAGGACATAGACGCTTACCCTTAAAAGTATCAAAAGTGTCAAAGGTATCAAAAGCGTCGTGTTGCATCAGCTTTAATAACGTCAAAATGGCTGTACCTTTGTCGACCCCCTTTGGAACAGCTTCCCACACATATTTACCTTGCTTTAATGTCCAAGCTGAATCCTCTGTGATCGTCATTGCCATAATGCGATAGGCGACTTCGGCCAAACTCGGGTCTTGCCGGTAATGCAGGGCGCAGGAATACGGCTTATTTTCAATCGTAAAGTCATTGTAAGGTAGACAAGATTGGATAATCTGCTGGCGTATTCTGTTGAGCTCTGACGTATCAACGGTAACGGCGCTTAGGTGGGCACTATTTCTGTCAGCGTCAGTAGCAAAGGCACTGTCTTTAGCGCTACTGTTCACCTTATCTTGATAGCGTCCACAATCTATTTCTAATCCGTGCGTTGCGGCAATGGGAAGTTGCAATGGCGACACCATTTGCTTTGCTTCAAAAAGACTGCGCCCGGTAACTATAGCGATTTGAATGCCAGAGTTTTGAATTTTTTGAATAAGGGTGAGCGTGGATTGGGGTATAAAGCTATCTTTAGGGTCTAGGGTAAACTGCGCCAAGGTGCCGTCGATATCCAAAAATAAACAATAAACATTATCATGCGATAAATAATTAGCGAGGTTTTTCGGTTCAAGGTACGTCGTTGTCATCTTAAGGTTCGGCTTTACTGCAAAAGTCACACGGTTTCCTTTTCCATCTTAATCAAACGTTATATGGCGGCTTGATTCATTATAAAGTCGGCAACAACTGGCTATATTGCCTTAATTAAGATAGGCAAAACATCGCTAATGGCAGCGACAGGTTGTCGCAATCCATTAGGATGTCAAATGAATTGACTAAGTAATATTGGTAGGAATTTTGTCATAAAGATGAGAGTATTACGATACAGTTCCTGTGTGATTGGGTAGCAATATGTTTTTTTGGTTAGTTATTTAGCATGCAACAAACTCATGTGAAATCTATGCTACTAGTTGAATAACCCAACCCTTCTGCAGCTTGACAATTTTAGAGCATCGATGGGGTGAGTTTCTCTCATACAGGGTTGCTGCTTACTTACCCGTCGTCATTTTCATTAAGGTCGGCGCCGTCATGCCATGAATAAAGATAGAGGCAATGACCACAATGGAGCAAATTATCCATAACGACGTGCCCTCATCGGCGGCAAAAACGTCTTTATTAAGTGCATAAGCAAGGTAATAGAATGTCCCAATACCGCGAATACCAAGGCTGGCAATAGCGAAACGCTCTTTATAAGGGATATCTAGGCCTGTCAGTCCAACCCAACCAGCAATCGGGCGTATCAGTAACAATATTGCCAAACTTGCAGCATACACTTGCCAGGTCAGCTCGGTGCCGTGGCTTAAGCCTTGCCCCAATGCAATACCAAACACCACCAATACCAGCGACATCAGTAAGCCCTCAGATTGCTCGGCAAAGTCGTGTAATTCCTCATGATAATCGTGCCCATGCTGGGTACGACGAAACGCAAACGCCGCCACAAAGACGGCAATAAAGCCATAACCGTGGATAAACTCCGCCATGCCATAAGCCAATAAAGTGATGGCGATAACGATATAGCCTTGCGATAGTGTCGTCTCTTGGTTGCTGCGTGCAAACACAATGCGGCCAATAAGTTTGCCAACCAAAACGCCAACCACCGTGCCTGCCGCAATGCGCCAAAGCACATCCTTGGTAAACCAGTCAAACAGTAAGCTTGTGCTCACACCGTCCGCTTTGCCAAAATACTCAGCAATGGTGATGGCAAGGTAGACAAACGGAAAAGCAAGCCCGTCATTGAGCCCCGCCTCGGAGGTGAGGGTAAAGCGGGGGGTATCCTCACTGCCCTCATTGGGCGGCCCGACTTGAATACTGGCTGCCAACACGGGGTCGGTTGGGGCGAGCACTGCACCAAGCAATATAGCAGCCCCCAAGCTTAAGCTAAACACGTAATAGCCAAGCGCGGCCATAACGGCGATGCAAATGGGCATGGTGATTAATAACAGGCGAATGGTGGGTTGCCAGTGTTTATATTTAAACGGGGTATCAAGTTTAATGCCTGCACCCACCAAAGACACCAAAACAACTAGCTCGCTAACTTTTTCGATGAAGGTGCCATGTTCAAGCGGATTTAAAAAAGGTAGGCTGGTCCAGAAATAGCCCATTACTAAACCAAAAGTAACTTGTAGCATCGGTAAGGAGATAGGCAAACGTTTTAAATAATAAGGCGCAAACCCACCAAATAAAAAAGCGATACCGCACAGTAATAAAAATTGATTGTAGTTTTCTATCATAGTGGTTATAGGGTCTGTTTAATGGTGTAGGTAATCGCCAGCAATAACAATATTGACAGCAATGGCAGCAAGGGTAATAACAGCAAGGGTAACGGCAATGATAATAGCAAGTATAAAAAAACGCATCATCATGACCGATGTTTGCCGCAAAAACCGTTTAGCTTTGGTTAACATCCTATAATGATTAGGATTCTTTAGTGACAGACTAGTGACAGACTAGTGACAGCCATGGGTTGCGATGACGCACAGGGATAACCCAAGGTTAATTTATTGCGGCTTATGGGGCACCATGCGTCATTAAAAAAGCCAGCCGTAGCTGACTTTTAAATCGTTAAGATGCTCTATTTTGGTTAAAATAATGCTTACTTTTCAACTTGGCTCACATCCCGCACCGCACCCGTATCGGCGCTGGTGGTCATCGCCGCATAGGCGCGTAATGCTGGGGTGACATGTCGCACGCGGGATACCGGTTTCCATGCATGCTTACCACGGGCTTGCATTTTTTCACCGCGCATCGCGAGTGTTTCATCGCTAACTTGCAAGTTAATGGTGCGATTGGGGATGTCAATATAAATAGTATCGCCCTCTTCAACAAGAGCAATCGCCCCGCCTTCCGCCGCCTCTGGACTGGCGTGACCAATCGACAAGCCTGAGGTACCGCCAGAGAAACGCCCATCAGTCAATAGAGCGCATGCTTTGCCTAAACCTTTTGATTTTAAATAAGAGGTAGGGTAGAGCATCTCTTGCATCCCCGGTCCCCCTTTTGGCCCCTCATAACGAATAATCACGATATCACCAGCGATGATGTCATCGGCAAGAATGCTCGCCACGGCATCGTCTTGTGATTCAAATATACGGGCGCGACCGCTAAAAGTGAGGATACTGTCATCCACGCCAGCCGTTTTGACCACGCAGCCTCGCTCAGCAATATTGCCAAACAACACTGCCAGTCCGCCATCTTGTGAATAGGCATGGTTGGCCGAGCGAATGCACCCTGATTCACGGTTGACATCCAGGTTTGACCACGACTTATCTTGCGAAAATGCTTGCGTCGTACGCACGCCACCGGGGGCGGCAATATACAAATCACGAGCCGCTTCATGATTGGGATGGTCAATATTCATCACATCCCACATCTCAAGGGCTTCTTGCAATGTTGTGCTATGCACGGTTGGCAAATCAGTCTGTAATAACCCGGCACGGTTGAGCTCGCCCAAAATCGCCATCACCCCGCCTGCCCGATGCACATCTTCCATATGATACTTTTGCGTCGCTGGTGCCACCTTAGATAGGCAAGGCACACGGCGGCTTAAACGGTCAATATCGGCCATTTTAAAGTCTACTTCGGCCTCAAATGCCGCAGCTAATAAATGCAAAATGGTATTGGTCGAGCCGCCCATCGCAATATCAAGGCTCATCGCATTTTCAAAGGCCGCCTTGGTCGCAATCGAGCGGGGCAGGGTAGACGCATCATCTTGCTCATAGCGACGTTTGGCTAAGTCAACAATGCGCCGACCTGCTTGCAAAAACAGCCCTTCACGCTTGGCATGGGTCGCAAGCAGTGAGCCATTACCGGGCAATGATAACCCTAACGCCTCGGTCAAACAGTTCATCGAATTGGCGGTAAACATCCCCGAGCACGAGCCACAAGTCGGGCACGCTGACTTCTCAATCTGTAACACATCGGCATCGCTGATACTGTCATCGGCGGCATCAATCATCGCATCGACCAAATCCAGTTTGCGAATGGTTTTGCCTTGGCTATTGATATCAAGCTCGGCATCGGGTGCATCGCCTGAGCCGTCGGTACTGTGGCTAATTAAACCCGAATCAAGGTCAGACGCTAACACTTTACCCGCTTCCATCGGCCCACCCGACACAAAAATAACTGGAATATTGAGGCGCAGTGCTGCCATCAGCATACCTGGGGTAATCTTGTCACAGTTGGAAATACACACAATGGCATCGGCACAATGGGCGTTGACCATATATTCCACTGAATCGGCAATTAAGTCACGGCTGGGCAACGAGTACAACATACCGCTGTGCCCCATCGCAATACCATCATCCACGGCAATGGTATTAAACTCTTTGGCAACACCGCCCACTCTTTCAATCTCACGGGCGACCAATTGCCCCATATCTTTTAGATGCACATGCCCCGGCACAAACTGAGTAAATGAGTTGGCAATGGCGATAATTGGCTTATCAAAGTCGCCGTCGGTCATGCCTGTGGCACGCCATAGCGCACGGGCACCTGCCATATTGCGGCCTGAAGTCGATGTTTTAGAGCGGTACTGCATAGTCTGTCCTTAATCATAGGGTTCGAGTGGTCGCTTTTAAGCTTATGTCATTGCTAACCTATTGGCACTGGTGATCTATTGTAACCGATACCTAGAGGCAACGTGACTGCAATTGTCGATTGGTCGTTCATAAATGGCTTGCTCACAAATAAGCAGTAGGGTGACAAACGCTGCGCTCGCTATTGATGATGAGTTATTAGATTATAGGGCTCTAAAGGGTTGATGAGTGAGTGGGCATAGAATTTGTAGCTTATCCCGCTTTTCGCTACTATCTTGGCACAGCATGGGCGCAGGCACTACTGGCAAGTGTCGTTCCTGTTGCCTCGATAACGCCTCTTGCCAAGTGCCTGCAGGCCCATGCTGCACCAAGTATATCCGCTACAATCGGGGCTAAACCGCAGCCCTAGGCGACGTTTTTTGTGTTAAATTAAGTTTATGGTAATGAATTAGTGCGCTGGGCGTACCCTATAGCGACTCTTAAATTTCTTAAAAAGGGGTATAGTATTGCGTTGTGAAAAATCCACAAACTGGTGAAATACAAATTGATAAAAGTGGTAATGTAATTGACTTTGGAAGAGGAGCAAAATAAATGGCTATAAACCTAGTTTGCTATACTGAATTTAGTGATATCAAGGCTGAGAATTTAAATACAAAAGTATCTCAAGATGCCTTATTTAGAAACGATGATTTTCTAATATACAAAGTTTCTAAATATACAGGTTCACTTGAAGATATAGGTATATATATTGGTGACTATCATCCAAAGTCTTATTTTTTAGTTTGTTTAAACAACAAAGAAAAAGGTTATGAGGTACGATATATATCGAATCTAATTGCTCAAATTTATAAAAATAATGTTTTAATAGTATATGAAAACGAGATTATTTGGAATAATCCATTAGAATAGAGTACTAAACCAACATTGAACCGCCCCGAGCAAGCGTAGTTCGGGTCAGCGATAGTGTAACCCACCAAATAAAAATAATGAATGGTAGGTTTAAAACAAATAAGAGATACCATTTTAAAACCCCTAAACCAACCGCAATTGAATCGCCTCATCCAATACCGTTAACCGCTCTTTCACTGTTTCCAACTCTGCTAATATAGGCAATGCGTAAACGGTGCGTAATCCTTGATACTCGCCAGATTGCACCACGCTTGCCCAATTATCATCGCTATCTATCACCACCAGCGGCGTAGCACCTTTATTGAGCACAAACACATCACCATAAAAATGCCAATCGCTCATCGCAATTTTTAGCGCCTCCTCGGCCGTTTTACTATAAATAGGGTCAAGGGTTTTGGCGGTATTGGTAAACTTGAGCCGCAGCGCAATCTGCAACCGCTCACAAAACATCACCAACGTGCCCGTCACTTTAACTTGCCACGGCACGTTAATGAACCCCTCATCAATATTGAGCAGGCTCGCCACCGCTTTGGCGGACATTAACGTTTGAAACTGTTTTAATAAATCAGCCGTTAACGGATGGGCGGCCTTAATGTCATCGGGCAGGGCATCGTAATGGTATAAAAAAGGCAGCGGCGCATCTTGGGTTACTGTTTTATCGACAATCTTACAGTTATACACTTGCCAAGGGGTGCTGTCATCGGCAACAATCTGATTCAGGCTTAACGCATTAGGGTTTGGTTTAATGATGATTTGGCTTTGAGTAACGTTTTGCAATTGAGCAACATCTTGAGTTTGAGCACGGTTAGCATTATTTGCTGGGTTCTGCATAAAGAAATCCGAATGGAGGAAGTATTAGGTAAACGGCTAAAAAAACAGACGCTGCTATTTTACCCTTTTTAAGCCTAAGTTTGAGCCTACAAATGGAGCAAGTTAGACGGCACACGTAAGGGGATGTCGCCGGCTTGGCGCTGTTTGATATTGTCGATTAAACGCTGGGTAATTTGCAAGTTGCTAAGCGATGCGGTATCTTTGTTAGTGCCATTAACATAGCTGGCTTTGCTAGATAAATCAGGTGTTAAATCTTGAGCTATCTTAAGTTTATCGGGCGCATTGGCATGGGTTAAAGGCGGCAACGGCACAAAATCCGCCAGTCGTAGCATTTGCATCCCTGCATAGCCACACGGGTTAATGGCAGCAAAAGCGCTTAAATCGCAGTTGAGGTTTAACGCAATGCCATGATAACTAAAGCCTTGCTTGATTTTAAACCCGAGCGAGGCTATCTTGCCCAGCATCACATCATCCAACATAGCATCCCCCATCACAGCACCATCGCCGTCCGCCGCTTTGCTATAAATATACACCCCCGGCGCATCTTGGCGGGCTTTGGCGTAGTATTGGCCGGTAGCTTGAGCTTGAGGAAATTGAGGTTCAGGTTGCAATGACGATTGAGATAGCGATAAAGATAAAGACGAGGGCGCCTCACTAAACGGATAAGAGAGCAGCGCCTCATTAATCGCATCCTCAAGACTTTGCTCAGCATGCGACACCAAATCCCGCACTGACCAGCCAAGGTTTTTTAAATCAAACAACCAATACAGCACCAGTTGCCCTTTGCCATGCCAAGTGACTTGACCGCCACGGTCGGTGTGAATAATCGGCGTGTTGCCCCGCTGCAAAATGTGCTCAACTTTACCCGCTTGCCCTAAGGTATAGACATCGTTATGCTCAACCACCCATAGCGCATCGGCGGAGCGTTGCCCATTTTTTTTTGCCTCAATGCGGGCAAGGGTTTGGGCAAGCATTTTGGCATGAGTCTGCTCATAATCCGCATGAGGTAGATAACATACCTTAACAGTTTTATCGGGTAAGTCAGCCTTCGATAAGTCAAGGTTAGAGTCAAACTCAAGGTTTTTATGGATTTTTGTCATAGAAAGCCATATGATATTGCAGTAATAAATAGGGGTTAACATAGCATAAAGTTAAGCGTTCATGATAGGGTTGTCATTGGCATAACTAACACTGCTTAATTTTATTTTTTACGCCACAACACAACGTAACACAATACAATACAACAAAAGGATAGGTTGCATGAGTCAAAGTATTATCACGACCAAAGACCAACTCACCGCTCAATTTGAGCATATGCATGCGCTAAGCCGCAAGGTGCCGCTTAATTCTTGGGTGAGCCGTGAGGCGCTGCTCGATAGTTTAGAGGCGATGCTTATCAATAATAAACAGAGTTTTGCAGACGCTATTTGTGAAGATTTTGGCAATCGTAGCAAAGATGAAACTGATTTTGTGGGGTTTTTCCCAAGCTTTCAGGCCATCAGCCATGCCAGAAAACATGGCAAGTCATGGATGAAAACCCGCCGAGTGGGCATCTCACCACTGTATATGCCCGCCCATAACGAAATCCAGCCGCAACCTTTAGGCTTAGTGGGGATTGTGGTGCCATGGAATTATCCGCTGAACCTGTCGGTAGGCCCAATGATAGATGCCATTACTGCGGGCAATCGTATCATGATTAAAATGAGCGAATCGGCGCCTAAGTTTGCTGAAGCCTTTGCGACTGCCGTTGCCAATCATTTTTCACCGGATATGATTGCTGTAGTGGTCGGCGAGGTCGAGCTAGCTGCAGCGTTTAGCGAATTGCCGTTTGACCACCTGTTGTTCACTGGGTCAACCAGCGTAGGCAAAAAAGTGATGGCGGCAGCAGCGCCCAATTTAACCCCTGTTACCCTAGAGCTCGGCGGTAAATCGCCCGTGATAGTGTTGGACGATGCCAATTTAGAAAAAGTCGTCAATCGGGTCATGATGGGCAAAACGTTAAATGCAGGGCAAACCTGTATTGCGCCAGATTATGTGTTGCTGGATAAGTCACGCCATGATGAGTTTGTAACATTGGCCAAAGCTTGGGTGAAAAAACATTATCCCAAACTGGATAAGAATAATGATTATACGACTATCATAAATAGCCGAGAGTTTGAGCGAGTGCAAGGCTATCTTAATGCGCTACCCAGCGAGCAAGTGGTCGCCTTAACCGATGTTGCGCCCAATCCTGAAAGCCGCTTGCTGCCGCCCGTTATTGTGGTCAACCCAGACCCCAACAGCGCAGTGATGCAAAACGAGTTATTTGCGCCTATCTTGCCACTGGTTCATGTCGACAATCAAAAAAGTGCGGTGGAGTTTGTCAATAGCCGACCCCGTCCACTAGCGCTATATGTGTTTGGCGATGATAAAAACGATCTTGATTATGTGCGCAACCACACGGTATCGGGCGGCGTTGCGGTGAACGAAGTCATCTTGCACATTGCCCAAAACGACCTGCCATTTGGTGGCGTAGGGGCCTCGGGCATGGGGGCATATCATGGCAAAGCCGGTTTTGAGCGCTTAAGTCATATGAAACCTGTATTTGTACAATCTAAGCTCAATGCTATGAATATCATGCTGCCGCCATATAGCAAACTGTTTAAAAAGGGCCTGCAGCTACTGAGTAAATGATTGACCTGCACTTATTAGACTTAACTTATAAATGGATAAGCATATTAGCACTTAGGTCTGTCAGTTTAATGGTCAGCTATAGGCCTTATCATAATAAAAAAACCTCCAAACGGAGGTTTTTTTATGTGGAGTTTATCCGTTAAGCATTATTGAATAGAATGATAATATCACTCAATCACATTAAGCGCATTGGCAGACAGCGGATGCGGCAGCTTGGGGGTAAAGTCGGGGTCGAGACGAATCAGTGCTTTTTGTAGCTCATCAATGCGGCATTCGGCTTGTTGTAACTGATTGAGTATCTTATCAAAGGCGTCCGCAATCGGGTCTGGTAAATTGCCATTTAGCCCATATGCCCGAAAATCGCCCGCTGCGCTAAAATCCAAATGGATATCAAGACGTTTTTTGCTGCAGTCCTCATCAGAATCAGCGCCGTATTGCTCGATAAGCTCGGGTTTTGCGGCAGCGTCTAACCCTATGTTGTCCGCTTTAAAACGATTTGCTTGTGCTAAGCTTGCGATATTGCTTGGCGGGTTAGATTCGGTATCGTTAGTATTATCATCTGCAGGCTCGATTTTTTTAATAATCATTCTGGCGACGGCGCCCACCATCGTCGCTCCTGCTGGTACAGGCTTCACCACTACCGCGTTGGAGCCAATTTTGGCGTTTTTACCCACGGTAAACGGCCCCAAAACTTTTGCGCCTGCGCCGACGACCACGCCGTCCTCAAGGGTGGGGTGCCGTTTGCCGCCGCCTAAAGACACGCCGCCTAAAGTAACGCCATGATATAAGGTCACGTCGTCGCCAATTTCGGCGGTTTCCCCAATCACCACCCCCATGCCATGATCGATAAAAAAACGTTTGCCAATCTTGGCGGCAGGGTGAATCTCGATGCCGGTTAACATGCGTGCGCCGTACGAGATGCTACGCGCAACAAACTTTTGGTCTTTTTGCCACAAGTAATGAGCGCCACGGTGTAGCATAACGGCATGAATGCCCGGATAAGTGAGCAACACTTCGGCGCTATTGCGCGCGGCAGGGTCACGCTCAAAAACGGCAGTAATGTCTTCTTGTAACGAGGTTTTAAGGTGACGTAGGGCGCTAAATAAGCTCATATGGAAATCAGTTTTGAAAGATAATTTTTAAGGCAATGTTTCAAACAGTACCATCATAAAGGTGATAGGCGACAAGCTATTTGGTTGTTTAGGGACGGCCATTGGATGGTGCATTTTAAACTTTCAGGCTTATTTTAGCAATCATGGCACTTAACAGCGCAAACTCTTTTTGATCCAGTTGCAGGCGTGACAATAACCGTGACAAGCGATTGGGCAACTCTCGCAGCTGCTCAGGGTCGGTGCTATCGGTCAACGTCAACTGGTGCATCAGGTCAATCATGCGGGTTTGCAAATCTAATTTTTGCTGCTGGGTAATGGCAGGGGCGTCCCACACTTGGCGCAGCATCAGTTGTAGCATCGGCTCGGGCGTCGGTTGCTGGGTCATCAGCCTGTTGTCCGCATCACGACTAGCCAAGCGCTGGGCGTGATTTAAACATTCACTATAAAAAAAACTGGCAATCACTTGCACCGCCGATGCCACATTTAACACGGGATATGCCGGGTTGGCATCGATTTGAATGTGATAGTCCGCTAATGCCAGCTCCTCATTGGTCAGCCCTCGGTCTTCACGGCCAAACAGTATGGCAACTTTTGGATAATTGGCGACACTGGTTTGAACGGTTAAGGGCGGCGGGTTGGCCAAGGTTGCGCTGTCTTGAAGCCTGTCTTGAAAGCTGTCTTGCTGCTGCTCAGTTTTTAGAAGGCTGCTTTGATGCTGTAAAATAAGCTGCGCCGCTTGGCTGGGGGTCACCACTGGCCTTGGGATATGGCGCTGGCGGCTGCTGGCGGCAAACACCAATTGGCAATCGCTGAGGGCGTCCTCTAGCCTGTCTACGACTTGACAGTTCGCCAACACGGTTTGCGCGCCGGCAGCGTGGGCAATGCTGCTGGCATCAATGGGCAGCTTTGGGTTGACCACTATCAAATGACTTAGCCCCATGGTCCACATGGCTCGGGCAGCAGAGCCAATATTGGCCGGCAAAGTGGTGTTTACCATCACAACGTTTAGGCTGTCCAAATAAGGCTTGATGGCAGTGTGAGGTAAAGCTGTGTGAGGTAAAGCAATGTGAGCTAAAGCATTGTGATTCATATTCCCGTCCCAATCAGCGTGTGCCTTGGCTATCATTGCTACTTAATCAGTAAACGTTGCTGGATGTCTTGGTTGCTTTGCTCAACCTCGGCGGCAACTTGCGAGATAAGTTCGGCAGCCGCTTCGGTAGCAATGGTTTGATGACGGCAAATGTCTTCCACTTGCAGGCAAAGCGCATTAAGTCGCGTCAATCCCAAGTTAAGGCCGGCACCTTTCATGGTATGCGCCACGTCAAAACCGGCTTGATTGTCGTTATCGGCTTGCGCTTGTTGTAACTGGGCTACCCTTGCTTGGCTATCCGCCATATAGGTGACCACCAAATCATGAAAGTCCTCTTCTAATAAATCACGCATCTCCTCAAACTGTTCGGTATTGATAGAGGGCGAGTTATCGGCGATTAAGCGGCTGCTGTTCGGTTCTGGCGTGGTCATAAAATACCCTTTGAAATAGTTAAAATGCGGTGTGATAGCGAGTTAAAAACGCTTTAGTCGCTCATTATCGACTATGGATAGCCGCTTGTTACGGTGCTGCGGCTAACTATAATGAATATGTAAGCTGTCATCGGCAACCAATAAGTGTAAGGCGATAATATTGTCATCGGTAGGGTAAAGCCGCCAGTCATCATTTAACGACACATTGGCAATGGCAAAATCACTGTAGACGCTCAAGCCAACAGGAATGCAGCCGTCTTTTTCAGTCGTCGGTTGCTGGCTAGAGGGGGCGGCCATACTACTAGGACTATCATGGCTAAAACTTTCACTGTCACTGTCACTGTTACTGTGGCTTGGGCTATGGACACTATGGCTAGGGTTTTGAGTCTCGTTTAGTCCGATAGCGTCGTTTTGATAATACGTATTGATATCCCCATTCCCTCTATCATGGTGATGAAAGTCGCTCACGTCATTAAAATCGTTATCCTGATTAAAATCATTTGGCGCATCATCAAAGCCAGTATTCATGGCAGCCGGTATAATATCACGCTGGGCAGGTTTTAGCAGCGGCTGTAACGACTCAAGCAGTAAGGTGTCCTGACAGTGAATTTTCACACTGATTTTTTTAATCCAACGCTGGCGGCACTCGATAAGCGTATAGGCGTTTTCAAGTCTGGCAAATAGTCGCCCATCTTTGTCTCGAATACTGCCTTTAATAACCACCACCTCATCGACTTTTAGCTTGTCTTTAATGCGGTTAAAACGTTCGGCATAACAGCTGACCTCTAGGCGGGCTGTGCCATCGTCCAAGATAATCACGCAGCGGTTGCCAAAGTTAGCGATATCCATAATCAGGCCAGCAAACAGCGTAGTGCCATTGTAGCCTGTGTCCGCAAGCTTGTCCAAACGGGCATTGGCGGTATATATCGCCACTTCTTTACGGTACTGGTCGAGTGGATGGCCAGTAAGGTACAGCCCTAGGGTGTCTTTTTCAGCTTTAAGACGGTGCTTATCGCCCCAAATCAAACTGCTGTCTGTAGACAGGGGTGGGGCAACCGTGGCGCTATCGACTTCGCTAAACAAATCCATCATACCTAGCGCATTATTTTGCCGCTCCTGCTCGGCGGCTTGTACGGCACCGGGCAACTGCGCCATCAATGCGCCGCGTATTTGATGATGCGCATCCTCGGCTAAGTCTGGGCGTAACGAGCTGGCAAAATCATCAAAACAGCCCGATTTAATCAACGCCTCTAACGTGCGCTTATTCACCCGTTTAATATCGATACGCCGACAAAAATCGTAGAGATCGGTAAAGGCGCCGTCCGCTTTGCGCGCATTGACAATAGACTCCACCGCCCCTTCGCCCACGCCTTTAATGGCGCCTAACCCATAAATAATATTGCTGGGCGTATCGGCCACAAAATGCCATTCACTGCGATTAACCGACGGGTTATCGACGCTTAAATTAAAGTTTTCGCGGCAGTCATTGATAAAAAACACCACATTATCGGTGTTGTTCATATCCGAGGTCAATACTGCCGCCATAAACTCGCTGGGGTAGTAGTGCTTCAGGTAAGCGGTTTGATAGGCAAGCACCCCATAGGCGGCCGAATGCGAGCGATTAAAGCCGTAACCGGCAAACTTTTCCATCAGGTCAAACACCCCGCCTGACACCACGGGGTCAATCCCTTGCGCGGTCGCACCATCCACAAAAATATTGCGCTGTTTGGCCATCTCCTCCGGTTTTTTCTTGCCCATGGCTCGGCGTAACATATCGGCGCCGCCCAAACTATAGCCGGCCATAACCTGCGAGATTTGCATCACCTGTTCTTGATACACAATCACGCCATTGGTGTTTTGTAGTATCGGCTCTAAATTGGGGTGGTCATACACCACTTTTTCGCGGCCATGTTTGCGCTCAATGTACATCTCTACCATGCCAGCATCCAGCGGGCCGGGGCGATACAGGGCACACATGGCAATCACATCTTCAATACCCGTCGGTTTAAGCTTGGCAAGGTATTTTTTCATCCCCGAGCTTTCTAACTGAAACACGGCGGTGGTTTTCGCCTCTTGCAATAACTGGTAAGCGCCTTTGTCGTCAAGCGGTAGGTCGTCAAGCTCAATAGGCGGTTTGTTGTCACGAATACGCCGCGCATTGATGTTTTTTACCGCAGCATTAATGACGGTTAAATTACGCAAGCCCAAAAAGTCAAACTTCACCAATCCAACGGCTTCCACATCGTCTTTGTCGTATTGGCTGACTCGGTTGCCGTCTTCATCGCAATAAATGGCACTAAAATCGGTAATTTTGTTGGGGGCAATTAGCACGCCGCCGGCATGTTTGCCTACATTACGCGCAATGCCTTCGAGCTTTAGCGCCATCTCCCAAATCTCGTTGGCGTCCTCATAATCCATATTGTCTGGGTTA
Organism: Psychrobacter sp.; assembly: GCA_018260445.1. Lineage (GTDB taxonomy): Bacteria > Pseudomonadota > Gammaproteobacteria > Pseudomonadales > Moraxellaceae > Psychrobacter. The sequence goes on from JAGLBE010000001.1 coordinate 61,297, forward strand.
GATAATAAGTCTTTGAGTTGTGGCTCTTGTAGCAGCGCATCTAACAAATTAATCCCCGGAGTTTTGGGAATCAGTTTGGACATTTTATCGGCCAAGCCATAGGATTTACTTTGTACCCGTGCCACATCCCGCACCACTGCTTTTGCCGCCATGGTCCCAAAGGTGATAATTTGCGAGACCGCATCACGGCCGTATTTACTGGCGACATAGTCAATGACCCGATCGCGCCCCTCGATACAAAAGTCGATATCAAAATCGGGCATCGATACCCGTTCAGGATTTAAAAACCGCTCGAACAATAAATCATAATGTAGTGGGTCGAGGTCGGTGATATTCAGCGCATACGCCACGAGCGAGCCAGCACCTGAGCCACGCCCTGGCCCTACGGGCACGCCATTGGCTTTCGCCCAGCGGATAAAGTCCATGACGATTAAAAAATAACCCGGAAAGCCCATCTCTAAAATGATTGACAGTTCATACTGCAACCGCTGGTCATAAGGGGCACGCACGGCGTCCCAAGTGTCATCTCGGTCGTTGGGGGGATATAGCTTATCCAACCTTGCCTCTAGCCCACGCTGTGATTCTGCCCGAAAAAAGGACTCGGTGGTTTCCCCTTCGGGAACTGGAAATTCTGGCAATACATTGATGCCAAGCTCCAAGGTCACATTACAGCGCTGTGCAACCGCTACAGTATTGCTGATGACTTGCGGAATATCGGCAAAAAGCTGCTGCATGGCTTGTTGGGTTTTAAAATATTGCTCGTTTGAGTAGTCATGTGGGCGAGTGGGGTCGGCCAATACATAAGAGGCACCAATACACACCCGAGCTTCGTGGGCATCAAAGTCGTCGGCGTTTAAAAAACGTACATCGTTATGCGCTACAATCGGTAGTCCATGCCGATGACCTGCCAAAATCGCCTGCTCGATAAAGGCATCCTCATGTGGGCGTTTGGTGCGTTTGATGGCAAAATATAAGCGATTAGCAAACGCAGCTTGATACTCTGCAATGAGCGCTACACTCCTCTCGGGGTTTGCGCCGAGCAGGGCTTGCCCGACGTCGGAGCGCTCAGTAAATAAGACGATAACGCCCTGATGATGGGCAAGCAGATGCGCTTTACTGACGATGGGCACGCCGCGGTTATCGGGGTTCATACGCCCATCAACAAATCCTAAAGAGACAATACGGGTGATGTTTTGATAGCCCTCATTGTTCATGGCCAGTAGGGTAAGCTGGGTGGATTCATTATCCAAAATAATCTCGGCGCCAATAATGGGCTTAATGCCCTCGGCAAGGCAGGCACGATAAAATTTCACCGTGGCATATAAGTTGGATAAATCGGTCAGAGCCAACGCCTTTTGTCCATCCGCCACGGCCGCTTTTACCAAGGGTTTAATGCGGATGATGGAGTCAGTAATAGAGAATTCGCTATGAATACCAAGATGTACAAATGCCATAGGTTACCTAAACAAAGCCGGATAAAGATGAGAGGGTAAAGTATACCCAAAACTGGGTAGAGTAGCGACTGGTAATCGTGTCAACGCTGGCCATACCGGCGTTATTAGATTTGTGGTAGTCAAATGCTAATGCCGAGGTGTAACGCTCAATCTGCCAATATTAGGGGGAAGGGGAAGGGTAATTATGGGTATCGAATGGTGCGCCCACCGGGACTCGAACCTGGATCGATCGCTTAGGAGGCAACTGCTCTGTCCTGTTGAGCTATAGGCGCATAGAGATGTCTTAAAATGGCTGAAATTTACTGTTATTACATAGATTACATAGGTTGCATAGGTTACATAGATAGATACTATATAGCCACTAGCCTTACAAAGAGAGATGATTTTAACACAACTGTTGCAACACTAGCCAATAGCATTTTGCTACCGTGTTGATATAAAACCAACCTAGCTTACTTAAGGTTGGCTAAAGACGCCGAGCCATGACTTATGGGCAAAGGCGATAAGGCACGTTGATCGTTTTGCCACAGCACCAAAAATAGGCTAGCAAATACCACAACCATGAGGACAAAAAGCCCCATCAAGTAACGGACAAATTTTTTACGAATAATGGTCATAAAGGACTGGTGTTTATTAGGCGCTCGTTGGTCTTAAAAATCTAGGCTTTCTTATAGGCTTTCTTAAAAGATATAGAAAGACGCTAATGATTCAGATGGTCAAGTAAACTATCAAAAAAGGCATCGTCAACACGCCCATTTTCATTCACTTTGGGTAGTGGTTTAATAGCCTTACTGGTGGTTTGTTTTTGAGGGGGTATGGACGCTATATCGTGTGATAATATAGCCGTATCAACCGTATCAACCGTATCAACCGTATCAACCGTATCAACCGTATCAACCGTATCAACCGTATCAACCGTATTAACCGTATTAACCGTATTAACCGTATCAACGGCGACAACTGATTCTAGTTGATGGTCTTTTATCCAGTGATAACCATTGACCTCCCACCAGGCCTTAAACACACTAAAACTGCGCCCGTGCAGCGAAGCGGGCAAGGATTGAGTGTTTAACAACGCCTGTAATTCAGGATCAGCAATATGCTGAGTCCTAATAAGAATAATATCGTCCTCGCTGCCGATATAAGGGATACGCCGTTGCCAACTGGCACAGTCCAATTTCATCCGCACGAGTTGGTGCAACATGCCGCCATGATAGATAACATAATAGAATTCTTTAGGGTTGACAAAGATGGCATCAATAGGGCGTAAGGGCATTGAAGGTCTCACAATCTAACAAAAAAGGCATTAGGCTATAATGAGTTTGCAGCGCTACGCTATAAAGTTTAGGGTTAACGGTTTGATAAGCCGATAGCGACATTTATTGTCGTTTAATTTTAAGGTTGACGTGGTTTATCGCCATATAACCGCATACAATAGAGTAGAAAATTCTGTTTGCCAGTATGATAACCTTGCCATCGTCAGCTAAGGTGCACCTAAAAAGCCAGCATAACATGAGGTAGGCAAGATTTACCGCTTTAACGCTGTTGAGCACTCGCTGTTTTGGCAAACTTAAATTATAGCGATAGTTTAGGGGGTTAATAGTATACCCTATATCATACCTTTATTAAAAAACACAAGTATCCCCTATGTTTAAAATTATCCAATCGCACCGTACCGAAAATCTGGTGCAGCATTTACTAGATGAATACAAAGATAAGCAGGACGATATCTTTGACCCTTTTATTGTGATTGTGCCGTCTATGGTACTAGGCGATTGGCTCGATAAAACCATCGCTAGCGGTGCCGGTATTAGCACCTTAGTGATGACCAAATTTTGGGGTCAGTATCAATGGACGCTGATGCAAGAGGTGTTAAGCACCCATAATCAGTATGTAGTATCGCAAAACCCAAACGCCGCCACCCTTAATGTGCCCGAGGTTGCCGTATTGTCCTCCACCGTGATGCAGTGGCGCTTGTTTGGCTATTTAACCTACTATCAGCAAGACATTATGCAGGATAGCAAGCATCCGCTTTATCCGATTATTGCCCCTTTGGTAGACGTTACTAGTGAATCCATCGCCACGTTGAATACTGTCAATACCAGTCAAACGACTGCTTTGCAACGGGCAGCGGATGCCCAAACCATGCCAGCAACCCATCAAGATGGGCTGGTGAATAAAGCCCAAATTGACGCCAGACTATGGCAGTTGGCCAATGACTTTGCTCGGGTGTTTAACCGCTATCTTACCCACCGAGACGATTGGTTGAAAACTTGGTCAGCGGGTAAGGTGTTAGATGTCAAAGCCTTTATCAAAGATAAAGATGCGCTGTCGCAACGCTTTGATAACTATGCTACAGAAACGCCGCCTTGGTTAATTGAGCACTATATTGAGTTAGAAGCGGCGCAGCACTATTTGTGGACGCATTTATTTGCTGGGGTGCACCGACATCGAGTTGCTTTAGAGACGGTATTTTGGCAAGCGTTAAAAGACAATAAAGCAGATGAGCGCAAACAGTTACCCAAAGTTTTGCGTATATTTACCATTCAGCAATTGCCGCAAACCGAGCTTGATTTTTTGCAGCAGTTGTCGCAGTACATGCATATCACTTTGCTGCATTACAATCCGTCTAAATTGTTTTGGGCGGATATCGTCGATAAATCATGGTTGCAGCGGCAACAAATTATCAACCCTGAAAGTGTGTTTTTGCGGGATTATGGCCACAGTTTATTGTCACGGCTTGGCAAACAGTCGCGCGATACCTTTGCGATGCTTGCCAACTTATCGGGCAATGAGCATTATCAAGACGCTATTGTTGAATGGGAAGATAGGTTTGATGGCGCTTATGAGGGAACTTATGGTATTGCCTATAATGATGTTGCGCCTAAAACCGCACCAGTAAACCCTCATACGCTATCACTATTACAACGTCTGCAAAACGATGTGTTGATGCTGGACGAACAAGCCACCCAGCAGGCGACTGCCTTAAAAGTGATTGCCGATATTGGCCAGCAAAACGAGCAGGATTTTGCAGCTGATAATGCCGCTTGGTACGACGATAGCGTCCTTGCAAATAAACGTTTTGAGAAGCAGCGGGCTTGGGCATTAACCACCCATGATAATAGCCTAAGCATTCATTCATGCCACAGTTTGCAGCGCCAGTTAGAAGTGCTGCGTATGATGATTGGGCGCTGGCTCAATGAGCCGATAGCGGTGGGGGCAAAAAAACGCCATATATCGGACATCGTTGTATTGCTGCCCGATGTAGAGCGCCACCATGCACTTATTAGCGCCATCTTTGTGAGCGGCAAAGGGCAGGATGGATTAACCTTACCGGCCAAGGTGACGGGGGTAGTCGATGCGTCCATTCGCCAACTTTGGGAGGCGATAATTGGCTTTTATCAACTACTCGGTAGCGATAGCGCCCGTTTTGAGGCGGCAACGGTGCTGGATTGGCTCATGCTAGCGCCCTTATATGGCAGTTTTGGCTTAACCCACGAGCAGATGAGCCGCGGCTGCGATTTGCTGGTTGCGGCAGGGTTTATCCGTGGCTTTGATGAGGTGCATTTGCAGCAAACTTTGGACGCCAACGATTATGATTATCGCTTTAGCTTTGCCCAAGCACTAGACAGGCTAACTTTGGGTTTGATTATGCCAGAGGCTGAGGTGAGCCAGTGTTTATACCCCTTAAGCCCAGATGAGTGGTCAGATAGTGCCTTGCCCGAAATGACCCTGCCCTTAGCGCAAATTAGCCTAAGTGATGCACCTATTATTGAAGCCTTATGTCAAATTTATACGGGGTTGTCGGCCCAACGTTTTGCCTATCAACAATCGCATAAAGCGGAGGATTGGCTGACCCAAATTGAAACCAACGTGATTCATCGCTACTTTGGTGATGTCGACCAAACTCGCAGTATGCGAGCGATTTATAATGCCATGAACGGCTTTAAATCGAGCTTACGGGCCAATCGCCACTATAAACAGTATGCCAATTCAAGGGATTCAAAGACGACCCATTCGCCCACAAACCTTGCAAACACTGCCAACAGTAGCCAAAACAATAGCCAAAACAACAACCAAAACAAAACCCCGAGTATTGACACACATTTAGAGCAAAAGCTAGCAGGGGTCGAGGGGTTGCCGCTGAAACTTAGCTTTATGTTAGACAGTATCGAGGCGGAGCTGGAAAGCCAGCAGGTGAGTGCCGAGCCAACGGGGGTGATTACCTTTGGCCGCTTTGGGGCCTTGCGCAATGTGCCTTTTGAGTTGGTGGTGATGCTCAACATGAATTTGTCTGAGTTTCCAAATAGAGACCGAGACAATCGCTACGATTTAATGAAAGCGGCCATGGCACGGCGTGGCGATAGGGTCAGTGAAGACGATGACAATGGGGCATTTTTGGATGCGCTACTGTGCGCGCGTAGTGCAGGCTGGATATTTTATAACGGACAAAGTTTGACAGATACCCACGAGCATTTGCCCGCCAATCCCGTCAGTGAGTTACTACAATTTCTGCAAGGGGAGGTGCAGTGGCAACTGGCTGCTTGGGAGGGCAATAATGACAATGATAACAAGGACGACAATGACGACAATGACAAAAGCGACAAAGAGGCCGAGATATTACGCCAGCAGCTACCTAAACGGGTAAACGAGTGGTTGGTCACCCAGCACCCAGCGTTGCCGTTTGACCGCAGTTTGTTTGAAATCGAGGTGACCAACAAGCATCAAGCTGCGGCTGCAGAGCCTGCGGATAACAACCGTGTTGCAGCAGCATTGTTAACGACAGACAAGGTTGAAAGAGACAGTGCTCAAAAAGACAGAATTCAAAAGGACAGTGTTCAAAAAGACAAAACCCAACGACATTATGATGTTATTAATGACCAGTTAGACCTTTATATGCAGCGGGTAAAACACTCGCAGCGACAACAGTTTCCACCAGCAAAGCTTTGGCAGTCGGTATTTGCGACGTTAAATCAACGCACGTCCATTGCCCAACTTGACGACACCCAACTGATTATTAAAAAACAAGTCGTCAAGCTACCCACAAAACAGCAGTATCAAGCCATCGCTACCTTGTTAGGAGCGATACCTAATCAGTACAGTGGCGGTCAAACCCAAGCCCAAGCCAATTGTCCAGAGCCAACTAATCATGTAGGGCAATCAAATTATTTAGGACAATTGGGCGTATTAGATACCCAAACTACCCAAAGCTTAGCTGCTTTATTGAGTTTGGATACGGCAACACATCCGCAGCCGTCAGATACTTTATCAATGCTGGCGAGCACCCTGTTTGATGTGCATGAAATTGATATTGAAGGGGCATTGTTGTATCAAGTACGCCATCCTGCCAAAGCCTTTTTGCGTGAGCAGATGGTGCATGTGGTGCAGGGTGAGGCAGAAATGGCCCAACAAGAACCGCTCGCACTGGATGGTTTGACCGCTTATCAAATCCACGAGTATCTTATTGGCGAGTTATCCATGCAAAGTATAGCTGCGGTTAACGCTAAAGATGTGGCCGATAAAAAATCTGGTTATCAAAAAATTGTCTATCAACAGGTTATGCCAGCCGGTATCGCCAGAAAAACCACCTTAAGCAACCAGCAGCAAAAATTGCAACAGCAATGTGCGCAATTTGCCGAGCAATTGGCAGGGTGCGGCATAGCGATTGCGGCTAGCGGTGAATTTGATACAGATGTGGCTGAAAATAGCCTAAGCAAATCAGACGCATCAACGCTAAGCTTAATTACCCCAACCACAGAGCGTGCTATCCAAATCGATATCACCAGTTTAAAGATTGACCCTACGCCGCTAATCGATAATAACCACGCTAAAGAACCAGCAACGCCACTATTACAAATGCTACCCAACACTATCAAACTCAAAGGGGTCGTACCCCAATTTGCTAAGCTAAAGACTCAGCTCACATCAAATAGCCTAATGACGGATAATCTGACAGCAGATGACTATCCTCAGCATAACCCAAAACAGTGGCTCAAAATATTGCCCAATTCAGCTCGCCCCGAACATTTATTAAAGTTTTGGTTGTCACATTTGTATTGGCAAGTTGCGCGTCAGACTACCGCTAAGCAAGTCGGCCTAAATGATGGGGTTAGTATTTGGCATTTTAACAAAACCAGTTCTGATGTCGATGAGTTTAAAAATACCACCACCTTTCAGCTAAACCCAATTCAATATGAAACCGCTGTCACCGAGCTTATTAAATGGGTGATATTTGCCAAGCTATCAGGACAAGTAGCGATGACCTTATTACCCAAGTATGCGTTAAGCTATCTTGATAAACTGGAAAAAGAGGGCGGCGATTATCGACCCAAACGCTCAGACTTTAGCAATTGGTTTCACCCCTCATATGGCTCTGACGTTATTTTTGACACCTGTATCTTGCACCCTATTTGGCAATATGTGCTTCAGGGCAGGCAAAGCAATCAGGCTTTTGCTGCCTTAACCGCCTCGCTCACCACGTTGGCCGCGCCGTTATATCAGCCGATGTTACAGGCGTTGATTCCATTAGAGGGATAGTCATCATCTTTAGCCAACATCTTCAGTAAAAATTTAAAAAGTGCCGTTAATATGACCCAAACTGTTTCTCCCACCGCACCATTGCACCCAGCACTCAAGGTGCAGTTAACTGGGCAGTATCTTATCGAAGCGTCAGCGGGCACGGGCAAAACGTGGACGCTAACAGGTATCATGCTGCGTTTGCTGATAGAAGCCAAACGTGCCCCCGAGCAAATCATCGCCACCACCTTTACCCGTGCAGCAGCGGCAGAAATGCGGCAGCGGGTGCACGAGCGCTTGGTTAATTTTTATCAACTGCTGCAATGGCTCGATAAGTTACAAGGCGACCCTGCGATTCAAGGTAGGCTATACATTGATGCACTGCGGGTTATCCCGGATGAGAAGACATCGGCTAATAAAGCGGTTAAAGACTCTGCTAGTTATAGCCAAAGTAGTGATAAGGAAAACAACAACCAATTTGAGAATGACGATACAGCGCTTAACAGCGGCGTAGATAATAAGCTATCTCGTGCAGACTTAGATATCCTGCGTAAAGACCGAGAAACATGGCTGATAGACCAAGCTAAATTGGTCCGCTATGATGAGATGGTGCAAGACCCTATCAACTTGCATCTGATGACCTATTTACTCGACCGTATTCATAGCTACCCGTTAGCCGAGGCCATTCGCCGTACTGCTTTGGTTTTGACCACCCTTGATAGACTGTTTATTGGCACTCTAGATAGTTTGGCGCAAAAATGGCTGGCCGAATACAGCAGTGAAACCGGCCATCAGCAACGCATGGCGATTATCGAAGATGCGGATATTAAGCTGGTCACCCAAAGTATTGTCCATGACGAATTGCGCCAGTTTCAAAGCCGACTGTATCATCAGCAGCCCAAAATTTACGATTTATTAGAGCAACAGGGCAAACTGACTGCCGTTAAAGACCATCAAGCGTCGGTGGATAAATCGCTGGATTTTATTTCTGCGCCCATTGATACGCTAGACACGCCACCAGCGTTTGATTTTGCAGCGCTTGAAGCATTACTTATCCAATTTTCTGAATTAGACGTCGCTGATATTGAACCTTATCTAAATGAAGACTTGAGACTGTCAGAAGGGTTTACTAAAGCGGGGATACTCAATAAAGAGTTTGCCAGCGTGATTGAAATTCAGGAAAAAATCAGTCAATTTAACACGAGTTTTAAAGAGAATTTAAGTGCAGGGGCTATAAAGTTTCTCAAGGCGTTAAAAGCTGCGCAATTTCCAAATGAAAAAGGGGCAATAACGGGTTTTAAAACCAAACATGAGCAACAACATCAGACCTTTTTTGGGTTAGCAACAATCAAAACATTAATAGCGATTTATGATTTGTTAGACGCATTGGATACTTACATCGATGCCATTCTAGCGCAGCTTAACCGACATATTGCCCAAACCGTACGTCAGAAATTGCCGCTTATTTTAGAAGAGCGCGGTGAAACCACCTTTACCTTGCAAATGGTGCGCCTAAACCAAGCCTTAACCGGTCATCAAGGCGATAAGCTGGCACGCTATATCCGTCATCACTATCCTGTCGCACTGATTGACGAGTCGCAAGACATCAATGGCGAGCAAGCTTTGATGATTGAGCAAATTTATTTATCAAAAAATCGCTTGCAAAATCCTTCTACCAGTAACATCAATGAGGACAAAGGATTTTTACTACTTGTCGGTGACCCAAAGCAGGCGATTTATGGTTTTCGTGGCGGTGATGTTGCCAATTATAATCATATGAAGCAGCGTTTCAATAGCAAAGCGATAATGAGTTTAAATGAGAATCGCCGCTCTAATGCCCGTTTAATCGATGCGCTCAATCACTGGTTTGGCACGCCTGATGCGTCAGCATCAAACGAGGCGTTGTCCGAGCTTGGCGACAACATCCACTATCAACATATCAGCGCCGTTAAAGAAAGTGCCAAGTTGTCTTGGTTAAGTGGTACGGGTCTAGACGCTGACACCAAGGGCAAGACTGTGGCTAACGATGCTGTTGCCACATCATCCGATACGATAAACCCGTTATTGCCAGATGCTCCCGTTAGCCTGATTCATTTGCCCTACGATAAAGAGGCTAAATATGATGAATTTGAGACCACTGCGCTGCATATTGCTGCCTTACTAAAAAGTGGGCAAACCTTTAATGGTCAGCCAATACAACCCAGTGATATCGGCGTGCTAGGCAGAACAGGCAGGCAACTTAAACAAGTTGAAGATATGCTCATTAAGCTTAACGTGCCGACGCTGGCCACCAGCGTGATCAGTATTTTTGCCACAGTGATAGCGGCGGATATTGCAGCACTAATGGCGGCCATGCTGCATCCGTATCGCCGTGATATGATTAATCGGGTATTAACCAGCCAGTTATACGGGTTAACGTTGGCAGAAGTTAAAGCCATGATGCTAAGCCATGACACCGGGGTGGCGGACGCTGCAAGCAACAATAGCAATAATAGCAACAAAACCAACAAATCCATTACAATTCACAACCAAGCCCAAACTCAGTTTCTAAATCAGCCAAAAGACCCATCGCCCAATCCGATAAAAACCAATCAGCCAATAAACAGCTATCAAGACTTTATCACCACGCTAAAAAAGGGTGCGTTAAAATGGCAAAATTGGGGAATTTTATCGGCACTAAACTATTTATTCGCCACAACCAATATTCAACCACAAGGCGTTTGGCAAGCCTTAGCAAGTTTGCCAGAGGGCGAGCGTTATATCATGGACTTGCGTCAAATTATGGATATCTTAGCCCAATATAGCTCGGGTATGGGCGAGCATGAACTACTGGCATGGTTTCGCCATAATATGGATACCGCCTCGACTAGCGATTGGGCAAAGCAGCATCCTTTGCCGACCGAGTCAGGGGTGCAATTAATGACCATTCACAAAGCAAAGGGGCTTGAGTTCCCCATCGTGTATGTGCTGGGGATGGATGATGCCAGTAGAGTAGCCGGAAAGGGTGAAAAATTTGGTATGTATTTATATCAATCCGTCAAGCACCCAATTCATGGCAGTAGCAGTAATAGTAATAGTAATAGTAATAGTAATAGTAATAGTAATAGTAATAGTAATAGTAATAGTAATAATAGCAATCATAGCAATCATAGCAATCATAGCAATAATGACAACCAAGCTCAGCGTCGTTTGTCGCCTGTCAAAGGCATCCCAGACGATGCCGACTATTATACCAATCAAGTTACCCAAGAAGACTTTGGCGAATTAAAACGTTTGGCCTATGTCGCTTTTACGCGAGCCAGTGAGCAATTATATCTTATCTTAAGTGATCCTTATAATAGTATAGATTTTAAACTTAAACCCGTGTTTAACTGGTTAGATGCGACGGAAGCAAAGTTTGAATTACCGGATAGGCTCAAACCTAGGATAGGCTGGTTATCGGGTAGCAAAATCGGCGAGTTCTATGACACCCACAAACAATGGCTACAAGCCAACCCAGCTCATGCTACTCAGGTAAATGCGCAGACTATCGACATTCACTATCCGCCATTATCCGATATTATTCCCACCACCTATTTTATGGGATGGTCAAAAACCAGTTTTACCGCACTGGCTCGGCAACTTGACGAATCAGCGCAAGCCATTGCAGTGATTGATGAGCGGGTAGATGATGACATTGCTATTGATGCAGATACTTTGCCCATAGTATTGACAACCACGGTATCTGATGCCAATGAAAATGGTGAGCCCCAAAGCAGTTTTGGTATTGTTGCTGTAAAACCCGACACCGATATCCGTTTTAGTTTTGTACGTGGCGCCAATGCCGGCACATTTTTGCATGAGGTTTTTGAGAAAATAGACTTTGACGACGGTGTCAATAGCCCCCAATGGTCAGCGGTTATCGACAGAGCGATTAGCAGCTATCAATTGCCACTGATGTACGCAAGTAAACACCAGCAAGCCCGTCTGTTAACTGGTGATAAGCCAGTAAGTGATGCCAACAATCGTCAAAATAGCGGCAACGACGAGGCAAACGGGGCAAGTATTGATGACTCAAAACATCAGGCGCTAAAAAACTGGATAGATGAGGTATTAAGTACGCCGTTATTGGCATCAGGTCAACGCCTTAAAGGCATTGCCTCAAATAAACGCTTTGCTGAATTGGGCTTTAACATGGGGTTGTCCGAACGCTTTAAACCGCAAGACATTAACGACGTCTTTAAAACCTATCTACCCGATGACCTCGGCAAACATATCACTCTAAAAGCCCAAGACAGCGCCCACCTTTACCGCTATCTACGCGGTGAAATTGACCTCGTATATGAATACGATGATAAATACTTCGTGGTCGATTATAAAAGCAACCACTTAGGAAATAGCCTAAGCAGCTATGACCAAACCACACTCAATACCGCCATGAACAAAGCAGGGTACTGGCTGCAAGCCGCTATCTATCAAGTGGCGTTGCACCGTTTTTTATCCATGCGTATCCCAGACTACCTTGGCAACGAAGCCAAGTACCTAGGGGCTGTAGAATATATCTTTTTACGCGGCACTTATCAAAGTTCTTACAAGCATACTTATGGGCTAGTCACCTGGGATATTCCCATTGACTTTGTTAAAGCCTTAGATGCGCTGTTTGGTAAACCGGATGATTAAGCAGGTACATAGTAGCCAGTTGCGCTTTTCGTAATAAGATTAACCATAAAAAGCCAATGTACTTTGCTGTTCGATTAACCTAAACTAAGTGAGTAGACTAACCGAATTAGCAAGCTGCTATCACCATTTATATCAATGATTTGAGTTTTAGGGGTGTCCAATGAACGATACTAAACCAGCAACTATTAAATCAATCAATATTCATGAGGCAAAAACTAACTTATCCCGTATTGTTGAGGAAGTTAAGCAACTTGGGCAACCGGTTATTATCGCAAAATCAGGAGTGCCACAGGTTAAACTTGTTCCCCTAGACTCAACCCAACAAACTCGTAAAATGGGTACCCTAAAGGGGGTTATACAAGTGCCAGACGATTTTGATGTGGCTTTTGCTGATGAGATTCAGGTCTTATTTAATGGCTCTACCAACGACTTAACTGTTAAAAAATAAAGGAGGCAGTGTGACGTATCTGTTAGATACGCATGTGCTTATTTGGTTTTTAACGGAGAACACCAACCGGTTATCGGCTACAACAGTAACGATTTTCAATGATGAAACAGTAGACTTGTGTTTTAGCGTGGCAAGTATTTGGGAGTTGTCTATTAAGCATAGCTTGGATAAGCTCATTTTTGATTATGACCCTAAGCAAATTGCGGGCGAGTTATTAAAACTTGGCTTTATCGAGTTGCCCATTACCATTAATCACGTTTGCGCCATTGGGGATTTACCCCAAATCCATGGCGACCCTTTTGATAGACTATTAATGGTGCAAGCCAAGCATGAAAACATGACTTTGTTAACCGCAGACAAATCAATTCTCAAATATCAACAAATATATGTACAGGATGTACGTCTATAGAAGCTTATCTCGCTTTACGCTACTATCTTGGCTGGCATAAGCGTACCCTAAGGCAACTTTAGCGACCCAAACAAACCTCAGCGTTTAATTAAAATTAGCCAAGCCATCGTTTAAACCTTGATAATTTAAGCCAATCCAGAGACCCTTATGCGCAAAACTGCCCCAACCATCCAAGACTCTTGGGCAAGCACCCTAAGCGACTATATCCTGCAACGTCGACAACAAACCAAATTGGCCTATAGTCACAATCAATGGCAGCACAATCGCCAAAACTTGGCCAACACCGCTCAATATGCACAGCAAGCCAGCGTATTATTGCCCCCCAATCAAGACGACTGGCTATTTAAAATCGTCTTTATCGCCTTAGCCACCCAGCTAGAAGAAGGGCATACCGTATTAACCCTAACCAGCTCAAATCAACCAGCGGGTGAGCTTGCAAAATCGCCCTTGCCTGATACAGCGCGCATCATCACCGGAACAGTCGATGGGCAGCAGGGCAGGCTTATGGACTGGCAACGACCGCTTATCGACAGTGTAGCCACGCCACTGTTTGCTATGATAGATGACTCTGTGTCAGAAAACGTGATAGATAGCAGTAGTGATGCAATATTTAATCAGTTAAATCAACTATTTATACATGGCTCGCAGCTATGGGCGCCAATGACGGTAACGAGTCATAACAACACTATGTTGATTAAGCGATTAGAGGTGGTGCGCCAGTTGTATGCACTTCTACAAAGTATCAATCGTTCAGACGGAGCAGAGCCTGACCAAAACTCAAATAGCGGTAACTTAAGTAGCATCAATCCAAATACTACAAGCTTTGATAGGTTTATTGCCCTTATCAACAGCAATGGCTTATTTAGTCAGTTTGATAGTAAAAATAGCCTAAGCAATACTAAACCACAAACATCGTCCAACAATAACCCCATCATCTACACCATATCAACCAACACAGCATCAAACCATCAGCAACATCACAGCATCACCTTTTGGTTACACCGCCCATGGCAAGCCGAATATAACCTTACCAAAACCGTACACCAAATTCTGCAAGCCAAGATTCAACCCTTGCCCATTCATATACCTGCCAGCCTCAATAAGCAGCAAGTGGCCGCCATTCACGTTGCCAATCATAACGCTTTTAGCATCATCACGGGCGGGCCTGGCACTGGCAAAACCTATACCGTGGCGCAATTGGTTATTGCCTTGCAACAAGCGCAACACGCTGAAACGGGAGCAGCCGATACACCCGTCAAATTCAGTAGCGATGGCGCAAGCCTAGCCTTAGCAGCCCCAACCGGAAAAGCAGCGCAGCGCATGCAAGAATCGCTACAAGATGCCCTAGATGCCGCCAAGGTCGACATGCAATTGCAAGATGCCAAAACCATTCATCGTTTGCTAGGGATAGGGCAGAACGGTCGCCCTCGTTATCATGCAGGCAACCCGTTGGGCGAGGATATCATCATAGTTGATGAAGCCTCTATGCTTGGGGTCGAGTTGGCCAATCATCTGGTCAGTGCGATTAAACAAGGTGCAAGGCTAATCTTACTGGGCGATGCCAATCAACTGGCCGCCGTCGATGCTGGAGCGGTGTTAGCCGATTTGTGTCATATACCCAGCTTGCAACCTATTCATGTCACCTTAAGCGAAAGCCGTCGTTTTGGTGCAGATTCAGGGATTGGTCAGCTAGCAAGCTTCATAAACCAGACTGACGTTGATATGGCGGCAATATGGCGGTTATTGCGTGAAGATGTTGACCTTGCATTTCATTCGGTGACCGCCAACACAAACGATCTTATATCAGTGCACCAAAGCGATAAAGGTGTTAAGTCACCAACAGAAAATAGCCTAAGCAATAAAAAAATTATCAATAAGCTTTGCGACAATTACCAAAACTATCTCAATCAAATACAAGTCATCCAAAAAAACACAATAACTAAATCTAAGCTGGATAACCGTCAGAATACAACCTATGACACCAATGTAGATATAGATATAGATATACCAATAACTATCAACGAATTACTGGAAACCTTTAACCAGTTTCGCATACTCACCGCAGGCCATCACGGCGATTGGGGCGACCACCACCTAAACGACTATATATCCAATTGGCACAAAAGTGAGCTTAAGCTACCAATTGGTAAAAGCCCTTGGTTTTATGGCCGCCCCGTGATGGTTCTTCAAAATAACTATGAGCTAGGCTTGTTTAATGGCGATATTGGCATTTGCTTGGAGACAGATAGAGGGCTTGAGGTGTTTTTTGAGACCAAAACGCAGGGCATCGCGGTCAATTTGCTCAACGATGATTTAATTGCCACCGCCTATGCGATGACCATTCACAAATCGCAAGGCTCAGAATTTAATCATGTGGTGATTACTTTTGATCATACAAACGCAAGACTATTGAGCAAAGAGCTGATTTATACTGCGGTTACCCGTGCCAAAACGAAGGTGACGATTTATAGCACTAAGTGGGCACTACAGACAGCCATTACCACGCCAACGTTAAGGCAGACGGGGCTTGGGCTGCAGTTTAACTCTTTATAGGACTTTGATAATGTTCATAATAAGACGCTTTTGAACAACATCGGCTGATTAATCCGACTTTGCAACGATAAAAGGGCGAAAAAAATCTGCCAAACGCTGAATACCAGCAGGGTCTAATTTTGGTAGTAGACGATTGATGGCTATGTCTAGACCTTTATTAATACTCGCCTTTACAATCGGTACTGAATTTCTTTTAATCATGCCTAGTGGCAACGTATTGGCAAAATTTGTCACAAAATGAGTCATCACCTCCTGATTCATGATTTCAATGGCGGCTTTAAACTCTGATATATCAGCGGTATCGGCCGATACCGCATTAAACCCACTGAGTATACGCTTGGCAGACTGGTTGTCTAATTTAAACCCCAGTCGTTGTTGCCCCTCATTATCGCTAAAAAGCGTCTGGTCAAACAAAAAGTTAATGGTCGGTATCACCTGTTTGTTGTCGTCTTTGGTCAATAATAAATTTAATAGGGTATCCGTTGAGCTCTCCACGGTACTGATGACCTTTGTCATCGAGGCTTTACGTTCGGGGTTTGCAATGACTGTCAATAAGTCTATCAACATCTTGTCAATCATTTCATGCGCAATTTTATGCGCCACCAAATCACGATGTTTGTAATAGGGCACCTTGCTATTCGGCGCCGTTATCTCATCAATATCATCAAGCATTTTTAACAGTTGTGGCGAGGGTAGAAAGCCAAAATAGTACGCCATGGAAATATCCTATCTATATGACTAGCTACTTTACTAGCTAAGTGAATAGTATAGCTGGCGCTTTACGACCATTCAATACGAATGAATAAGGACTATACTCACTCACGACAGGAGCGAGGTTAAACTGTAACCCTTGTCAGGCCAGCAGTGACTAAAGTTGCCAGTAGGGACGCGCTTAAATAACCGCTCCGTCCTAGTCTTTAATCGCATAAATACCGGGTAGATGACGTAAATAACCATGAAAATCCATGCCGCAGCCATATACATATCTATCGGCCACATTGAGCCCCACAAAATCGACATCAAACCCCGCCACCTTACGATCATGCTGTTTGTTGAGCAAGACGCAGCACTCAATAGAGGCCGGGTTTTCCTTCCTTAACTCGGCAACAATGGTTTTAAGCGTAATGCCCTCATCAAAAATATCATCAATCAACAAGATACGCTCGCCGCTGATATCTAGGTCAGGTTTATAGTTCCAAACCAGCTCATTGGTGCCAGCATTGTGTCGATAGCGGGTGGCATGGATATAATGCATACGGTGATAAAAGGTGAGCTGAGTAAGCAATTGCCCAGCCGGTATCAAGCCGCCATTCATTACCACCATAACAATAGGGTTGGTGCCGGCGTAATGCTGGTTCAAAATGGCGGCCAAGCGCCCATAAGCAGCGGCAACTTCGCTGCTGCTAATTAAGCATTCGGAGTCACGCAAGGTCTGTTCGATTTCTTGATTGCTAAGTTGACTCATAATGGCTCGAAATAACCGGTTGACGGGTGACAGGGGCTGAAGGACTGCTAACGATTGCAATGCTGCCTAATCTTTTTCAACGATAAACGGGCGATAAAAGTCCACCACCTGACGCAGTGACTCATCGGGCAATTGCGGAAAAATTTTATGAATCGCCATCTGCACAAATTTATTAATGCCCGCTTTGGCAACAGGCACCGATTTACGCTTTATCAAGCCTAGCGGCAAGGTTTCTGAAAAACGGCTAATAAAATGATCAATCACCGCATGATTCATGACAATAAGACCCTCTTGCAATTTATCTTTATCCACTGCGTCTTGGGTTACGCTATCAAATCCAGCAAAAATCGCCTTGGCCTTATCGCTGTCAAGCTTAAAGCCAACCCGTTCCACCCCATCATTGTCAGCAAAGGTGGTTTCATCTTCTAGGTAGCGAATATTAGGCAGCACTTCCTTATTGCTATCCTTGCCTAGCAAAATGCCCAGCATCGTCTCCGTGGCACTTTCAATAGACCCTACAATTTTTGTGAGCTTGGCTTGACGCTCCTCATCAGGTATCACACTGACCAAATTGAGCAACAAATTGTCGATCAGCTCACGCCCGATTTGCTGGGAGATGTCATTGCGTAACGGATAGTAGGGCTCATCGCGACCTGAGGCAACCAAACTTTGCGCCTCATTAATCATATCGGTAAGTTTTTGCGTGGGCTTAAATCCAAAATAGTAAGTCATTATAAAATCCTTTTATAACAGTGGGTTGAAAAAATATGTCAGGTGGAACAGACTTCAAAATCAATGTATTAAAATGTTGGTATTAAGTGTGTTAATATAACACAATTGTAAGTGTGGACAATTATTCAGCATGAATAAAGGGTGAACAGGATATAGTTTATCAGCAAAATTTTCAAGCACTATGCCTTAGCATATTAAGTCATTATATCAGCACCTGATAGCAGTTTGTCTAAATTTTAGTCTTTAAAGCAGCGTTACGCTTGCGACCAAGTATGAGAATAGGATTATGAAAAAAAATAGGGTAAAACATAACTTGCTCGTCGGCAAGCAGGCTTATGGCTGGTTATTTGGCGCTATTTGTAGCGTACCGCTTATAGGTTGTCAAACGCTGCAAACGCCAATCAATACCAACGGCGGCGCTGGCGTGACTAATTTGGATAAACCTTCTGTATTGACAAGTGCATGGTATCGCGAGCAACTCGCTGCCAACCAGAGTGCCTATCAACACCAATTTGCCAATTTACAGGGCGTGAGGGGCGACAATGAGGCGCGCAGCGTGTTGCTACAGGCTATTAAGCAGCATTTAAGCACTGATCATGTCGCTGTTAGCGAAACCCGCATCCATGACAGACCCTTTGTTCAAGAGGGCAGTGTGGATACGCTGGCCGATAGTGTTTATGTGACCTTGATTTAAATGGGTCAGGACTATGTCACTAAAAGGTCTGCTAGGGGTGATGATGATAGCACCTATGAAGATTATGATGACTATGGCGACGATAGCGATGTTTTCTATGGCGAGGCCTATCGCACCGAAGACGACTATTTAGAAGCACCAGAGGCCCCATATGTCAATTATATTGATGAGGCGGCTATGAGCGATGATAACAATGCTGGACATCACAATACCATATCGGCAACACCGTCAAGCACCGCTATGGCAATAACAATAGATAGGAATACGGCTTTTTCAAGCGATTATTATGAGACAACCGCGACGCTATTGGCCTATGCTGATGATATGGATACCTGTGTCAATCAATTGTCTTACGCATTAGACCAAAGTGTAGAAAAAGACCCAAGCATTCAGGCAAACTCTGCTGAAATACAGACGCTAATGACAACCTATGCAGGCTGCAAAGCTTCGGTTGATAAGGATTATGCGAACAAGATTAAGCAGACGGTAGGCTATCAGCAAGCATATTTTAGCCGAGCCAAACAGTGCGTCAGCCGCTATGACAGCTAAATAGCCGATTTATTAAACCCGGCGCGCCAGCCGCGCACCATTGATTACGACCAATACGATAGCATTTTTGAGAGTTATGATGATTGCAACGATAGTTTATATGCGCTGCATGACCTTGAGCCTGTAACATATATCAATGCCGGCTGGCCACAATACATTTTGGATTTTAAAAAAAGCACCTACCAATGCACCAATGCCATGCTAGCCAAACAAAATAGTCTAGCCGCTCAAGGGATTACCTTTCGCAATAGCCCTGATACTTATGCCAAAGTGTATGCTGACAATGTCGCTTGTCTTGAAGAAGCGCAGGCTGACAAAGAGGTGAAAGCCGCTCAAAATAAGGCGTTATATTCAGCAGAAGCTGCTGTGCAAGATGAGACGCAGGATAATGAGACAAATGACAATACAGATGATACGACGCAGACTGATACCAGTGACGAATCTATAGATATGCTGCTTGGGTTAATCAAGGTGTCACCACAGCAGCTAGAGGCCAATAATTTTTATCGCAACCAATACCAGACCCTGACTCGAATCAGTGAGTTTAATGCGACCAATAAGCAAATCAACGATATTTATAGCTATCATTTTGCCTCGCCAAGTGCTTTGTACGCAATCCAACTGCCCATCGCTTTGGACTTTAAGCACGCGAAAATGACGATAGACCCCAGCGCCTTTTTGCCAATTTTGGCCATTGCCACTCCTGAAAATGCGCCAACACTAGAGGAAATGAGCGCCAGCACAGTCGACTTTAACCTACCTGAGGAGATTGCGACCAAACTCCCAGCGCATGTGGTTTATGATGCCTTTATAGATGCCATTGGTTACAGTTTAAGCGAGTTGGATTCGGGTTATTTTACGGCCCTGCCTGCCGATAATGACGCTTATGCGCAAGAGGTGGGCGCAAGCTTAGTCATTAAGGTACATCTAGATAGCCAACAAACTGGAAAATTACTGGGTGTGATGGTTAAGCGTATGGCCGATACGCTAGAGAATCATGTCACCGAGCACCCTGAAGACTTTAGTGATGTCGATAAAGCGCATGCCGTGCTCACGCAGTGGCAAGAGTTGAACGGCAAGTATCAAACGGACGATGTGGGCGCTCTATTCCAGCTGATTGAAGCGGTGGCGCCCATATCGTTTAATAAGGTCAATTATTATTATCTAGACCGTCATCATCAGCTACTTGCCAAGCAAACTCGCCGCTCTATCGGCAGTGGTTTAGTGGGCGCCACCTCAACTATCCTAAGCCAAACCCGTTTTGACAAGCGTAGCTTTGATGCACACCCCTTACATCAATTGTTTGTTGAATCTTATGGCGTTCCTTTTACACACAATGAGCCAACTCATCTAAAAGGCAACGACTGGCTAGAAAAAATGAACCAACGAAATAAGCACTTAGAGTTGGCCCAAATGGCACGTGATGCCTATTATGATGCTGATGGTGACTTTGACTCTGAGCATCCCGAAGAGGCTGCTGACATTGATCCTAGTGACATTGATCCTAATGACATTGATCCTAGTGACCCTGACCCAAGCGACGATGAGGCTTATGAGCCTAATGTTCGGATTATCGATTTTGGTAATGTGAATGATATAGATGATACAGGCAGAGCTGACCGTATGGAAAGCGATGCTATGAAAAAACATCTAGAAGAAACGAATAAGTTAAAAAAACAAAGCTATTAGATGCCAGCGTAAGCAGAAGTAATCGGTTTGCTTCTGTATTTTTACAACTGCCTTTTAATGCCTCTTTATAAAGTGACGTATTTTTTAGTATGTTCAAGGATAAACCATGAGCCTGACACCAAGCAGTAATAAAGCCTGTGATAAAGGGAGTCTTACCAACGTTGCCAAAATTGATGCCCTAACCAATAAACCCTATGTTCATGCTAGAGCAGCTTCAATGCGGCGTTTCAACCTGAGTGTTATTGCACTCATGGCGCTGATGATGACGGCCTGCCAGTCGCCGTTATCTTCAACCTTAGGGACGCAAGCGGGTGAACCTACTACGTCACTTGTGCAGCAACAAACCCCAACCCTTGCCAAAACCGCCTTGGCAAATGCCCTCAAGCGCCAACGCTATAGTAATTATGCCTATCACACCAATGCACTGGCCTCAAATGAGACTTATCGCCGCGAGCTTGCCGCAGCCACGCCGCAGCAACTGGCAATGAGTGACAATGCGTATGACCATTGTCGCCATACGCATGATATCGCCTATGTCGACATGCTCGTACAAGCCGAGGCTACCAATAAAGAGATTGACGACGACGCCTTTTCGGTGCAACGCCAAGCGCTTAAAGCCGCTTTTCTTAAGTGTCAAACCTTATATGATGACTGGGAGATGGCTCAATATAAAGATGGTGCAAGCTTTAACTTAGCGGATTATGTAAATTTAGAGGATGAGTTGATGGCCGTAGAGGATGAGGGTGCCAGTGAGGGCATTGAGGGCATTGAGGCCAGTGCCGATGGACATGAACCTTACTATGTTGAAAAGGCCAAAGCCTCTGATAGTCATGTTGAAAAGGCCAATGCCTCTGATAGCCATATACAGCAAGCAACGCAGGCAGCAAACGACGCCGAAGCTCAAGCTCAAGCTCAAGACGACGCTAAGCTCGCCGCAATGATAGCCGAGAGTAAAGCTGGCGAAGCAGACAAGAGTCAGGCAGAATTTTTGCCGCACTATGACAGCTCGCATACCCGTCTAGATAAACGGCGGGCAACACTGCTCAATGATTATTTGCTTGCGCCATTAACCGTCACCTCGCAAGGGATATACCGACCCTTATCAGGGCAGTTAAGCATGTCGCCAAATTTACAATATAACATCCGCAACCTTCAAGTCGTAGCCCAGCATTATATTTATGTCGATGCCAAAGAAGGTGCTATTTATATGTGGGCAGACACCTTAGCGCCTATGCTGTCTTATTATTTGGATGACAAGCTTGGCACCCAAATGCACAATAAATGGATAAAGCTGGATGTAAATGATGGTAGTTTGCCTGTAGGGTTTGGGCGTGAGGTTATCCAGAGTCACTTTTTGGCCATTGAAAGGGTGCGTGCCAACTCTGCCACTAGCGAATATGGTTTTATATCAGCCGCTACCCTGCTCAATACTGACGCCAAGCCGCATAGTTCGCATGTACCCTATCTTGTAGCGCCAAAAATAATTGAGAGGCGTATGGATCAGCAAAGCATTGCGAAAGACCTGCAGACTTATCGGCAGACACTGTATCAAACGCTTACCGATAAATACCCTGAGCTGAAGGTGGCAGAAGCCAATGCCGATGATAAGGCTGACGCTGACGCTAACATTGAGATTAACGATGTGAATCCAGATGTTGAAACAAGCGCTGATTTGGGTGCAGATGTGCCGGTTAATGCTAATGTGATGGTGGTGAATACGGATGCCACGACGACGACGACGACCACGACCACGACCACGACCAGCAAACATCATGTTGCTAGCGATGTCGATAGTAATAAAGCCACTAAAAACGACGCGCCAAAGTCACCCCCCCTAAACAGCCTGTTGCTGGTTAAAAATTATTAGCGCTTATTAAAGTAGACAGTGAGGCGGATGATAGCATTGATACCCTGGCAAACAAGGTCCCAGTGCCCGTTATCAATGGTGCAAGCGACATGGCAACAACCGCGGTTGCCAAAGCCAAAACGCCGCCCGAAGCCGCTAAAAATCCTAATATAGACTATGCAATTTATGTCAAGGATGCCGCTGATAATCGCCCATGGACTCTACGTGATGTCTATGGCTTGGACAACCGCCAAAATATCCAGTGGCATCTGCGTCAGTATCAAAACCCAATAAATGATACAGGTGGCGCTACCAAAAATGACACTTTGGGTCACTTAACGTATGAGGCGCTCACTCGCTACTCGGCGGTATCCCCGCTTACTCCTATGTTTGCCACATTGCCGCAAGACGCTAGCATGCCCAATGCAGATAATACCATCGATTTTAACAGTTATAGTCAGGACTTGATGCAACGGTATGAAAACGGTTCAGGGTCGGAGCGTGGCAAAATCATACTAAAAACCATTAAAGAGATAGGCAGCGGTTTGATACCTTAGCCAGGGCGATTACCTCGTCAATTGAAAGGCACATGGCAAAAAGCAGGACAACAGATAAGCGGATGCTGCTTGTTTAGCCAGCCTAACATTTAGGTTGTTGGTCTCTAGGTTAGATGGCATAAGCAGCGTTTTAGCGTTTGAGCTTTTCTGATAGCGCCCACGCCGCATCGGCCCGCAGCTCGGCAGTTGGTTGAGTCTTACCACCGTTTAACCCACTCCAATTGGGTTTGCTGCGTGCCTTTTTAAGCTCGCTGGGCAGTTTATTGGGCGCCCAAGGTGGGGTGCTGTGCGCTTGTAGCTCCAGCACAGGGCTATCTGGCGTGGCGGCATGACCGCGGTGGCGCAATGATGCCAACAAGTCCAGCGAGCGAGTGGCCAACAAGGTCAAGGTGGCAGGGTCGATATACAAACGCTTTACGCCGGTTAGTTTATCGGCAATGCTGCTGGTGTTAGACAGCAAGCCACCGGCTAGCCCTCCTAGCGCCGCCCCCAATCCCAATGTGGTACCAAGAGCGGCCGCATCTATGCCCAGTCCCAATAACGCCCCTGCCGCGGCACCCGAGGTGGTACGTAGCCCATAGCTTTTTAACAGCTCCGGGTCAAACGGGTCTTGCTGATATTCACTAAGCTTGAGCGGCGTTGCCACCGCCGTGTTGTCATAAAATTTATATAAATTTAACAAGTCGCTTTGCATCATGCGCTCGCTTTGGCGCACCGCTTCTTGCATTTCGGTCAATACCGGTAGGGGGTCATCCTCCTCTTGTATTTCACGTACACATGCCGCCATGTTGATTAAAAAATCGGCAATGATAATCAGCGCTTGTTCGTAAAGCTGCGCCCAATCTTCCATACGCCGTTCGATGAGACGCTCTAAAATATAGGGCGGCGTGACCATGGTCGCCAAGTTGCGCCACAGGGTTATCTCATCGTCAAATTCAAACGCTACCGAGTCAAATTGGGTGGATATATGCAGATTGCGCCGTGCCAGCATGGTTTGCCACGCCGTCACATTGGCGTTAATGCGGGCATCGGCACTGTCGGTAAAGTTAAACACGGGCATCACCGGTATGGCCGCCCACGACAATATCGCCAGCTCATCTTTATATTTGCCCAGCACCGGCTCGCGAGCATCAATGACATAAATCGCCATATCGCTGGCGAGCAATTGGCGGATGACTTTCGCCTCTTGCGAGTAATCCTCAAGATACGTATTCTCTTGAGCCGCCTCAATCGAATTGGCAACGCTACTCGCCAAAAATTGCTGCAAACGCTCAATCCCATCACGGCGGCTGGCGGTGTTGTCCTCTAACCAATCCATCAAACCGGACGCATCCTCAAGCCCCGGTGTGTCGTACAAGGCGACTAAAGCCGCCCCAGTTTGACTGTCGCTTAATAGGGCTTGCTCCACATGACGGGTGGTGGCGGCCTCGTTTTTCACCTCGCCAAAATACATGTCGCGCAGCAAGGTACGCAGTATCGAGGTTTTGCCCGTATTGGTGTGCCCCACCACGGCAAGCTTTAGCGGCTCGCCTGTTGTTTCTGCCCCTGCTGATGGTTGCAATTTGGCTTTGATAGCCTCAAGCTTAGAGGGATGTGCCGTTTTGGCAACCGTTTTATTCAAGTTTGTGTTGCCAATGTCTTCATTGTTTTCTATTTTGTTGGTCAGTCGAGCTGTCGAGCTATCCGCCAAATTACCAACGTTTGCACTGGCAGGCTGGTTGATTAAGTCAGATGCAACATCTGGCGCAAAGGCTTTGTCGCTAAATAGGCCTTGTTGTGAAGGGTTCGGTTGCTTAATAGGCGGTTGCGTGGTCATAGTAGTCTCAAGATAAAGTCGTATTAAAGGTGCAAACACGGCGCCTGCATGATGCAATAGAGTGGGCAGTTAACGTCAAATTAGAGGCTGTTTATGGACAAAAATTGACCCTGCGAGTGTTAACGCACCAACCCAATATGATGCGCACTTAGCGCCGATTGCCATTGTTGCCAGCGTTGGTCATTGTCTGTAGCTGCCTGCGAGGATGCAGAAAAATTATCGGTAGTGGACGTATCCAAAAGCTGCACAATCAACCCATGTTTGGCATGACGGGCTATGTTATCGAGTTTGCGCATGGTGCCACGGTCGGGTAGGGCTTGGCTATTGATGCCCAACAACACCTGCACCTCGTGCCGCTCAAGGTAGTCTAATAAACGCTGCATATCGTCTCGGTCATCTAGTAGCCCAAAGTTTTCGACATCGTGACCCGCCTTAAATTGATACCAGTATTCATCTTCATAAGGATACTCTAAAAGCGCAACCAATTTACGCCCTTGCGCTACTTTGGCGACAGGCGCCACTGGCTTAACTACTTTTAGTTTTTGCTGAAAATCATCGGCGTCCACCACTTTACGTTGCCAAAACTTAAGTATTTTTTGATAGTAGGGTAGGGTGATATCCAAGGTCATTTGTTTGCGCTGAAACATCAGCGCACAGAACGCCCAAGCGATGGCACGAGGCACAATGCCATAAATCAGCAAACTGCCAATGAGTAAGCTTGCCCATTGTCTGGCAATCGATAGCGGCATGGCGTCTGTGGCTAAGCGACTTTGCCCAATGGCATTGGCATCGGGCACACTAAAACCTACTTTGCTTGGCAACCAGCCCAACCAATGGGTAAGGGTTATTAAGGCGTCATTGGATAATAGGGTAGACTCCCAACTAAAGCTATATTGACGCACAATGAGCAAAAATATAATGGCCAGCAGCATGCCGGTTAAGGTCGCAAGCCATAATTGATGGCTAAATTTACTGAGATACCAGCGCATGCCAGCATGGTGCAACTGTTTATCATACAGGCTTACCGCCGCCATGGTCACATCATCCTTGCCGCGAATTAGGGCACGAGGATTAATAAAGCTGGTGATGATGCTGGGCGACTGATTGCTGCGGTTTATTAAAGTTAACAGCAACCAACCCACCAGCATTAGGGTATGAAAGCCTAGTAAACATACCAGCACGTAAAAGAAGTTGACCACATTGGCTTGCAATAGGGTAAACAGGCCGACAAACCCTGATATGCACCACACAACGCTCATGACGAGAACAATACCTTTAATGCGGCCGTCAATTTTGCCTAAGGTTTTGCTTATTTCGCCATTGCTGTCAATACGCTGGGCGCGGCGATGCAGCTTTTGCACTGGGGTGCCCGCTTCATCCTGCATTTTTTCGGTCACCAACAACGGGTCGGTTGCAAAAATATGAATGCCGACTTCAAGCTCGCGCACCAGTTCGGTTATTTGGTCTTGTTTGGATAGCATAAGGAAGGGTGATACCTAGGTTGCCAGTGTTAAGCAATAGTATACCGTATCGCCGCATATTTGATAGAAGGTTGGATGAAAGAATACAGAGGTATGATTGAGTGATAAGTATAAAATATAGAAAAGTAGAGGGTAAACTGGAAATAAAAAATAGCCTAAGCAAAATAAATTAATAATATGATTTACACAACATAAAAGCAAAAGTCACACCATCAAGTATACCAAACCTGCAATAAAGGCAAGCGCCAATAATAATGTCACAATGGCAAGATAATTAGGAACTGCAAGCGCGGCGAGCTTAGATTTTGATGTTTTAGTATGATCCAATACCATATCAATATGTTCAATGCCATCCTCATCGTAGGCATTGCCCACTATCTCAAATCCTAATGATGCATAAAAGGCAGTCAAATAGGTTTGTGCTGCTATCTGAATCGGCTGTTTTTTATAATGGGTACGACAATACTGAATCGCTTGCTGCATAATCTGGCGAGACAGACCATTACCTCGGTGCTCGGGCAATACCAACACTCGTCCAATACGGCAAACGGATTTGGCGTTTTCGCTATTAAACCCCGCATGAGTAGGCGATACGCTGGGTGGAATAATACGGCAATAGCCTATCAAGGCCTCGTTTTGATGGGCAATAAGATGTAGACAATCAAAATCAAGCCCATCGATATCTTGATAAGCGCAATGTTGTTCGACCACAAAAACCCGCGAGCGGGCGCTTAAAATATGATACACATCAACATTGGTTAAATTATCAAAGGGTTTTATCGCAAAATTTTGGCTCATGGCGTGGCGGTTAACTTAATAGGTTGAAGAGATAATTGGTTGAAGGGTTAATCACTAACATCATTAACAGCATGTTGCGATTGCAGCGTCGCACTGATTTTATCCAAATTTAAATTATCTGACATGGCATTAAAGATGTCATAGTATTTACCATGTTGTGCGTATAAGTCCTCATGGGTGCCGGTTTCGACCACCCGGCCATCCTCTATCACCACCAAATCGTCGGCGTCAATAATTTGGGCAATGTTGTGCGACACAATAATCACGGTGCGGTCTTGTTTAATTAAATCTAAACTGTGTTTGATTTGCTGGCTGGCAATGGCATCAAGGCTGGCGGTAGGCTCGTCCAAAAACACGATAGGTGGATCTTTTAAAAACATCCGAGCGAGGGCAATGCGCTGCTGTTGCCCGCCCGATAGCGACTTTGCCTCGCTATCGTAGCCATCGGGCAACTGCATAATCTGCTCATGTATCGAGGCCTTTTGTGCTGCTGCCATAATTTGCGCCTTGCTAGCTTGCATATCGCCATAAGTGATGTTTTCTTTAATCGTGCCCGAAAAAATATGGTTTTTTTGCAACACCAAGCCGATTTGTTCACGCAAGTTATGGGTGTTATATTCTTGCAAATTGTGGCCGTCTAAACAGATTGTCCCGTGACTGGGGTCATAAAATTTTACTAGCAAATTTATAATCGTACTCTTGCCAGCGCCACTTAGCCCGACCAAAGCAGTAATGCGATTGGGATGAATCGCAAAACTCACATCATGCAAGGCTTGCTTGCCATTGGGGTAGCTAAAATCGACATGTTTTAGCTCGATATGCCCTTTTAGATTGGTACACTCTAATGTACCCGTGGTTTCAATTTGATCATCGTCATCAATAATATCAAAAAACCCTTCGGCGTAGGTCAGCGCGTTATTTATCTGGTCATAAATACGATGCAACTGGCGAATCGGGGCAGCCACGTTTTGAAACAGCAGCACATGGAACATAATCATACCAATGGTCATCTCACCACTAAGCACAAAGTAGGCGGTCAACACGATAATGGCCACCACGCCAATTTGTTCAATAAAGCTTTTGAGCGCATCATAAATAAAGGCAATACTACGAATGCGCAGCTGATTGGTGGTCATATCTTCTTGGATTGCCCAGTGTTTATCGGACTCAATCGGCTCTCGTACAAA
Organism: Psychrobacter sp.; assembly: GCA_018260445.1. Lineage (GTDB taxonomy): Bacteria > Pseudomonadota > Gammaproteobacteria > Pseudomonadales > Moraxellaceae > Psychrobacter. Next base: position 90,150 of record JAGLBE010000001.1, read on the forward strand.
CGATTTAATCACTGTGATTGAGCTAATAATCGATATCACCAACCCACTTTTGGTCTCCCGATAGCGGCGCATCTCACGGCGAAACCCTTGCAGCCTATTGGCTTGTTTTTGGCTAATATAAAAATAAATAGGCACAATAATCAGCCCAACCATGCCCACCCAAAAGTTGGCACTAAACATTATCACCAAGGACACAATAGCACTGGCAAACAACGGCAACATATCAATAAAAAAGTTCTGCACAAGGCTGGTTAGGCTACTCACCCCTAAATCGATGCGGGTTTGCAGCTTACCACTGTCGTTCTCATCGCTGGTATAAAACGCCATGCGATACGTCAAAATACGCTCGACCACCTTTTGCGACAAGTCGCGTGACAGATTAATGCGGATACGCTCACCAAAATAGCGTTGCCCAAATGAAATACCTGCATTGAGCACTTCTTTTACCAATAAAATAACGCTAATTAGCGTTAACAGCTTAATACCTGCCTGCCAAGGGCTGGGTAATTTGGCGATATCAGTCAACGTATCAATGGTATAGCGCAGTACAAAGGCGTTAACCTGAGCGGTAAATGAGCCGAGCACCGTTAAAATGAGGGTGAAGACAATCAACCCTTGGTAGGGCTTGGCAAACTCTGCCAATCTTTTTAGGATTGACCACAGCAGCGCCCCCCGTTCTGTCTTTTTGGTAGGCGGTTTGAGGTTTAACGGAACACGGCGTGGGGGAGTGGGCATAGGGTGGGCTTAATATATGGTTATTTTGGCGGCTATTACATCAGAATCCTAACGTATAACCTACTTAAACTCTGTAGCAATATGACTAGCTATTTCAGCTAATCCCGCTTTTTGCTAATATCTTGGCTGGCACGGGCGCAGGCACTAATGGCAATAGTCGTTCCTGTTGCCTCAATAACGCCTCTTGCCAAGTGCCTGCAAGCCCGTGTTGTGCCAAGTATATCCGCTGCAATCTGGGCTAAACCGCACCTCTAGATTTGAGTCTGGCGCAATACGTTGAGAGTAAGGTTATAAACATAATTTTCCTAGGGATTGGGTGCAAGGTTAGCGTCATGTGAAAAATGTTGTATTGGTTGCATTAGTTGAATTGGTCGCAAACGTTACCCTAAAAACTATCTGCAGGCACAAACACCTCACCCACCATAATACGGCGAGCCGAGCGACTCATTGACACTTTTTTGGCTTGCCAGCGCCCGTCCACAAGCTCAGTGCTGCCGCCCACTTGCAGCGTACCAGACGGATGACCAAAACGGACACTATCCAATGCCTCGCCACCCGCTGCCATGTTAACCAGCGTACCTTGGGTGGTTGCCGCCGCAGCAATAGCGACCGCCGCTGTGCCCATCATCGCATGGTGCAATTGACCCATACTCATGGCACGTACCACCAAGTCTATGTCCTCAGCGTTAACGCTTTTGCCACTAGATGACGTATAGCTTTGCGCAGGTGCGACCCAAGCCAGTTTGGGCATATGCTGACTGGTTTCGGCACCGCTGATATCGTCAAACACGCCCATTGCCACGCCGCCTTTGGCTCGAATTGTCTCAAGCTTAGCCAGCAGTGCTTTATCGCTATTGATATCCGCTTGTAATTCTGTGCCCGTCAAGCCTAAATCTTCAGCGTTCATAAATACAGTGGGAATGCCGGCATTAATAAACGTCGCTTGTACACTGTCTTTGTCTAAACCACATCCTGATACATCAAAATTATCGACCAAATTGCCTGTCGGGAACATGCTACTGGTGGCATCCACAGGGTCAATAAAATCGATTAACACTTCAGCGGCAGGGAAGGTCACGCCATCCAATTCAAAATCACCCGTTTCTTGCACTTGTACCTTGCCGCTATCGTCAAAATAGACAGGCACATGGGCAATGATGGTTTTACTAATGTTTTGTTGCCAAATCCGTACTTCGCAAATGCCATCTTTGGCACTGCTATTTATTCGCTCGGCATCCACCAATCCCATATTAATGGCACAGGCACCAACAGCTGCCGTTAGGTTGCCACAGTTGCCGCCCCAATCAATCATCGGTTTGGCAATATTCACTTGTCCAAACAAGTAGTTAACATCGTGATTGGCAATATCAGATTTTGATAAAATCACCGTTTTTGAAGTGCTTGATGAACCATTCCCTAAGCCGTCAATTTGTTTGCCATAAGGGTCTGGGCTACCAATCACTCGCAGTAAAAATTTATCTCGTGCCTCGCCAGCAACTTGGCAACGCTGTGGTAAGTCGCCTAGTTTAAAAAATGTACCTTTTGAGGTGCCGCCACGCATATAGGTTGCAGGTACAGGAATTTGGGGCGCAAAAGTAGGGCGTGATTGAGTCATAAATGAATATCCTTAATAGTGATAATGAAATGTGACAAAATATTAGCTAGGGCGAAGTTAGTAATGATAGCGACAAGAAATAATCGTCAAATATGTTTCATCGACGATATATACCAAGCGGTGGGTATCATCAATACGCCTTGACCAAAAGCCAGACAGATTTTCTTTTAAGGGTTCGGGTTTACCAATACCGTCAAACGGACTGCGTTTACAATCTATAATAAGTTTATTGATACGTTTGAGCCTTTTCTTGTCCTGTGTTTGCCAATACAAGTAATCCTTCCAAGCGGCATCTGTCCATGCTAATTGTTGGGCTAACTGTTGGCTCATTGAGAGTTACCCATAATGAAATTTCTGCAAGCAAGTTTAAGCATTGTTGCTAAGGGCTATAAGTGTTTTAAGTGCTAACGGGGGCTATCAGAGCCATCAATAATATCTCGTACTGCTGTATTGCCAGCCCGATATTGAGCAATTGATTGAGCCAAATGCGCGGCATTGGCAGGGGACTTAAGCAGATAAACCGTTTCCATCAAACTATTATAATAATCAAGCGACATGACAACCGCATCGTTCGCATCTCGTCGAGTCACGATGGTAGCGTTGGCATCGTTATTCACCGTATCTAACACCCTTTTTAAATGCTTTCTAGCTTCTGTAAAGCTGATAACGTTCATAGTGCACCTTTTAGGCAAGTTGTACATGATATGGTACATCTTACGGTAATGGTTTTACTAGGGCAAGTTAATTCTAACTATCTACTTGCTAAACTTTATATATCTAACTATCCAAGTTGGTTGTAACTATCTAACTAAGTCTTGGTATTAATCTGACTTTGCTGTAACCACCTCACCATCAGCTTGTCATCCGCCGAAATCTTGCCCAGCACTCTATATTTGGAGTTGGCTAAGGTAGGCGTAGGGTGCGCCCTGCGCACCTAAAAAAATAGGAAAATCATCTAAACCCCAATATTGGCAGTTTGAAACCTATATTTTTTAATTTGCGTTTTGCGTATCGTTACTCTAATAGTGCGCAGAGTGCATCCTACTCACTATGCCACGGGTTAAAAGTGGGGTGTAAAAACGATTATGCAGGATAATAAAAAGCCCCCAAGTATCATACTTAAGAGGCTTCTTATCGTTTTATTACAATAGAAAGGGGCGTCGTATATAAGCAAACACACCCTTAATAACATCGAACAACATGGAACAGTTTAAGCGATGCTACCCTCTAAAAACTCTTTAGCAAAGCGCTGTAACATACCGCCTGATTTGTACATCTTGACCTCATCGGCGGTATCGAGACGGCAAATAACGGGCACTTCATCGATATGACCACTGCTACGGTAAATCACTAAAGTCATTAACCCGCCAGCGGACACCTCACCCTCAACATCGAATACCTCAGAGCCGTCAATCGTCAGCGTTTTGCGGGTGGTGCCGGCTTCAAATTGTAACGGTAAAGCGCCCATGCCGACTAAGTTTTGACGATGAATACGCTCAAAATCTTCTGCCACGACGCATTCAACCCCTGCTAAGCGAACACCCTTTGCAGCCCAGTCACGGCTAGAGCCTTGACCATAGCCATCACCGGCAATAATAATCAGCGGCTGCTTGCGATTCATATAGGTTTCAATCGCCTCCCACATACGCATAACCTCGCCTTCTGGCTCAACACGTGCTAATGACCCTTGGATTACCTTACCGTTCTCGTCCAATACCATCTCATTTAGCAGCTTGGGATTGGCAAAGGTGGCACGCTGTGCGGTTAAGTGATCGCCGCGGTGGGTGGCGTAAGAGTTATAATCCTCGGTAGGCAAACCCATAGTGTCGAGATATTCACCAGCGGCACTATCACCCATAATGGCGTTTGATGGCGACATGTGGTCGGTGGTGATGTTATCACCTAATACTGCAAGAGGGCGCATGCCTGTTAACTTATTGGCTTCTGCCATTGACCCTTCCCAATAGGGTGGACGGCGTATATAGGTACTAAGCTCACGCCAGTTATACTGTGGGTCGGTTACCGCATCATGGCGCTCGGCATCGACAATGCCTTCATCAAACATCGGGATATAGACTTTGGTATATTGTTCTGGCTTTACCGCAGAGGCAACAATCGCATCGACTTCTGCATCATCAAACCAGATGTCTTTTAGATAAATATCATTGCCATTGGCATCTTTGCCTAATGAGTCTTTTTCGATATCAAAGCGAATCGTCCCCGCAATAGCGTACGCTACCACTAAGGGCGGTGACGCCAAAAACGCCTGTTTAGCATAGGGATGGATACGCCCGTCGAAGTTACGGTTGCCGGATAGCACAGCCGTCGAGAACAGGTCACGATCAATAATCTCTTGTTGAATCTCAGGTTCCAATGCACCGCTCATGCCATTACAAGTCGTACAGGCAAACGCCACCACATCAAAGCCAAGTTGCTGTAAATCAGGTAGCAGGTTTGCTTCTTCTAAATACAGTTTGACCGCTTTTGAACCGGGGGCTAATGACGATTTTACCCAAGGCTTGCGCACGAGACCTTTGGCCAACGCATTACGGGCGACAATACCTGCGGCAATCATGTTACGGGGGTTTGAAGTATTGGTACAGCTTGTAATCGCCGCAATAATGACGGCACCATCTGGCATTAAACCATCTTCTGGCTCAACAAGCGGCGTATCTGCTGCATGGGCGATACCGACTTTGGCTAAATCGCTGGTTGACACACGCGCATGCGGTTTTGATGGGCCAGCGATGTTACGCACCACTTTGGATAAATCAAAGTGTAAAACGCGCTCATACTCGGCATCAATCATGCCATCTGCCCACAAACCAGTTTTTTTAGCATACGCTTCTACCACGCTGATTTGCTGCTCGGTACGACCTGTTAGGCGTAGATAGTCAATGGTTTGCTGATCAATAAAAAACATCACTGCAGTGGCACCGTATTCTGGCGTCATGTTAGATATTGAGGATCTATCGCCAACCGATAAACTGCTTGCACCCTCACCAAAACATTCAATGTAAGCGGACACCACGCCCTCATTGCGCAAAAACTCGGTCATCGCTAATACCAAATCGGTGCCGGTGATACCAGGTTGTAATTTACCAGTAATCTCAAGACCCACAATATCAGGAAGACGTATATAAGAGGGATTGCCAAGCATGACGCTTTCGGCCTCAAGACCGCCAACACCAATTGATATCACGCCTAGGGCATCAACCATTGGGGTATGGCTGTCGGTTCCGACCAAGGTATCTGGGTAAGCAACTGGGTTACCATCCGCTTTATCGGCAATGACTTGAATAACGGGAGACATTTTCTCAAGGTTGATTTGGTGCATAATACCATTGCCGGGGGGCACCACGTTGACATTGTCAAAGGCATATTCACACCAGTTAATAAAGTGAAAACGGTCTTCGTTACGGCGCTCTTCAATGGCTCGGTTTTTCTCAAAGGCGTTTTCTTCATAGCCTGCATGTTCAACCGCCAATGAATGGTCAACAATTAATTGCGTTGGTACAATCGGGTTTACTTTTGATGGGTCACCGCCTTCTAAAGCAATGGCATCACGCAGGCCTGCCAAATCAACAAACGCCGTTTGTCCTAAGATATCATGACACACCACACGGGCTGGATACCAAGGAAAATCAAGGTCTTGCTTGCGATAAATATGCTGTGATAAGGCAGCGGTTAAATCCTCAGGCGGGCAACGGCGCACTAAGTTTTCACACAATACCTTGGAGCAAAAAGGCAGTTTGGCATAGGCACCCGGCTCTATGTCGTTAATCGCTTGTTCGACATCAAAATAATACAAACCGCTTTCTTCACCATTTGGCAAAGGCATCGGTTTTTTATAGTCTTGATTCATGGGCTCTGGGTGTTTGTGGGTGAGCACAGGCTTGTTAATAGTTGAGTTTGGCATGGCGGGCTGTCCTTAAACTTAAAATAGGCGGCATGTGACGGCAAGTATCAGCTAGTATCAGCTAGAAATAATTGCGAGACATTAACGATGATATGAATAGAGTGGTATTCATTTTGAAAAAGGCTGAAACTCAAAGTAGATTGTTGTTAAGCAACAAGGTCAAACTATTAGGGCTTATGTGTGTATCGAGAGTGAATGACCTTAATAACGATAAGCATGATAATAATAAGCGGAATAAACAACCACATGACACCCCACGTAATGAATATCCAAGCGACAGTGCCAAAAGGAATAATCAGTAGTAGTTCACCTAAAATACCACTGAATATAGCATCAGCAAATCCATCGCGTAGCGAATAATTTGAATTATAAGGTTTAGCGTCTTGTCTACTCTTTATTTCAGCACTATCCGTGGCCAAAGGCTTATTGTCTTTTTTAGTTGCGCCTACGTCAGATTTAGTAAGATGTTTATCCATGATAGTATCTTCAGTAGGCGGTTTAATCATTTGGAGTAACACTCTGTCAATAATTACATTCTGGCCTAACCACGCTCACCAATAGGAGGCACACTGCGTGGCTCTTCACCAATATATTCGGCACTTGGGCGGATAATACGGTTGTTAGCGCGTTGCTCAAACACATGAGCGGCCCAGCCTGTTAAGCGTGAACACACAAAGATAGGGGTAAATAGTTTGGTAGGAATACCCATAAAGTTATAGGTTGACGCATGGAAGAAATCGGCATTACAAAATAGTTTTTTCTCACGCCACAT
>JAGLBE010000001.1:97200-157872 GCA_018260445.1 Psychrobacter sp.
CGGTACCAGTAGTTAATAATACTTGGAAAGGCAGCAAGCATACGGTTGGTCTTATCTAACTGCTCATCGAAGCTGTCTTCAGGCTCTAAGTTACCCAGCATAGAGCAGCCCGTACGTAACACATCCATAGGGTGTGCAGATTGAGGTATACGCTCTAATACATCTTTTAGCGCTTGAGGAATATCTCGTAATTCCTTCAGCTCTGCTTTATAGTCATCAAGTTGCTTCTGAGTAGGAAGGTCTCCGTACAATAAAAGATAAGCGACCTCTTCAAAGATGCAGTTTTCGGCCAAGTCTTTGACATCGTAGCCACGATAGGTTAAGCCTGAGCCTGATTTACCAACGGTAGATAATGCGGTTTGTCCAGCAATTTGTCCACGTAGTCCTGCGCCCGATAGTTGCTTGCCTGCTGCCATGGTAATGTCCTTAGTTTGTTTATGGGTGTGATTGTGATTGTGATTGAATTTGATAGAGAGTAATAGTAATAGTGATAGGGTGATATAAATTATTCTAAAACCCTAAATGAGCTTTTAAATATCGAGATCAACATGACAGTCATGCAATGCGGTGTTGATACTGGGATTAAGAGCGCCCATTAGGCTATCTGCACCCGTTGCCAGATTGAGCTGCTCATACTTTTTAAAGGTAGGTCGCTCTCTTAGGCGCGTGATTTCTTCAATTTGCGCCGTGCTGGGTGGCACAATAGCAGATTCGTCAGTCGGCACGCCTGTGGATAACAGTATTTGCTGTAAGCCGTACTCGGAGAAAACCCTGCCTGTAGTTGACTCATAAAAGCCGTTTAACTCCGCAAGCTCTGTTTGACTAAAATGTTGACGGTAATACGCTTCTGCTTTGCGGGCAAAGGTCGCTTCATCAACCTCCTTCAAACACTTTTTTTGGGTATCTGACAACTGACTGCTGTAGGTAAGCGGCAAAATGACCGCCGTTTTCATGTTTTTTGCAGTGACTTCAGCAAGTGGCATGGCCGTCGTAGTTGTCGGTGTCTTAGGCGTCATAGGCGTCTTAGGCGTCTTAGGCGTCATAGGCGTCATAGGCATCTTAGGTATTGTCGTCTTAGGTATTGTCGTCGTAGCCGTTATAGCAGAGTCACCTGTAGCCTCAGTATTTGACTGAGTCTTCGCTTTAGCACTTGCCTCAGCAGTCACTTCAGTATCCAACGTAGTGGCAGACACGGGGGCTGCCATAACCGGATCTGTGACAGCGGTCTTATCCGTGTCCGTGGCATTGCTGTCAATCGCCTTTTTATCGCAACCAGTTAGCATGACGCTGGTACAGACACATACCATGAGCATCAACTTGGCGGCGCCCTGTCGCGAAGCACGGGTTAAAATAACATCGGTTAATAAGGCATTTTGTAAAGCGGTACGGACTACAGGTTGCATAAGACACCCTAATGGATAGGTTATTATTTTTTAGCAAACAGTTTATCAAGGGTTTGCTCAAACTCATGATAGTTTAAAAAATCATAAAGTTCCATACGGGTTTGCATGGTATCAACCGTATTGGCTTGAGTGCCATCATCTAAAAGATGTTGATAGACATTGAGCGCCGCTTTATTCATTGCACGGAAAGCTGATAGTGGATAGAGCACCATTTCTACACCGACATTAAATAACTGTTCAGTCGTATAAAGATCCGTTTGACCAAATTCTGTCATATTAGCCAGTACAGGAATATCCAATACATCGGTGAATTTACGATACATCTCGATATCGGTCAATGCTTCGGCAAAAATCATATCGGCACCTGCATCGGCAAAGGCAACAGCCCGTTCAACAGCCGCTTCTAAGCCCTCAACAGAAAGTGCATCCGTACGCGCCATGACGACAAAATCGGGGTCTACTTTGGCATCAAGTGCCGCTTTTAAACGGTCTACCATCTCGCTTGTAGACACAATCTCTTTGTTAGGACGATGACCACAGCGCTTTTGGGCGATTTGATCTTCAATATGCACCGCTGCCACACCTGCCTTTTCCATCTTTTTAATGGTTTGGGCGATATTGAATGCGCCGCCCCAACCGGTGTCGATGTCGACTAATAGAGGCGTTTGCACCGCATTGGTGATACGACTGGCATCTTCTAACACGTTGTCAAGGCTGGTCATGCCCAAATCTGGCAGCCCATAGGACGCATTGGCCACACCAGCACCAGATAAATAAATGGCTTTATGGCCAACTTGCTTTGCCATCATGGCTGTATAGGCATTGATAGTACCGACAATTTGCAGCGGTAAATGATTAGATTTTTGCTCGGTTATGGCATCACGAAAACGCTTACCAGCAGAATAGCCAGTCATAAAAATTCCTTAAGTTAAAGTTAGGCAAAAATATAAGTCACACGTTTTGAATATGCTGCTCTCGTGCTGAGATATTGGGTCGGGCGTCAGTTCAGTTCAGTACTGTTCGTGTTCGCGCCCATTTACTGCAACAAGGGTACTCTTTCTAGCGCAAACATGAAAGCAGGGCAATTATACTTATCATGTACTTTATCTTATTTATATTTATAGATTATATAATAGTATTCATAAAGTGAATAAAATCATTCAAAAATCGCTGCTTTAGCCCAATTTATATTTAATTTTTAATAAATGTTAACAGACGTGGCAGGTAGAATAGGATAAAAAAATTACATTAAGTTACAAATAATCTATTAGGTTATGACTCTATAACGGCAAGACGTCGGTAGGTAATACCCCGCGTCTCATAAATATTATATATCACTTCAAGCAAGGTATTGAAAGCGGGGTGGGGATGTTGACGATGATAGCAGATATAAATCGGCAAGGTGGCATCTTCATGAACCAGTGAGTGATAGCTGATTTGCTCCGGTCGAACGCTCACTAAGCTAGCAGGGACTAAGGTAATGCCTTCACCTGCGGCCACCAAGCCTAAGGCAATTTGAATATCGCTCACGACTTTGGTGTGATGCGGGGTCGCCATTTGTTTGGCAAATAAGGTGAGGAGCGGCTCGTGGCTTGCGCCCATATCGCCAAGCAAGGATGTCGAAGTGGATAATGCAGCAGATGCAGAAGCACCGCTAAGATTTTTTAGATGCGCTTTGTGATACAAAATAAGTTTCTCATCTTGTAACTCGCTAAGCGATAAGTGTTGTTTATTGTCCTTTGCAACGGGGTGATTTTTGGGCACGGCGGCCACATAGCGTTCGTGACGCAATAAAAGCTGGTTGATAGTGGCATCTGTATGAGCAAAACGGGCAAAGCTGACATCAATGATGCCCGATTTAAGGGCGTCTATTTGTTGAAACGAGCTAATATCCTTAAGATGCACCTCGAGCGTGGGCAGCCGCTGTTTTAGGGCAGAAATCACAGCGGGTAGCAGGCCATATAACACAGAGGGCACAAACCCTATGTTTAATACATCGGTGGGATGGGCAATTTTCTGGGTGAGCGTAATGGCGCTATTGAGCTCTTTTAACAGGCCATCTATTTTTTCAAAAAAAAACGCCCCTGCCGCTGTCAGTTGCAAAGGTCGATGATAACGGTCAATCAGCTCGACGCCGATGTCGTCCTCTAATTGTTTAATGAGGCGACTTAGCGTGGGTTGAGACAGTTTAGTGACTGCCGTCGCCGCGCTAAAGCTTTGCAGGCGAGCCACTGTATGAAAGGCCTTAAGGCGTTTTAATTGCATAGTACCGCTATCGAATTATCCTGTTTTATCATAAAAACTCTCAAAAAAAATTTTAAAATAGAGACGCACTATCCACATAAGATAGCATAGCCTAACATTCTCTCTATCAAATCACTTCAATCAAAATCTGATTATTGATGGGCCGCTTTTTTGAAGGTGATAAATGTCAATAACAAAAGTGGGAACAAGTGTTGTTAAAACGAATAATATAAGAGGGTTACATATTAGCAAGGTTTAGCTATAATAAACGGTATCTTAAACACAAAAGTGTACCCTTTACTATGAAGAACCCCTTTAGCAAAAAGCATAAAAGTCTTGATAGTGTCATGAATAGTCAGAGTGTAGCGGAAATAGACCGCCAAGCAGACTCAAGCCGTCCAAGCTTGACTAAAAACGATGCGGCTCATCCTGTCAATACAGGCAGTAGACGTGGCCCCACGCTTGAGACACACGGCTTTGACTATGATGAATCTGCTGACATGCCCCCTCAACAGGGCATTAATGACAGTATTTATGACAGAACTAATGACAGTGACGCTGCGATGAATCCGTATCGCTTCAACGACACAGACGATGGCAATGCCTTGCAGTCTCTTAATCAATACAACGTCAGTAACTGGTATACACTGAATGGGCGAATAGGCCGAGTTAAGTTTTTAGCCTACAACTTTATCTGGTCTTTGTTGCTGCTGATACCCATATTAGTGGTGGTGGTGCTATCAGGCCCTGCTCTCATGGCAGCAGCGGCGACCCAAAACGCTTCTTTTGCAAGCTTGTTAAGCATACCTGTAATAATTGGCCTAGTGCTTCTTATTCCTGCGTATATCTTTACCGCAATTATTTTACCGCGTCGACGTCTACATGACATCGATAAAAGTGGCTGGTGGTTGCTGCTGAATTTAGTGCCTTTTGCGAATTTAGTGTTGCTATATTGGTTATTTCTAAAAGCTGGTGATGTTGGCGCTAATAAATACGGGTTACCCTCGGCGCCCAACACGACTGTTGAAAAGGTGTTGGCTGGCTTCTTTCCCGCCCTGTTTGTTTTAGGTGTTTTGGCAGGCGTAATCATGTCTATAATGGGAGATACACAAACGCCCGTGTTACCGGACAATGCCGATAGCAGTACTGCTAGCACAACTGACACAACGAATGCACCCTCCATCACAAGCGACTCTGCCAGCACATTGAGTATACCAAATACTGATGACCTAAATCAGCAGACAGATGGCAGTGCCATGCCCCCGAATGTGTCTGCGGAGACGACAATACCAAATGGCAATGCTACTACGCCGCCTCAAGCCCCTGTACAGGCAAATCCGTCGATACCAAATAATAACCAAGCCTTAGACCCCGCGCTGCAAGCTGAACTTGATGCTGCTGTCAGTGGTGGGCAAGCGCCATCGCCCACACCTACCCAGCCTAATAACCAGCCTAATAACCAGCCTAATAACCAGCCTGATAGCCAGAATACCGGAGCAACGGGCAGTGGCAATACAGGGAGTAATGGCGGTAGGGGAGATGCCAGTGATGATGCATTTATCGAAGCGTCAGAGAAGCCTATTTTAATAGACAGAGGCCCAGCCCAATAGTTGTCAGCGCTGTCACTTAGGGCGTTTTATCAGCGCCCTTTAATCGCACCCATGACCTAATCATGTAAGGTTGTCTCAATTGGCTGTTTCTTCCGATGTCACCACGCCACTAGACTTACCCCCAGCGTCTACACCCACCTCAAGCTTAGGGGTAACGTCAAGCCGGCTGGCAAAACCTAGCCCTAGCGTTAATGGCTTACAGGGGGCGGGCGCAGCCACACTCCTTGACAATGTGGCAACGTATCCCACCCCTGAGGGTTTGGTGCTATCGCTGATGCCAGCCGGATTAATGCCAAGGCTGTCGGCTTGGCTGATTGATGCACTGATTAAAGGGGTCGCCTTTACAATTATCGGGCTGGTCGGTATGTTTTTTGGTAAGGGGGGCGCAGGGCTGATTGCGATTGGTTATTTTGTGGTCAGTTGGTTGTATCCTGTGTATTTTGAGGTGTACCGCGATGGCATGACCCCGGGCAAAAAATCTAAAGGCATTTATGTGTGCCATGATGATGGCACGCCAATTACCTTGCAGGCTTCTTTAATTCGCAACCTGCTGCGCGTGGCCGATTTTTTACCCATTGCTTTTACCTCTGCGGCGCTCACCATATTGTTTACGCAAAAGTCGCAGCGCATCGGCGATATTGTTGCCGGTACCATCGTGGTGTATCGCAATGACGAGGATGTGGCGACTTTGTTTCAGCAAGTGTATGGCGGGGTTGCCCATCACGAAGACAATGCTCACAACCATGCTCACAACCATGCTCAAAACCATGCTTATTACCAAAACAATGCGCACAACCTAAATGCCACAAACCTGGCGGCAACCACTGCGCCGTTATTTGTTTATCCCCTGACTTTAGTGGAGCAACAGGCGCTATTGGCGTTTGCTGAACGCCGGCCTTATTTATCGCACCCCCGGCAACTAGAAATCGCCACGGCACTGCTGCCACTGCTTAGCCCAAGCCTTACAAGCTACCCTAAAGCGGCTTTAAATGTTCGCCAAGAAGCACAAATTTTAGCCACATTGCTCACCCGTATTAATCGCATACGCGGCTACGACCCCAGCATCGACCATGCTCATGACAATCATAGTAATCATGCTGACAATAATGCCAGTAATGCAGCACCCTTTACGCAAAGGGGCATCTGATGAAGCAGCACCAATTTGAGGCCACACATCAACCCATTTGGCAACGCTATGAATATCTATTAGGCGCAAGCGGCACAAAAAAAAGGGCAGGAAGTGCCGGGTTTGCTAAAAAGAAACAACAAGCAATGGCGTCCCCTCGTTCAGGGTCAAACCCAAACTTTAAGCTCGACGCTAAGTCTGACGATAATATAGACGAAAAACCGGATGCCTTTGAGTCTGCCATGCAAGGGCAAGGCTATGAGTTTATTCATTTGTACCGTGTCACCTGCCAGCATTATGCCTTAGCCAAACAGCGTCATTATAGCCCGCAACTGGTGACCTATCTACAAGATTTGGTCACTCAAGGTCATGAGCAGTTGTATCAACACCAAAGTCATATCGGCTCTAAAATCTATCAATTCTTTCGCTATACCTTTCCGATACGGCTGCGTCGTCACGCTGGGTTATTTTGGCTAAGTTTGGCGTTTTTTCTGCTGCCAGCACTACTGATGGGCTGGTCGTGTTATGAGCAGGCCGATATGATTTATAGCGTGTTACCGGTCGACCAAGTTCGGGCGATGCAAGAGATGTACAACCCTGCCAACGAGATGGTAGGCCGTGACAGTAGCCGGCGCTCAGATACCGACCTCATGATGTTTGGCCATTATATTAGCAACAATATTGGGATTGATTTTAGAGTCTATGCGCTGGGGATATTTGCCGGCATTGGCACGCTGCTCGGCATGTTGTATAACGGTGTCGTGATAGGCGGCATTGGCGGTCATCTATCGGGCATAGGGTACGGTGAGACTTTTTGGCCATTTGTATCCGGGCATGGGTCGTTTGAGTTGGTCGCTGCGGTTATCAGTGGCGCCGCTGGCCTACGTTTGGCGCAATCGTTATTTATGCCCGGCAACTACAGCCGCCTTGATGCGTTTAAAATCGCGGGCAAACAGAGTATTGAGCTGCTTATTGGCGCGGCCTCCATGACCTTTATTGCGGCGTTTATTGAAGCGTTCTGGTCGTCCTCTGCGCTCATTCCGGATATCGTCAAGTATCTGGTGGCAGTGGTGCTGTGGGCACTGGTCATCGGTTATTTGCTGTTTGCAGGCAGGCAGTATGAGCGCCGTCACATCCTGCTAAAGCCGGCGCCAGTTAATGCCGGGCTGGGCGCTATGTTGTTACCAAAGATGTTACCAAAAAAGTCGCAACAAATCGTGGCACAACGGCCCATGTCCCAACAAACCTTGTCCCAGCAAACCTTGTCGCAACAACTGTCGCAACAACCTAGCCTAGCAAAACAGGGCTCAGATGCGCAGGGCAGCAAAAGTTTGCAGTCACGGGGTCAATTATGAATATCAGCAATATGCGGGTGGCAGTACGCCCAATGAGCACCTCGCAAGCGGTCGATTTGGGTACCATGCTGGCACGGCATTGGTTTGTGCCGTTATGGAAGATTTGGTTGGGCACGGCTTGGCCTTTTTTTATGCTGCTGTATTTGCCGCTATTGTTATTGGGCAGTGAGCAACACCCTTGGTTGCCCTTGCTGGGCGCCTTCTTGTTTTGGTGGTGCAAACCCCTGTATGAAAAACCGATGCTCACTTGGTTGGGCTATGCGTTGTTTGATGAGCAGTACGGCGAGCATGATGTCAAAAACAGCATCCTTACTGGCTATAAAACCCTACATCACTATAGTGTAACCTTATTGTTGACAAGGCGGCTATCTACCCATCGCCAGCTGTTATTGCCAGTTTTACTGTTAGAGCACCCCAATAAACAGCAGCTCAAGCAGCGGGCAAGCATTTTAAGCCGTGGGCAGGGCAATGGGCTCACTTGGCATACTGTGATTTTATTACACCTTGAAACGCTGCTGTATTTCGGGGTGCTCATCGTCATCGCCGAGCTTATCCCCACCGCATTGATGAGCAGCGAAACCTACTTTCACTATTTGCAATACACCTCGTTTTGGGCAGATATGGCCTTGGCGTTTCTTTATTTTTTTGCAGTGAGTGTGATTGCGCCGTTTTTTGTGGCGGGCGGTTTTGCGGTCTATCTGACCAAACGCTGCTTGCTAGAAGGCTGGGATGTCGAACTCACCTTTAAACAGTTGGCACAGCGCTATGAGCAAAGCCAAGCAAACCCATTACAGGTGTTAGCACGCTTAAAAAATAAGGATAAGACCTTATGAGGCTAACCCTGATACGCCGAGCACAAGGCAAAACGCAATCGGATAAACCAAGAAAAACAAGCTGGCTGCTACTGGGTTTGCTGCTGGTGCCATTAAGCCCTATTCCCCTGCTGTATGCCGCCGAGCAAACACTTGATAACACAACAACAAGCCCAGCTCAAGTTGCCGCTCAATCTAAAGCTAAAGCTGACGATAACAGCCAGCCTCTGCTGATTGACAACGTACACGCCGAGTTGACCCACATCATCACCAGTAGCGACTATGCCGAGGCTCAAGAGCGAAAGCAGTGGCAGCCCATTAAACAAAAGAGCGCCGAACCTAATTTTTGGCTGTATGAGATAATGCTAAAAGTGCTGAAATTTTTATTTGGAAGCGGGCAGGGTGCTAGTCAACACTCGTCTGTGATGCTACTGCCGTTACTGATAAAAATAGTGCTAGTAGGCGCCCTCATCGCCTTTGTCGCTTGGATTGTTAACAATGCGGCGATAAACGGCTGGTTCAAAACCTTACGTAACCCCTTTAACAAACGTACCGCTGTTGCAAAATTTCAACCCAGTGTGTTGGCGCAAAGTTGGGAGCGTCTGCCCCCGCACCATCTTATCCCGCAAACGGTGCAGGATTTACTCGCAAAAAACGAGATTGAGCGGGCAGCATCGGTATTGTACTGTGGTAGCTTACGCTGGCTAAAGCAGGCACATGGCATTGCCATTGTACCGGCAACCACCGAAAAACAATGTCTGGCTCAAGTACAGCGTATTGCCAAGATAGCGCATTGGGCCAATGTCAATCACGGCGCTAATGACGGCGGCAATCATGGTATTCGCCAAAGTGTTCGCCAAAGTATGAACAAAAGGTCGCAGCAACCCGATGTCGGCCGTCAAAACCAAATTACAAAGCCTTTTATGCAGCGTGACAATCAGGCGGCGGTTGCTGCTTTTAGCGAGCCTTCTTTAAGCGAACTGTCGGCGAGCTATATCAAGCAAGTGGTTTATTTGTGGCTGGAGGTTGCTTATTCCTTGCCGCATCGCTCGTCTTTATCAACAATAACCGCACTCAACATGTCAATAAGCGACGTGGCACAGCATTGGTTGGATAGACTGCCACTGCAGGCCATGCTTGCCAATCAACGCTCTGCTATTCATGGTTCTGCTATTCATGGTTCTGCTATTGAAGCCAATGCGCACAGTGGTTTAAACCCCCGTTCAACAACCGCTCAAGGGGAGTCGTCATGAGCGCCGCCTCAAGCGCAAACGCACGTTATATTACTTTAGGCAGTTGGCAATTTAAAGTATGGCAACTGGTTGTCGTTGCGCTTATCATACTGATAGCAGTATTCACGGCACTCTGGTGGTTTAATCACTTTGAACGGGTGAGTAAAACAAGTTATCAGCTGACCGAGCGGGCCAATTATAATCCGTATTTTGCGGCTGAATTGTTGCTACAACAGCGGCATGGCGCTAAGTTCAGTAGCGACATTAGTAACGATGCCAGTAATGATACTAGTAACGACGCCAATAACAGCATTAGTAACGACGCCAGTAAGGATGTCAATGCAGATATCGATATCGATGTCGATGTCGATGTCGATAAACAGGACGCCAAGCCCTTTGTGCAAACGCTGCTAGATGATGATATCAAGACCTTGGTCGATAGGTTGGATGAATTGCCACCTATTGATGCCAGTGATGCCAGCAGCGACCAGCAGCCAGCCTTGCGCCCTGTGTTACTCATTAACAGCATCAGCACCCAATTAAGCCAAGCACGGTTTATGGCCTTGCAGCAGTGGGTAGAGCAGGGTGGTCATCTGATTACCTTTGCCGGAAACGGTATAAAGCAAGAGGCGTTTAATGACGTGCTGGCGCTAATGCCGCCGGCTAGCGACAAAGATAACGATAGCGACAAAGATAGCGATAATGATGATATTGAGGCGCAAGCCCTTAAGCGTTTAACCGAGTTAAATGTTGGCAATCAATTTTTGGCACAACTGGGTATCGTGGCGGTGCAGCAAACGGGGTGTCAAGATACTGACTGCAGCGGCGCCGCTAAGCAAAGCGCCGATATCGACAGTGCCGATATCGACGAGGCATTGGCACGGTTGGAGACGCAGTATGGTATCAATATCGACCCTGAGACGGGAGAGTTACAGTCCGGCTTCGAGACGGCAGATAAGGCAACCTCTGAATCCGCATCACCACAACATAAGCTAACAGACGAGGCGACCGCCTTTAAAAGAGCCATAGAGCGGTTAACCACTACCCAAAGCCTGGCGCTAATCAACACGCCCGATTATGGCGTCAATGCCCCTAACAATACCCCTAACAATACCCCTAACAATGCGAGCCCATTTAGCGAGACCATGCTGCTTAAAAATATAACCCCTAATGTGGCGATAAATTATACGTTATTTCAGCAGCGTTACCCCGAGTCCATTGCCTCACCACTAGCCAGCACCCAAGCGTTAAAGGCGCCTCCCAAACAGCAGGCCAATACCATCCGGCATTATTTACAGCGAGAGTTGGCGCAGTTTGAGGCCAGTCAGCCGTTACCAGCCGCCGCAAGCCGTGATAAAAACAGTGATAAAAAAAGTGATGCCAGCAAGGCAAGTCAATCAGCGGCTGAAAAAATGGGCCACATGGTGACGTGGTTACTCACTTTAGACGATGCCACCTTGATTGCCTTGTTTGCGCCAGCAACCCAGGTGTATCTGGATGTGCCCTTCAAAAAGGGGCGTATTAGTGTGTTAAAAGAGCGCACTATTTTTAGCAATCCAGACCCCAATACTGACCTTGCTAACCTCGCTAACCTTGATGACGCCACCACTAAAGCCAGCCAGTGGACGCCCTTGTTAGAGCTATTAGACAATGATAGTTATCTAGACATCAGCCAAAATCTGTACGATGCAGATAATGCAAAACTACTGGTGGCATTAACCCAGCAGGCAAGCGAGGTGTGGATACTGCCCAACAGCGATGTGGACCCCTTGCCCGTTTTGCTGTGGCGACACGCTAGGATTGCAGTTTTGGGGCTGGGTTTATTATTGCTGATTTGGTTATGGGCTTTGTACAACCGATTTGGCAAACAGAGGGCATTGCCGCCGATGCAAGCCAACAATATTCTGCGTTATTTTTATCAAGTGGGTCGTTATGGATGGGATGTTGACCGTGCGACAACATTGGTTAATCTTAGCCGCCAGCAAAGCCGCGCCGCCCTTTATGACTATTTAGCCAAAATTAGCACAGCGGATTCGGGGTTAGCAGCGGTGCGGGATGTGTTGCAGCAAGCGGCTTTAAATCATCAGTCAAAGATTATACAGCCTTCCGATGCTGCCGAGGTTACCCATCGCAAAATGGGTAGCAATATGAATAGCAATATGAATAGCTATGCCCCAAAACCTAACAATGCTGGCAGCTATAACAACCCACTGGCATTGTTAACTGCTAAAGAGTTGACCCGAGTCAGCACGGCGTTAATCGCGCAGTATCATAAAAAAGCAACAATGAATAAGCAGTTTAATACAAACACGATGGATAAGGATTTAGGGTTAGATAAGCGTATGTTGGCAGATGCCGAACAAGTATTCAGTAGCGAGCGACTCAGTGCAGCGTTAATTCAACCGTTATCGCACTCTCATTCGGCACAAACCCTGTCCGACATCACTCAAACGCTTTGGTTGCTCAACTGGGTATTGCGCTAAATTGCCATCTTAGAAAAACAAAAATTCTTTAGGAAAACATTAAAACATTAAAACATTATAGGTTACTTGATTATGCAAAATGAGCCCACCTTGTCTACTATGAACAATGAGTTCAATAATGAATTCAATAGCCATATCGACAATATCAACAATAGCGTTGACAGCCACAAGCAGTTAGCATCTCAATTTGAGCAAGCTGCCCAAATCACCCAGCGTTTAATGGCGGCAGTGGGGCAAGCGGTTATTGGACAAGAGATGGTAATTCGGCAACTGTGTGTTTGCCTGTTAGCCGGGGGTCATGCGTTGGTTGAGGGGCTGCCCGGTTTGGGGAAAACGTTGATGGTTAAGGCGTTTGCCAAAGCGATTGGTGGCAGCTACCATCGGGTGCAGTTCACCCCAGATTTAATGCCAGCCGACATTACTGGGCATACGCTATATGATATGCAAACAGGGCAATGGAAGGTGCGCCGTGGCCCCGTGTTTTGCAATATTTTATTGGCGGATGAGATTAACCGAGCTTCGGCCAAAACGCAGTCCGCTTTGCTTGAAGTGATGCAAGAGCAACAAGTCACGATTGAGGGCACCACGTATCCCGTCGCCGACCCGTTTGTGACTATTGCCACCCAAAACCCTTTAGAGCATGAGGGTACCTATCCCTTGCCCGAAGCCCAGTTGGATCGGTTTTTATTCAATATTATGATTGACTATCCTAGCCTCGAAAACGAGACAACGATGCTTAAAACGGTGCTTGGCGGTCACATCGGCGCCACCTTAAATCTATCGGCGGTGCCGCAAGTGATGTCGCCCGAGTTGCTGGTTAAATTGCAACATCTGAGCGCCCAAGTCAGCTTGGATGATAGGGTGGTAAATTATGCGCTGCAATTGGTGCGCATGACTCGGCAAGCGCAGGGTATTGCTGCTGGCGCAGGGCCTCGTGGCGGCATCGCTTTATTGCGGGCGGCGCGCGCCAATGCCTTATTGGATGGCCGCCATTATGTGATACCCGATGATGTGGTGAGCATGGCAGTACCCGTTTTGCGCCACCGTATTGCCTTGAGTGCCGATTACCAAATTGAGGGCATCCGCACCGATCAAGTTATTGCACAGGTCATCAGTGCTGTCGCCGCACCAAGACAATAAACCAAGCCAATCAATACAATCAACCAAGCCAATACAAATCGCTATAGGCAAGACTTAAACCCTACATCTTTTAAATGATGACTAATGACTGCATTGACTGCATTGGCTAAAACATATGTCCCAAATTCAAAGCGATATTGCCAACAAATCCTTGATGCAAAGTGCACCAACTGTAAGCGCTAGCGGGTATAGGGTTAAGCCGTCACCCCTTAGCCGCTTACAGCGATGGCGACAGTATCAGCCAAGCCAACGTCTGGTGAAGGTGTTATTGGCTTGGTGGTTAATGACCGTGTTGCTCACTGCGCTGCAAATGACTCAGGGTTTTGGTAATGCTGCGTTAGCAAATTTTTTTGCTCAGGGTAACCCGCATCACGGTATCGATGGCCTCTTAATGATAAGTTTGGCGGCGTTACTGATGCTATTTTTGGTTACGCTAGCAGATGTCATTGCTTTAATTGGCATCAGCCAGCCGGCGCAGTATACCTTGCATCGGCAACACCCGAGCAATGTGTCCGTACTGCATCAATTTGAGGTAAGCGCATCTCTCAGTTTTACCACGGCCACTAGCGATAGTGTTAGCAATACTTTCGCCCATAACATCGCCAAACAACTTGTAAAGTTTGGGGTATTGACCAGCATATCGGTCGATTTTTATGAGGATTATCCCGACCATATCATGCCTGTTGATGCACCTGCTGCAAGCGATGCCATCTTTAAGCCTGCTATGCCCATTCGGGTAATCATGGACATAGCGCCAACACTATCAACAACGTCCATAATATCGACAATATCAACATCAACAAGCAGTGTTAGTATAGTCAACATCGACTATCCCGTAATCGCCATCCAGCGTGGTACAGGCTATTTTGGGGCGGCGGCTATCAGGGTGTGGTCGCCGCTACAGCTATTTAAACGCCAGTTTAAGTTGCCAACGCCGCAAGATAGCCAAGCGTATTTGCGCGTATTGGCAGATTTTTCTGGATTGCTTAATAATCAACTCGCTGCTGTATTTGAGCACAGTATCAACATGGGCGTGCAGTCGCTATTGCAGCAAGGCCATGGCAGCGATTTTTTAAAGTTACGCGAATACACCCCAGGCGATGCCATTCGCCAAATTGATTGGAAGGCCAGCTCACGCCAGCGCCGTTTGATGAGTAAATCGTATGAAGATGATAACGATCAAGATGTGATGTTTTTGCTCGATTGCGGCGAACAAATGCGCCATTATGACGGCTATAATAGCGACGATGGCAATGAACAACACAAGGATATTAACCAAGTTTTAGCTGCCGAGCTTAGCCAACCCTTACCCCAAGCCAGCTACTTTGACAACGTATTAAATGCGGTGTTGCTACTGGCGTATGTGGCCAACAAACAAAGTGATAGGGTGGGGCTGATGAGCTTTGCTGGCGAGCCCCTGTATTTGCCGCCCAAAAAAGGGACGGCGCTTATTCGCAACCTGCTCAACGCCACCGCAGACTTGCAACCTAGCATGTTAACCAGCGATTATCTGAGCGCTGCGCAGGATTTGTTAAAGCGGTTGCATAAACGCAGCTTGGTGGTCGTCATTACCAACACCCGAGCCGAGGCTACTACTGAGTTGACCCAAGCTCTCCAATTATTGTCCAAACGGCATCAAGTGGTGTTTGCCAATTTGACCGAGCAAGTGGTGCAAGATAGGTTATATGGCGAGGTGCCACCAGAGAATTTTGATGACGTGCTGCTATATCATGCCTTAAACCAGTATCAACAAGAGCGCAGTCGACTGCATCAAAACTTGAGTCAACAAACGGGTGCTTTATGTCTGCAAACCACCGCCAGTCAGCTGCCCATGCGCTTGACCCAAGCCTATTTATCGCTAAAAGGTCGCTAGAGGTCAGCAGTATAAACCAGCAAGCGCACCTATAAAAATTTAGTTAGAACATTTATAAAACTCATCTATAAAACCCATCTAAAAGTAAGCCTAGCCAACGTCATCAAGACGTTCAGGCTTACTCATAGCACGCCATAGAATCTCAAACAAAGCGTCAAATGACTCAATGATTGGCGTATTGGATTGGCGCACAATGTGCATAATCCCAATGCGACTAACAAAGCCCATAAACACATCAAACAGCACATATAACGGCACGCTATCATTCAAGACACCGCGCGCTTGACCATCTGATAACACACCTAAAAAGGCATTAATCAACTCTTTATTTTCATAAATAGCGATTTTCCGAATGCCGGTTGAGGACACAGAAGACAACACCAACACCGCATCAGGATGCGAGTCAATAAAATCAAAACATACCCACAAGGTTTTACGCAGCCGCTCTTTAACACTATCAATGCCCTGCAAATGATCCATCATCCGCACCGCCAACCGTGCCAATACCCGATCCATAATGGTATAAAACACCGTCTGTTTGTCACCAAAATATTTATATAGCGTTTGCAGCGATACATTGGCTTTTTTAGCAATTTGCGCCATGGTAACGGTTTGCGAGTCCTCGCCGGCAAATAATTGTTTCACTGCTTTTTCAATTTTATCTAAGGTGGCAAGGCGCATTTGCGACAACGGCGCTAACGCACCCTCACTAACAGTATCATTATCGCTAACAATACCACTACCAGTATCTAAATTATCTACTAGGATAGGCGACTTTTTTTTATGGCTTTTAGAGTTAGGACTAACCTCAGGTGCGGATACGTTTGCGGTTATGGCCAACTCTTTTTTAGGGGGGACAGTAGAAGAGGTCATTATCTATTAAGCCTTATAGTCAATAGGGTAGTCATCGTCATTGCAATCATAAAATCGAGTTAATAGTGATTCATCAGTGATGCATCGTCTGGTACGACCTTCATGGCAGTTATATAGGAAGCATAAATGATTGCCAGTGGCCATACTAGACTAGCTACTCGTGCGTTAGTCCTACAATAACAATTTAGCTCATTGAGCTGAAATAATCTTTATTATCTATAAAAGACAAGCAGTCTGTTATGGTAATAAAAATTACTATTATAAAATAAATCATTGCACCAAGTCAGATATTTTTTTACTATATCAATCAAGGTTTGATTAATTAAAGGGTAACAAAGAATTTTAGCCATTAAATAGTGGTAATAAAAATTACCATAATTAAAAGTTTAAGGTACTTTTTTGCAATTTTAATTCATCATTTTACTGTATTTAAGACATTTCATTAAGGACGATAAGTATGAGTATTGACCAGTTTAAAGCCAATTGGATGACTGAAGAACACCAAATGGTACATGATAGTGCCCTCAAAATGTTTCAGTCTTGGAATGAGCATGATGAGCGCTGGCGTGAACAAGGCATGATTGACCGCTCTGCTTGGAATGAGGCCGGTGAGATGGGCTTTTTATGCGCCTCTATCCCTGAAGAGTATGGTGGCGGCGGCGGTGATTTTGGTCACGAGGCGGTAATTTTATATGCCCAAACCGAAGCCGCTCAATCTGGTTTTGGCGGTATGGTACATTCGGGCATTGTTGCGCCTTATATCTTGGCATATGGTACCGAAGCGCAAAAGCAAAAGTGGTTACCCAAAATGGCAACGGGTGAGTATGTCGGTGCGATTTGTATGACCGAGCCGACCACCGGGTCAGACTTACAAAATATCAAAACCTATGCGGTAAAAGACGGTACTGACTATATCATCAATGGGTCTAAAACCTTTATCACTAATGGTCAACATGGTAACTTAATGATTGTTGCTTGCAAAACCGACCGTGAAAAAGGCGCTCAAGGCGTATCGTTAATTGTGGTGGAGACATATGGTTTAGAAGGGTTTGAGCGTGGTCGCAACCTTGATAAGATTGGCATGAGCTCGCAAGATACCTCTGAGTTGTTCTTTAGCAATATGCGCGTGCCTCAAGCCAACCTTTTGGGCAGTGCCGAAGGTATGGGCTTTTTTCAGATGATGCAGGAATTGCCGCAGGAGCGTTTAATTATTGCGCTTAGCGGTGTGGGCGCCATGAAGCTTGCCATTGACCTGACTTTGAGTTACGTTAAAGAGCGTGAGGCCTTTGGTCGACCTGTTTGGAAATTCCAGAACACCCGTTTCAAACTGGCTGAATGTTATTCAGATTATCTGGCTGCTCGCACCTTGTGTGATGCCGCGACCGAAGCGATGATGGAGAAAAAGCTGACGCCTGCCCATGCCTCTTTAATTAAAGCTTGGGTAACGCAAAAGCAGTGCGACGTCATTGATGAGTGCTTGCAATTGTTTGGCGGTTATGGCTATATGAACGAGTATCCTATCGCTCGCTTGTATGCCGATGCCCGTGTGCAAAAAATTTATGGTGGCACCAACGAGATTATGAAAGAATTTGCCTCTAGATTTATGTAAGTCATCCAACAAATGAGTTTGCTTATACGTTGTTTATAGCTCATAGACAGTCGCTGATGATAAGGTCGCTGTCGATAAAGGCCTTATCAGATTATTATCTAAAGGTTTTTAGCCTAAAGATTTTTAGCCTGAAGGTTTTTAGCGATAACCCATAACATCACTATAGAACAGACCACCTCAGCACGTAACGGTATCACCGCGACCTTAGCTTAGCATTAGCAGCAGGGTTTATCCTGTGTATCGCGGTGGATACTATGCCTATCATTACTGAATGCACCATCAATACATTGACTAACAATACATTGACTAAAAAGGATTTTTTATGACTGAAGTCGCCTATATCTATGACGCTATTCGCACCCCTCGCGGCAAAGGCAAGAGTAGCGGTTCGTTACATCAAGCCACCCCTATTTGGCTAGTACGCACCTTATTAAAAGAAATTCAATCTCGCAATAACCTTGACACCAGCTTGGTAGACGATGTGGTGTTAGGCTGTGTCACACCAGTGGGTGAGCAGGGCTCTGATATTGCCCGCATTGCCGTCATTGATGCCGGCTGGGACGAAAGTGTGGCCGGGGTGACTTTGTCACGTTTTTGTGCATCTGGGCTTGAATCTATTAACCTTGCTGCCGCAAAAGTCATGTCAGGTATGGAAGACATGGTAGTGGCGGGCGGCGTTGAGTCTATGAGCCGTGTGCCCATGGGCTCTGATGGCGGCGCTTGGTATATGGACCCTCGTGTCAATACCGCAACACAGTTTGTGCCGCAAGGGATTGGCGCCGATACCTTAGCCACCCTCAATGGCTTTAGCCGCCTTGATGTGGATGCGTTTGCGGCCGAGTCGCATCGCCGTGCCGCTGCCGCTTGGGAAAAAGGTTACTACAATACGTCTGTGGTGCCGGTTACCGACCTTAATGGTATGTTACTGCTGGATAAAGATGAAACTATCCGCCCAGATACGACGGTTGAGAGCCTCTCAAGTTTAAATCCTTCTTTTATGATGCCAGGTAAGATGGGTTTTGATAGTGTGATACTTGATAAATATACCACCATTGAGGCGGTAAACCATGTGCATCACGCGGGTAACTCATCGGGTCTTGTGGATGGGTCTGCACTGTGCTTAATCGGCAGTAAACGTGCTGGTGAAAAAGCCAACCTGAAGCCCCGTGCCAAAATCACGATGGGCGCTGTGATTGGCTCAGAGCCAACTATTATGCTATCAGGCCCCACCCCATCGTGCTTAAAAGTGCTACAAAAAGCGGGCTTAAAAGCAGCAGATATCGATTTGTGGGAAATTAATGAAGCCTTTGCTTCTGTACCAATGAATACCGCCAAAGAGCTGGGTATCTCTCTTGATATCGTCAATGTTAATGGTGGGGCAATTGCAATGGGTCATCCACTAGGGGCGACGGGTGCCATGTTGGTCACGACAGTGTTGAACGAGCTTGAGCGCCGTGACTTAAACACTGCCATGATTACCCTGTGTGTGGGTGGTGGTATGGGTATTGCCACGCTCATTGAACGGGTTTAAACATAACCTAGCGGCTTGACCGTAACGATGACCGAATCGCCTACATTCACTTATAGCGGCACTCATTGGAATCAATAAAACTTATAAGGGACATAAGATGACCACAGATAGCACAAATGCCATTAACGCATTAGACCATTTTTCAGCCGAAATACATGACGGCATTGTTACCGTTGTGCTTGATCAGACAGATCGTAAGATGAACGTCATTGGCGATGGTTTTACCGAGTCTTTTGCAACATTGACTGACAGTTTTGTGAACGATGCGGCGGCCAAGGGGATGATTTTAACCTCGGGTAAGCCGACGTTTATTGTTGGTGCAGATATTGACCAATTGGCGAAAATGACCACGGCAGAGCAAGCGTTTGATTTGGTAGAGGCTTTAAAATCAAGCCTGCGCCAGCTTGAAACATCGGGCAAGCCTGTGGTTGCTGCCATTACTGGCACTGCTCTGGGCGGCGGTTTAGAGGTGGCGTTGGCGTGTCATTATCGCATTGCTATTGATGCGCCAACCACCAAGCTTGGGCTGCCAGAAGTTAAGTTAGGCCTGCTACCCGGCGGCGGCGGTACCCAGCGTTTACCACGTTTGGTTGGCATTCAAAAAGCCCTGGAGTTGATGACTCAAGGCACCGAGTTACGTCCACAAGACGCTAAAGACATTGGTTTGATTGATGCGACCGCCACAGACCAAGCCGATATGTTAGCGCAGGCGACGCAGTGGATTAACGACAATCCTAAAGTACAACAACCGTGGGATAAAAAAGGCTTTAAAATTCCTGGTGGCGATCCGAAACATCCTAAAGTGGCGCAAGTGTTTTCCATCGCGCCGGCTATGGCGAATCAAAAGTCGCACGGCAATTATCCGGCGATAACCCATATCCTGTCGTCTGTGTTTGAAGGGTGTATGGTCGATATTGACAACGGTCTTAAGATTGAGTCACGTTATTTTGTGGCGTGTGCCTTATCCGATGTGTCAAGAAACATGATTAACACCTTATGGACGCAGCTGAACAGTATTAAAAAAGGCCAATCGCGTCCCGATGGTTTTGAGAAAACCAAAGTAAGCAAGGTGGGTATTTTAGGCGCGGGCATGATGGGCGCTGGTATTGCGTATGTGTCTGCTAAGGTTGGCATCGAGGTGGTGTTGCTCGATAGAGCCATTGAATCTGCTGACAAAGGCAAAGACTACTCGGTTAAGATTTTAGACAAAGCTATTAGCCGGGGCCGCTCTACTAACGAGAAAAAGCAAGCGTTACTCGACTTAATTACCACCACGGTGTCGTACGCTGACTTAGAAGGCTGTGACTTAATTATTGAAGCGGTGTTTGAAGATGTTGACATCAAGGCAGAATGTACGCGTCAAGCCGAAGCGGTGATTCCCGAAACTGCAGTGTATGCGTCTAACACCTCAACCTTGCCCATTACCGAATTGGCAAAAGCCAGCAAGCGTCCCAATCAGTTTATCGGCCTGCATTTCTTCTCACCTGTCGATAAAATGCCGTTGGTAGAAATTATTGTGGGTGCAGATACCGATGATGACACCTTAGCGCGTGGCTTTGATTATGTCAGCCAAATCGGCAAAACGCCAATTGTGGTCAATGATAGCCGCGGTTTTTATACCTCACGGGTGTTTGGTACCTATGTCTCAGAAGGTATTGCCATGTTGAGTGAGGGTGTCCATCCCCGCAGTATCGAAGTAGCAGGTATCAAATCGGGTATGCCGATGCCACCGCTAGCTTTACAGGACGAAGTGTCGTTAAGCTTGTCGTTACACGTCATGACCCAAACCAAATTGGCGTTAGAAAAAGAGGGCAAAGAGTTTGTTGCCCATCCCGCCATGCCCGTTGTTGAAAAAATGGTCAATGCATTGGGGCGTGAAGGTCGCAAAGCCGCTAAAGGTTTTTATGAGTATCCCGAAAAAGGCGAGAAGTTTTTATGGCCTGAATTAACGAACTTATATCCAACCAAAGCCGAGCAGCCTGCAGCAGAGGATTTAGTCGACCGTTTGCTATATGTGCAGGCCAATGAGACCGCAAAATGCTATGAAGAAAATGTGGTGCGCTCGGTGGCCGATGCCAATATTGGCTCTATCTTTGGTTGGGGTTTTGCACCTAACCAAGGCGGCACCTTACAGTTTATCAACTCTATTGGGGTTGAGAAGTTTGTTGCTCGCAGTCAAGAGCTGGCCAAAAAATACGGCGAGCGTTTTGCACCGGCGCAAATTTTAGTTGCTATGGCCGCCAAAGGTGAGGCATTTACCGATGCATAACTCATCTTCTGACTCAGCAACACCAGCAACCCATACGGATACTTCGGCAATCGATGCGATTGTCGGTATGACGATGGCCGATTGTTTGCAGGGGCTTAAGGTGGTGGATTTAACCCGCAATCTCCCCGGCCCATTTGCCAGTCGCTTACTGGCAGACTTGGGGGCAGATATCATTAAGATTGAACCCAAAAATGGCGACCCAGCACGCGCGTTAGGACCTCTGTTTGAAGCACTCAATCATGGCAAAACGGTTGAGAAACAAGATTTTCGTAACCCAGAAGGCATCGAGGCGATTAAAGCGCATATCAAAGATGCCGACGTCATGCTTGATAGCTTTCGCCCCGGCGTTTTAGAGGGCATGGGTCTGGATGCGGCCACGTTGCAGGCGTTAAACCCTAAATTGGTCATAGTCTCGATTTTGGGTTATGGCCTTGGCAGCAGTGAGGATAGCCGTATTGAGCATGACTGGAGCGATAAAGCCGGCCATGATATCAACTTTATGGCCATGAGCGGCGTGCTCGACCAGCTTAAAACCAGTGCTGGCGAGCAGGCCATGCCCAATATCCAATTTGCAGACTTAGCAGGCGGCAGCGACACGGCGGTTATCGCTTTATTGGCCGCCGTTATTGCAGCGAATCGTACGGGTAAAGGTCGACATATTGCTATTAGTATGACCCATAGTTTGTACAAACATCTGGTCATGCCAAAGGCAACGGGGCAGTTGGTTAAAAGCTTTGCCGGTCACGAGCCGGCACCGCAAAACGACTTTTTGGGCGGATTATTACCTTGCTATCGTTTGTACAAAACCGCCGATGCCCGCTATATGGCGGTGGGCTCATTAGAGCTAAAGTTTTGGCAAGGCTTGTGTGCGGTTTTAGAACTGCCGGACTTAAAAGACACGCATTGGCAACGTGGTGTTATGCCCAATACCCCCGATAGTCAAGCGGCACTGAGCACGGTTATTGAGACGTTTGCCAGCCAGTCACTGGCGCATTGGCAAGCACTTTTTGCCACTGCCGACGTTTGCGTGACCCCAGTGTTAACGTTACAAGAGGCCAAACATCATCCTCTATTTGCCCATCAAGATAAGTTTGGTGATACATCGGGTTGGCAGATTTTGGGTTAATGATAAGCTAAAGTAGCCTTAGTGGCCTTTAATTAATACGCCATTCTCAACTTTTTAGTAGCTTTGTTTAGGTAGCTAATTCAGGTAGCTAATCCCGCTTTCCGCTACTATCTTGGCTTACACAGGCGCAGGCACTAATGGCAAGAGTCGTTCCTGTTATCTCGATAACGCTTCTAGCCAAGTGCCTGCAAGCCTGTGCTGTGCCAAGTATAGCCGCTGCAATCGGGGCTAAACCGCACCTCTAGATTTAAGTCTGGCGCAATAAGTTGAGAGTAAGGTAATTAATATACGCTTAAATACGTCATTTTTATAGTAACGTAACGTCCAAATAATAATTTTGACGTTACGTTTTATGACGAGCGTTGTCTACTTAACGCTTATTATTTTATGACACCTCATTATTATATTCTGTGAATCAAGTTTTAACCTATAAAAAACGTTTCAAGGCTGAGACATCAATAGCCAACTATGGCTAACTGTGGCTAACTAGGGAAAGTGAAACATGACTAAATTTTGGACTAAGAATTATCCGCAGGGCGTGGCTATCGATATACCAAAAGTTGATGAAACGCTTATCGATTTTTTTGATAGTACGCTAAAAAAATATGCTAAGAGTGATTTTATGACCAACATGGGGGTCACTTATACCTATGCTCAAGTCGATAAAATGTCACTAACGGTGGCAGCTTGGATTCAAAATACCAAGCTGCCTAAAGGGTCAACCGTTGCGGTGATGATGCCCAATGTGAACCAATATTTGCCCATTGTTATTGGTGCCGTGCGTGCCGGTATGGTACTCACCTTAATTAATCCTTTATATACGCCGCGCGAGCTGAAACATCAATTAAATGATTCTGACGCTAAAATGCTGTTTATCTTAGAGCCCTTTTGCCACGCTTTAGACAGTATTATTGAAGATACTGCGGTTAAAACGGTGGTGGTCAGCCCTATCGGCGATATGTTAGGCCGGGTAAAAGGTCGGGTAGTCAATCTTGCAGCAAAATATATCAAAAAAGCAGTGCCCGAGTATCATATAAAATCTTGCGCCAGTTATAAGGTAATAGCGTTTAAAAAGGTGTTAAAGAACGGTAAGATACGCAAATACGCTCGCCCTATCTTTAAAACGGACGATTTGGCGATGATTCAATATACCGGCGGCACCACGGGCGTTGCTAAGGGTATTTTAATTAGCCACCATAATGTGGTTTATGGCACCCTGCAATATGAAGAATGGGTAAAACCGATGCACGGTACTCAGGCAGAAGAGGGGCAATTCACCACGGTGATTGCGCTGCCGTTGTACCATATTTTTGCTTTTATTATCTCTATGCTAGGCGTTCGTAGCGGACAACATTTATTGCTAGTGACTAATCCGCGTGACATCAATGCCTTTGTTAAACTGTTAAGCAGCCAACCTTTCCATGTTTTACCGGCGGTCAATACCTTATTCCATGCCTTGTTATTGCATCCTAAATTTAAAGACATCGACTTTTCAAGCTTAAAGCTATCGCTTGCTGGCGGTATGGCTGCCACCCCAGAAATGGCGCGCAAATGGGTAGAAACCACAGGCTGTCCTATTTTAGAGGGTTGGGGCATGTCAGAAACCCTAGGCGTTGGCACCGCAAACCCGCTAACCAATAAAGAGTTTACCGGCACCATTGGTATTCCACTACCGGGTGTTGATATCAAAATTTTTGATGAAGAGGAAAACGTACTCCCTATTGGCGACGTTGGCGAAATCGGCATTAAAGGTGGCAATGTTATTTTGGGCTACCACAATTTGGATAACAGCAATTTCTTTACTAAAGATGGCTATCTTAAAACGGGCGATGTGGCTTCAATGGACGCCGAGGGTTATGTCAAACTCTATGACCGAAAAAAAGACATGCTGATTGTGAGTGGCTTTAATGTATACCCTAACGAGATAGAAGGCGTGTTGGAGACCCATCCTAAAGTGAGAGAGTGCTCGGTGGTTGGGGTAGATCATAAATCCCAAGGTCAGAGTGTTAAAGTCTTTGTGGTGAAAGAAGACCCTAGTTTGACAGAGAAGGAGGTCTTCGCCTTTTGTAAAGAGAACTTGGCAGGCTATAAACGACCGCGTTATGTTGAGTTTATCGAAGAGTTGCCAAAATCGACGGTAGGTAAGATATTACGACATGAGCTGCGCTCGGCCAGCAACAAGGGCGACGCCACGAATCAAGCCGGGGACGCTAAAACGGAAGCAGGGGTATAGGCAAGGGGGCAAGGGGGCAATGCGTATGCGTTGTATGCGTCGTATGCATAATGGCTTATCTATTTTAACGGCTTAACGGCTTGACGGCTTAACGGGATATCACGTTATACCAAATCTGAAAATTACGATAGTGAGGAAAAAGAGTACAAACGCTACAAATAGTAGGTTTAGCGAGATTGACAAAGATAGGTTATTTTTTAGAAAAGGGTATTACAGAACAGTTATAGTTTTTGCTGCAACGCCTTCACGCCTTTTAGCAACTTTATAAAAACTATATGGAGATATTATCGACATACTATAGACATAGTGCAAGGTAATCTTTACAATAAAATAACCTAGATAACAATCGTTAGCCGTTGTTGACAACCATCGCCATCAAAATCACTACCAAGGAAGGTAAGTTATGAGTAAATTTTGGACCTAGCAGTATCCCAAAGGTGTTGCCTCTGAAGTTAAAGCCTTAAATAAATCGTTAATTGAATTGTTTGAGAGCTCTTTCTCAAACTATGCCGATCAAGACTTAATCACCAACATGGGGGTCACCTATACCTATGCGCAAATTGATATAGCGTCTAAATCGGTTGCGGCATGGATTCAAGGGCTTGGCCTTGAGCAAGGTTCCATTATTGCTCTTATGATGCCCAATGTGAATCAATATTTGCCTATTTTGATGGGTATATTGCGGGCTGGTATGGTCATTA
This sequence comes from Psychrobacter sp., assembly GCA_018260445.1. GTDB lineage: Bacteria > Pseudomonadota > Gammaproteobacteria > Pseudomonadales > Moraxellaceae > Psychrobacter. The sequence continues at coordinate 122,821 of JAGLBE010000001.1, forward strand.
CACTGGTTAACCCTTTGTACACAGGGCGTGAGCTTAAATTTCAGCTCAATGATTCTGACGCTAAGGCCATCTTTATCTTGACCCCATTTTGTGCAACGCTCGATAAAATTGTTGCTGATACCCCTGTAGAAACAGTGATAGTTAGTGGTATTGGCGATATGCTAGGGACAGTAAAAGGTACCATTGTTGATTTGGCGGCTAAGTATATTAAAAAAGCAGTGCCCCAATATTCATTAACATCTAATTCAAAATACAAAGTCCTCAACTATAAATCGGTGCTTAAACAGGGCAGTACGATGCCCTATACTCGCCCAGATGTTAAGCCGAGTGACTTAGCCTTTTTATCCTATACCGGCGGCACAACCGGCGTCGCCAAAGGTATTATTGTGAGCCATTATAATATCGAGATAGCCACAACGCAGTTTGAAACTTGGTTTCAGCCGGTATACGAGACAATGGATGACTCGCAGCAAATCAGCACGATTATCGCCTTACCGCTGTATCATGTGTTTGCGTTTATTGTGGCAATGCTCGGGTTAAGAGTGGGACAACATCTGATGTTAATTACCAATCCCCGTGATATTGATGGGTTTATTAACACGTTAAAAGAGCGTCCTTTCCATATTTTGCCCGGGGTGAACACCTTGTTCCAAGCCTTGGTTGCCCATCCAGAATTTAAAACGGTTGATTTCTCTAATTTTAAACTCTCTATTGCTGGTGGCATGGCGGCAACACCCGAAACGGCTAAAAAATGGTTACAAGCGACAGGTATGCCAATTTTAGAAGGCTGGGGCATGTCAGAAACCTTAGGCGTCGGCACTGCCAATCCGTTTACCAATACCGAATTTAATGGCAGCATTGGGGTGCCCATGCCGGGCGTGGATATTAATATTCGTGATGAGGATGACAATATTTTAGAGATTGGTGGAATCGGCGAGATACGTATTAAAGGCGAGAATGTCATCGCGCGTTATCATAATATAGACAATGATGGCTTTTTTACGGCAGACGGCTATTTAAAAACCGGCGATGTGGGCTCCATGGATGAGAAAGGATATATTAAAATTTATGACCGCAAAAAAGACATGATTATTGTGAGCGGTTTTAATGTGTATCCTAATGAAGTCGAAATGGTGATAGAGGCACATCCAAAAGTGGCAGAATGTTCGGTCGTGGGTGTTAAAGATGAGTTGCAAGGTGAGTCGGTCAAGGTGTTTGTGGTCAAATCGGATCCCAGTTTAACCGAAGCGGAGCTGATGCAATTTTGTAAACAGGACTTAACGGGATATAAGCGCCCACGCCAAGTCGAGTTTATCGCTGAGCTACCCAAATCCACCGTAGGTAAAATATTGCGTCACGAATTGCGCAAAGCCAGCAATCAAGAAAAGGCACCAGTGTTAGAAGAGGGTTAAAGAGGCATAGTAGCTAAGACCTAGTTATCGCTTTTTATCTGCCTCAATATCGTTGGGTCTAGAATTTTTTCATCACGAGCCAGCAGTAACACCTTGCTTATGAGCTCGGCGGTTTTGGGGTCATCGTCCATAAAGGGTAAAAACACTTTGCCTCGGTGCTGACTATGGATGGGCAGGATCGACAAATAACTGCCGCCAATTTGATGCACCACCGCACTGCCAAGATGGACGCTGTATTCGGCTAAACCGCCTTTAATCAACGCATGGCGTTCTTTCACCTTTACATTATCTTGCTTAAATAAGCGCATGCTTTCGCCTACCAAAACGCCGCGCAGCACAATGCTAGATTGACTGGTGTTAACCGCCACGCCACTGGCATTGGCGACACTCACCACCAAGTCTAAATCACGCATGGCCTCCGAAAACGCCCTCGGCTCGATATCCACAAAATCAAGCGCTTTGCCGGTGTGCAAATCTTCAAACATGACGGTTTCTAAGGTTGGCGCTTCAACATCGGCCGGCGTGAACCAGTCGGCTAGGGCATTCATTTTTACCCTAAACCCTAGACGGTGATTGACCTTTTGCAACCCCTCTTCATAATCGGCTCGCCAGCCTCGTGATTTTAACAAGGCGACTGTTTTGGCAGGCTGAACTTGATGACCCGCATAACGTCTAGATACCGATTTAGCCGCCAATTCGTCGGGGGTGGGCACATACAATTCACGAAATATTTGCTTAAACGGTTGTACAATCTGGCGCTCAAAGCAATAATGCTGAAAGTCAGGCCATACGTGTGCCTGTTGCAAGTCCACACAGTGGGCGATACGCAACTTAATATCTGTACCCATAAGATCAGTACTCATATTTTGTGCCAAGTCATCTGCCGAATTATTTGACAAGTTATCTGATAAGTTATCTGCCAAATAAAAACGTTTGCCAGTAGGGTCTTCTAAATAGGCGCATGGCGCGTTTGCCGTCTTGGCTTTATAAAATCCCATTGGCATCGTAGGGTCAGGCTTAGGATTAGACTTGTCGTTTTCGGCTATAAATACCAACTTGTCTAAATGTTTGCCAATAACCGGATGCTCAAACAAAGTAGCAAGCTCGGCGGCGCTAAACTCATCGCCCCGTACCATCGCCATCTCAAAGCTATGTCGAGCTCTTTTAAATTGCTCGGTTAGGGTTTTTTTATGTGCTTTAAGGGTGGCAATAGTGTTATCTTTTTTGTATTTAGCCGGAATGCTTTTTAGGGGTTTATCGCCACGCATCACGTCCAATTGCGCCCGACCTTGGGCATCGATACGTAATGAGACGCTTACTTCGCCATCCACAAAGGTGGTATCACCTGCCAAGATTTGTTGCAACGTCTCGGTTTCCATCGCCCATGTGAGGCGCTGCGGGTCGGTAAAGCCTGCGTTACGGGCCAGATTTTCTAGCGCAATATCTACCGCTGCGTTCTCGCTTTGTTGTCGCTGGCTCCCAAATTGTTTGCTGTCTTTTTTAAATTGCAGCAAAGTGTGATAGCGGTTTAACAGATCCGTTTGCGGGTTGGTTTTACTAAGTGGAACTAACCCAAATAGGCGCACATAGTCTTGATCACGTTTGTCTTTTAACTTTTGAGTCACTTCACGTATTTTTAAATCGCCGGTGAGGACATCGCTGTATAGTTTTGCCCGCCGATGTCCGTTACCGCCGCTAATATATTTGGCGCAATCATAAAGTACCTCCCAGCGTTTGCGTCCAAGCTCGCTATAGGCGTTATGAAACCAATCAATATCCACCGCACCGCGTTTAAATTCGTCCAGTTCGATATTGGAGTAGCGCGCAATGGCACTTTCATCATCGGCATTGGCTTCTTGATAGTCACTAATTTTGGTATGCGCAATCAACCAATATATACCCGATTTTAACCCTGGCCATTGCAAGTGGTTGGCAACCAAGGTTTGCCATTGGCGGGCGTACATCGCTAAACCAACCAGTAACTTATCCTCAAAATTTGCGGCCGTCACTGCCGCATCAAAACGGTGTTGCCAATGATTATTTGCCGCTTGCATCGTCTGTGCATTTTGCGCTGTATGTTGCGCTGTCGTGTTGTGAGAGTCACAGTCTGTCAAGTCTGTTGACGCTTGAGCGATGGCAGATGTATTTGTTGTTTCTGTATTTGTTGTTTCTATATCTATGGTTTTTGACTCTTTTGCTTTATTATTTGTCGCTTTGGCTAACAGTGCTACAGGGTAAGACGAATAAACGGGATAACATGCAGCAACCAGTTTGCTAAACAACTCCTTTTTGCTTAAACCATCTGACCAACCGTAAATGGTATTGGCATAAAATCCTGTTTTTGCTAAGTGGGTTAGCAAGGTGGTCAATACGGCAATGCTATCGGTATGGGTGTTTAAATGAGCACGACTTATTTGGGCATGACTTAATTGGGCATAACTGTGGGTGCGACTAGGAATAAGCGCCTCTGTTTTAATGCTTGCAGCTTCGGTTATAGACGCTTGATTTTGCGAATTATCTTGAGCTAAGACATGAGTAACAACCGGGGTTGCTAGAGCAGGGTCATCAACCATCGTTTTAAGCGTGGTATCTTCAATACGTTCAATTTGGGTGGCAAAAAGGGTCATGGGGGTGGCAAGCTCGCCGCGTGGCAACTCAACTTGCAGCACCTTTTCAATAATTACTTCGACAAAATCAATCAAAAACGGAAAGCTTACCGCAACATTGCACGCTTGCGGCTTTTGGCAACCTTGGTCTTGCTGAATGGTTCGCAAGGCGTTGCCCGTTGTTAAAATAACCGCCATCATCTCATCATTGTTCACCAACCCTTGTTGATACGCCCGTGCCGTTAGCGTTAGTGAGGGTTGCAAATACTGGCTATCCTGCGGCCGACCAGCATATTGCCGCCAACGCCATAGTTGCCAAACCGGCTTAACCAGATTGTCTGCTAGCGTCTCTTCGTCAATACGCTCTAATAACTGACTAAATAAAGGCTCGCTTTGCCACCCCTCAATAATATCTTGATAATAGTCGTACGAATAATGATCATGTATGCGAGCAATCGGCTCGTCCTTAAAGTTACGGGTTAATAGCGTTGAGGGTAGGGCGTTAAAAACTGGGTCGTCAACCCAATAAAAAACTCATTTTTTTCGCTAAATGTGTAAAAACCTGCCAATATATTAATGATAGATAAAACATGGTTTCTAGGTTGCCAATAGCCCTGTTGTTTATCAAAGCTGGGCAGTGTCAATTCATCTAAATAAAAAAACATGCTATACAGTTGTTTAAATTCGCTATTCTCATCTACCGTGCTCTGCTGTTGTAAGCTGTGTTTAATATCCTGCGTAAGCGTGATTAAAAACAAATCATAAGGTTGCCAGCCAGCCTGCTGATACCACCGCTCCCACACATCAAATAACGGGTAATTTTCAAACTGGCGACGGCGATACTGCGCTATTCGCTCTGCCTTATCGTCTGCGCTTAAATCAGCTTGGGTGACGTCAGGAAATTTAAGATCGTTGACTTGGGCATAAATACCATTAGCGAGTATGGCATCCTCACGGCCATGGTAAGTTTCATAGCTATATTCGTGATGTTGATGGCTGACAAACAGGGCGTGGAGCTGTGTTAGGTCAGCGTTGATTTGAGCGATGGGTTTGCTAAATTGGGTGTGCACAATCGTATTGGCAGCATTGGCAGCGTTTGTTTGCGTCGCCCCTTGTTTAGTAGCTTTTTTACTCACGCTAGCAATGAGTTTTTTAAGCGATTGCGCAATGCCCATTTTTGGGTTGCCACTATTGACATGACTCTTGTTTATATGGCGACTGTTTGCATTTTTGGGTTGGTGATTGCACACCCAGTAGGCATTGTCTTCTGCAAGCTCTGGCAAGTCGCTACTATGCAAATCATCGGGGTTAAACAGCCCCCAGCCATTATCAATGGATAAAACCCTCGCATTGGCCTGAGCCCCTCCTTGTGCCGCTTTGGTTTGACAACGCTCAAGCTCATGTAGCTCGGCCTTGACGGGTTGGATGGTATGCTCAACCAAGTACTGCTGATAATCGCTTATCCATGCGCCAAGCTGCTCGCTACTAATGCGCTCTTTATCAATTAAATGCCATAAAAATTCGAGCCCCGCCACCCGTTGTTGACTCTGACTGCTCAACAATAAGCCTTGAAGGCTTTGCACAATGACCGCCTGCGGTTGCACCAATAGCACCTGAAACACACTGCTTTTGATACGTGTGCTTTTTTTGCCAAGCAAGCACTGTAATTGCTCAATCTCGCTATCTTGTAAGGCGGTAACCGCATTTAGGGTTCGAGTGGCGGACAGCTGGATACTGTCGCCTCTATCGCCAAGCATTTGCAAGGCAAACTGTTTTTGTGCGCTGGTTGGGGCCGCGTCGGTCTTGTCATCGTTATGATATGAGCGGTGATAGATATAGTATTGACCCAGCATAAGCCGGGTTAACGTTTCTCTGCACGATAACGGCATATCTTCAATTTGACCAAGCAATTGCGCCATCAGGTCGGTAGCGTCTGTTTTGTGAGCGCCGTCATTTTTAAGGTTACCGTCTGCCTTGTCTATCGCTGCTATAACCGCAAGATTTATCATGACCTGATACAGAATCTCGCTACTTAACATGGCGGATATACCAGAAAAGACATTGCCCGCAAAGGTTTTGGTAAAATTTTTGCCCAGCGTTTGCACCAAGTGTTGGCAATGCTGAAACAAGTTGATGCGTTGAGATGGGCTTAAATGATAATGATAGTCCGTAATGTCTAAATGGCCAAGGTGGGTGAATGCATACGCTTGCGCTTTTTGTTCGTCACGTAGGCACATCTGGTAGAGTAGGGGCACACTAAAATGAGGAAGTTTTATTTGGGCTAAAAAATGGGCCGCTAGGCAAGCTCTATCCGCCACTTTATCGGCAATCAAAGCGGCGAGATAGGGAATAGTCTCGGTCACGTCATAGCACCCCAGTACCCAAAGCGCCATATAAGTCTGCCCGTTATTGCGGCTGGCAAGCCATTTAGGCATAGCCGCTTGCAGCCTTTGCACTCGATTTTCAAGCGCCGCTGTCGTGGCGATAGGAGAGAGGTTGGCACAGTATGTATATGTATTAGAGTTATCATCACGATTAACATCCAATGCTACCCGAAATGCTGTATCTGCATAGCCCAATTGCTGTTTGACAGTACTGGCACGCTCGCCCTCCCATATTAACCCGGCCCACACATCTAGCCCACGTACCACCGATGAAAAACGGGTTAGGTTATGCGCTAAGATATTATCAATCACAAAGGCTAATGTATCGGGGTGCGCCTCATCCAAGCTTTCAATCACCGTTTGGCGCAAACCCTCTTGACGCTGGGCGGCTAATAGCAGGTCAACCACCAGTTGCCATGCTTGAGAGTTGCGGCTACTGAGCATCCCTTTAAGCAGCACTTGGCTCACTTGCCCCAAGTCATCCTGTTGATGAATGATGTTATGGCATAAGGCCAAAACGTCATGAGTGTCGATAGTGTCGATAAAAGCCGCACCATTCGCAACATCCGCACCAACACCCAGCCTACGCGGTCCAATATCTCGGCTATTCGACGTCCCCACATCGGTATCTAATTGAATATCCAAAGCCGCTGCCAATAGATACGGATGAAAACCATCGTCCATGCTAAATGTATCGCCAAAGCGCACATAGTCGCTAAAGCTAAGCGCATAGTAGCTGGTGTCGTCGCCATTGCCATAACTGCTGCCATAACTGCTAGCGCGTGCACTACAGGATCGCATAATATCAAGGGCTTGATATGCCAATAAAAAGGCATCATGCGGCTGACGAAAAGAGCGGAGATAGTAACTTTCTTGATAGGGTCGCAGCCATATATCTTGCCAAACTTGCGGCAATAAACAGGCCTTAAAATTATCATAAAGTAGCCATAAAACAGGCAATAACTCGACATCCTGCCAAGGGTTTATAAGCAGGTAGCCTGATTGCTGCTTGGCTAAGGCGCTGACCAACTCAGCAAAAGGTTGCTGCTGTAACGGTGTCACATCAGACTGCTGTAGATAAAACCCGTGCTCACTGCTATGTCTGATGTCGCTATAGTGGCTTTGTTTTAGCAGCTGCGATGCCAGATAGCAACGCGCGAGCGGTGTTAGGGTATCAAGTTGTTGTTGCAAGGCGGTATCTTGATGGGTCAGCAACAACCCTAATAAGCATAAGCGGCCATCATGCTGACCTAAATCATGGCGCAAAAGCCACCCGAACAAAGCTGCACGGGCAGATAGCTTGCCCGCCTTTGCGGCTTGAATAAGGGATGTATCGTGGTTATTTGGATTGGCAATCGTGTGAAACGGGGTAGTTTGCGGGCGAGGTGTGCCGGTTTCAGTCTTGATAGATATCAAAGCGTCTATGCTAGCATTGCAGTGTTTTTTTGATGCATGCAGCGTTTTAGCGTCCGTTTTAACCTCTATCTGCCAGTATTTGACCTGACTATTCACCTTATGATTAAGCTTTGTATTCTCGAGCTTTACACGGGTTTTAATGTCTTGCTTATCTTGTTTAGGGTTAATCGTGGCGATTAATTCTGGATAACTTGACTTAATAATGGCGTATAGGCTGGTTAACATAGGCGCCAATGGATTACTCTTAAGTTTTAGTTCTTCTAATCTGGCACTGCGTGGGGTATTGGTCATGGCAATGTCCTTATTTTTTTAATTTTTAGTGTGCGCTGTTTTGAATCGGGCAGTTTTGGATATACGATTTGAATGTATAGATTGTATGGATTGGATTGTATGGATTGGATTGTAAGCATTTTTTTAATATCGATGCGTTTCGGTGCGTTAAGCCTTAAAACCGGTTTGGTCATCAATTAAAACCATCCCCCAGCTAAAAAGGTTAAGCGTATCAAGCTGATAGTACAGCCCTCAAAAACAGATAGGGTTTGTTCTAAATCGTTTACTTCAATGTCATCGACAAACATAATAAACAACCCATCTTCAAAGGCTTGCAGGGTGTTGGTTATGCCATCTTCAAGGCTAACCTTGTTTAGATTGGCGATATTGGCAAAATCTACTTTACCGAGGTTAACCAGGTAAGTGTCAATAGTTTGTTGGCTGAGGGCTGGGGCTGGGGCAGCGATAGGATTAAGGCTTGCCGCTTTTATCGCCTGCATTGAATGAGACAATGCATTAGACAATGCATTAGGCCCTGTTGAAGTAGACGCTAGTGGGTGGGTAGATCGTAACGCTTGTTTTTGCTGCTCAATCAGGCCATTAAAATCGTTTACTTGTTGGGTCGCCAGTTTAACAAGAAGGTCTTGCGCCTTAATGTGTGAGGTAGTGATATCAAGGTGGATAGGCTGATTATAAACAGATGCTTCAGAGAGCTTGCGCTTACCTAATGATTTTTGGCTAATAAAAAACTGCATAAGAGGCTCTATGGTAATTTAATTTTGCATTTGCTTGAATGGCTTTATCATACTCAATTAAAGTTAAGGATTAAAGCATGAGCAGTATTTTGGACGACGCTGCATGTCGCAATTTAGCATTTAGCGTTATATGTCTCAAGTCGGATAATTATTAATAATCATAAAGGCTAATAATGTTTGACAATGACCGCAGTTTTAGTCATATTAGAATGAGCTAATATGGATTGATGCAATATATTTAGATTCAATATTTAGATTCAGCATTTAGATTCATTGACAAACCAGCAAGGATGCTGATCATGACAGTTGTCAACTCTAAACATGCCATCAAGGCTGGTATGCCAATAAGCGTAGCACCGTCTCTTTCTCCTCCTAAAAGCTTTTATCGTTTTTACTTAGACGAGCATCAAAACATCACCTGTCGTCGTCTGCATTTTGCGGGCAGCAGCCTCGGTTTGTTGGGCATGGCAACCGCTTTCAATACACGTAAACCAAGTTATGCCCTAAAAGGTTTAATGGCTGGCTATGCCTGTGCTTGGGTGGGTCATTATTTTTTTGAAAAAAACAAACCGGCAACGTTTAAATATCCGCTGCAAAGTTTTGTGAGCGATTTTAGAATGTATGGTGATATATTGACCGGCAACTTAAGTTTGCTAGATAGAAAGTTTGATAAGAATGGGTAGGTACTAATAGCAAGTGTTTGCCGTCCTAGACTGCCATGAAATATTGTTGATATTGCTCCTCTAGTATAAAAAGTGACCTGCTTAGAACATTTAAGTTTGAATCTAAAACATTCTGATTGAGTAGGTTTGTTGATTCGTTATACGCTATTTAATTGAAACGCTCATATAGTCCAATCATAGACCATTATAACTAGACTCTAAGTACTAGCCTCTAAGTTACTAGCCATTACTCATAAGGTTGGTTACTAAGAGGCTATTTTTTTGTCCAAAAATTTAGGCCACAATAGCAGTCTTAACTTTTTAATAAGTCATAACTACAAGATCAGTTATAACCAAATAAAAATCTACAAGCTAACTTAGGAAGGAAAATAATATGACCCATAGCGATAAAAATAAAACCTTGAAAACAGAACAAGCCATAAAGCTGAATCCCATCCTTCAAGGCGCTGTCCTACCTTATGATATCTTAAATGAGCAATATCAGAATACAGCATACCCTGATACTAAGTTACAAATACGTGGCGGCGGATTTGGGTCTGATGCAGCCGCCCATCCTACTCATCCTAATCAGTTTTATGTACTCACCGACAGAGGGCCGAATGCTGATTTTAAAGGCAGTTTAGGAAAGGGTAAACAGTTTTTGGTGCCCAATTACACACCAAAAATTGGGCTGTTTCAGGTAGGGCCTGACGGTCAAGTGACTAAGGTGAAAGAGATCCTATTGAAAGATAAGGATGGACAGCCTATCAGTGGTTTGCCAAATCCTAAAGCTTTAGGTGGCACCAATGAAATCTCTTACGATGTTTCAGGTGAACCGATGACTGAGGATCCCTCTAAACCCTATGACCCCCAGAGCAATCCTGTTAAAACTGATCTTAATGGCTTGGATCCAGAAGGATTGGTCGCACTTGATGATGGTAGCTTCTGGATAAGCGATGAGTATGGTCCGCATTTGGTGCATTATGATGAGAACGGCGTAGAGATTGAACGTATTAATCCTTTTGCACAAGACAGCCGCAGTACGGTGATAGTGGATGGTAAGCGCTTATTACTGCCAAAAGAACTTACTAAAAGACGTGCTAATCGCGGCATGGAGTCGCTGACCATTACCCCAGATCAAAGTACCCTAGTTGGGTTAATGGAAGCTTCATTGGATAATCCAGATAAATCGGGTCGAAAGTCTACGTTGACTCGTATGATCAGCCTTAATCTTAAAAATGGAACTATCAAACAGTATCTTTGCCGGTTGGATGAAAGCCATCATGTCAATTCAGCACTGGCAGCCATAACCAGCGAGTCTTTTTACGTGGCAGAGCATGATCGCAAGTTTCCTTTGCAAAACAGTGATGTTAAAAAATTGATTTATAAGTTAGATATCTCTGAAGCGACTGACATTAATGATTTAGATGCGGTGCTTGCCAAGGCTAATGCTAGCTACCGACTCAATTATGATGAAAACTTAGGCTTATTGATAAACGGTCTGACCTTGGAGCAATGGATTGCTGAAGACGATAGCAATTGGCAAGTATTACAACAATTGGGGATTTATCCGGTTAAAAAAACTTTGGCAGTCGATGTGCTACAGGTCATTGATTATCCGCATGACAAATTAGAAGGTATATGGTTACGTCAAGATGGGTCTATTGGTTTGCTCAATGACGATGACTTTGCAATGAATGATTCTGACCAAGGCATTGAACAAAAATATTTGGACAGTGACAAGACAGTCATCGATGGTAATCGTCTATATGTGGTGTATCCGAATATCTGATAAGAGCGATAGTGGTTGGGTAAAATTGGTCTATGCTGTCAATCCAATAAACATGGACTTGGGAGATATTCGTTTCGCCGTCTGGCGATGATATGATGACGTATGCTGAAGAAGCCGTACAACTAAACTTGGGCTATATCAATAAACAACCGGCGTAAATTTTTTTTATCTAGACCTATAATCAAATAATAAAGCGCCCTTATTAATTTGTTTTCGCATAATGAAGATTTAAACCTTTGACTATGAGATGTAACTGTCATACTTGTGATGTAAGATGTTAAAATCTATTTTTTCGGCAGACAGCCATAAATAATGCTTAAAAAAAATAGTGATATATGATATTTTAAACTGGATTTAAACTTTGTAGCTCACTATGATAATGAGTAAAAAGACTACTGATTCGCCTATATCTGCCCAATCAACCGAGTCTATTTGGACGGTTTTTTGGGTATTTTTGCGTTTAGGATTGACCTCTTTTGGCGGACCGATTGCTCATTTAGGGTATTTTAGAGACGAATTCGTCATCAAACGCCAATGGTTAAGTGAAAGTCGTTATGCAGACCTTGTGGCTTTGTGTCAGTTTTTACCAGGCCCTGCCAGTAGCCAAGTGGGTATCGCAGTTGGCTTTTATCGGGCAAGGTCATTGGGAGCTATCGTGGCTTGGCTTGGTTTTACGCTGCCATCTGCACTTGTACTCATACTATTTGCATTAGGACTCAAACAATTTGCAGATGTCATGCCAATAGGCGTTTGGCAGGGTTTTAAGATCGTTGCCGTTGCTGTGGTGGCGCAAGCTGTATGGGGCATGGGGAAAAAACTGACACCCGACGCCCCTAGATTGACCCTAATGGCAATAGCCACGGCCATTGTGCTGCTACTGCCATCAGTATGGACACAAGTAGGTGTGATTGTTTTGGCGGCAATAGTGGGTATAGTTTTTATGAAGCCAATAGCCAATCAAGAATCAGCTATGCCAATAGCAAGTGGCAAACGTCGTTTTGGGGCAGTTGCATTGTTGGTTTTCGTTTTGCTTTTGGTTACGTTACCTATAATGGCCAATAGCTTGGAGAGCCAAACGTTATCATTGGTCGATGCGTTTTACCGATCTGGGTCATTGGTGTTTGGCGGTGGTCATGTAGTGTTGCCATTGTTACAGGCTGAAGTTGTGCCAACAGGTTGGGTTAATCACGAAACCTTTTTGGCAGGCTATGGTATCACCCAAGCGGTGCCAGGGCCATTATTTACCTTTGCTGCCTTTTTGGGGGCATCGATGAATCAAAACCCGACTGGCTGGCTTGGTGGTATGATTGCATTAGTAGCGATTTTTTTACCATCGTTCTTGTTGGTTTTAGGGGCCTTGCCTTTTTGGGAAACGCTACGTAATAATGTTTTAATGCAAAAGGCGTTATTGGGTATTAATGCGGTGGTGGTAGGAATTTTATTGGCAGCATTATATGACCCTGTTTGGACAAGTGCGATTCATTCATCCAAAGATTTTAGCTTGGCAATAGTTGCGCTGATAGCATTGATGGTTTGGAAAGTCCCGCCCTGGTTAGTAGTATTGGTGTCTGGGATTGCTGGAGCATTGATTTTTTAGATGATTATCCTATAAAAAAAGGATTAAATTTTTTATTAACAATTTCACTATACAAAGAATAAACATAAGTTTGCCTAATAAAACTGCATAAATTATGATAGATATCATTCAAGGGGAGTAACTTCTCACTGCAACAGTTTGGGGCTTATCGTCATTACATAAGCATTGCTTATCGGCAAGTCATCTATTGGTTTTTCACCTCACAATAGTAAACCAGACCTTGACCATTGTTAATCATCATCGGTTAGCATGAGTCAAGGTTTTTTGCTTTTTTCACCTTTACTTATCGATTTCTTCATCCTTAGACCATCTGATGTATGTTGAACAAAGCGAGTTCAATAAATAGGTTAACTATGAATGATAAAATTTCTGTAACTACAACATATCTTTATTAAATTTATGAATATAGGCAAAGAGAGTGTCAGTGATTTGAGGAATTCATTTGATCAAGATGATGACTCCTAATTGTTGAAAATTGACTAACGACTTATTGTTTACTATGGTTTTATGAACTTATTGTCTGGCAGCCCTTATTTAACATAATATACATTATGCGAAAACAAACCAACCGTTTTAGTATCGTCCTTGATGGTATTGTCTTACCAAATCCATCTTATCTAATCTTCTTTAAGTTACTATCCATATTGGGATATGCGCTCAGCTTTAGTTTAGGCTCAGGTTCAAATTGTTGACTTGCCATGTTAGCTAACGCCAATTACGCCAATACTTTACCATTAGCAGATTACGATAGCATCTTTGCTAACGTTACGCCGGTACCGTGCTACTTAATGCCAGATTGCATGTCTTTTTTTAACGCATAAAAAACCCCTAAGTATGATTGTCGAAACAATGCATCGTGGATTGCCTCGGCAGAGCCACAGCTTGGGTTTATATATTTTGCGCCGATTAAGGCGTTGCAGGAGGATGATTGAAAGCCACACATGGAAGTTTATTATTAGTTATATCATTAGTCATCATGACATTACCTCAGCTATTATAGTTATAATAAAGATTCAAATTGAATAATCACATTTATTACCATTCACTTTAAGGAAATATCAATGCTAAAAGCTCTTTTAGCCGCTGGAATGATGATGGCAGTAAGTAGTACCGGTAATGCGGCCACTCATTTACCGTTTATTGGTGAAAAAGGTTTTAATTGGGTTGGTGGTTACGGTACTGGAGAAACTATTGCTATAAATGCAAATGGCTATACCGTCATTAAATTTCATGGTACATCGGAAACGGAAGTATTTTATAAAGGTAGGTATAAACAGTTCATACCTATGGATGGTGGTAATTATTACTATAAAGTTATTGGTAAAAACTCTATTGCCATGTTAGATAAGAATAAAAAGCAAATGTATGGCTGCTCGGGTGAGAAATCTGCCCCGTGTATAGAAAAGCTTTGGGATTAAACAGTTACTCCGGTTAACGCCCCTCACTATAAACCTTAATATCAGCGCTTAGCGTACACCAATTGGCTTTATAAGCGGTATAGATTTGCCCAGTAACTTGAACCGGAATATCCTCATTAAAAGTCGCAATCGCCAGCTCTATACTGTCATGACTATCCTGACTATCGGCAACTGGTGTACCCCCTACCCGAAAACCAAGACTCGAACCGCAGTTTGCACAAAAGGTTCTGGTGGTACCATTATCCGCCGTATAGTTTTTTAGCAGTGCAGTGCCTGTATGCCATACCAAACCGGTGACGGGCACCAAGGTAGCAAACGCTGCCCCATGAAATTTGCGGCACATTGTACAATGGCAGTTTGCCGCCTCACGCTTAAATCCCGTCACACTATAGGTTATTTGCCCGCAAAGACAAGCGCCTTGATACCGTTTTGGCATGGTGGTTCCTTATGGTGAATGTCCTAGTATTGTAGCCATTATCGTTGCCTATTGTTAATTTGTTAATAGCTTTACGGGCAGTTACCAGCGGTAGCCATCAAAAACTCCTATCCATTCTCACTATCCATCCCCGTTGTATTGGTCATAGCAATGATGTACTCCCCCAGCCATGCCAAAAATTCGTCACTCGTTGTCGCTACATTCAAGCGCAAAAAAGTAGAGGCGTCGCCATTGGGGTTAAACAGTTGCCCCGGGGCAATCAGCCAGCCGTCATGGTGCGCTTGCAGTGCCATTTTTGCGGTATCACAGCCCACATCCACCCAAACAAACATGCCTGCTTGGGTGTGTTCAGGGTAAACCAGCCCCATGCCGGTCAGTTTGGCACGCAATTGTTGATGGGCGTTGTACAGGTGTTGTTGCAGTTTTTTGAGTTGACGCCGGCTCTCGCCATGCGTCCAAAGCTTGTGTATCACCCGCTCGCCAAATTCGGGGGTGGTCATGTTGCTAAGGGTTTTGATAGCCAGCACATCATCAATAAATTTATTGGGACATACCAGCATGCCAACCCGCCAGCCCGATGCCATATATTTTGAAAACCCTGTGGCATAAAACACCCGCTCAAATTGGTCAAGACTAGAATAACGCAGCGCATTGTCCTCGGGCAATAAAGCGGCATATAAGTCATCTTCAAAGAGATAGGCGTCATATTGGTGGATAAGGTTGAGCACTTGATGCACCCGCGCAGGATGCAAGTTATAGGAGGTCGGATTGTGCAGCACGCTATTGGTCAAATACATTTTGGGGCGATGTCGCTCAAATAGGTCGGTCATTTGCTCGATATCCGGCCCTTGATGGTCGCGTTTGACACTAATGACTTTTAGCCCTTGACGTTGCAAGCTACTGGACAGCCAAAACCAACCCGGTTCATCCACCATCACCGTATCGCCTGCTTGCAATAGCAATTGTGACACCATTAACACGGCTTGGGAGATGCCTGCTGTGGTGACAATATGATCTACTGAGGTTTGCATGCCTAGCATAGCCAAATATTGCACCAGTTGTTGTCTTAAAGGTAAGTAGCCTTGTATATCGCCATAGCCATAAATAAAGCTATCGGATTGATGGGCAACTTGGCGTATGGCCCACTCCATTTTATCGTTGCGTATCCATTCGGGTGGCAAAACACCTGACCCCGGCGCCCGCTTTAGTGGCAGGTCACTAAACATCTGCCGCACTAGCCAGCGGGTGTCAAGCACGGGCATTTTTTCAGGGCTACCGTTTGCCGTTTGCACCTCAGGAGCAGTCAATACCACGCTGTTGACATAGTAGCCCGACCCCTGCTTGGCAATTAGGATATTGGTGGCAACCAGTTGCTCATAGGCTTGGGTTACAGTAAAACTGGATACACCTAATAGCATTGCCAACTTACGCACTGACGGCACCCGCTGATTGGACTTATAGATATGCCAGTCAATACGCTGCGCTATCCATTCGATGACGGCATCCGTTTTGGTGAGGTTGGGGTTAAGCTGGTAGGTCTCTGACATAATAAAGGCTTTTAATATGAGAAGTGTTAGGTCAATTTAAACTATACACTTTGGCTATTGTTTTTATAACTGTATCGGTACTGTTATGGTTATACTTATTATAGTCTACATAAGCAATCAATAATAGAGACACGATATCTGGATGATGACAGGTTAAGGTAAACCTAATGACAGGATTAGAAGGCAGCATAACGGGTTTGGCGGTGTTTATGATAATCAACTCCATTACCCCCGGCCCCAACAACTTGATGCTGCTACAAGGCGGCCTTAAACGTGGGTTTTGGGCTTGCCGCTGGCATATGATCGGCATTTGCTTTGGTGTCGGGTTTATGCTGTGGCTAAGTTATTGGGGTATGGCGGCATTGGTGGTTGAGCACCCTACCCTGATGCTTGGCATCAAAATTTTAGGCACAGGCTATTTGTTATGGCTTGCCTATCACATGGCAAAGAGTGATTTTAGGACAGTCATTGAGCAGTCGTTAACCAATAAAGGCAGCGAGCCCAAAGGCAATGGCAAAAAACAACGATTTGGTGAGTTGCCATTAAGCTTTTGGCAGGCAGCTGTTTTTCAGTGGTTAAACCCCAAAGCGTGGACCATGACAGTGGTTGCGCCCAGCTTGGCCATGCTTGCGTCCAATATTTTTGCAGCGCAGGTCGGGCAATTCAAATTTGGCTTAAATAGCTGGCCGCTACTACTAATGAGCATGGCGCTTAATTTAACCTGTATCAGCTTTTGGGCGGCAGGCGGGCAAACCCTACGGCAATTGGTGCATCATCCTAAAACGATGCGAGTCGTCCATGCACTTATTGTGCTAGCGACGTTGTATTGTGCGATTGCATTGTGGATACCGAGCGAATAGTCGCTAAGAACTTAACACGCCCTATAGTAGAACAAATAAGGTAGAAGAAAAATGACCATCAAAGAGCAACTTTTAGCCTTAACCGTCGTTTTAGTTTGGGGATTTAACTTTGTTATCATCCGTTGGGGTTTGGAAGACTTACATACGATGACGTTTATCATGTTACGGTTTTTATTTACCGCCATACCTATGGTGTTTTTTATCAAAAAACCTGACGTGGCTATGCGCTTTGTTGCCTTGTATGGACTGATATTAGGACTTGGCGTATGGGGATTGGTTTATTTAGCAGTCGCACAGGGCATGCCCGCTGGTATGTCATCGTTGATTATTCAAACCAGTCCGTTTTTAACCGTGTTGGCCGCCGTTCTATTGTTTAAAGAGCCGTTAAATGCCAAGCAGATACTCGGTGTGGTTATCGCCTTAATCGGACTGATGGTTATCTTTGTCTTTAAGTCCGATAACATTGCGCTAATGGGTTTATTGATTACCCTACTTGCTGCAGTATTTATGACCCTAAGCAATGTCATCATTAAACGCTGCAAACCCAAGAATACAGTGAGCTTTACGGTATGGGCAAGCTTGTTTGTTCCACTACCTGTCCTACTGTTAAGTTTTGTCTATGCGGGTATGACCGATACCCCTATCAGCACCTATTTACAGTTGCCAAATTTAAAAGGTTGGGGCGTAATTTTATTTCAATCATTCATAGTCACCGTGGCGGGGTATTCTATTTTTGCAACGCTAATCACCAAGCATGGATTGGCCATTACCACACCGTATACGTTATTGGTTCCGATTTCGAGTCTGTTTTTTGGTTGGGTGTTTTATAACGAAGTCTTATCGGCTGTTGAGATAGCTGGGTCTGTGTTGATATTGGTTGGATTGGTACTGTTGACGGTTAAGCTGTCTTTTAGAAACAAGAGCAATGAGACAATTTGACAAATAAAACCCTCACCAAGTGATTTTTCCATAAACTAGGTAACTCTTAAACTAGGTAACTCATAAAATCAGATTTAAATTGACATTAACCAATATGAGACCTATGATAGATACCATTGGTAGATATCATTTTTAGCTACGCTTCACTTTACTGTGATTCACTTTAACTACCTCAGGAGAAATCTATGCAAACCGCCAAATTATTTGCGTCTGGACGCTCGCAAGCAGTACGCCTACCTAAAGCATTTCGTTTTGAGGGGGAAGAAGTGGCTGTAAAACGTATGGGTGTCGGTGTTTTGTTACTACCTATCGAATCGCCTTGGGAAATCATGCAAACGGCATTGGATGATTTTGAACCTAATTTTAAGATTGAGCGTGCCCCGCAAGGTGAGCAAGACAGAGCTGATTTATTATGAAAGTCATGTTAGATACTAATATTTGCATTTATATTATCAATAATAAGCCGGTACAAGTATTTGAGAAGTTTAAACAATATCGTTTTGGCGATATTGGCATGAGTAGCATCACCGCCAGTGAGCTTGCATTTGGTGTTGAAAAGTCAGGGTCGAAGCGCAACCGGTTGGCTTTAGAAAAATTCTTGGCACCACTTGAGGTAGTGGCATTCGATGAGCAAGCGATTTGGCACTATGCCCGTATTCGTCATTATCTGCAAAGCTCTGGCACACCTATTGGCTCATTAGATATGTTAATAGCGTCTCATGCTTTGCGCGAGTCGGTAACGCTCGTGACCAATAATATAAAAGAGTTTGAGCGAGTGCCGGATTTGGTGTTAGAAAATTGGGTATAAAGCAGCTGTCATGAAACTAAAAGATAATGGGCTGCGCTTAAAGCGTGCTGGCGTGGATGGGCTACTTATTGCTACCAATACCATGCACAAGGTTGCCATTGCCGTGCAAACAGCAGTCGATTTACCTCTGATTCATATTGCTGATGCCACGGCTCAAGCTATCTTAAGTCAGAATCTATCCACGGTGGCGCTATTAGGAACTAAGTTTACAATGCATAGTGAGTCAACTGAGCCTCATTTTTATCAACAACGCCTAATAGATAAAGGGTTAAAAGTCCTAGTACCGGATTTGAAAGCCCAAGACAACATCCACGATATTATCTATAACGAGCTGTGCCAAGGACAACTATTAGCCGAATCACGAGAGTTCTATATTGACGTAATAAAAGACTTGGCTAAGCAAGGTGCTCAAGGCGTCATTTTAGGCTGTACCGAGATTGGACTACTCATTAAGCCTGATGATAGTTCTATTCCAGTTTTTGATACGACAAAGATTCATGCAGATGCTGCGGTTAAGTTTTTGTTAAGTAAGCTATAAACTAATAAAAAATTAAAAATCGCTTAGTTTGAAAGTGATGACCTGTGTAATTATGCAGTGATGGCGGCGGCTTAATAAAATCAACGACTTGGGAAATTTAACGCCCTCTCGCAACCAACACCCCAGACGCCAGCGTAATCAATCCACCCCCTATCCAGCCCAATGCCCCGACTTGCTCATTAAACAACACCACCGCAAATAATGCGCCAAAGACAGGTTCGCTGCCCATCAGTAACGATGCGCGACTGGGCGTACCTATTTTTACTGCCCAGTTTTGTACAAAAAAAGCGAAGAGGGTACAGAAAATAACGAGATATAAGGTCGGTAGCCAAAAGCTAACGCCATTAGGTAGGCTTGGAATAAAGAGCTTACCTGTCAGCGCATTACTGACTAAAAACAGCCCTAAACAGCCGATAAAGACAATAATGGATTGCACTGCCGTTAATGCCAGTGAAGATACGGTTTGATTAGTTTGATTGACTTGTTTATCAGGTTTGTTGTTAACGTTAATTGTGTTCTGGGTCAATTTTTTGGTCATTGTTACCATCACCGCGCGGGCAAGCGCTGCCAGTAAAATAAGACCATCTCCTAAATTCAAGCTAATAGCTGATGAATCACCCATTGACACACCAGAGCTTAACGTTAACAAATACGTACCGAATAATGACAATATGGCGCAAATAAACACCAATGTATGCGGGCGATTTTTTAGAATCAGCCATTCCATAAAGGGTGTCATGACAATACATAGGCTAATCAAAAAAGCGGCATTGGCGACACTGGTATAAACCAGACCGTAGGTTTCAAACAAAAATATTGCCAGTAAGATAGCGCCTAAGGGCACGCCAGCCTTTAAGGTATGCGTCAGTTGCGCTGTATTATTTTGATAAGTAGCGATAAGGACAGGCGATAATAATAAGCTGGTTAATCCAAAACGTATTGCCAAAAAACCAAGCACGGGATAATACTGTAGACTGAGTTTAGCGAACCCATAGCTTGACCCCCAAACGGCAGCGACCAAAATTAGGCAAATATCAGATAACAATAGCATCTGGCGCTGGGTTAATTTTTTAGTGATTTTTTGGTTTACGGCTTGACTCATCTGGTTTCCCTATACGTTAATTAGCAATAACATTGATACTAACCATGCTACTTAGTATCTAACACGTATAGAATGATTGATTGCGCCAAACAGTTGTGCCAAATAAGCCAGTCTGAGTTTTAGACATCCGTTGTTATTGATAGGTTTACGAATTAATGAATAAAAACACCTTAAACAGTCTACTTCTCAATATGGCGATTTTTGCAGACGTTGCTGAGTCAGGAAGTTTTAGTGCGACTGCCGAAGCACTACAAATGACGCCTTCATCCGTAAGCAAGCGCATTAACCAGCTAGAGGATAAACTCGGCTCAAAATTGATTGAGCGCACCACACGCAGTATGCGCCTAACCAATACAGGTGAGCTGTTTTTAAAGCACTGTCAAAATATGCTCGCTGAAGCGACATCAGCGGTAGAGATTGCCAATCAATCATCTGAGGTGCTGGCAGGTGATGTGACCATAAGCGTGCCTGATAGTTTTGCCAGTGATGTGATGTCCCCTATTTTTACTAAATTTCTAAAAAGACATCCTGAGATTAATCTACGCTTAGTTGTGACAGATGACCGCTTAGATTTATTACGTGACCCTATAGATTGTGCGATAGAGATAAGCAAGACCCCGCCCGACTATTTGATAACCAAACCCTTAAGGCAAGTACGGCAGGTGTTATGTGCCACATCAAAATATTTAGGGGAGCATACGTCTATTACGCATCCATTAGAATTACAAAGTCATGATTGTCTTTATTTAGGAGAAACGCCTGATGATAATGTTTGGCGATTTTTTAATATTAATGATAAGACATTAGAACCTATCACCGTCACTGTGAGTGGTCGTTATGCGCTGAATCATGCGAGTATGCGACTGGATGGCGTATTAAATAATTTAGGCATTGGAAGCTTCCCAGATTTCGTAGTTGAGCAAGCATTAAATGACGGATTGATAGTCGAGGTTTTACCCAATTGGCAATTAAAGTCAAAGTATGAAGGCACAGCTTGGTTAACGTATTTGCCTAATAAATTTCGACCTCTGCGCCTGCGTGCGTTGATTGAATTTGTGCAAAATAGTATATAAAAGCCTTATCAATACTAGCTAGGCGATGGTTGTAGGTAGTGCGCTTAAGATTTATCACAACGGATTTTGTCCAAAAAACTGCACCATAACCTCAAAAATATCGGGATAGGCCTCCTTCAAAACACTAGGCCGCTCAAAAAACACCTCACTCAATACCGCAAAAAATTCGGCAGCATTGGTCGCACCATAGCTATTAATGCCTGCTTTTGGATGACGCACGAAGTCATCAAATCCTGCCTGCATGACGATGGTCCACTGACTGGCATCCATGCCCTTGGTCATCGGCGGAAAGCCATTGGCACGTCCGTTTAACATATCTAGTTTATGCACAAATTCATGAATCACTACATTATTACCATCACGCACGCCAGCATTTTTCACATCCTGCCACGACAAAATAACCGGCCCTCGCAGCCATGCCTCACCGCTACGATGCTGCTGACCTTGGTGCACGATACCAAACTCATCCACTGTCGTATTATCGCTCACATAACTGCGCGGGTAGATAATGATGGATGACCACCCTTTATACCAATCAAGCCCCAAATGCAAAATAGGCAGGCAGGCTTGCAGGGCAATCGATTGGCGCATCGTAGCAGTCACCACAAACCCCTGCGCCCCTTGGATAGACTTGTCATGCAAAAATAGGGTGGCAAGTTGAATAAGCTTGGTCAGCTCATCATCGGTTAGCCTATCGAGTATGGCAATGTGACCCGCCACCTGCTGCCAATCTGCCTTGCTATAGGGACTGTTATCGAGAATGCGCTGTTCATGCCATCGCTTTAGTGTATCAAACATCTCTCATCTCTGCCCTACCCTTATCGTTATGCTTATCCTTGCTAATTCAACATAACCCTAGCCTAAATGACGAACAGGGCTCACCTAACTTGGTGCCCTCTAGCAACATCAGCAACACCAGCCACTAGAGGTTAACACTCAATCATCGGGCAGCCAGTGTCTATAATTTGCAATAATCGGCCTATAGCGCTTTATAACCCTCGATATCATAGTATAATTTAGCGACGGCCAATATCGCTTTTATGACTGTACAATTTATTTTACATACTGGATAATTTTGCACGCCTCTTTTTGGCTCACAATGGCGTGCTACCCGGTTAACTGCTAACGCATAACTAAAAATTCATCATCAACAGGACACCCCATGAAAATAGCCATCAGCGCTGGTATCGAATACGCGCTTAACTGTAAATATACCTTATATCCGCTAAAAGATATCGCCACCACCGACTTTACCGACATGGCGGCTATTGTGGTGACCATAGCCGACTTGCCTGCCGTTTATGCCGAAATTAATTATACCGGTTTTACCATTCCTATTTTTGTGGTGATAAAGTATGGTGATAGTGTGCCTGATGAATGGTTGCCAAAAGTATATGGGGTATTAGAACTGGCGGATGACCAAAAATATTATAATGGACAGCTGGTGAATGCCGCAGCCACCCATTACATTGATACCTTAGACCCACCATTTTTTCAAGCACTGCGTGAATATACCGACTATGGCAATGCCGCATTTGATTGCCCTGGGCACCAAGGGGGGCAGTTTTTTCGCCGTCACCCTTCTGGCAAACGCTTTTTTTTATACTTTGGTGAAACCTTGTTTCGTGCCGATTCGTGCAATGCTGATGTCGGGCTTGGCGATTTATTAATCCATGAAGGCCCCGCTTATCAAGCCCAAGCCCATGCGGCCAAAGTATTTAATGCCGATAAAACCTATTTTGTGCTAAATGGGACTTCATCGTCGAACAAAGTTGCCATTGGCTCGCTGGTGGCTCACGGCGATTTGGTTTTGTTTGACCGCAACAATCATAAATCGGTTTATCAAAGTGCGCTTTCGATGAGTGGCGGCACGGCCATTTATTTAGAGACCGACCGCAACGCTTATGGTCTCATTGGCGGCATTGCAGCGCACTGTTTTGATGAGGCAGAAATACGCGCTCGGATTAAAGAGGTTGCCCCCGAAAAAGCGGATGCCAAGCGCCCCTTTAGAGTGGCAGTGATACAGCTTGGCACCTATGACGGCACGATTTATAACGCTCGCCAAGTGGTGGACAAAATCGGTCATTTATGTGATTACATCGTCTTTGACAGCGCATGGGTGGGTTATGAGCAGTTTATCCCGATGATGCGGGATTGCTCGCCGCTATTGTTAGAGCTTACCCCAGATGACCCCGGTATCATTGTCACCCAATCAGTGCACAAGCAGCTTGCTGGATTTTCGCAAGCGTCGCAAATTCACAAAAAAGACAGCCACATTAGTGGACAAACTCGTTATGTGAACCACAAACGTTTTAACAACTCGTTTATGATGCACGTGTCTACCAGCCCATTTTATCCGTTATTTGCCTCATTAGATGTCAACGCTAAAATGCACGAAGGCAAAGCCGGTCAGCGTATGTGGCATGAATGTGTGGTCGGCGGCATCGAAGCCCGTAAAATGCTGCTTGACACCTGTACCCTGATTAAACCGTTTGTGCCGCCCACCATCGATGGCAAACTGTGGCAGGATTATGACACCGAAACCATCGCCACCGACATTCGCTTCTTTGCGTTTAAAGCGGGCGAGCGCTGGCATGATTTTGAACAATATGAAGACAACCAGTATTTTATTGACCCTTGTAAACTGCTATTAACCACCCCCGGCATCAACATCGAAACGGGTGACTATGAAGCAACCGGCGTCCCTGCGCCTCTACTGGCGCATTATCTACGGGAAAGCTCAGTAGTGCCCGAAAAGGCCGACTTAAACTCTATTTTATTCTTGTTAACCCCTGCCGAAACTTTAGCTAAATTTCAGCATTTGGTCGCCCGTATTGTCCGCTTTGAGGCCCATATCAAATCCAATAGTCCCGTTAGTGAAGTATTGCCCTCACTCGCCAAGGCCTATCCGCAATATCGCAAACTAAGCATTAACGAGCTATGCCAACGCCTGCATGACTTTTATGCCGAGCATAAGCTGAACAAGCTACAGCAGCAAATGTTTGAGCAACAACACTTTCCAAAATTTGCCATGCGTGCCTATGATGCCCACAATGCCTTTATTCGCAACGACATCGAGCTGGTGCCACTAAGCCATATCGAAGGTCGTATCGCTATGGAAGGTGCCCTACCTTACCCGCCTGGTGTATATTGTATTGTGCCTGGCGAGGTTTGGGGCGGCGCGGTACTTGAGTACTTCCTCGCCTTGCAAAAAGGTGTCAATACCCTACCCGGCTTTGAGCCTGAAGTGCAAGGCGTATATTGGGAATATGACACCCAAGGGCGCAAACAGGCGTGGGCCTATGTGCTTAAAGATGACAGTATTGACACCAGTCATTTACCCAAGCCTATTAAAGATATTGAAGAGGCTGGGGAGACTGACAAAGACGAATTTCTAAACAAACAAGATGCGTTAACGCCGTTTGGGCATATTTAGGTTGTCTTTTTAGATTGATAGGTTTGGCTGGCCAATCCTGCTTCTCATGCTTTACGAGGTTATTTGCTAGGCTGGGCTATATGCCTAGCCTACGCTTTTTAGCACCCGTCCTGCGCCACCATATATACACACCCGTCCCCGATAACAGCACCAACGCCCAGCCCACCAGCAGCAAAAACACTTGATACAGTCGATGCCCCAAACCCCCGTCACTGCCAATCTGCCCCAGATGCAGGCTAGCCAACCAATAATCTAACTGATGCGCCCTATCGGCTTGAAACCCAAAATTAACCCGAACCACCTCGCCGGTTAACGCATCCACGGTAATAGACGAGGCGCCGCTATACTTGCCCACGTCTTTTGTCGTTGTAAAGCGCATTTGCCATTGTGGGGTGGGTGTATCAATCCAGCGTATGCCCAAGGTTTGCTCGATATCTGCGCCTGCCTTTAGCGCCTCTTTTGTCGCCAAATTTTTCAGTAAGGGCACGCTGTTAACTTTAGTGACGCTATAGATGGTTGACTGCGCATCACTTAAATAGCCTGTGCCTATAGATGTTGATTGGTTACTTAGCGGTGCAACTTTTAAGCGTGCCTCATCTTTGCTATCCCTTATAGAGTTTGACGAATTATTTGGAGACTTAGCTGCTACCGCGTTAACCGGAGCGTTAACTTCTGCCGACCACGGCTGTAGACCGACGACTGCCCGCATTACTGGGTCATACACTGGGTTTAGGTTAAATTTCACGCTTGACCAGGCCAAGACAAAAAATATCAGCCACAGCCACAGTCCAAACGCACGATGGGCATCATAGCTAAATTTAAAGAGGTTGATATTGCGGCGAATTCGCCAAGCGGGTCGCCAGCGTTTTAGATAACGAGATAAAGACGATGGCAGCGGTTTTGGAAGGGTTGGTTTAGAGGGCGCCTTATTAGCAGAATAATCAGACTGTTTTATATAGCTTGGACGTGGCAAGGTTAAATACAACCCAATAAAACAGTTTAACGTCCATATTAATGCCACAAACCCCAATAGCAACCTGCCCGCATCGCCGAGCATTAACGAGCGGTGCAACTCGAATACTTTGGGCATCAGGTTGCGCCATGTCCACGCTTTGGTGTTGCGCACGCCAATGATGTTGCCGTTATACGGGTTGACATAGACGCTATCAAACGGTGCTTGCGGCAAACGTTTGGCCTCCTCGCCCCATAAATAATCTACCGTAAAGATGAGCGATTTATTTGGCTCAATCTGCGTTGGCATACTCGAAAACTTATACTCGGGATAGCGGCTAATTACGCTGTCATGCGAGGTTGCGATGGCAAGAGGCGCTAAGAGCGCAGGGTTCTGCGTGCTTTGGCCATGATTGACCTCAACCAAATCTTGATTTAGCCAATCATCAAGCTGTTGATTAAACGCCAATAAACCACCCGTCATGCCTGCGATAATCAAAAAAATCGCCATTAGCAAACCAGTGTAGCGATGCAGGTTAACCATCATAATGTCACCTTTTACAAGTATTTTTAAGATTCCTATTGCTTTTGTAATAATTCTGCAAGATAATTTACAGTACTATCATTTTTGACTATGTATTTTTATATATTTTGGTATAAAATTTGCACTGTAAAAAATATTAGGTAACAAATTGGCAATCACAGTTTGGCAATCACAGTATTGACTGCGCATTAAGCTGTTATTGAAGCTATGCCGGCATGCTGCGTGGTAACTGGCCAACATGATGACCCCTCTTAATTATGTTTTATCATGCCTTACCCTGGAGAATATTTATGCACGCCATGTTCAAAGTACTACCTCTGACCCTAGCGGTCGGTCTTGCCGCCTGTAATGGCGGTAAACCCAAAACGGATACGCCAGCGCCTGCAGACGGTGCAGCGCCAGCGGCCAGCACAGACTCTACTGCAGCGGCTGCCCCTGCCCCAAGCACGGGTGCCGGCTGTGGTACTTTAGCGGCCGATGAGGTGTGTGTATTAATAGGTAGTGGCGCACCAAAAACGGGCGGCATTGCCCACTTAGGCAAAGATATTGAAAACGGTACCCAGTTAGCTATTAATGAAATCAACGCCAAAAATGACCTCACTGTGGGTGGCAAAAAGGTCAAACTCGGCATGGTCGGTGAAGACGATGCGGGCGACCCTCGTCAAGGTACGATTGCCGCGCAAAAAATTGTAGACTCAGGTGCGGTGGGCGTTATTGGCCACTTAAACTCTGGCGTTTCAATTCCGACTAACGCCATTTATGCGCGTGCTGGCATGGTGCAAATTTCACCCGCCTCAACCAACCCAGACTATACTCTAAAAGGCAATAAAACCCCTAAAGGCTCGGTAAGCTCGTACCGGGTTGTGGCCACTGATGCCAAACAAGGCCCTGCGCTTGCCCATTATATGATAGAAAATGGCGCAAAAAGCGTCGCAGTACTCGATGATGCCACCCAGTATGGTAAAGGTCTTGCAGATCAAGTGGCGCAAACCCTAACAGACGGCGGCGCCAAAGTGTCGACCCGTGAAGCCACTACTGATAAAACCACCGATTTTAAATCAGTCTTGACCAAAATCAAAGCCACCAATCCTGAATTTGTGTTTTGGGGTGGGATGGATGACACGGCTGCCACACTTGCCAAGCAAATGCGTGAACTGGGTATGACAGCAACCTTAGTGGGTGCAGATGGTGCCTGTACCGATAAGTTTATCGAGCTTTCTGGCAGCGCTGGTAAAGGCGTCATTTGCTCGCAAGCTGGTATGCCGTTATCGCAAATGGCCAAAGGGGCAGAGTATAGCGCCAATTACGAAAAATCCTTTCCTGGTCAAAAAGTACAAATCTATTCTCCTTTCTCATACGATGCCACCTATACTTTGGTTGAAGCAATGAAACTGGCTGATTCTACTGACCGTGAAGCCATTGCGGCAGTCATGCCAAAAGTGCAATACACTGGTTTGATTGGCCCTATCGCCTTTGATGAAAAAGGTGATATTAAAGGTGGTTCAATTTCATTGTTTAAAGTTGGTGACAAACTTGAAGTGTTAAAAGTGGTGAAATAGACCCTTGCTTCAATAACTCTGCGTTCACTTTTCCAACCAAAGATGGTGAATTTACCTCAAATTCACCATCTTTTTATTTCAATCTTCATTCGAATAAAGCGGTTGGACTATATTCACAAACGATAACGTTGTAAACCGGTACATTATAGGGTTTACGCACTTAAATAAGAGGGTCCAAATGGATGCTTTTGATGTATTTTTCCAGCAGTTGGTTAACGGGCTAGTCAAGGGCAGTTTGTATGCCATGATAGCCTTGGGTTATACCATGGTGTATGGCATTTTAGGTATTATCAACTTCTCGCATGGCGAGGTATTTATGATTGGCGCTATGGTGGCCATGAGTGCCGCAACCTCAATGCTGGCAATGGGCATGTCGCCTGTGTTGGCCTTATTAGGCGCTGTCGTGGTTGCCATGATTGTGTGTATGATTGTGAGTTATATGATAGAGCGTATGGCCTATCGCCCATTACGCCATGCGCCAAAACTTGCCCCATTAATTACAGCGCTCGGGGTGTCATTTATTTTACAAGCCATCGCCTCTATTATTTGGGGATTAAGCCCCCGTCCTTTCCCGGAATTATTTCCTTCTGAATATGTGCATTTATTTGGTCACGTCGGCACTACGGCGCGCGAAATCATCATCGTGGTGGTCTCGTTAGTGATGATGACCGGGCTGTTTTTATTGGTCAATTACACCCAGTTGGGTCGTGCCATGCGGGCGACTGCCGAAAACGTACACGTCACCGCACTAATGGGCGTCAACCCCAATCGAGTTATCTCGGCCACCTTTATGATTGGCGCAGCATTTGCGGCCGTTGCGGGTATTTTATATGCCGCCAACTCTGGTAAAGCGCATTTTTATATGGGCTTTATACCGGGCATGAAAGCATTTATTGCCGCGGTATTAGGCGGCATCGGTAATATCCCCGGTGCTTTGGTGGGCGGGTTAGTTTTAGGGCTGGTCGAGTCGTTTGGTGCCGGCTATATCAGCTCTGAATACGAAGATGTGTTCTCATTTGTGGTCTTGGTGGTGGTGTTAATTTTCCGTCCCTCAGGGCTATTGGGTCAACGTGTGGCAGACCGTGCCTAAAGGAGTCTAAACATGGTAGCGACAGAACAGCCCTTTGTGGGCAACAGCAAAAAATCCATTATCGGCATCGTGATTTGCCTCGCCTTTATGATGGTACTGCCGTTTATCGCCCAAGCAGTGGGCGGAATGACGTGGGTGCGTATTGCCGATCAAGCTCTTTTATATGTGATGTTGGCATTAGGGCTTAACATTGTGGTTGGGTTTGCAGGCTTGCTTGATTTAGGCTATATCGCCTTTTATGCCGTTGGCGCCTATGCAGCTGCCTTATTAACCACCCCGCATTTATCCGAAAATTTTGCTGGCATATTGGCGATGTTTCCCGATGGGCTCAACACCCCCTTTGTGGCAGTGATGGTGATTGCGGCGATATTGGCCGCTATTGCCGGTATTATGCTGGGGGCGCCAATTCTAAAGTTGCGCGGCGATTATCTTGCCTTAGTGACTTTAGGGTTTGGCGAAATTATTCGTATCTTTATGAATAACTTGGGTAAAGATAAGTTTAATATTACCAACGGTCCGCGCGGCATCAATGGCGTAGAGCCGGTGTCTATTTTTGGTTTCTCCTTTGATCAAACCATTCATATCGGTAGCCTCACCCTAACCCGTGAGTTTTTATATTTTTATCTGTTTTTAGCACTGGCCATGTTTAGCATGTTTATCTGCTATCGTCTGCAAAACTCACGTTTGGGGCGCGCTTGGATGGCACTACGTGAAGATGATATTGCGGCGCGTGCCATGGGCATCAATTTGCGCAATATCAAACTATTGGCATTTTCGCTTGGTGCGATGTTTGGCGGCGTTGCTGGTAGCTTGTTTGCGGCTTTTCAAGGGTTTATCTCACCAGAATCGTTCTCGTTTATGGAATCGATTGCCATCTTGACCATGGTGGTGCTCGGCGGTTTGGGTCATATACCCGGCGTTGTTTTGGGCGCCTTTGTGATTACTGCCCTACCCGAAATTTTGCGTTATACCATTGAGCCCCTACAAAAAGCCATTTTTGGACAAATCTATATCGACAGTGCCGTACTGCGCCCGTTGATATTAGGGCTATGTATGGTATCGGTAATGTTGTTCCGTCCCAAAGGATTGTGGCCTAAGCCGGAGCGTAATGACAAAAAAGATGTGGATAGTGGTGAGGATGTCAAAGTGACCCCCATCGAAGTGCTATAAAGAGCGATAAGGAAGCAACTATGAGCAAAACAACTATCAATGCGTACAATTCAGATGTGGTGTTATCCGTCAGCGGTGTGAATAAAAGTTTTGGCGGGCTGCAAGCTTTAGCCGATGTTGGTTTGCAAGTCAAAAAAAATACGGTGTATGGACTCATTGGGCCTAATGGCGCAGGAAAAACCACTTTTTTTAATGTGATAACTGGGCTATATACCCCCGACTCGGGGCAGTTTATTTTAGAGGGCAAACCTTATCAACCGGTCAATGTGCATAAAGTCGCTGAAGCGGGTATCGCCAGAACCTTTCAAAATATACGCCTCTTTGGACAGATGAGTGCGGTTGAAAATGTGATGGTGGGTCGCCATGTGCGCACTCACGGCGGTATTTTAGGCTCAATTTTTGGCCTAAAATCGGTGCGCGAGGAAGAAAAAGCCATCCGAGCTCGAGCGATGGAACTACTTGATTATGTGGGCATTGGTAAATATTATGATTATGTGGCAAAAAATTTATCCTATGGTCACCAACGCCGGTTAGAGATTGCCCGCGCGTTGGCAACCGACCCCCGTTTGCTGGCTCTTGACGAGCCGGCGGCTGGAATGAACGCCACCGAAAAGCTTGAGCTGACCCAGTTACTGCGTAAAATTAGCGATGATGGGGTCACCATATTAATCATCGAACATGATGTAAAACTGATTATGGGGCTGTGTGATGAGATGACGGTACTCGACTATGGCAAAATATTGGCACAAGGGGTTCCTGAAGAGGTTAGGAAAAACCCGTTGGTTATTGAGGCATATCTTGGAGGGGCTCACGCATGAGTAACCACACCCAACCTTTATTAAGTATTCAAGATTTGCATGTGTCTTATGGCGGTATTAAAGCGGTTAAAGGCATTGATATGGATGTGTATGCCGGCGAGTTGGTCACTCTCATTGGTGCCAATGGTGCTGGCAAAACCACGACCTTAAAGGCACTGATGGGCATTCAAGCGTATCAAAAAGGCGACATAGTGTTTAATGGTCAATCGCTTCACAAAGTGCCCACTTGGGACTTAGCCAAATTAGGCATTATTATGGTGCCAGAGGGGCGTGGCGTATTTGCCCGCATGACCATCATGGAAAACCTGCAGATGGGTGCTTTTTTAAAAAACAATAAGGCCGAATTTGATCGGGGTATCGATTATGCCTTTACCACCTTTCCGAGGCTTAAAGAGCGCGCCTCACAACTGGCAGGCACGATGTCAGGCGGCGAGCAGCAAATGTTGGCGATGGCGCGGGCACTAATGGGTCAGCCAAAATTGCTGATTTTAGATGAGCCATCGATGGGCCTATCGCCTGTGCTGACCGAGGTTATTTTTCAGGTAATAGACAAGTTATCCACTGAGGGAATGACCATTATTTTAGTGGAGCAAAACGCCAATTTGGCGCTACAAGCTGCAGATAGAGGCTATGTCATGGATTCGGGCAATATGATTTTAAAGGGCAATGCCGCCGCCTTACTCAAAGACCCGAAAGTACAGGAGGCCTATTTGGGGGCTTAGTGCGTAGTATATGTAATCGTATGTATTACGAAGTTGTCCATCAATGAAAAAAGCCATTGTCGATACAATGGCTTTTTTCATTTAGACTGTCGTAATATTAAGGTTTACTTATTCGTACTAGTGTACTAGAATGCTGAAACACTAAAAAGTCAATATTACTGTGATGCCAAAACATACCCATGCCTATCAAAGTTTACTCAATCATCTGGGTCAAATGAATGACGCTAATGACATCAGCGCGCTTTTAGAGACGTTGCTTACTGACAAAGAACAGCTGGATATTAGCAATCGTATCCTAATTTTCGATTTACTGAAGCAAGGCGTTACGCAACGTGTTATATCTCAGCAATTAGGGGTAGGTATTGCCACTGTCTCTCGTGGTGCAAAAGCTTTACAGCAATTAGATAACGCTGCCATTGACGACTTGTTAGCCACTCATCGCCCATCCAACAATTAATAATGAATAATGCGGAAAATAATTATGAACCCCTTTGTTACATCAAAGCATCCAAATAAAATTGAAATCCCAAGCAAACCCATTCGTATCAAACTCACCCAAGATATCGATTTTTTTGAGCTGTTTAAGCGTATCGAAGCAGAATATGAAACCTGTTATTTGCTTGAATCTTTGGGGGTTGAGAGCCATATGT
This sequence comes from Psychrobacter sp., assembly GCA_018260445.1. Taxonomy (GTDB): domain Bacteria; phylum Pseudomonadota; class Gammaproteobacteria; order Pseudomonadales; family Moraxellaceae; genus Psychrobacter. The sequence goes on from JAGLBE010000001.1 coordinate 155,376, forward strand.
CACGCCATCATGCCATTGGATTTTCTCCCGTCATGTTGATATCTGCCCCTGATCGTCATACCTTAAGAATTGTCGATAACACCAGTATTAATAATGACAGTCTTGATAATGACAGTCTCGATAATGACAGTATTAAGGTTACCGATTATACAACGGATAACCCTTATCAGTTATTGCGTGAAATCACGCCTCAACACGTCATTGCTCGTGAACAGACCGGTGGATTGGTCGGCTACTTAGGTTATGACAGTGTCAATTTTTTTGAGCCCACCTTAAATGCCAAAGCCAGTGAGCATTTTGAGACCTTTAAGTTTGGCGTTTACCTAGATGGCTTGACCTTAGATAAGATGACAGGCGAGATTTTTTATTTTTATTATCCGACAGAGCAACAACAAAACCGTATTGAGACCGTTAAAAGATTGTTAGCAGCCCCTGCGCCAAATTACACCCCACCATCGGTTGAGTTTGTTGGCGATGGTATGAGTCAAGAAGAGCATGCCAAAGCAGTCATGCGAGTAAAAGAAGATATCATTGCAGGGCGTATTTTTCAGTGCGAAGTTGGTTTTAAGTCTAAGTACACCATTAAAGGCGATCACATTCCAATTTATCAAAAACTGCGTACGGTCAACCCTTCGCCGCATATGTACTATCTCAAATTTGGGGAGCAGCATATATTGGGGGCGTCGCCTGAGCTATTATTTCGACTACGCCAAGGCGAGATGGAGACTTACCCCTTGGCTGGTACGGCTAAGCGGGGGAAAGATGACGTGGAAGACCGTCAACTTGCTCGGATATTGTTAAACGATGAAAAAGAGATTGCTGAGCATAATATGTTAGTCGACTTACATCGCAATGACATTGGACGGGTAGCAAGATTTGGTACGGTTAAAGTACGTAGCCTAATGGACATCAAACGCTACTCTCATGTGCAGCATATTTCATCCGAAATCGTCGGCATCTTGCATCCCGATGAAGATATGTTTACCGCTTTAGCCAGTAACTTTCCGGCAGGCACATTATCAGGTGCGCCCAAAATTGAGGCCATCAAAGTAATCAATGAGCTTGAACCCGACGGGCGTGGCGCTTATGGCGGCGCTTTAGGGTCATTTAACTTTAATGGCGACTGTATCTTTGCCATTCCCATTCGCAGTTTATTTATTAATGGCGAATCGGCCTATGCGCAAACGTGCGGCGGTAACGTATATGACTCTAACCCTGACGATGAATATTTAGAAATTCAGCGTAAGTTATCGGCGATGAAGGTGGTACTCGATAGCTTTATGTCACTCGCCTGATTCGTATGACACTTGCCTAAACCTTAATGAACCTTAATGAAATGAAAACTAGCATACCGCGTTGCCCTATTTATCGGAATCTACCTAATGAATGTCTTAATCATAGATAACTACGACTCGTTCACTTTTAATTTATATCAATATGTCGGTGAGATTTTACAAACTGAATTAACCTCAGCAAGTCTGAACGGTTCTGCTGCCAATACGGTAACCGTTAAACGCAATGATGGCATCAGCCTAGAGGACATACAAACACAACGCTACGACCGTATTATCATCTCTCCGGGCCCGGGCTCACCGGATGATAAAGCCTTTTTTGGGGTGTGTAGTGACGTGATACGTGAGCTTGGCCCTACCACGCCTATTTTAGGCGTTTGCCTAGGGATGCAAGGTATCGCCCACGTGTTTGGCGGCGATGTTGTGTTGGCCGGCGTGCCGATGCATGGCAAAACCTCACCCATTCGTCACGATGAACAAGGGGTTTATAAAGGGTTGCCGCAGGAGATTGAGATTATGCGCTATCACTCTTTGATGGTGAAAGCCGCTACCCTGCCCGATTGCTTAACGGTCACCGGGGTGGTCTCTAATGCGGCATTTAGAGAATTAACGCTAGATAATTGCGTCAAAAATGGCGAGGAAATCATGGGGCTTCGTCATAAAGACTACCCGATTCAAGGCGTTCAATTTCATCCAGAGTCTTTTGCAACCGAGGGTGCCAAACGCTTATTGTCTAACTTTTTATTGCAAGTTTAGACAGTTGCCACTGATGCTAATCATCCCAAGGTCGAAATAACCATATTAACATCAAAATTAATATCAAATTAGTCTATTTCCGAACCATTCCTACATTTTTAAAGCATTATTTCCCAAGCATTGCGTCGCCATAATCCGTATAATAACGATTAATATTTGTATAGAAGACTATAAACAACTATACACTTAAAAGGCGACGCATACGCATAAAGGTGGGAGATCAGCGGTCATGATAAGTTTATTTGATATGTTTAAAATTGGCATAGGGCCTTCCAGCTCGCATACCATGGGGCCTATGGTGGCGGCTGGCAGGTTTATTACCGATATTAAATCGTCGCACGCATTAACGGATATCATGCGTATTCAAGTGGATTTATATGGCTCACTTGCCACAACGGGGCGAGGTCATGCTACGGATACTGCCTGCATATTGGGGTTATTGGGTTTTG
>JAGLBE010000001.1:157970-168773 GCA_018260445.1 Psychrobacter sp.
AGATTTATATGCCCTAGCCGTCAATGAAGAAAACGCCAATGGCGGGCGGGTGGTGACAGCCCCGACCAATGGTGCCGCAGGTATTATTCCCGCTGTATTACATTATTACCGCGATTTTATTCCCAGTTTTAACCAACAAGGCGTACGCGGCTTTCTGCTCACTGCTGCTGCGATTGGCGCTATAATCAAAAAAAACGCTTCAATATCTGGCGCTGAGGTAGGCTGTCAGGGTGAGGTAGGCTCTGCGTGTGCCATGGCCGCTGCCGGGCTAGCGCATATTCTTCAATTATCGCCAGCTCAATGTGCCAATGCCGCCGAGATTGGCATTGAGCACAACCTTGGCCTAACCTGCGACCCCATCGGCGGGCTGGTGCAGGTGCCTTGCATTGAGCGCAATGCCATGGCTGCTGTGAAAGCTATCAATGCTGCACGCCTTGCAAAACGGGGCGATGGCACCCATTTAGTCTCTCTTGATAACGCCATTGCGACGATGAAAGCCACGGGTGCCGATATGATGGATAAATATAAAGAGACTGCATTGGGCGGGCTGGCGGTGCAAGTATTTCAAAACAATATGAACTTGGGTGATGAGACGACGTATGACAAAAATCATCCGGAGCGTATCCATGTTGTGGACATTGGCGTCGGTTATCCGCAATGTTAAAGACGTTATAGCTTAAATTTGGGCGTAGCTTACCTGCTTAGTGATATATGGAGCCAGAAAATGAACCATAAAAAAGACCAACCCTAATAAGGATTGGTCTTTTTTTATATCGTAAACGCTGTTTTAACGAATTGATAACGAGGTATTAGCAGTACTAGAAGTATTAACTATACTAGCTGTTATTGCATTAACCATTGTTGCTGCGACGGGCTGGACGGCTATCGCTGCCAGAACCCGAGCGCGCTGGCGCACCACGACGTTGACCCGATGGTCTACCGGCATCGCCTGCACCAGAACCAGCTGGCTTATTGGCACCAAAACGACGCCCTGTACCTGCACCCGCTGGTTTGCTATCTGCATTACCACGATAACCAGCATTAGCATTAACATTGGCACTACTACTACGGCGATTGCCACCACCAGCGCCACCGTTGCCACCACGTCGGTTACCACCACGGCCACGGCCAGCAGCTAAACCTACTTTCAAATCTTTGGTGTTTTTCTTCGGCTCTATCCCGGCAATCTCTTCAACAGGCATAGTGCGTTTCAAATAACGATTAATGGCATCAAGTTGTGGGCGATCATCAATGCTACAGATGCTAATGGCGATACCAGTACGCCCAGCACGGCCACTACGGCCAATGCGATGCACGTAATCTTCGGTTTGACGTGGCAAATCGTAGTTAAATACGTGAGTAATACCACTCACATCGATACCACGAGCTGCGACATCCGTTGCCACTAAAATAGTGATTTTACCGGCTTTTACATCGTTAATAATGCGGGTACGCTTGGCTTGCGGCAAATCGCCATGTAAAAAGCTGGCTTTATGACCTTGCTCTTTTAAGCTTTTAGCCAAAGTCTCACAGCTGCGTTTGGTCGCTGCGAATACAATCGCTTGATTCACCTCTTTTTCAGTCAGTAGCTTATCAAGTAAACGGTTTTTATGGTTAAAATCATCGGCATAATACACCGACTCATCAATATGCGCCGTTTCTACTTTAATTGCAATGCGTTCGGGATTATTGGTAAAACTGGCGGCGATTTTACCAACTGGGCCATCCCAAGTTGCAGATGACATAATCGTTTGACGGGTTTTTGGCGCTGCATTCATCACTTTTTCGATATCATCGGCAAAGCCCATATCTAGCATACGGTCGGCTTCATCAAGAATTAAAATATCCAATTGTGACAAATCAATACGGCCAGAATTCATATGATCAATAAAACGACCTGGGGTGGCAATAATAATCTGCACACCCTTGTTTAAGGCTCGAATCTGACCGCCATAAGGCGCACCGCCCACTAACGGTACGCTAAAGATGTTGCGGGTTCTTGAACTATATTGACGCACGCTGTCACTCACCTGATTGGCAAGCTCACGGGTTGGGGTTAAAATAACCGTATGTACCACTTTATTGGTGGCTTTATCACGAATAATTTTATCCAGCATCGGTAAAACAAATGCTGCGGTTTTACCACTACCCGTTTGCGCAGATAGCAATAAATCACGACCAGCCAATGCTGGCGGAATGGCTTGCGCTTGAATTGGGGTTGGGTTATCGTAGCCGCTTATTTTAAGCGCATCTAATAACTCAGGCGATAGCTCTAAATCAACAAAGCTTAAATCCTCATCTGCTTTGAAAACTGCTTGCGCTGCGTCAAGGGCATCGTTAGTGGCTTCAGGATTAAGGGCAGTGTTTAAGGCATTGTCGAGTGGGTTGTTATTGGTAGTATCTAGATGGTTTGACATATAAGTGTGTCCATTAATTTAACCGTCACTAATCGGTTGCCACTGCTGAGGGCAAATAGTGAACAGTTGAGGTTTTAGGCACAACACAGATAAGCGCTAATTAACATGTACATCCCATGTACAAATTAACCGCGTATTTTGGTGGTTGTTACCGTGAATAAATAGCCAGACACGTCAAGATTTTGTATTTGGCTACAAGCAAAATCATCGGCAACAATTTAAGTGGTGTCTTCTCCAGACGACAATTGCAGGCGATGTTATCAATGTTATCAATCAGCAAGTGGCGTAGTATACCATACCTAATTTAAATAGGTGGTTTATTTTCAATATGTTATACGGAGCCATATTATGTCATTTAAACATGACAATTGTGTGAAAACTGTCATTAGATTACCCTATAAAAAGTCATATCTATATCGGTACAATACAGCATCAAGCGACGTGATATTGTTAAAACTTTAATGCTATGATTACTATCAACTATGGCTATCATTCAAGATTAAGGACAATCTATGCCATGCAGCTTTCAAGACAGTTTCCAGTTTAGCACCCAAACAGCCAGTTATTGCGTTAAGGTGCATATCGACAAACCCGTAATGACTGACACAACAGACACGTCTGATACCAATGTTGCTGCCAATGTTGCAGATAAATCGCTTAACACCACCATCATATTTTTGAATGCCTTGGGCGTACCCTTAAGAAAATATAACAAGGTCATACACGGCTTAATCGATAAAGGGTTTAGCGTGGTGAGTGCGGACTACCCTTGCTGCGGCGAAAATACGCCCCATGTCAAACGTGGTATTGATTATAGCTATCAGAATTTGGTAACCCAATTTATCCCAAGTTTAGTGAAGATAGCGCGCGGGCATACCCCTGATAACCGTGTTGTGTTAATGGGGCACAGCTTGGGCGGCCATATCGGCACCATTTATTCTGTAATTCACGATACTCCTGTCATTGGCGTCGCTTGCGGTACAACTTATTATAAAAACTGGCGTGGGCTTGGCCGAATAAGAATTTTGCAAGCGGTCGCCGTCATCCAAGCTTTGCTAAAAGTGTATGGTTATCTTCCTGGCCATCTAATTGGCATGGGCGATAAAGAACCCAAAACCCAAATGAACAACTGGTGTCGTCTCGCCATCACGGGTAAATTTGACTTTATCCGTCAAGATTTAAACACCGGTAAAGGCAAGGCTCTCTACATTAACATTGATGGCGATGACTATGCCCCTATGTCTGCTACCAAACATCTAGGCGAGCTTTGCGCCTATTATACGATATACAACGTTAAACTTGATGCTGACCTTAAAGGCAACCCGCATGGGGTATGGATTAAACAACCTGAGGTAGTGATTGCAAAAATTTGCGACCGCTTAGAAGATGTTGATTGAGCCTATTACCATAAGTCGACAGTTTGAGAGGTAGGCTTAGGCTAGACTTGTTGCTTATGTTTTGTTAAGAAAACTAGCACCAGTCTACCTTTTTTGTTTTATCCCCTACTCATTTGCTCATCTTAAACTAGACCCATACGCTATGCCATATTCCAAAGCGAATCCTGCCGATACCAACTTAAATAGTAACACCAATAATAACCCAACTGACGACCCCAATATCCCTAAAGTCAAACTGACCCTTGCACAAGCAAAGTTTTTGCCCTATGTGATGGCAGTGGCTTTGTTTATGCAAATTTTGGATGCGACCATTCTAAACACGGCCTTGCCCCGTATGGCAATAGCTCTTGGTGAATCGCCATTAAAAATGCAATGGGCGGTGATTAGCTATGCCCTCACCTTAGCAATATTTATCCCCGTTAGTGGTTTTTTGGCGGATAAATTTGGCACCCGCAAAGTCTTTTTTTCCTCCATTGTCATTTTTAGCATAGGTTCGCTGTTTTGCGCCCTATCCCCTACCCTTAATATTTTAGTGCTATCGAGACTATTGCAGGGCATTGGCGGCGCCATGATGACGCCCGTGGCTCGATTGATTCTATTTAAATCTTATCCTCGTAACCAGCTACTAACAGTGATGAACTTTGCGGTCATCCCTGCGCTTATCGCCCCGTTGATAGGGCCGTTAGTGGGTGGCTATATTGTCGAATATGCCAGTTGGCCGTGGATATTTCTAATCAATATCCCGATGGGTATCTTAGGGCTAGTGCTTGGGGTGCGCTATGTACCAAATTTAACCGAACGCGTCAGTAAGTTTGACTGGTTGGGGTTTGGGATTTTTGCCGCAGCGGCGGGACTGTTGACCTTAGCGGTTGAAATGATATCCAGACCAGAGGACACCGTTACGGGTGTCAGCTTTATCGCCGTTGGACTCGCTTTGCTGTTTGCTTATGTGGCGCATGCCAAACGTCATAGAGCACCGCTGTTTCCGCTATCCTTATTTTCGGTGCGTACCTTTAAAGTTGGCATTGTCGGCAATTTATTTACCCGCTTAGGTATTAGTGGCGTGCCCTATTTATTACCACTGCTATTACAAGTCGCCTTTCATTACACCCCCTCGCAGGCCGGTTGGCTACTTATGCCTATTGCGGCAGGGTCTATGATGGTCAAACCTTGGGTGAGTCGCATTATTCGCACCTTTTCATATCGTAAAGTGCTGCTGGCCAACACCATTTTAGTCGGCATTTTGATTATCCTTATTGGTCAATTTAATGCGGCTATGCCGTGGTACTACCTAGCGCCCGTGTTATTTGTGATGGGTGGCTGCAATTCGCTCCAATTTAGTGCAATGAATACCATCACCATCGGCGATTTAAAAGGCACTCAGACCAGTAGCGGTAACAGCTTAATGGCAGTCAATCAACAGCTTGCTATGAGTTTTGGCCTAGCGTTTGGCGCAGCTGTCTTGGTTGTATTTAGTGACCGCTTGCATTTGGCGACCACTGCCGCCTTTACCAGTACCTTTTGGGTCATGGGTATCCTCACCATTTTGTCAGGTTTGTACTTTTTACGCCTCAAAACTGATGATGGGCAAGGTATGTATTAATGGCTATTGATGCCAATTGTGTCAATGGGTTAACAGGTTGCACTGTCTAATTGAGTACCAAAGTTTACCTAACCTTCTTGTTAATTTGTTATCTGTACTTTGTTATTTAATGGGAATTAAAGTATAAGAATTTTGTTTTGTATTTTTTTATAAGATTTATAATATATTATTGCTTAGGCTATTTTATTTTTATAATAATAGATACTAATGCTACACTTTTCTATCAAAAAAATGGTCACTCAACCGTCTAAGTGTGGCTTACTAATACTAAGATCACGAATGGTATCCGCATAATTTCAGCAGGGATTTGACTCTGGTACTATATTTGCATGATTAATTGCATCATTATAGACAGTCAAATTAAGCCTTAACTGCCGGCAATACCCTGTTAATTCACTATCAAGCATCCGTACCAGCAAACTTTTCAACAACTTTAAACCCACCAAGCCCACCAAGCCCACCAAGGAAGTGCCGTATGTCGCCTAAAGAAGCACCGTCTAATAATAACGCTCAAGCGCAAAGTCAAAGCCAAGGTGATATGTCGCAGAACCAATCCTCTCAAACTTCAGCCACTCAAAAAACAAATGGTCATGATGATATGTCTGCCAGCCCTACCCCTGCTAAACCATCTCAGTCCAAAATTCAGAGCCAGTCTCAAGGCCAGAACCAATCGCAAAGCCAGTCTCAAAACCAAGAACTATATCCTGAAGTCTTTGAGAAGCGGCCATGCTTTGATGAATTAAAAGCAAATGCCAGTGACTATCGAGATGTGGCAACCAAAATTGGCGACTGGTTGAGTAACACCAATTTGGACGCCCTCACCCAGTACAACGACCAAGCGGCAGATATTTTTTATCGTAAAGGTGTGACCTTCACCGTTTACAGCGATGCGAAAAATATTGAGCGAATGATTCCCTTTGATATTATCCCACGCGTCATCTCTGCGCATGAATGGCAGACCGTTGAAGCAGGCTGTAAACAGCGCATTAATGCGTTGAACATGTTTTTGCATGACATTTATCATGAACAAACAATTATGAAAGCGGGCGTGGTCCCCGAATCTTATGTGTATGCCAGTGGCTGTTATGAGCCGTGGATGGTCAATATCCAACTTGATAAGCCTATCTACTCGCACATTAGCGGTATTGATTTAATCCGTGATGAAGAGGGTATATTTTGTGTGCTTGAGGATAATTTACGCACTCCATCTGGCGTGTCATATATGCTTGAGAGCCGCAATATCTCAAAAATGCTCTTGGCAGAACTTTACGAATCAACGGGTGTCTTAGATGTTAACGACTACCCTGAGCGACTAAAAGCTTGTTTGACGAGCTCCAGTAACAAATACGATCCACAAATTGTGATATTAACCCCAGGCCGCTTTAACAGCGCTTATTATGAGCATGCTTTCTTAGCACATGAAATGCATGTGCCGTTGGTGCATGGCTATGATTTAATTGTTGAAGACAGTATTGTTTATATGCAGGGTGTGCGAGGTAAGGTTCAGGTGGATATTATTTATCGCCGTATTGATGACCCCTTTTTAGACCCTCTTGCTTTTAATTCTAACTCCATATTGGGCGTGTCAGGGTTGATGAGCGCCTATCGTGCCGGCAACGTGGTGATTGTGAATGCCCCAGGTACGGGGGTTGCCGACGATAAAGGACTCTATCCATTTGTGCCCGATATGATTCGCTTTTACTTGAAAGAAGAACCGATACTGCCCAACGTCAAAACCTATCAATGCCGAAAACCTGACGATCTTGCCTATGTGTTAAAGCATTTGGACAAGCTGGTAGTCAAAGAGACGCAAGGCTCTGGTGGTTATGGCATGCTCATTGGGCCGACCTCTACCCCACAGGAAATTGAAACTTATCGCCTGCGTTTACTGCAAAATCCTGCGGGCTTTATTGCACAGCCCACTATCTCGCTGTCTACCAATCCTACAACAGTGGCAGACGGTATTGCCCCTCGTCATATTGATTTAAGGCCTTTTATTTTAAGCCACGGTGATGGCTCAGTAGATATTGTGCCGGGTGGTTTAACCCGTGTGGCCATGGTTGAAGGCTCGCTAGTGGTTAACTCGTCGCAAGGCGGTGGTGTGAAAGACACTTGGGTTGTGGATGATAGCAAGGGTAGTCATCGTAATGATGTTAGCGGCGAGAAAACGCCGACTAGCCATAAGCATCGTTTTGAAATGAATAAAGATGGCATCATAAAGTCGATTGCTGCGCGGCACACCTATCACCATGCCACTGCCTATCCAGTTGAGGTGGGGTATGAATCTAGCGATGACGCGCCGATGATACTATTGCTCTCTACTGCCAATCATCTTGTTTGGCTCGGTCGCTATAGCGAACGCTTGCACTATTATGATTACCTCATGAATAAGCTTATCAAAAGTGAGCTGAGCAATAGTGACATTGACCTGTTAATACAGCGTCTTGGCTTTAACGTCAGTTGCGAACAAAATGAAGTCTACAATGTAGACTTGCCAATGCTGGGGCTGCTGCAAGACTTAGAAAGCGATAAAATACCAAGCGTCATTGCGGCCATCGAAGCCAATGTGCAAGAGGCAAAAGGGGTGCTTGGTAAAGACACCGCCGAGCTGTACAATTTAATCAAGCGCTTATCAAGTGCCGGCACCTACCGCGCCGCAACCTTGCAGTTGCAAGCTTGCAATGCTGCAATGCAACAAGAACATCCTACAGTGACTTGCTTTTGGCAATTGGGGCGCTATTTTGAGGAATTAGAGCGCACTATTTTATTAAGACAGGATGTCAGCGCCATTAGTGCTCACTTTAAAGAGTGTGTTAATGACTTACCGCAAAACACACGCTGGCGTGAACTGGTGCGCCTTACCAATCAGTTGATTAAATCGCAGGGTCTAAATGACTATAACCTATTAAGTCAAGAATTTAATGCCCTGTTGCAGCAAGGAGTTTAGACGATGAAATTACATATTAATCATCAAACCAACTATTATTATAAAGAGCCTGCGCAGCGCAGTGTGCAATACATCCGTATGGCACCTATGCATCTTGAGCACCAAACGGTGCACGAGTGGACGGTGATGCTGCCTAAACTTGCGACCTCACAAAAAGATGGCTTTGGCAATACTTGGTTTACCCTAAGTCGCAATGAAAAACATGATAATTTGCAAATGCAGGCCGCGGGTGTGGTAGAAATTAATACCGATACCCAAAAGATTAAAGACTCTGGTGAAATCCCTTATCTTTTATTTACGGTACAAACGCCGTTGACCTTATGCTCGCCCAGTATGCGTGAGTTTGCCGCCCCGTATCTCGATACGCCGACTCACGATAGCCTAAAAGCATTTGCTCAGGCGCTTATTAGCCAAATGCCATATACGCCAAGTGTTACCCATGTGGGCACCACAGCCACAGAAAGCTTTAGTATGGGCGCAGGCGTATGTCAAGACCACACCCACGTTTTTTTAGGCTGCTTGCGTGACAAGCAAATACCTGCCCGTTATGTATCGGGTTATTTATATGATGAAGACCAAAACCATATGGCAAGCCATGCTTGGGCCGAAGCCTATATCGACGGCTATTGGTACACTTTTGACATCTCTAATCAATTGTTTCAGCCTAGCAATCATGTTTATGTAGCGGTTGGCCGCGATTATTTAGACGCTGCGCCAGTACGAGGTGTGCGTATTGGCGGTGGCTATGAAAACCTTTATAGTCAGGTGATTGTGAACCGAATTGAGTAACAAAACTAGGCTATTAAACACTTTGCACCCTTCATAAAATACCCTTGAATATACCTGATAAATATTACTCCTAGCTCCTAAGTTTTCAGGACAGGCCTGTACGACGTTTTAATATAGATTTCTCCCTTTTATCTGTTTCATCCATTTTATCTTAGCCCTTCACTCTTTCATTATTTATTTTATTAGGATTTGTATGACTTATTGTGCAGCTTTAGGTCTTAAAGACGGTATGGTGTTTGCTAGTGACACCCGTACCAATGCTGGTGTAGACCACATTTCAACCTTTCGCAAAATGTATACTTATGGCATCGAGGGCGAGCGCAGCATTGTGCTGCAAACAGCAGGTAGCCTTGCCACGTCGCAAGCGGTGTTTACCCGATTGCAAAATGCCATTGCCCAGCGTGCTGAACACAATTTATTAACGGTGCTTACCTTGTTTGATGCGGCTGAAATGGTGGGTAAATTGGTGCGAGAAATTATCACCAAAGCAGAAGACTTGGCCAATGATTCAACAAGTGGCACCTTTGGTAGTACGTTTATGCTAGGTGGGCAAATTAAGGGTCAACAGACTGAATTGTATATGATATACCCAGAGGGCAATTGTATACGAGCCTCCGAAGACACACCGTTTTTTCAATTGGGCGAGAGCAAATACGGCAAGCCTATTTTAGACCGTTCGGTAAATTATGACATAGATTTACATCACGCCGCCCAAGCCATGATGTTGTCATTTGACTCTACCATTCGCTCCAACCTATCTGTCGGTATGCCTATTGATATGGTGATTTACAAAGCCGATAGCTTTAAATTGCCATCTATACGCCGTATTCGTGAAAATGATGACTATTTTAGTGACTTGAGTAAATATTGGTCTGATGCTTTGCGCAATACGTTATTGGGTTTACCAGATTATCCAGAAGATTATTGGCAATAGGCTATTGTTATTGAGCTTAATATGATTTTTAGCCATATTGTGCTTACGATTAGGATTACGAGGTGCTAATAAAAAACTTTCTATATTTTGGTATAGAAAGTTTTTTTGCCATTAGATTTTGCCAATTGTTGTCTTAGTACAATATAACTTTATAAGTTTATTTTCGTTTAAAATTGCATGAAAATTTTTGCTTAGGCTATTTTTTGTTGACGCGCGTCATTAATTCGGTCGCACTCTCTACCCGTTCGGAATATCTGTCCACTAAATACTCGCTATGGTCACGGGTCAATAATGTAAATTTCATTAACTCTTCTAACACATCGATGAGTCTTAAATAATAGGCAGATGATTTCATCCGTTTGATAGGCTGGCCTGCGTCATTAACACTGTCTTCAAACTCTAAAAACGCTTTGGGAATAGAGGATTGATTGGGGATGGTCAACATACGCATCCAGCGCCCTAATATACGTAACTGATTGACGGTATTAAATGACTGTGAGCCCCCATTGACCTGCATTATGGCTAAAGTTTTTCCCTGCGTTGGTCGTACTGCGCCATCAGATAATGGTATCCAATCAATTTGCGTTTTCATAATCGCTGTCATGGCGCCATGACGTTCGGGCGAGCACCAAACCATACCCTCACTCCATGCCACCAGTTTGCGCAGCTCAACAACTTTGGGATGGGTGGGGTCTTCGGCATCGGGTAGTGGTAAC
>JAGLBE010000001.1:168871-216386 GCA_018260445.1 Psychrobacter sp.
GTTACTAGATAACCCTGTTATCGAATACCCTGCTTGCTGCAAATACTTTAAGGTCAAAGGATGCACCTCGCCCGCTGGCGCACTGCCCGCACTTTTGGCAATGAGTTTTGGTGCTATATTGGCACTAAATGTCTCTTGTGACGGTTTTTCTTGCTGATTATCTTGCTGATTGTCTAAACGGCTGTCTTGTCGGGCAAGCTGATTGGTAATTGCTTCAGACAAGACACTACGGCATCGGTTGTGGGTACAAATATATAATATTTTTAAGGGCGTCATAAGGGTCACCAAGATAAATGTAAAATTAGGATGGTTGCGTAGGAATGCAGGTCATTTTAAAGCTGGTCATGCAAAAATTCGGCTCGTTATTCTTTTTGGCTAGTTGATCCTCTAGCTAGCAGCTATTTCTGGCTAGTTTTTTTGCTTAGGCTATTTTTCTAATCGCTTATGCTCGACGGTATTATTGCTACTATTGCCTATTGCCGATAAGGGTTACTGATTAACGGCGCTAAGGTCTAGAATAACCCCATTCGTTATTCACTTGCTCCACTTACTCCACTCACAATCGGCAACCATATCGCCAATGCCGTTAACGTGGCTGCCAATACCGGAATCGTTAGGACAATGCCCACTTTAAAGTAATAACCCCAAGTGACGACAACATTTTTGCTGGCCAAGACATGCAGCCAAAGCAGCGTGGCAAGCGAGCCAATTGGGGTAATTTTTGGCCCTAAATCACAGCCAATAACGTTGGCATATATCATGGCTTGCTGAATTATTGGCGATTGGTTGGTGTCGGCAATCGCTAGTGACTGTATTAGCACTGTAGGCATGTTGTTCATCACTGATGACAATCCTGCTGACATAAATCCTGTACCTAACGTCGCCGCCCATAACCCCTGTTCGCCAAGCTGATTAAGCGCATGGGTTAAATACATCGTTAGCCCCTCATTTTTAAGCCCATATACTACCAAATACATGCCCAAAGAAAACACCACTACCTGCCATGGGGCGCCCTTTAGCACTTTGGCAACCGCCAATTTTTTGTTGACGATGGCGACCGTTAGCAAGATAGCAGCGCCTATCCCTGCAATCAAACTGATGGGAATACCCATAGGCTCTAACACAAAAAAGCCAATCAGCAAGGCTACCAATACCAGCCAGCCTGTTTTAAACGTAGCGGCATCCTTTATGGCGGTAGTCGGCTTTGCCAGACAACTCACGTCATAGGACTGCGGGATGTCACGACGATAAAACAGGTACAAAACCATCAATGACGATAGCACAGCAACCAGATTGACGGGTAGCATCACTTGAGCGTAACGGTCAAACGCGATAGCAAAAAAATCTGCCGAAACAATATTAACTAAGTTTGAGATCACCAAAGGCAAGCTTGCGGTATCGGCAATAAATCCTGCTGCCATGATAAACGCCAGTGTGGTGGCCGCTGATACGCGCATCCTAATTAACATGGCAATAACAATCGGTGTTAAAATGAGGGCAGCGCCGTCATTGGCAAACAGGGCAGCAACGACGGCACCTAACAACACGATAAGCGTAAATAGGCGATTGGCACTACCCCCGCCCAAACGTGCCACATGCAAGGCTATCCATTCAAAAAAGCCGGCCTCATCGAGCAACAAACTAATAATAATAATGGCGATAAATGCAAACGTGGCGTTCCACACAATATCCCAAACAATGGGAATATCGCTGATATGAATGACGCCAGTGACGAGCGCCAACAACGCCCCTACCGTCGCACTCACCCCGATGCCAAGTCCCCGCGGTTGCCAAATCACAAAAACCAAGGTCACGATAAAAATGATAATGGCGAGTAACATAATCAATAGTCCACTTAGCTAAAAAAACACAAGAAGGCTTACCTAAATAGTGGTCATACCATCAACAGCAAGAAGAAAACGTTATCTTAAAATCTGAGATTATCAGCACATTAGGGTGAAAGTAATTCTATAGAACATGGCTTTATAGAACATGGCTTTATAGAACGTAACCTTGTATACCGTGACCTTTATCATGTACCTTATATTCGGATAAGTGAATATAACACTCGTATCATACTTAATTATTTGGGATAAGTAAAACGATGCAAACGTTAAAAGCCGTCTCTTTTTTTAAAGCTTTAGCGGACCCGACTCGCCTCAAACTGATGATACAATTGCGCGATGCCGGCGCCTCACTTTGCGTCTGTGATTTAACCCAGCAATTAGAGCAGCCGCAGCCCACTGTATCACGCCATTTAAGTCATTTAAGAAAAATGGGTCTGGTCACTTGCGAGCGCCGTGGCACTTGGGTGTGGTATGCCATTAACCCAAATTTGCCAGTTTGGTGCTTACAAATTATTCATGCCACACAGCTGACAGCGGATGACACGCTGCCTCTGCCTACTTTGCCTAAACACTGCTGCTAACTCACTACTATGCAGTACAGTGCAATGACCACGCAATCATGCTGCCTCTTGTTAAGCTGCTATTTCGCTCAGAAATGCTTGAGCCAAAGATGACGTGCTAAACGCCACTCGCCTAATAACCCATTCGAACCAGCTGAAATCATCAATCTGTCACTGAACCTTAACGTTTCTGTCATCATAATTACCCATAGTGGAGGCTTGAATTTTTTTAATTCGCGCATATCCCTTCGCAATATTTTTAGTTGAATTATTGCGCAGCCTACTTCACCCTAAACGATAAGGTAAACCCTTTTGATGACGACGCTTAATAATAATCTTAATACCAATCATGCATCACGCGCCTTAACCTCTAAAAAAACCGTGCTAAGCACGTTGCTTGTTGCGGCACTTGCCGTCATGAGTGGCTGTAACGAGGACGATAACAAGGGGTTGTTTACCCAGATAAATACCATCAACACCCAAATTGCGCAAACCCAGCCGCCTATTACCCTGACCATCGCCCATGTTAACGACACCCACTCCCACTTAGAACCAGAGGGCACCCAGTCGTTTATGGTAGATAAGGTGTTGTATCGCAGTAAACGTGGCGGCTATGCGCGCTTAAAAACGGTTTTTGATGAGTTACAGACACAGTATGGCAATGGCAGTGGCAATTTTTTAAAATTAAATGCAGGCGATGCCTTAACGGGTACCAGTTATTATAGTTTTTTCCAAGGCGATGCCGACGCCGATATGATGAATACCATCTGTTTTGATGCCTTCACCCTAGGCAACCATGAGTTTGATGAAGGCGATGCCGGGCTTAAGCGCTTTTTAGACCGTTTGCATGGCAGCCAAAATAACCCCGCAAACTGCCAAACGCCAGTGGTGTCTGCCAATGTGATTCCCGCCATCGGCAGCCCCCTAGCGCCGAGCAAAGTGGACGACTACATTAAGCCTTACACCATTACCACCACCAAAGAGGGGGTTAAAGTGGGTATTGTTGGTATCGAAATTGCCACAAAAACCAAGTTGTCCTCCCGCCCACTTGCCAGCACCCAATTTCTTGACGAAATCAAAACCGCTCAAAGTAATATCGATGCGTTAAAAGCGCAGGGTATTACGCATATTATTTTACTCACCCATTATACCTATGACAATGATAAAGCACTGGCAGCCGCCCTAAGTGGGGTGGATGTGATTATTGGCGGCGACTCGCACACCTTATTAGGCGATTTTAAACGTTATGGTCAATCTGCTACGGATAATTTTGGCTCGCAGGGTGCTTATCCGACGGTATTGACCAACAAAGACGGCGATACGGTGTGTATAGGTCAAGCTTGGGAGTATACCAAAGCCGTAGGCCTGATGAACGTGCGCTTTAACGAAAAAGGCGCAGTAGACAGTTGCCGTGGTTCTGCGGTCATTCCGGTTGCCGAGACATTTGAGCGCTATGATGCTGTTACCAAGAAATATCTGCCTTTAGATACGCCGATGAATCAGACGTTGCTCGATAGCTTACGCGCAGGTAAAAAGGATTTATTAAGCAAAGATTTGATATTGCCTTTTGCTGAAAACGCTGCTGCGGCTAACCTGTTAACCACTTATAGCAACCAGATAAACACTAAAATGGCGCAAAAAATTGGCACCGCGTCACAGCCGCTATGTTTGGTACGGGTGCCCGGCACAACCTATTCGGCCACGGTTGCCGGTTGTGAGGACACCGCAAGTCAAGCCCGTGGTAGTGATATCGCTCAAGTGGTGGCAAAAGCCTTTTTAGATGGTGCACTGCGCGCCGACTTTGCACTACAAAATGCAGGCGGCGTGCGCGATTCAGTCGTCGAAGGGAATATCACCTATAATACCGCCTATACTATCTTGCCCTTTGGTAATACCTTGGTCAATCTGACTATCACCGGCGAGCAAGTGCGCAATACCCTAGAAGATGCTATTGCCAATCATTTAGACGGTGGCTCTGGCTCTGGCTCGCATCCTTATGCAGACGGATTGCGCTGGGACTTAGATATGACTCAAGCACGCGGCAAGCGCGTTTATAATCTGGAAGTTCGTGACCGTAAAACTGGGGTGTGGTCGCCACTCAACATGACCAAAACTTATGTTATGGTCACCAATGACTATATTGCAGAAGGCCGTGATGGCTATACGACTTTGGGCCCTATCTTTGCCGATAAAACCAAGGTTGAAGACACCAAGCTGCTGTATACCCAATCGTTTATCGACTATGTTAAAAAAGTAGGCAACATCGCGCGGCCAGAGCGCAGCGATTATTCGCATAAAAACGTGATTACTGCGAATGGCACCACGCTTGCCCCTTAAGTATAGTCAGCTTTAAGGTTAGTTCTGTCTTGTTTTGTTTTGTTTAGCTAAGCTTAACATAACCCAAGCTAACAACCCGTGTACCGCCAATCTGGAATAAAAAAAAGACCTTAACTATAAGGTCTTTTTTGTGTGGTGTGTATCCTTGTGGTCCGATTGGCGCAAAGACCAACGTTAAGCTTGCGGTATGCCTATCTCATGCCAGCAGAAACATTAATACGATTATCAACACCATCAATATAGAAATAACCAATAACGGCTGTTTGCTCATTGCCATGGTGATATATGCCATAAGACGTGACGTGGTGGACGCCGTCATTGGGTCATTTGACTGCGCACGGCGGCGAGGGCCATAAGGATTATACGCAATGTCTTGATTAGCTTGATTAGGTAGATAAGAAATATCCTGATTATTATACTTTTGTATGGTTTTTATAAAATAATCTGTATACCAAATCGGCCAATCCGTAGGTTTAAAGGGCAGATACTGCTGTAGCTGCGAGGCTATAAAATTATCAGCAAAAGAGACGTCATCTAGATTTAAACAACATCTATGCCACTCTATAAAACCGCAACGTGGTATCGGTTCGGACAGTATTACTTGCACGCTTTTATGCCGTTTATCCGCAAATATTTTGACCATCAACGTCAATAGGCTTTTTTTCATGCCTTCTAAGCACTGGAAAAAATAGTTACCCCCTTTGCAGGAA
The DNA here is from genome assembly GCA_018260445.1 of Psychrobacter sp. GTDB lineage: Bacteria > Pseudomonadota > Gammaproteobacteria > Pseudomonadales > Moraxellaceae > Psychrobacter. The sequence goes on from JAGLBE010000001.1 coordinate 174,326, forward strand.
AACCCCTTAATATCATTGCTTTGATTAAACGTACAATAGTCTTGATACACCTGCTCTGCCCAAATGTTTTTGCTTATTTTGCGGGCTTTGTGACTGACACAAACCAAGCGCACCAATGCATCCGCCTCTATGGCATCTAAGTTTTTTTCTATGGCATGATAATTTGACAATGACATACTTAAAACTCGACTAAGGATATTTTGTTTGCGTAAAAGTGTTGATTGAGCGTATCGGCGTCGTCATCAAGATGTTTTATAGCCTGTTTTTACGGTCTGTTTTTACGATCTACACTCTAAAAATTACCGCTCATTTTAAAGATGCAAAGGTGTAAAATGGCAGTGAACCATCTGTCTATAGCAATCTGCCTATTCTAGATACTCTATACTCTATACTCTATACCAACTCCCACTTTGCCCAAATATCACCGCCTCTCCTAAAGACCAGCTCACAAATACCGACAAAAGTTTATATAAAATATTATCAAGATATTGTTCACTTAACAAGCTATGATGCTTTTGCTATGGGATAATATGGGGCAACACATCGGTAGTCACCCTTGTTTTAGCTAGGCACGGCCTCAATATCCGCAATAACTACCCATAGATAGCACGCATAGATAGCACACATAGATAGCACGCATAGATAGCACGCATAGATTGCACATAGATAGCACATAGATAGCACATAGATTGGACATCAATTGGGCAAGCAAGACAGTGTGCCACCCTAACTAAGTCTAAGCTTAACTCTATGCAAACAATGGATAAGTATATGTCTTATTTGCATTTATAATTTCACCCATTGACGGTTACTATGCCACCTGTGAATACGCTAAGCGTGATTAAATGATGTGCTGTTAGACTTGCATATTATCGCAATATCTGTGCTATTTGTCCTAATTGTGTAAAATTTTGTTACTATTTATTGAACTTATTTTTACTCGTTTATTTATCCAAATTCTAACGTTTTTTAATCATTTTTTACTGTCAATAGTCAATCAAGGCTACCTTATGTATCGATATACCCAAACCGACCAAGCTTTAGTAGATGAGCGCGTGGAGCAGTTTCGTGACCAAACACGCCGCTACTTGTCCGGCACCTTAAGTGAAGAGCAATATCTGCCGCTACGTTTACAAAATGGCTTATATATCCAGCGTCATGCGCCGATGCTGCGAATTGCTATTCCTTATGGGTTATTGGCCAGTTATCAGCTGCGCAAGGTTGCCGCCATCACCCGTCATTACGACAAGGATTTTGGTCACTTTACAACCCGTACCAATATTCAACTCAATTGGCCAAAACTTGAGGAGGTGCCGGACATTTTGGCAGAGCTAGCAAGCGTACAAATGCATGCCATTCAAACCTCTGGCAATTGTATCCGCAACACCACAACCGACCCCTATGCGGGCGTGAATGTGAACGAGATAGAAGACCCTCGCCCTTATTGCGAAATTATTCGTCAGTGGTCTACCTTTCATCCAGAATTTGCCTTTTTACCCCGCAAGTTTAAAATTGCTGTGATTGGTAGCGTGGATGACCGTGCCGCGACCCAAGTGCATGATATTGGGTTGCATCTTATTCAAAATGCCGAGGGTGAGACGGGTTTTGAAGTCATCGTTGGCGGTGGCCTTGGCCGCACCCCGGTGATTGGTAAAACCATACGCGATTTTTTACCACGCCAACATCTGCTCAGTTATTTAGATGCCATTTTACGCATTTATAATTTGCATGGTCGACGTGACAACAAGTACAAAGCGCGTATTAAGATTTTAGTTGACAGCATGGGCGCCCGTGACTTTGCTAAATTGGTTGAAGCAGAGTGGGAGGCTCATTGTAAAGATGGCGCTTTAACCTTAAGCGATGACCATATTGCCACAGCAAAAAGCTATTTTACTGATTTTGATTACGAACAAATAGATACACTAGACAGCCAAAGCCAATTAAATGCGCAACTGCAAGATAAGGCATTTGCCGATTGGTATGCCCATAACACCGTCGCGCATAAAGTAGCGGGATATCGTGCGGTTATTATTTCACTCAAGGCCGGCTTGGTCGATGGTACATACGTACCAGCAGGCGATATCACCGCTGATCAAATGGATGCCCTAGCCGATTTGGTTGACCAGTACAGCTTTGGCGAATTACGGGCAACACTGCAGCAAAATTTAGTGTTCTCTGATGTTAAACAAACCGATTTGTATGCCTTATGGCAAGCGTTAACCAAATTAAACCTTGCGCGTCCCAATATTGGTACTTTGACCGATATGATTGTCTGCCCTGGCTTTGATTTGTGCTCGCTGGCCAATGCGACGACCTATAATATTGCCGAACAGATTGAAAAACATTTTGACGACTTAGATTATCTATATGATTTGGGTGATATCCAATTGAATATGTCAGGTTGTATGAATGCCTGCGCCCATCATCACGTTGGCGATATCGGTATTTTGGGAGTGGATAAAAAAGGTGAGCATTGGTATCAAATTAGCTTAGGCGGTAGCTCAAAGCAAGACGCGCGGCTTGGTAAAATTTTGGGCCGTGCCGTCGCTGCCGACCAAGTGGCGACCACGCTGCAAACCATTTTGGATGTCTATACCCAAGCGAGAAGCAGCGAGGCGGATACTTATGAGACGTTTGCTCAATTCATCGAACGGGTGGGCATTGACCCCTTTAAGGAGGCCGTCTATGGCTAATCACACGTTATTTGACGCCAAAGCGGTCAATATTACCGACCACGACACTTGGCATGCGCTTAGCCTGGCGCAGTTACCTGACGGCATTGCCATCCATGAAATAACGCTGAGCGAATTGCTGCATAAAGATGAAAAGATGGACGTCATCTTACCGCTCACGGATGTGTTAGCACCTACTGGCTTATTAACCGAGGTTTTAACCTTAATCGAGCAGCGCAGTAGCCGCATCGGGGTATGGTGTGATACCCGCATTGCAGAGCCGCAACTAGACGCCTTATTAACCGCCACCAATGATAAAGACCGCACCTTGTTACATGCGCTCGATTTGGTTGTTTTTTATATGCCGCTGTTTGTGGATGGGCGCAGTTTTAGCCAAGCCAAATATTTACGTTTGCAAGGCTATAGGGGCGAGATACGCCTGGCTGGAGCCTTTGGTCAGGATCAAATTGCTTATTTGCTGCGTGCGGGTGTCGATAGCTTTAGTATGCATAACGACCATATTAGCGATAGCTTAGCTCAGGCATTTAGCGCTTTGCCATCGGCTTATAGTGGCGACAATGTCAATGCACTGCCGATGTTTAAAGCTTAATCGCTTATGTCATACGCTAAGTTGTCGTTTTTGCGTGTTCGCTTGAGCATTCAATTTATTTATAGTTATAGGTTATAGGAATGTTATGCAACCAATTCTCTCCTTGCAAAGCTTAGATGTTGATGCGTACAATCATCAGCTGCAACACAAAAGCCCTACTGACATTATCGAGTGGGTGGCTAAGCACGCTAACAGCCCGGTGTTGACGACGAACTTTCGACCGCAAACCGCGGCTATCTTGCACTTAGTGACCCAAATCATCCCCGATATCCCCGTACTGTGGATAGACACTGGTTATAACTTGGACACGACGCTAGAGTTTGCTCAGACGCTCACTAAACAGCTTCATTTAAACCTGCATGTGTTTCATCCTGATCAAAACGACACCTTAAAACGCATTATGGGTGCAGGTATCCCCCCTATCGATACCCCAGCGCACGACGAGTTTACCCAAGTGATTAAGCTTGACCCATTTAAAAAGGCATTAGCAGCGTTTAAGCCTGATGCTTGGCTTACCGGTTTGCGCGCGGAGCAAACAGAGTTTCGCCAGTCGCTTGGCACGCTTAGTCGCAGTGCACAGGGTATTCTTAAGGTCGCGCCTATTTTGCATTGGAGCAAACAGCAGCAGCTTGATTATATTGCCGCCCATAACTTGCCCGATGAGCTGCGTTACTTTGACCCGACTAAAGCCGAAGAAAACCGCGAATGTGGTTTGCACACGCAACTATAGCGATATAAGGCGATACAAAACAAATAGACGCCTTGGCGGATAGCCTGTTACTCGGCAAAAAAATGAGCAAGCAAGGTACGACTGGTAAGGATTTAATACAGGCAAGTCTATGAACACGTTTCCATTATTCTTTAAACTAAATGACCAGCCTATTTTAATTGTGGGCGGGGGTGACGTCGCCCAGCGTAAAGCCGACCTGCTATCGCGAGCAGGCGCGCATATTACGATTATCGCCCCTAAGATTAGCGATGAGATTCGTGCCCTGTTATTCGACCCGAAACACCAGTTGATTGACCAAGTTTACGATACACCATATCTGGCGGGCAAACGGATTGTGATCGCGGCCACCGACGATGACAGGTTAAATCGCCAAGTCCATGCCGATTGCCAAGCGTTAAATATCCCGGTCAACGTGGTCGATACGCCGCCACTGTGCGATTTTATCTTTCCAGCGATTGTGGATAGAAGCCCTATTGTGATTGGCATCTCCTCCAATGGCAAAGCTCCAGTGCTTGCTCGCCTCACCCGCGCCCGTTTAGAAACCTTGATACCGCAAGGCTATGGCAAACTTGCTAAATTAGCGGGTGATATGCGTGACGAGGTGAAATCCAAAATACCAACCTTAACTGGCCGGCGCCAATTTTGGGAAAACGCCTTTGAGGGCAAGGTCAGTGAGCTGATGTTTGCTGGACGTGATGACGAGGCGGCAATAGCGCTACAGCAAAGTTTAGCCGACACGCATGCACGCTTAAATCAAACCGATGCTACGCAGCAACCGTCTAATCCTAGTGGCGAGGTGTATATCGTTGGTGCGGGCCCGGGTGATCCAGAACTGCTGACGTTTAAAGCCCTGCGCCTGATGCAGCAAGCGGATATCGTTTATTATGATGCGCTGGTGTCAGACGAGGTGCTGGACTTGTGCCGCCGTGATGCCGACAAAGTGTTTGTTGGCAAAAAACGCAGCAATCATACGGTTGCCCAACAAGGCATTAATGCCTTGTTAATTGATAGCGCCAAAACCGGTAAGCGGGTGGTGCGCTTAAAAGGTGGCGACCCCTTTATTTTTGGGCGTGGCGGTGAAGAGATTGAAGCACTACGAGCGGCCAATATCCCCTACCAAGTGGTGCCGGGCATCACCGCCGCCACTGCCGCCTCTTGTTATGCTGGCATTCCGCTAACCCACCGTGACCATGCCCAATCGGTGCGCTTTGTCACCGGTTTTTTAAAGTCGGGTGAACCAAACCAAGGGTTTGCTAGTTTAACCAACCCAAGCGAGACCATCGTCTTTTATATGGGGCTTGATTCGCTTGAGCGGTTAACCAAAGGGCTATTGCAAGTCGGACGCAGCGCTGACACCCCAATTGCCATTATCTCCCATGCCAGCAAGCCTACCCAGCAAGTGCTGACGGGTACGCTTAGCGATATTGTCGCCAAACATACCCTAAACCCACTACCTACCCCTGCCCTATTAATCGTTGGCGATGTGGTGCGCTTGCACGCCACATTGGCTTGGTATGGTGACCATATCACCAATACAGACCAGCAAGCGCATGCGCTAAATATGCTGTAGCAAAAAGGGTTTTGGATGGCAACTAACAAACTTGAGCGTATGACGTTAGGCGTATTTGGTAAGCTTATTTAAGATGCCTTAGTCAGTGATGCTTCTGTTTTTTATCGCTACTCGGTAAAAAAGCTTTTTTATTATCGATAACTTATTTATAGCCTATTGATGACCTATTGATGACCTACTGATAGCCTATTATGTTAGCTATGCCTATCTACCTACATTCACGCTATAGTCGGCAAACGCCGCTTTTGTTACAATTGCCACAATATCCTTGTCATCCAGTCAGAGCCAATCGCAATGAAGTTTATTAATAGCTATGCCCGCCTAGATGCCCGTTTGTATCACAAGCAGCTGCCCACTCCCCTCCAACATCCACAAGCCGGGCATTTTAACCCGATTGTCGCGCAGCAACTGGGCTGGGATACCGATGAGCAGCTAATGGCCAACTGGGTGGCTATCTTATCGGGTCAAATCGTGCCCGATGGTTTTGAGCCGTTGGCAATGGCCTATGCTGGGCATCAATTTGGGCACTGGGCAGGGCAACTGGGCGATGGGCGCGGCTTGTTGATGGCGCAGGTAGAGGACCTAGATGGCAATCTAACCGATTTGCACTTAAAAGGTATGGGTCTAACTCCCTACTCACGCATGGGCGATGGGCGTGCAGTGCTGCGCAGTACCATACGCGAGTATTTATGCGGTCATGCCATGTCATCGTTGGGCATACGCTCGTCAAATGCATTAGGCTTTGTGACCTCGAAAACGACGGTGCGCCGAGAAACGCTAGAACAAGGGGCGGCGTTAATGCGCGTGGCAGACACGCATATTCGCCTTGGACATATCGAATGGATTGCCAACTTTGCGCCCGATTTGTTAAGCGAATTTACCCAATATATGATAACCACCTATTATCCTAAGCTTGCTAAGTCGGCAACGCCGATACAGGATTTTATCAGCCAAGTGGTGCAGCGTACTGCGGTCATGATTGCCGACTGGCAATTAATTGGCTTTGCGCATGGGGTGATGAATACCGATAATTTGTCGATTACTGGCACTACCATCGATTACGGCCCGTTTGGGTTTTTAGAGCGTTTTAACCCAGCTTGGATAAACAATCACTCTGACCATACCGGGCGTTATGCCTATCAAAATCAACCCGCTATTGGCCATTGGAATTTACAAATTTGGATGCGCCATTTTAGTGCCTTATCGCAACAAGAAATCTTTTCAGGTATTCGTGAAACGATTGACCAAGCTAGCCTAGAGGCATGCCTTGCCCATTATGAACCCACCTTTATGCGCCATTATCAACAGGGCATTTGCGCTAAGCTTGGGCTACCTTGGTCGTCATCGGCGCAAGCTTTACGGCAACCCACAAACGGGGATGCGCCAGCAGTGATAAGCGATGATGAGGCCAAACAAATCAACGCAACCCTAGCGCTGGCCTTTGAGTTTTTAGACATATTAGAAACCAATCAACTCGATTATAGCAACGGCTTTCGGGCATTGATTGCAGTGGCCGCAGGCGGCATGAATATGGATGATGATGGCAGCAATACGCCTTTAGACAGCTTAAGCGAGCAAGCGGCGCCGATGGCGCATAGCCATGAGCATCAATTGCTTGCAGCCATAAATGATGAGCTTGTCGGCAAGCCGTTACAACGATGGCAGCAGTGGCAAAGCCAGTATCAGGCGCATCTTGCAGCTTATCCGGTTGCTAGTACTGCTCATGTTGCTAATAGTGTGGCTAGTGCTGGGACACAAGACGCCGCCAAGGCCGATAGCGACAGCAAAGCCGACATGACGATAGATACAAATACCGTTATCAATAGCCTCAAACAAGCAAACCCGGTCTATGTGCTGCGCAATGCGATGGCACAACAAGCGATTGAGCAGGCCGAAGCGGGCGATTTTAGTGAGGTTGAGCGCCTGTTTACCCTGCTGGCAAGCCCCTATCAAGTGCAAGATATCGCGCATCCGGCAGACAGCATTCCCCCCGTTAAAGATGCGCCGCCCTTGGTGATTAGCTGTTCGTCTTAACGATTGCTCATTTTAAGCGCTAAGATGATTTTAACGGCCAATCACGATTATTTGCCCCCGTTGCCTACAAAGCGGGTAATGGTTATGCAATCGGCATACTCGAGCCCATCATACTAACGTCGGAGTTAGAGTAAGATATGCTAGGTGTGCTAACGCCTGTTTAAAAAAATGCAAATAATGTTAAACTGTGCATCACTTATAACACGTTACCCATATCCATCCGCTTTGCGGGTCTTAATTTTTCATCAAGTTAACTGGTCATAAACATGAGCAATCCTAAGTCTACTATCGATAATATCCCAGCAGAAACCCTGCCCATACCCCCTGCTATCACCTCTGGCAAAGACATGAGCCAAGAGCAATTTGAGCAATCTGCGCTGCATTATCATCAGCATCCCATTCCCGGTAAAATCTCGGTCACCCCCACCAAGCAAATTGCCAACCAGCGTGATTTGGCCTTGGCCTATTCGCCGGGTGTGGCGATACCTTGTTTAGAGATACAACGCGACCCAAAACTTGCGGCGAAATACACGGCGCGTAGCAACTTAGTCGGGGTTATCACCAACGGTACAGCAGTATTGGGTTTGGGTAACATCGGCCCCTTAGCATCAAAACCGGTGATGGAAGGTAAAGGCGTATTGTTTAAAAAGTTTGCCGGTATTGATGTGTTTGATATCGAAGTGGCACAAAATGATCCCGATAAATTTATCGAAGCGGTAGCGGCTTTAGAGCCGACTTTTGGCGGCATTAATTTAGAAGATATTAAAGCGCCTGAGTGCTTTAAAATTGAGCGCGAACTGCGTGAGCGCATGAACATTCCGGTTTTTCATGATGATCAACACGGCACCTCGATTATTGTAGGTGCTGCACTGCTTAATGCGTTGCAGCTCATTAATAAGAATATCGCTGACATCAAAGTGGTGTGCTCCGGCGCTGGTGCAGCGGCAATATCCTGCTTAGATTTAATTTGTGCATTGGGTGTGCAAAAATCCAATATTTTTGTTTCCGACTCTCGCGGTATTATTGCCACCTCACGCAGTAACATGGATGAAACCAAAGAGCGTTACGCGCGAGACACTATGGCGACAACCATTGATGAGGTGATGGATGGCGTGGATATGTTCTTAGGGCTATCGATGCCCGGTATTCTCACCGCCGATATGGTCAAACGCATGGCCAAAGACCCCATTATTTTTGCGCTCGCCAATCCCACTCCAGAGATTATGCCAGAGCTTGCGCATGCGGTGCGTGATGATGTGATTATGGCGACAGGCCGCTCTGACTATCCTAATCAGGTGAACAATGCGTTGTGTTTTCCGTATATTTTCCGTGGCGCCCTGGATGTTGGTGCCACCACGGTTAACGAAGAGATGAAGATTGCTTGCGTGTATGCCATTGCTGCTATGGCACACGTTGAAGCTACCCCAATGGTTGGTCAACGAAAAGTGACTGAGGCCAAACGTTTTGGCAAAGAGTATCTTATTCCAGGCCCCCTTGAGCCAAACCTAATTATTGAAATTGCCTCTGCAGTCGCTAAGGCAGCTATGGACTCTGGGGTGGCTACTCTACCTATAGACGATTTTAGCGCCTATCGCCAAAAACTCTCCGAGTTTGTTTATAACTCTGCCTTTGTGATGAAACCCTTGTTTGCAAAGGCCAAAACTGACCCTAAACGCATTGTGTATTGTGAAGGTGAGGATCCCAACATTTTAAGGGCGGTGCAAGTGGTGGTGGATGAAGGACTTGCCTACCCTATTTTGGTCGGCCGTCCTGCAGTGATTGAAGCACAGGTAAATGCCTTAGGGCTGCGCTTGAAGGATGGGGTGAACATCAAAGTGGTCAATCATGACGAAGACCCACGCTATGAAGATTATTGGCAGTTTTATTATGATAAAAACAAGCGTAAAGGGGTTAGCATTGAGCTTGCCCGTCGTGATGCGCGGCGTAAAACCACTCTTATAGGCTCTTTAATGGTAGAGCTGGGCGACGCCGATGGTATGATATGCGGTACGTTTAGCCACTACAGCCTGCATTTAAGTTATGTTGAAAAAGTCATTGATAAAATAGAGGGTGTCAAAGACTTTTATGCCATGAATGTAATTCTGATGCAAGATCGCAATGTGTTTATTGCAGATACTTATATCCATGATGACCCTACCGCAGAGCAATTGGCTGAAATGACCGTTTTGGCTGTGGACCAGGTGCGCCGCTTTGGCATTACCCCACGAGTTGCCCTATTATCGCATTCTAATTTTGGTTCTTCACAGCGCAAAGGGGCGGTAAAGATGCGCAAAGTATATGACCTGTTGACCCAAATGCAGGTAGATTTTGAATTTGAGGGCGAGATGCATGGCGATGCTGCTTTAAATGAAAACATCCGCCAACAAGACTTTCCTCATAGTGCGATTAATGGTTCGGCCAATTTGCTTATCATGCCTACTTTGGATTCGGCGAACATTGCTTTTAATTTGCTCAAAACCGCTACCCATAGCGCGTCCATTGGCCCGATCTTGCTGGGCACTGAAAAACCGGTGCATATTTTAACCCCATCGGCCACGGCACGGCGAGTGGTGAATATGACGGCGTTGACCGTTACCGAAGCTCAAGATATGGAAAATAAGGTAAAATAGCGTCAGCCCAAATGGTCACGCTTTGGCTGATTATCCGCCTATCATTATTAATTATTAATGATTCATGATTCATGATTCATGGCATCCCTCTCCATTTTAAGATAAGCCAGCACACGTTGCTGGCTTTTTAGTCAGTGTGATCTGCATATGCTCACAATATCCGATTTTAGCTACCCAATTAGAAAAGGCAATAAAGACTATGCAAGTTTATATGGTGGGCGGCGCCGTCAGGGATAAATTGTTACATCGACCTATCAAAGACAAGGACTTTGTGGTGGTGGGTGCCACGCCCAAGCAAATGCTAGATGTTGGTTTTACGCAAGTCGGGGCAGATTTTCCGGTATTTTTGCACCCTACCACCAAAGCGGAGTATGCCCTTGCCCGTACCGAGCGCAAATCTGGCAAAGGCTACAAAGGATTTAGCGTCTATGCTGCCCCCGAGGTGACCCTTGAGCAAGACTTGCAGCGGCGTGACCTAACCATGAATGCGATGGCGATTGCGGTTCGCGGCCTATTTGATGACACCCCCATCACCGGCCAAGTGATTGACCCTTACGGCGGATTGGCCGACCTAAACAACAAGGTCTTACGCCATGTGTCTGCTGCGTTTAGTGAAGACCCGTTACGGGTGCTGCGCATTGCCCGTTTTTATGGGCGTTTTTATGACCCTAATAGCCATAAAAATTTTACCATAGCCGATGAGACACGCGCGCTGATTGGTAACATTTTGGCTGCTGGTGAATTGCAGCAACTCACCCCTGAGCGGGTTTGGCACGAGAGCGCACGGGCGATTATGCAACCCTCCCCGCAGGCATATTTTGAATGTTTGTTGGCTGTGGGTGCTTTAGAGCAACTTATGCCGGCGCTTGCGGTAGTATTGGCTCAGCCGCCTGTGCAAGCTTTAACCTTTAAAGCATTAGCAATTGCTGGCCAGCAAAACGCTAGCTTATGCCAGCGTTGGGCACTGCTTATGAGCAGCTTTGCGCCTATTCGTTTAACGATGACGACTGGGCCTGCTATTGATTTGCCTGTCGTTGATTTGGCTGATACGACTGTGCCTGCTGTATCTGCGCCTATCTTCGACGACCCAACGACATGGCTTAGTCATATCAGGCAGATGGGCGAGCTGTTAAAAGCGCCTAAAAAGGTGACCCAATTTGCCAGCCTTTATGCCAATACCCATGCCCTTTTGGCAAATTTTGCCAATCTGTCTGCCGATGATGTTGCTGTGTTGCTGCAAATCACCAAAGCCCATAAAAACCCTGAAGATATGCATGCGCTGATTGCCACCCATCATCATCTACAGAGTGCTTATCAGCACATGAAGCTTGAACAGCTGATTGCGGCGTACAATAGTGTCACGATGCGCGATATCGATGCCGATTTGCACGGCAGTGCCATTGGTGCTGCTTTGGATAATGCAAGATTGGCAAGGGTAGCGGCGGCGCTATCGACCTAATCCCTTCCTTACAGATGCTATTTTTTAAATTGCGACTTGTATAATTCTTATTTTCAGGTATTATAATGCGTCTGTTAAAGCGTAAACGCTGATACACTTTAGGGCCCATAGCTCAGTTGGTTAGAGCAGAGGACTCATAATCCTTTGGTCGTAGGTTCAAGTCCTACTGGGCCCACCATATTTTAATTCAAGGCTTATCGTCATATTCGGTAAGCCTTTTTTTATTTAGGTTTGAGCAAGTTCCTGAAATTATAGAACTACAATGGTACGTATAGAATGTTGGTATATTTGTTGGTATAGATTATACCAACAAATATACCAACATGTCTTTAACTCATACGACTATCAATAAACTTACCCCAAGTGACCCGAGTTATATCAAGTCAGAAAAGAACAACTCGCCCTATATGAGCAGTTAAGCCAAACCAACCAAATTGACCTGTACTATGCTGATGAAACGCATATCAGCGAAACAGGCTACGTTCCCTATGGTTGGCAACACAAAGATGAAAATGTCTTTATCCCTGTACAAAAGGGTAAAAAACTTAATTGCTTTGGCTTATTAGTAAGGGATATGACATTCCATTACACTATCACTGATCAAAACATCAATGCCGCCTTTGTTCTTAACTACTTGGATGACTTTTCTCAGAATTTAAGCAAATTTACAGTGATTGTCATGGATAATGCCAGTATTCATCATGCCAAGATTATCCAAGCTAGATTACCCATTTGGCAAGAACGAGGCTTGTTTATCTTTTATTTGCCGCCTTACAGTCCGCATCTCAATATCATTGAGCGGTTATGGAAGGAGGTGAAACAGGCTTGGCTAAGACCTTGTGATTATGTTTCTTTTGATACGTTATCTTATGCCGTTAATCGGGTTTTTGCAAATATCGGTCATTCCCTGTCGATAAATTATTCTACTTTTAAAGCGTAGGTATTTAATTTTGTTCGATTACTTAGTGATAAACATTTATTAACTCATTTTTTCGATAAGGCGAGGGTTATAAGTGGCATAAGTAACATGATAGATGAAAAAATAAATAAAATAACTGCTAAACAAAGTGGTGCGAAACGATGTCAACCACTGGGTAAAATAAGGGTTAAAAAAATAGGTAGTAACTATCTGCCAACTGGTTTGGGCGCCTTGCTATTGGTCAGTTTAGTGCTATTAGGCGGCTGTGATAGTGCCAAAGAGAGCTATAGCTCTGAAGACTCGTCTGCAGAAGCCGCTAGTGAGCCAGCAATGGAGGCCAGTGCGCCGGACGCTGCCGCACCTGCGCCTACAGTCGAGCAACTGACCAATACTAGCGAAGCAACGCTTGGTAGCGAGATTGCCGATACCCAAATAGCGGGTAAAGAATTTGTCATCAACGCCGAGGCCAAATTTAAAGTCGAGGATGTGGTAGATACGACCCATAAAGTTGACGAGTTAACCCAAAAATATGGGGGATTTAGTGCCGCTAGCCAAATTGAAAGCATCGAGGGAGATACGCAATATTTTAGGCAGGGTGATAAGCGGGTGGCTTTAACGACCTATCATCGTCAAGCCACCATGACGGTGCGCATCCCTAAGCCAAAGGTAAATGATTTTTTACGCGACGTGCAACAGCAGGTGCTCTTTTTAGCAAGTCAAAATTTTTCAGCGCAAGACGTGACGCTCGATTTATACCGCCAGCAGTTAGAGCAACAGTTAAATAGCGATAAAATGGCAGAGTTAAGCGCACAGCGGTTGGACCCAAGCAATGAGAAGACCCAAGCCAGTAATCTGGACTCAATCAACGCCACTTACCTTGCCCGTCAGCAACAAGAGCTGGCGAGCCTACAAAAAATGGACATTGCCGATAAAGTAAAATATAGCACGATTGCGTTACAGTTTACCCAGCCTGATAGTGTGTATAAAGAAGTCACCCAAAGCATTGACGCTGTGCTAGAAGAGGAGGGCCCAAGCTTTGGTCAACAAGCAAAAGCTGCCTTATTGCAAGGCTGGGAGAGTATCCAAACTGCAATCTTATGGCTCATATCAACTTGGTGGTTTTGGGTGGTGTTAGGTGCGCTATACCTGTTATATCGCATGCTAAGAAAAGGTTTGCAAGCTATGATGACATCACTGCGCCGCCGCCAACTTAGGTCTAGAAACGACATGCGTCAGCGGTCTAAAGAAAACCAAGAGGATAACCTGCAATAGTATAAAAGTATAAAAGTATAAAAGTATAAAAGCGTGGCCCTTTTTTTCAAAAGGCGCCTGAGTCTGTCAAACAGGATGCTAAACTATGCTTATAGAGCTGTGAAGTGGCAACTTTAGCATAGTTAACATAAAAAAATCGCCCTACCAAAGTAGAGCGATTTTTTTATTTATCCTAAATAAACCGTTAATTAAAATTGGTTCATGGTGTTTTTCTCGCCGCCCGCTTTAAGCGCGTTATCACCAGAGAAAATCTCTTTGTGATCATCGCCTAAGTCAGAACCCGCCATGGCTTGGTGCTTAACCGCAGAGATACCTTCACGGATTTCTTTACGTTGTACGCCAGCTGCATAAGCCAACATGCCATCTTCACCAAAGTAGCCTTTCGCCAATTCATGCACACTCAACGCCGTGGTGTGGTAAGTCGGTAAGGTGATTAAGTGATGGAAGACACCGGCTTCGCGCGCCGCATCACGCTGGAAGTTTTTAGCTGCTTCGTCAGCCGCCGCATCAAGTTCAGTACCATCGTAATCAGCACTCATTAAGTTGTTTTTATCGTAGGCAGCAATGTCTTTACCTTCAGCTTCCCACTCTTTAATGACTTGCTTGCGGAAATTCAACGTCCAGTTAAACGATGGGCTGTTGTTATACACCAGCTTCGCTTTTGGCTGTTGCTCTTTAATACGATCCACCATCATTTTGATGTGCGCAACGTCAGGTGTTGGTGTTTCAATCCACAATAAGTCTGCACCGTTTTCAAGTGCTGTGACACAGTCCAACACAACACGGTCAATATTGGTGCCTTCGCGGAAGCTATATAAGCCATTGGCCATGCGCACGGGACGTACTAACTTGCCATTACGCTTTAATAACACGTCGTTTTCTTTGGCATCATTGATATCCACTTCTTCGGTTTCGATAAAGTCGATATACTGAGAGGCCAAATCACCCGGCTTTTCGGATACTGGGATTTTTTGGGTTAAGGATGCGCCTTCAGAATCGGTACGGGCAACGATAACCCCTTGATCTACCCCTAGCTCTAAGAATGCATAACGAATCGCATTGAGCTTAGCAATAAAGTCTTCATGCGGTACGGTGACTTTACCGGCTTGGTGACCACATTGCTTGGCATCAGATACTTGGTTTTCTACTTGAATCGCACAAGCGCCGGCTTCAATCATCGCTTTAGTGAGCAAATAAGTCGCTTCTTCGTTACCAAAACCCGCATCGATATCGGCAATGATTGGCACAACGTGCGAGTCAAAGTTATCAATTTTAGCGATAATTTCAGTTGTATCTTGACCAGCTTCAGTAGCCGCATTTAACTCACGGAAGTAATCATTCAACACTTTAGCATCGGCTTGACGCAGGAACGTATAAATTTCTTCGATAAGTGCAGGAACCGTCGTTTTTTCATGCATAGATTGGTCAGGTAATGGACCAAGCTCTGAACGCAGTGCAGCGACCATCCAACCTGATAGGTAGATGTACGTTTTTGCGGTAGTACCAAAGTATTTTTTCTTCGCATACATGGTTTGCTGAGCCACAAAACCATGCCAAGCACCTAGAGACTGGGTGTATTTAGACGTATCTTCGTCATACTCTGCCATGTCTTGACGCATGATCGCAGCCGTGTATTTAGCAATATCCAAACCGGTTTTAAAACGGTTTTGAATCATCATCCGTGCAGCGTCTTCTACACTGATGTTGTCCATGTTACCGACTTTTTCTTTAACAGCGCGGATATGCTCAATAGCTGATTGATAATTTGACATAAATGAATCCTAAGTTATGGGAGGGGAGGGTGGGAGCAAAGGTCGGTAAACAACAGTATATTGGTCAAACACCATATTAGTAAATCAACACCTGTGAGTAACACGACGCTATGTTGATAAATTGAGAAAAAACTGCCCTAAACATCGCATTTGCCCTAAAACAATAGCGATAATAGCAGAATTTATCTAATCTATGATAGTTATCTTTACTATTTATTTAAATGATAGTCCTTACGGTTGCAAGGATACAAGAACAAGATTAGGCGAATCCAAAGGATGTGATTAATCTAAAGACCGATTAATCTAAAGACCGGTTAATCTAAAGACCAGTTAATCTAAAGACAGTATAGCAAAAAGACCCTATAGGTAAGTACAGGGTCTTTGGGTGTCTACAACTTAAGCAAACTCAGACTAAAGAGTCTTATAGAAAAAACAAGACAATTAGGCACTAGGCACTAGGCGCATTGGCACCGATAAACCAAGCGTCTTTTTCGACAATACGGCTGAATTCAGTAAATAAATCGGCAGTATCTTCATCGCCTGCATCGCCAGCGGCGTCAATCGCTTTACGCAGTTCGGCTGCCACTTGTTTATAACGATTGGTAAGTTCACGCACATGCTGCGCCACTTCGGTAATATCGGTAGGGTAAGTTTCTAAAATAGAATCCTCTACCACCCGCTGAGAGATACCGTTGGCTTTACCGCCTAGGATAACAATACGCTCAGCCAAACTGTCGTAAGCTTCAGTCAAGCGCTCATAAGTATCGTCCAAAAGTTGATGCACGCCAATAAAGCCCGTACCTTGCAAATTCCAATGGCATTGTTTACTGTCCATACTCAAATCAATCAAGCTGGCAAGGTTGGCATTTAATAAGTCTACCATTTTTACCGCAGTTTCGTCGCTGATACCACTTGCGTAACGTTCTCTCATAATTGAATCCTTATTGTATTAGTTATGGTGGGTCGTCTGAAATTCATGATTAGAATAAACCAACCATTTTATGCCATCGTATATGATAGGGTTGATTTATCCACATCCATTTGACGAAACCCATAGTAGCAAATTCGACAGAAATTCTAAACCCTGTTTTATAGACTTTAATTATCGCAAGTGTAAGCGAGGCAGACAAAGTGTAAGCATGTGTAATTGTGCCAAAAAAATGAAATTTTATACGTTAGCAAGTTTCGCTATTTTAACGGTGCGATGGAGTGCACCCTATGCCTGCTTTAAAAAGTGAGCCAAACCCCCCATATAATCACTAAGCAAATAGCCACTAACCAAACCGTCACTTACCCAAATAAAATAAGACATCTATTATGCGCATGCCCGAACCTCGCACATCCCGTCAACTTAATCAGCTCGCTACCCAATTACAAGGGGAGGCGGAAATCACCGGGGTAAATGCCTCTGGTACCCAAATATCCAGCCGGGCGTTTGAGATGATCACCGATTTTGAACCTGCTGGCGACCAACCGCAAGCCATCGAAAAATTGGTCAAAGGCATCAATGCCGGCATGGGTGCGCAGTTATTGCTAGGGGTTACTGGCTCTGGCAAAACATTTACCATGGCCAAGGTCATCAGTGAGACCCAGCGGCCTACTATCATTATGGCGCACAACAAAACCTTAGCGGCGCAGTTATATGGTGAATTTAAATCGTTCTTTCCTAACAACGCGGTGGAATATTTTGTCAGCTATTATGACTATTATCAGCCCGAAGCGTATGTTGCCGCCAGCGATACCTTTATCGAAAAAGACAGTGCTATTAATGAACACATAGACCAAATGCGCCTGTCGGCTACTCGAACGCTGCTTGAGCGCCGTGATGCTATTATTATTGCTTCAGTATCGTCAATTTATGGCTTAGGCGACCCCGAGAGTTACCTTAAAATGCTATTGCACATTGTGGTGGGCGATAGGGTAGACCGCACTGCTATGATAAAGCGTTTGGTCGAATTGCAATACACCCGTAACGAGTTGGACTTTGGGCGGGGTACTTACCGTTTGCGTGGCGAGCTGCTCGACATTTACCCTGCAGAATCGGAGCAACTGGCAGTACGAGTCAGTATGTTTGATAATGAAGTCGAAAAAATAAGCTGGTTTGACCCGTTAACCGGCAAAACGGTACGCAGTGTGCCGCGTATTACCATTTATCCCAAATCGCATTACGTGACCCCGCGCAATAAATTGGAGGCTGCCAGTCATACTATTAAAGCCGAGTTAGAAGAACGTCTAGCATATTATCGCAGTAACGATAAACTAATTGAAGCACAGCGCATTAAAGAGCGCACTCAGTATGATTTAGAGATGATTCAGCAATTGGGCTATTGCAACGGTATTGAAAACTATTCGCAGCATTTATCAGGTCGCCCAGCAGGCGAGGCACCACCGACGCTGTTTGATTATATTCCGCCCGATGCACTGCTATTTATTGATGAATCGCATGTTACCGTGTCGCAGATTGGGGCAATGTACAAGGGGGATAGGTCGCGTAAAGAAAACCTGGTCAACTATGGCTTTCGCTTGCCCAGTGCGATGGACAACCGGCCAATGAAATTTGAAGAGTGGGAGCGCATCAAGCCCACCACTATTTTTGTATCCGCCACGCCAGCGCAGTATGAGCTTGAACACAGCGAACAAGTGGTCGAGCAAGTGGTGCGTCCCACTGGCTTGATTGACCCCGAAATCGAGATTCGCCCCGTGTTAACCCAAGTGGATGACGTGTTGTCCGAAATCACCAAACACCGTGAACGCAACGAGCGAGTGCTGATTACTACCTTGACCAAGCGTATGTCCGAGGACTTAACCGATTATCTTAAAGAGTATGACGTTAAAGTCGCTTACTTACATTCCGATATCGACACCGTAGAGCGGATGCAAATCATACACGAACTGCGTACGGGCGTGCATGATGTATTGGTAGGCATTAACCTATTGCGCGAGGGGCTGGATATGCCCGAGGTGGCATTGGTCGCCATTTTTGATGCCGATAAAGAAGGCTTTTTGCGCTCTGAGCGTGCCCTCATCCAAACCATTGGCCGTGCCGCCCGTAACATCAACGGAAAGGCTATTTTGTATGCCGATAAAATTACCCCCAGTATGGAGCGAGCGATTGAGGAAACCGACCGCCGCCGTGACAAGCAAATCGCTTTTAACCTTGAGCATGGCATCACCCCAAGGTCAGCCACCCGCAGCATTACCGATAAGATTGATACGGGAGAAGTAGAAGACCTCAACGACAACCAAGCCATACCGAGCAGTAGCGGCTTACCTGATGTCGATATCGAAATTTTACGCCGTCCCGAATTGCTTGCCAAAGAGATTAATCGCTTAGAAAAAGAGATGAAAGCGTTATCGCGTGAGCTAAAATTTGAAGCGGCTGCCAAAGCGCGAGATAAAGCCATGGAACTTAAGGCATATATTGTGCAGTAGGGATTGGGTTGTGTTTTTATAGAAGTTTGCAGGGGTAGGGTGCGTTCTACGCACCAATTAAATATTATGACTTAAAAGGTTCGATGCAAAGCACCCTAGGTGAACTAAGCGCTACCCAATATCTCATAATAGTATACATGACGACATACAAGTTACTCTCATGCACTAGTTACTAAAGGATTAGGCTTTATAATGGTGTTTGTACAGCAACGACTTGCAATAATTGCTGCTGTCATGATAGTCGACTGTATGTATACTTTTATCCAATATGTATCTTAATTTATTAACTAACAAAAGGTGTTTAATGAAAAAACCAGCAAAAAATGTCGTTTTAGGGCTTATGGTTGCCGCAGCGTTTAACGCATCAGCCGCATTTGCCTACACCGACCAAGTGATGGACCCGGCAACCAGCTATGACAGTGCCGTCAAAGTCAGACAAGTCAATTATGCTTGTCAAAGTAAGCGTCAGGTCAAGGTCACTTATGGGTTTGATAAGAAAAATTTGCCAACGTATGCACAGGCTTATTTAAATGGCAAAACGAGATTTTTGCCAATAAACCTTGCCCGATCGTTTAACAATGACGATTTAACCGTCTTTGGTGATGCAGAGAACTTTAGTCTTATTACTGACCCGCTACGTTTCAATAACTATCAACACTTAAGCATCAGTGTGCAAGATGCTAACAGCGAATTTCTTTATAAAGAATGCCATGTCAAGTCTGTAAAACGAATCAAAGGTTAACTTCCATACTCGGGTTTAGTCTTGTCTTGTGTTATTCAGTCAGTTTAGGCTTACCCTGCTTGCCTTTATAACTAACATCGATAACTAACATCGATAACTAACATCGATAACTAATATCGCCTCAGCTATCGTTATGGGTGATTACGCCTTAAGCCTTCATACTAGGTTCTCTCAAACCAATCGTCATTTACCTCAAACAGTTGCCAAAAGGCAGCTGTTTTTTTTGGCAAGTTATTTATATATCTGTTTGTCTTTATATTTGTTTGTCCTTCTATGCTGCTATAGCGCTGCTCGGGATTGCCTAAAACCCGTTTGTGCCTGCAAGTTGATAAATAAGATATACGTATCTTTAGAGATATTGCATCTATCACACTGTCTATAGCATTTTTTGGTGCAATTATGCACATTGTAGGGGGCTTTTTTGAGTTATTAAGCATTTACTTGTGAATATTTTTGGTTATCCTGCACTATTTTGGTGCTTATAATTATGCTATCCCCAGACCCTTGTCTTTAGGCCGTGCTAATAAATCACCGTATATCATATCGATAGGTCGCTGTACTAAATTTTTTATGCTGATTATTAAAACAGTTGTCTGATGTCCTCATCTAAAAGTAATGGTTGGTACCTATACCGCGCACAAGCTTAGCTTTATCAAGCATCAATGAGTTGGCATAAAATTTGGAAGAAGATTTCCAAGTTAGTTATAAGATTTACCGTTATAATCTACCACTATGACGTACTGTGAGCACTAGCTATGAAACTCATAACCGCAATTATAAAGCCGTTCCAACTCGATAATGTGCGTGAGGCTTTAGCTGCCCTAGATGTAAAAGGCCTAACCGTGACCGAAGTGAAAGGGTTTGGTCGCCAGAAAGGTCACACTGAACTGTATCGCGGCGCCGAATATGTCATCGATTTTTTACCTAAAGTGAAGCTCGAAATCGTCACCAATGCCGAAATGGTAGACAGCATTATCGATGCCATTATTAGTGTCACCAAAACGGGAAAAATGGGCGATGGCAAAATATTTGTGGCGAATGTCGAACAGGTTATTCGGATTCGCACTGCAGAAACAGGTTGGGACGCTATTTAATCTTTAAAAACTCGAGGCAGACTAATGAAAAAATATATTGTATTTCTTGTAGCATTGGTCATGAGTGGGGGGGCATGGGCCGCTGAGCTACCGCCAACGCTTGACAGCGGCGACACCGCTTGGATACTGGTATCTACCGTACTGGTGCTACTCATGACCATCCCCGGCTTGGCGTTATTTTATGGCGGCATGGTGCGCAAAAAGAACGTGTTGGCCACTATGGGGCATAGCGTCAGTGCGGCGGCTGTGGTAACGGTTATTTGGGTGGTGCTGGGCTATACTTTAGCGTTTGGCGAGGGCGGATTATGGGTGGGCGACCTGAGTAAAATACTGTTAAATGGCATTACTAAAGACACCTTAAGCGGTACCATCCCCGAAATCTTGTTTGTTATCTTCCAGATGACCTTTGCCATTATTACTTTAGCGATTATTAGTGGGTCGGTGGCGGATAGGATAAAATTTAGTGCCTGGATAGCCTTTATGGCGCTGTGGGTGGTTTTGGTGTATGCGCCCATCACCCACTGGGTGTGGGCGCCCACAGGCTGGTTGTTTGCCAAAGGCGCACTTGATTTTGCCGGCGGTACGGTGGTGCATATCAACTCCGGGGTAGCAGGCTTGGTATTGGCGTATGTCATAGGCAATCGCATCGGCTATGGACGTGAGTCTATGGCACCGCACAACCTCGTGCTCAGCGTCATTGGGGCGAGTTTAATTTGGGTAGGTTGGTTTGGGTTTAATGGTGGTTCTGCCTTGGCGGCCAACGGTTCTGCCGCTTATGCCATTGTGACTACCCAAGTCGCTGCGGCGGCGGCCACCTTATCTTGGTTGTTTTTTGAGCGCATGCTGCATGGC
Organism: Psychrobacter sp.; assembly: GCA_018260445.1. Taxonomy (GTDB): domain Bacteria; phylum Pseudomonadota; class Gammaproteobacteria; order Pseudomonadales; family Moraxellaceae; genus Psychrobacter. Next base: position 196,114 of record JAGLBE010000001.1, read on the forward strand.
AAAGCCTCTATCTTGGGTGCGGCTTCTGGGGCAGTGGCCGGCTTGGTGGTGATTACGCCAGCAGCAGGCTTTGTGGATGTCAAAGGCGCTTTAATCATGGGCCTTATTGGGGGCGCTGTCTGTTTATGGGGCACCAATGGTCTAAAACGGATGCTTAAAGCAGACGATGCGCTTGATGCCTTTGGCTTACACGCGGTTGGCGGTATCGTCGGTGCCATCTTAACGGCGATATTTGCAAGTGAGATGATTATGGGCAAGAAAATTGAGTTGATACCGCAGCTGCTTACCCAAATTGAGGGCGTGGTGGCGGTGGCGATTTATTCTGCGGTGATGACCTTTATTATCGCTAAAGTTATTGATATCTTAATTGGCCTAAGGGTTGGCAACGATGATGAGCGCATGGGTCTAGATTTAAGTCAGCATGGCGAACGTATTGAATAAGCGCCATAACGTGTCACAAAGTCATAAAGTGATGGGGTTATCGCATGGGCTTATAGTCTAGGCGATACTCACTTAGCTTCAATGCACAGGTTTTGCTCTAAAACAGTTGCCAATGGGCAGCTGTTTTTTTGGCGTATGATTTTAGGACATTATTTTGGCACATTGTTTTAGTACAGGGTTATAACACAGGGTTATAACGCATGGCCGGCATACGCCTATCACACCAAAGCGCTATTCAACATAACCAATCTCATATACAGTTGCATAGACAAGTGCCTGAAAAACCTTTATATTTTAATCCAAGCTGCTTATCTAGTGAGCTCATGTAGCAAATACTGACAATAACATAGTGGTTATTGATTGACACTGTTGTCCTAATCCATTATTCCCATTCTTTACCTAATAGACCCCATACTATGACCACATCTAACGAATCCTGCTCGAACGACACCCATTCTAAAGCCATCTCTTTGATAGGGGCACCCACAGATATTGGCGCTGGCATGCGCGGGGTTAGCATGGGACCAGAAGCCTTGCGGGTTGCTGGCATTGCAGCGGCGCTCATGGGGCATGGCCTTGATGTTAAAGATTGCCGTAATTTACAGGGGCCGGCGAATCCGTGGCAACCGCCGGTGAATGGCTATCGGCATCTGCCTGAGGCGATTGAGTGGAATCAATTGGTGCATGATGCGGTTTATGATGAATTAAACATTGGCCGCTTGCCAGTATTAATGGGGGGCGACCATTCGCTTGCGCTTGGCTCTATATCAGCCATCGCCCGCTATTGCCGCAAAGTGAATAAAACATTGCGAGTCATCTGGCTAGATGCCCATACTGATTTTAACACCGCCGCCATGACCCCCTCCGGCAATATTCATGGGATGCCAGTGGCCTCACTGTGCGGCTATGGGGCACCAGAATTGATTGCAATGAGTGGTCAAGTTCCTGCTATTTTGCCTGAGGTGGTGCGCCAAATTGGAATTCGCAGTGTCGATGCCGAGGAGAAACGCTTTGTGCATGAACAAGGGCTAGAAGTGTATGACATGCGCTACATTGATGAAAATGGCATGAAACACACGATGGAGCAGGCGCTAGCGGGTATGGATGCCAATACCCATTTGCATGTGAGTTTTGATGTCGATTTTCTGGATCCATCTATCGCCCCAGCCGTTGGCACCACCGTTATGGGCGGCCCCACCTATCGCGAGGCGCAGTTATGTATGGAGATGATCGCCGATACCGGTTTGATTGCCTCATTGGACATTATGGAGTTAAATCCAGCACTCGATGAACAAAACCGCACCGCGGTTATTGCCGTTGATTTGGTAGAATCGCTGTTTGGTAAATCGACCTTAATGCGCGACTAAAGCTATTTGCCGGAGGCTAAAGGCTGCACAGGCAATATAAGTTAGATAAGCTAGGTAATCTACATAGGCTGCACAGGCTAGATATGCTTGGCAGTCGGTCGCTTAAGGTTTTTCAAGTAAGCCATCTCTGTTTGGTGCTTTATACCCAGTTGGCCTAGTATAAACCGCGTTATTAACTTATTAAAATTTGCTGTAGTCTGGGATTTTAGCCCAGCAAATCAAGACCTTTAATCAAAAAGGCTGGGCTAAAGCCACAGCCTACATTAAGTGTTGAGAATCAGGTTAATATAGGTAGTTGGGGAGTTATATAGTATAGTGGGTGATACAAAATGCGCTTAGTGCATTTATTTTTATGATATCGACACACAAACAGAGAGTGTTATGAATTTACAACGGGTCGATCTAAATTTATTAGTAAATTTGGATGTGTTACTGCGAGAAAAAAACGTCACCCGTGCCGCCGAACAACTCGGCATTACCCAGCCCGCCATGAGCAATATCTTACGCCGGTTGCGCAAGCTATTTAACGACCCATTATTGGTGCGCTCATCGGAGGGTATGACCCCCACCGAGCGGGCATTAGAGCTACAGCCTAGAGTTCGAGAAATACTGGCCGACCTCACCCAATTGTTAGAGCCGCGTACCGAGTTTAGACCCTATACCACCTCACGGGTTTTTCGTATTATGACCTCCGACTATGCCGAAGCGACCTTGGTGCCAAAACTGGTTAAGGCGCTACGCTCAGAGGCGCCCAATGTGATTTTGGACTTTTTAACCCCATCTGATGTGTCGTATCGAGATATGGAGCAGGGGCGGGTAGATTTGGCGATTAACCGCTTTAACGAGATACCGCAAAGTTTTCATCAAGTGTTGGTTTGGCGTGACACTTTTAGCTGTTTATTAGCCGCCGATAGCCCCTATATCAATCGCTTTAACCTTAAAAACTATTTAAAGGCACAGCATGTGTGGGTATCTAAAACGGGGATGGGGGTTGGCTTTGGGGTTAATCCGGATAAGTCGGGCGGGCTTGGCTCAATCGACCAAGCGTTGCAGCGTTTGGGACAAAAACGGCAAATTAGTGTGTTCACCCGCCATTATCAAATGCCGGCGATGTTAGCGGCCAATAAAGATTTGATTGCCACGCTACCCACTCGGGTGGCTCGTATGCAAGCCACCAACGACAGTATTGTGGTGAAAGAGCCGCCGTTTTTTATCCCCGAATTTGAATTGACCATGGCGTGGTCGCCGCTGTTGCAGCATCATCCGGCGCATCGCTGGTTGCGCCAGCTAATTTTGCATGTGGCACGGCAGTTGGTGGCCGATGAAGAAAACCTTGAGGCGGTGCAGCCGACGATTAATCATCTGTATTAGTAGCCAGATTAAGACGACGCACCATTAGCAGGAGAACGAAGGAGAAAGATAGCAGGATAGAAGAAGAACATTAAGAGCAGAACCCCAATTATACATCGAGCCATAGTTTTAAAGGTAGAGACGGCAAATAACTGGGCGTCGCCGCATCTGCTTTTAGTTGCGCCACATCCAATACCCCTTTGGCAATCAATAACACCGTCCAAGGCAATATTTGATGCTCAAGCTGCTGCACACGCGACTGCAAAGCTTCTGCACTTTGTTGACCATTGACCAACAATACGGCTTGGGTCAACACGGTACCCGCATCGAGCTCAGCGGTGACAATATGCACACTACAGCCATGTTGGGCATCAGCAGCGTCTAACACCCGTTGATGGGTGTCAAGTCCTTTGTATTTGGGCAATAAGGAGGGGTGTAGGTTAATCATGGGCGCTGGCACTTGGTTGATAAAGTCGCTGCTTAATACGCGCATAAACCCTGCCAGTACAATCAAGTCCGGTTGCCACTGGTTCAACTGCTGTAAGGCATGACGCTCAAAGGTTTTGATACCCATGCGCTTGCCAATATTCTCGCCATGCAGCGCATGGTCAGCCGTTATATGCGACAATACGGCAGTGTCGATATCAGCGTTGGTCGCACGGCTCACCGCATAAGCGTCTTTGTTATTGCTAATCACCCCCACAATGTGAATGGGCAATTCGCCTGCTTGCATTGCATCAATTAAAACTTGTAGGTTGCTACCATTGCCAGATACCAAAACCGCCACCTTTAGCGCGGGGGTGGTGCTAGGCTGATTAGGCAGCGGGGTGGCTAACGAAGTAGGGGCACTAGTTGGGTTATGTTGTATTGGGTTTACCATCCTAGACATACACCACAGCGGCATCGGCTCGGGTAATCACTTGCCCAAGCTTAAACGCTTGCTCGCCCGATTGATTGAGTACCGCAATGGCCTCGTCAGCAATGTTTTTAGGGACCACCACCACAAAGCCCACGCCGCAGTTAAAGGTGCGATACATTTCAGCTTGAGCAATATTGCCTTTGTCTTGTAGCCATTGAAACAGCGCTGGCATCTGCCAACTTTGGGTGTCAATCTCAGACGCTAAATGCTTAGGCAACACTCGTGGCAAGTTTTCGGTAAAGCCGCCGCCGGTAATATGCGACATGGCATGGATTTGTTCATTACCGATGGCCTTTTGTAATTGTTTGATGGCATTGACATAAATTTTGGTCGGTGCCATCAAGGCGTCTGCTATGGTCAGCCCGTCCAAAGTGTCGGTGCTGCTGTTAATATCAAGGCCGCTCACTGCAATCACTTTTCGAATTAAAGAGTAGCCATTAGAGTGGGCGCCACTTGAGGCGATGCCAATCAACACATCGCCATTGCTCACCAGTTTACCAGTGATGACGTCATCTTCTTCAACCACACCAACACAAAATCCGGCTAAATCATAGTCGTCGCCTTCGTACATGCCTGGCATTTCAGCCGTTTCACCACCAATCAAAGCGCAATGTGATTGCTTGCACCCTTCACCAATGCCGGTCACCACAGCGGTTGCTATGTCAACATCCAGTTTACCTGTGGCATAATAGTCTAAAAAGAACAAGGGCTCTGCACCGCACACCAATAAATCATTGACGCACATGGCCACCAAATCAATACCAATGGTGTCATGACGGTTCAGTTGTAGCGCCAATTTAAGCTTAGTGCCAACGCCATCAGTGCCCGATACCAATAAAGGTGACGTGTAGCCTTTAGGTATACGGCACAATGCACCAAATCCGCCAAGGCTGCCCACTACTTCGGGACGAGAGGTGGCCTTAGCAACCGATTTAATCCGCTCTACTAGGGCATTGCCTGCATCAATGTCTACCCCAGCATCTTTATAGCTGAGTGAGGTAGCATGCTTAGCTTGAGCAACGTGAGTCGCGTTTGCCGAGGTATCCATATCGTTAGGACCATTTGTATTGTTAATAGCAGTGTTGTTAATAGCAGTGTTATTAATAGCAGAAGCAGAAGGGGTAGTTGAAGCAGGGGGAATCGATGAGCTCATAGTAACAGCAGGCCTTATAAGCGAAAATAGAAGGGTAAGCAGTCCAGGTATTAGCAAATATTGCCATACTTTAAAACCGGTAGTGCTATTATACGATAGGCAAAACTTTAATGCTCACAAAAATAAAAGCAAAGCAGGTGCTCGCCCAAATAAAAAACTACCTAACTTATACCAAGTTTTACAGTAAACTAAGCAGCTCTAAAACGCTGAAATTCAGTCAGCCCCCAAATTTAGTTAAGTAATCCTATTGAAGAGATACTATTTATGCACGCACGCAGCATCGATCCATTTTTTAGACGGCTGATAATTACGGGTAGTTTGGTTTTGTTTTTCTGGCTTATCTACCAGCTAATCCCCGTTATCGTTCCGTTTGCCTGTGCTTTTATTTTGGCCTATCTTTTTAACCCACTGGTTGTCAAACTCACCCGCTATATGCGGCGCTGGATAGCCATTTTGCTTGTGTATCTGGTGATTAGTACCAGCTTGACGGTGCTGCTTTGGTGGTTGTTGCCCACACTGTGGGTGCAATTGCAGTCGGCCTGGGACTATGTGCCGCGCACGGTGCAATGGTACAATACCGAGGTGCGCAGCTGGGTGGCTGATAATAGTCGTTTTAGTTTACCCCCTTTAAAACAAGTTGGCTTATCGGCTACGTTTGTAGAGTACCTTAATAAAAACTATGATGTTGGCGATGCGCAGTCCTTGTTTCGTCAAATTATGACCTCCGGCCTAACCGTTATTAATAATGCTGGGCTGATAGTGCTGGTACCCATTCTGACCTTTTATTTCCTGTTTAATTGGGAGGAGCGTTTATTGATGTGGAAGCTGTCTATACCAGGCGGTTATAGTAAAAAGGTTATTGAAGTAGTAAAGGATATCGATGATGCCCTAATGGCCTTTGTCAAGGGTCAATTGTTAGTGATGGTGCTACTGGGCATTATTTATGCCGTCCAGCTGCAACTTATCGGTTTAGAGTTAGGGCTTATTATTGGTATGGTGGCGGGTATCGCCAGTTTCGTGCCCTACCTTGGCTTTGGCATTGGGTTTATTGCCGCTATCATTGCCGGTGTGTTTCAGTTTGGTCTTAATTGGCTACAACTGGGTTTAATAGCTGGCGCGTTTATGGTAGGGCAGGTGGTCGAGGGTTATGTGCTGCAGCCGCTATTGCTAGGCGATAAAATCGGCCTCTCGCCGCTATGGGTTATTTTTTCGGTATTGGCTGGCGCAACTTTGCTAGGGTTCGTCGGCATGCTCATTGCTTTACCAGTTTCAGCCATTATTAATGTGCTGTTTTGTCATGCTTTTGAGGCGTATAAAAAGAGCGATTTTTATAAAGGTAGACACCAGTTAAAACTGTTTGATTAGGGGCAAGTGAGGTAGATAAATTAGGTTAAATTGGCATTTGTGGCGATGAATGGTGTTTAATAGCGACCGTTTTATCTGACCTAATGGAATGTCATATAATTGCTACCCTAATTATGGTATAACTTGTGCTACTGCAGCAACGGGGCATGGCCACGACGCCACGACTTTTGACAGCTCATAGCAGAAGACTTACAATACGCTGCACCAAGGTTTAAATTATCGCTGCATTTGGCACCAATGTTGTGGTAGTTGTTGCAGATTACTTTTTTTGCGCTATTTTTTTGATGTGACAGGCACTACTGACATTATTTTCTCCCACTGTAAAGGGTACTTTAAACTGATGGCAAGCACCATGGGCACTCAATTAAGCTTAAATCTTGACGTGAAAAGGGATGCCAGTCTCAGTGATTTTTCCGGCCCGGGGTGGGCCACGATTATTGATGCGGTGCGCCAAATGCATGTGGGTCTGATTGGTCAGTCCTATATATACGGCAGTGCGGCCACTGGCAAAACCCACTTGCTATCGGCTATTGCTGAATCCTATATCGAGATGGATAGGTCGGCTATTTGTTTATCACTAAAAGAGCTGATTCATACGGATGTCGAAGTCTTAACATCATTAGAGAGCTTAGATCTGGTGGCCATCGACGATTTAGAAGCCATCTGCCACAGTCGCATTTGGCAAGAGGCGATTTTTAATTTAATTAATCGTAGCCGTGAGGGTCAGGGGCAGTTAATTTTTGCGGCTAAAACGCCAGCAACCGAGCTGCCTTTTGCCTTGCCAGATTTGGTGACACGGCTGATTCAGTCGCCGGCCTTTAAGGTGCCTGATGGGCATGATATTGCCGATAGGCAAGCGATGCTAGAATCAGTGATGCGCAGGCGGGGTTGGCAATTTGACCCTAGAATCATCGAGCATCTTCTTAACGAGGGGCCACACCGCATTGGTGGGATGCTCGAGGTGCTAAAGGTCATTCAACCGCTATTTTCTAATTTAAACCGTGCTCATGTTTCAAAAACGGTGATTAGTGAGGCCATTCACATGATTGACGAACACACTTTAGCGGCAGAGCTGGTCGATATTCATCAAGAAATACAGCAAGATTATATTGCTCGCTCAGAAGACCATAATTTTCCTTTACCCAATAATATGACACTGGATTTTTGATCTAGAATTTTGAATTTTTAATCTCACTCTCAATGCTTAACGTAGGCTGTGGCTTTAGCCCAGCATCTTTGATTAAAGGTCTTGATTTGCGGGGCTAAAAGCACCAGCCTACAGTCAATTTAAATCGGTTGAGAACAGGGTATTTTTTATATCTATTTTTACTATTATAGGATGCTCAGGCATGGCTCATTTTTTAACCACGAAACTATTAACGCCACTTACGGTGGCGGCGGGCATCAGTCTGCTATCTGGCATGGCAGCACACGCAGAGGTCACCTTGCAGGTGGATGACAACATCAAGGTCACCGCCATCAATGGTCAAGCCGTGAATACCAGCTTATTCCAGCCGATTAAAAAAACGTTTAACTTAACCCCAGGTCAGCAAGTGATTACTGCTCGGTATGACCGACTGTACGACTTGCCAGGCGATAATCACGATTATCTAAAATCGAGCAATGTCACCGTGACCGCCCCTATGCAAGACAACCAAACCTACCGCTTAACCATGCCGGGGCAGCCCGAGCGATACAATGAGGCGCGCGACTATGCCAAACACCCTACTTTGGCAGTGGTGGCAGGCCAGCAAGTGGTTACCCAAGCTACTACTACACAAAGCGATTCTGGCTTGTTCTCAGGTCTTGGCAGTATATTTGGGGGCAATGACGCCAAGGCCCAAAATAACCAAGCCATCGCCGCCATTCAAGCCCAGCCTGCGGTGACGACCAGTCAAGCGTCTAACCAAGTTGGCTATGCGCAGTCAGGGGCAATACCGGTATCTGCTGGGCAAACCACCGCTGTCAGTACCTTAGACAACTTTATGCAGCTATGGCTACAGGCCACCCCAGCCGAGCGTGAAAAAATAAGGCAATGGGTACAGCAATAAATCGAGTACGGGATAAGCCGTTAAATGCCATAAGCAGTTAAATAAATAACAAAACCCCCTGTTAGCCAGTAACAGGGGTTTCTTTTAAACCTTAAAAAGCTAGTTAAAACTTAACAAGTTAAGCGGTCAAGCCAAACCAATGTCTTAGCCCAAAAAAGCGTTATACATCCACACCAGTTTTTCTTGCTCTTGCACATAAGCGGCGACTAAATCGGCCGTACCTTGATCCTCTAAGCTGTCTGCAACAGAGGCCACATGGCGTTGCTCGGCAATTAGCGCTTGCAATCCGCTTACTACCCCTTTAACACAAGTGGCGCCCTCATGCACGTTTTTATCTTCGCTAATTTTGCTGTTGTGGGCAAAATCGCTATAAGCATGTAACGGCGTGCCGCCAAGGGTTAATACTCGCTCTGCAATCTCATCAATCTGGACTTGTAAACTGGTATATAATTCTTCAAATTTTTCATGCAATGAGAAAAAATGTTCGCCTTTTACGTTCCAATGATAGCCACGCACATTGATATAAAAAATATGATAGCTCGATAATAACCCGTTTAACTGACTGATAACGGCGGACATATCTGCTTTTTCTAACCCGATTTGATTGGTGCTCATAGTACGTATCCTTTTTATTTACTGGTTTATTTACTGGTTTATCTACGGGTAATTTATGGTGATCAGCGCTTGATAAGCCATATAGTTTAGGTGGTTACAACCATATATTGTATTGAATTTACAGTTGTTAGCCATAAAAGCTATATAAACAAGCACAGGCTATACAAACGTCCTACACCTTGTTAATTAAGCTTGTTATTTAAGATAGTTGACGCTGATAACGCTGGCCTATCGACAAAACTGATAATAACAATCATCCGTCCATTAGTTAAGTAAAACGTTTTAATCTATATAATAGGTTTTATAAATTATAAGCGTTTATTTAAGTTTGAACTATTTGGCTAAACCTTTGATCTAAGCGTTAAGTACCGTCTACGGGGCTAACGTTTCAGGTCGCAATCCGCGTAAAGGCACCACCTCTTGCAAATGAGTACGCACTGTATCTACTGGAAACTTTTGCGCCGTCAAACGTTTGGGAATAATCTGGCTACCAGATTGCCCTTTAACTTCAAACAGCATAAAAATAAAGTCGTCGGTTTCGTCCCAACTGGTCACCGCATTCCAAGGTATGATGGCTTGCTGCACCGAGCCTGCGCGCATTTGCATACCGCGTTGTGCTTTGGGTAACATACCCGCATTAGCAGCCGGCATCGCCATCACAAGACCATGCTTTTGCACCCCAAGCTTGATGGCGCGCATCTCATCAGGCATCACTTGCTCGGCCATTTGTTTTTCAAACTCTTTTTTGACATACCACTTCATTCCTAAGGTGCGCACCAGCATATAAGCCACCACCAGCACCAGCATCAACCAAAATAAAATAGTGGAATAGCCGTCAACAAATATCAAGCCAGAAATTGCCGCAATGCTCACCAAAGCAAGGCCTATCCACTCTTTAAGCTTGACGCTTTTAAGGCTAAATGACGGCGTGGTTTGGGCAAACAATTCAAGCTGGGCTTGCTGAAACTCTGCATCGGTGAGGTCTAAAGCGATAGGTTGTAAGGTATAAGGGTACAATGCCATAAGAATGCTCGAAAGTGAGGTAGGGTGATACGAGAAAATAATTATAACAGACCCTATACTGACAAAGGTAGTGCTTGCTCAGTTAAGCCTTACTAAGTATGCCATGAATGGTATGCTAGCATTATCGTCAGGGGCTTGCTCAACCATGCTAAAATCTTTATGGTCAAATTTGGTGCCAGTTGTTATGATATCCCCTAAAATTAAGGTGTCTTATCGCTTTGATGTTTTTATTATTGCTTAAAACTTAAAACTTAAAACTTAAAACTTAACACTTAAAAGGTCTAAAAAGGGAATCCCATGATTGACCCAAAACTATTGCGCCAAGATTTAACCGAGCTTCAAGCCAAACTTGCCAGCCGTGGCTATGCGCTAGACATCGATTTTTGGCAAGATATGGAAGCACAGCGTAAATCGTTACAGGTCAAAACCGAGGACTTGCAAGCGCAAAAAAATGCCGGCGCCAAGCAAGTGGGACTGCTAAAGAAGCAGGGCGAAGATGCCAGCGAGTTATTGGCACAGATGCAAAGCATTAGTAGCGAGATGAAGCAAGCGGAAGAGGCGCTTAAAGCCTTACAAGACACGATTAACCAAGCGGCGTTGCAAATTCCTAATATTCCAGCAGATGATGTGCCCATAGGCACGTCTGAAGAGGACAACGTTGAAGTGCGCCAATGGGGTGAGCCGCGTCAGTTTGATTTTGTGGTGCAAGACCATAGCGATATGGGTGAAGCGTTAGGGTTGCTCGACTTTGAAGCAGCGGCAAAAATTACTGGCAGTCGTTTTAGCGTGTTAAAAGGGCAGTTGGCTCAGATGCACCGTGCGTTGATTCAGTTGATGCTCAATACCCATACCGTTAACTATGGCTATACCGAAATGTATGTGCCGTATATTGTCAATTCTGATAGCCTAAAAGGCACAGGACAGTTGCCAAAATTTGAGGATGATTTGTTTAAACTTGGCAATCATACCAACAATGACGAGATGGATTTTTACCTGATTCCAACCGCCGAAGTACCAATGACCAATTTGGTACGTGGCGAGCGTTTGGACGCTGACGAATTACCGCTGAAGTTTACCGCTCATACGCCCTGCTTTAGAAGTGAGGCGGGCTCGCATGGCCGTGATACTCGAGGGTTGATTCGACAGCATCAGTTTGAAAAGGTCGAAATGGTCAATATTGCGACCCCAGAACAATCCGATGCGTTGCTTGAGCAGATGACCGAGCAGGCCGAATTTATCTTACAACAATTAGGCTTGCCGTATCGTGTGGTTAAATTGTGCACAGGCGATATGGGCTTTAGTGCCAAACGCACCTATGACATCGAAGTGTGGTTGCCAAGTCAACAGACGTATCGGGAAATCTCGAGCTGTTCTAACTGTGGCGATTTTCAGGCGCGGCGTATGGAAACGCGTATTAAAGACGGCAAAAAGACGACTTTAGCGCATACCTTAAACGGCTCTGGCCTAGCAGTAGGGCGCACCTTATTGGCAGTGATGGAGAACTATCAAAACGCTGATGGCAGTATCGCGATTCCTGAGGTACTGCGTCCGTATATGGGCGGGGCAGAGAGGATAGAAGGCTAGTTATCAAGTTAAATTGCAAATTTAGGTAAATTACAGTTAAGTTTATTGAGTTAATTTAGGATAACCCATGGCCTTGTATACAGATGGTTTAGGTAAGTATCAAAGTGAATACGATGCTTTATGGCAGCGTTTTGTGCCTAAAAGTGGTGCTGCTGAAACTCTGCAAGGCGAGCTGGTTAGATTAATTGGCAGGCTCGCCAGTGAGTTTTATCACAATGGCAATACGAATTGGACAACCAATGCGGGCTATTTTAAGATGGCAACGTGTTTGCAGACAGAATTGAGCCGCTGTTTTGAGGATGAACAAGATAAAGACGCTATTGCTATGACTATGAGCCAAATTATTGCTCAGGGGCGTACAGGAATTCAGGATTATCTTGAGGGTGAAGACCAATATGACAAGATGACCAATTATGTGGTGCAATTTTGTCAAGCTCATCCACAGCCCATTTCCCATGACTGCCCCAATACCTATCAGTACTCTTTTTAGTAAGTTTGAATAGGCTGTCAATCAGGTTAGGCTAATATGAACAGACTGCAAATTAGAACGGAAGTCGGAAAACTAAGTCAGCCTACATGGTAAGCCGTGCAACAATTAATTGTCGATTTACCGTATTCAGATGCAGGTTTTATCGTCATGAGTCATCTAGATACTGGCAATTATGTGCAAACGGTGCTTAATCTTCCTGCATCTATACCAAAAGGGCTTTATTGTATTGAAACTCGACGATTCACAGCGGGTACTTTTAAACACTACCGCAAGCATACCAATGACGTGGTAAATATTGTTAATGATTTCAAATGTTTTTATCTCGACGAACAGATAGATGTCAGCAGCTATGAAGATGTTACCGACGAGTATTGATACTCGCTTTAGTGACTTTTAGGTTTACAAACAAATTTTTTATTTTTAGTCATATTGCTTCATGGTTATCGTTGAATAATCTACTATGCTAATAGCCTAATAAAAGTAATGACACACCCTAACTGACCTAGGGAAATAAGCTAGAAAGAAAATACCTGACAAAGTATAGCCTCAAAAGCGAACCCTAGCGTCTGCATGTTTCGCTAACTTCATGTTAAAATAGGGCAAAATTCTTAGCCACACAGCCTTACTTATTTTTTAGTACGCATGGTCTATTGTCTATCGATGAACCACTGATTAGTCTACATTTATTGCACGCGCATCCCCTATTATCTTGTCATAACCCTTTAGGATTTTTTATGTCAACACCCATCTCTGAGCGCAAACTTGCCAATGCCATTCGTGTGCTGTCATTTGATGCCGTCCAAAAAGCCAACTCGGGGCATCCCGGCGCACCCATGGGCATGGCAGACATTGGCGAAGTTTTATGGCGTAAATTTCTAAAGCACAATCCTGCCGACCCGCATTGGCCCAATCGTGACCGCTTTGTGCTATCAAACGGCCATGGCTCAATGCTGATTTATGCCTTACTGCACCTAACAGGGTATGACTTAAGCATTGAGGATTTAAAACAGTTTCGCCAATTGCATTCAAAAACCCCGGGCCATCCCGAGCTTGGTTACACCCCCGGGGTTGAAACCACGACAGGCCCATTGGGGCAAGGCATCGCCAATGCGGTCGGTTTTGCGATTGCGGAGAAAACACTGGCGGCGCAATTTAACCGTGACGGTCATAATATTATTGACCATCATACCTATGCGTTTTTGGGCGACGGCTGCTTGATGGAAGGCATTAGTCACGAAGTTTGCTCATTGGCTGGCACACTAAGCCTTGGCAAACTGGTGTTTTATTATGATGATAACGGTATCTCGATTGATGGCGATGTCGAAGGTTGGTTTACCGACGACACTCAAAAACGCTTTGAGGCCTATGGCTGGCAAGTGATTAAAGTGGATGGTCATGACACCGACGCCATCACCAACGCCACCGAAGAGGCGCTGGCAGAAACGACCAAACCCACCATGATTATCTGTAAAACCATTATTGGTGTGGGCAGCCCCAACAAACAAGGCAAAGCGGCAAGCCACGGTGCGCCATTGGGCGATGACGAAATTATCTTGACCCGTGATGAGCTGGCATGGAAACACGCCCCGTTTGAGCTTGACGACGAGATTTATGAAGCGTGGGACGGCAAAGTTAAAGGTGACGTGCTACAAAAAAACTGGGAAGCCGACTTTGAAGCGTATCAAAAAGCCTATCCCGAGTTGGCGGCAGAGCTAAAACGTCGTCTTAGTGGCGAGTTACCCGAGGGTTTTGAGCAAACGGCGACCGATTATATCGCCCAGTGCCAAGCCCAAGGCGAAGACGTCGCCAGTCGCAAAGCCAGCTTTAATGCCATCAATACTTTGCAGCCCTTGCTACCCGAACTGATGGGCGGCTCGGCTGACTTAGCGGGCTCAAACCTCACCCTATTTAAAGGGGCTAAGGGTATTGAGACGGACGCTGACGGCAACTATATCTACTACGGGGTGCGTGAATTTGGGATGACTGCCATTGCCAACGGTATTGCCTTGCATGGCGGCTTTATTCCTTATGTCGCTACCTTCCTGATGTTTATGGAATATGCCCGCAATGCAGTGCGCATGGGCGCCTTGATGCAGCAGCGGGTTATCCATGTGTATACGCATGACTCGATTGGACTTGGCGAAGATGGCCCCACCCATCAACCTATTGAGCAACTGACCAGCTTGCGCACCACGCCCAATCTGCGCACTTGGCGCCCGTGTGATACTGTCGAGTCTGCCACCGCATGGCGTGAAGCCTTATTGGCAGACAGCAACCCTAGTGCCTTGATATTCAGCCGTCAAACCCTACCGCACCAACAGCGTGATAACGAGCAAGTCGCCAACATTGCTAAAGGCGGTTATGTATTGGCGCAAGAGCAAGGTGATAACGAGCTGCAAGCGATTATCATTGCCACCGGGTCAGAGGTTGGCTTAGCCATGGATGCTTATCACACCTTAAGCGAGCAGGGCATTGGCGTGCGGGTGGTGTCCATGCCCTGTGCCGAAATTTATTGCGAGCAAGACGCCGCTTACCGTGAATCGGTATTGCCAGCCAATATTTTAGCCCGGGTTGCGGTAGAAGCGGCACATGTCGACTACTGGTACAAGTTTGTGGGGCTTGACGGCAAAGTGATTGGCATGACCACGTATGGCGAATCTGCCCCAGCTAGCGAGTTATTTAAGGAGTTTGGCATTACAGCGGAGGCGGTGGTTGACGCAGTGAGCGACTTGGTGATGTAGTTCAGTTTGATATACAACAAATTTAGATTAGTGTTGTACATTGCGTTTTGAGTGTCGATCTATGTCTTAATAAAGAGTTGTCAGATAATCTGGCAATTCTTTTCAGCTCACGATAATCACAGCATGCTGAGAATCATTGCCATAGGCTTATTAGAATAACAATCCGCTATATCTGTAGGCTACCGGGTCAAAATAGGTCATAAAAAAAGAGATTTTAGTATCTCAATCAAAACCTCTTTAATGATTTAAGGCTCAATAGTGCTATACCATCACGAATGCCATGATTACACTATATGACCAAATCGACATAAGCCTTAGCTTACTACGCTTGTCGATTTACTCTTTGCGATATTTGCCGTCGCCACGGCTGAGTACTTTAACGTCTACCTTACAAAGGTTGCATTTAATCAACTGATTAGCTTTTTTAGAAATATCAATAATGCGGCCTGGCTTAAAGGGGCCACGGTCATTGATAGTGACGTGTACCGACTTGTTATTGCGTAAGTTGGTGACGCGTACTTTAGAGCCAAAAGGCAGGGTCTTGTGTGCTGCGGTAAGGGCGTGCATGTTGTAGATGGCACCAGAAGCCGTTCTTTTACCATGAAAACCAGGGCCATACCAAGAGGCTTTGCTTGCATTGGAGGCGGTGCTTAATGTCAGTGCCAATAGGATAGCGATTGGGGTAAACAATTTAGTCATAATGTGTTTCTCTTCATCTATTAAGGATTTGCTCAAAACCTTATAAAAGATTTTGAGTGTTAAAATAATCAATAATGGCTGAAACGGGGGGCATTATAGAGTATTTCAGCAGCATAGTTTAGTTTAATTGCATAAACGGTTGATTAGAGGGTCTTAATAGCAGACTTAATGATAAGGCTTATGAGCCGTATTTGAGAAGGGATGGCATTGTGATTAAAGCGGAGGCGTACGCTAACAATAGTTTGTTTTGAGAAGATTAGGAGTTACGCAATAGTAACCATTTTAGCCAGTTACAGGCGACTGGGGATTATTTATAGCGCCTCTGGAACCACCGTACAGCCAGCGCATATAAATGATTACCAGTCGTCACATCTTCTTAAAATGCGTAAGTCCTCATATTGATAAATGCCCCAACAGATAAGCACTGTAATAGATAACAAGCTTCATAAATAAGCACCGCAACAACAAATGTATGACCTTTTAGGATATGCCGCCATGCCAAACACCGCTGAGCTGACAGTCTATTTCTTGTTAAACAAAGGCGTGCATGTGCTCGACCTTGCAGGGCCTATGCAGGCACTGCATGAAGCGTCTAAAAGGGGCGCAAAAGTTGATTTGCACTATATTGGGTTTGAAGCGTGTTTAACCTCGCATCAAGGCTTACAGTTTGCCAATGTGGATAAACCGCCTGAGACGGTTGCCAATAATTCAATTATCATGGTGGCGGCTAGCCACTATAGCGAGGCTATCTATACCGACCCGGCAAGTTTGCAGAGTATCACTTGGTTAAATCGTATCAACACTAATGCCAATACCGATGCCAATGCCAATGCCGATGCCAATAACAACATCCTCATTGTTGGTATTTGTACCAGCAGCATTTTATTGGCCAAGTCAGGCATGTTAAATGGCAAGCGCTGTACCACCCACCATAGTTTGCGCGGGGGAATAGAGAGGCAATACCCAAAGGTGCAATTTGAATGGGATAAACTGTTTGTTGAAGATGGCAATATCATTACCAGCGCTGAGGTGACGGCAGGATTAGATTTGACCCTACATTTAATCGAGCGATTTTTTGGTTATGCGCTGTCGTTAGCCATTGCCAGGGATTTGGTGGTATATCGACGGCGTATGGGCAACGATGCGCAATTGTCTGTGCATGTGCAATACAGAAACCATGTGCATCCGCTGGTGCATGACCTGCAAGACTATATCCAAGCCAATTTTCAAAATAAGATGAACTAGCAGGCGTTGGCAGAGCAACGCGGCATCTCGCTTCGGCATCTACAGCGCATGTTTAAACAAGCGACAGGCACTACCATCCATCAATATCTCAATTATTATCGCACCGAGCATGCCAAAAAAATGTTGACGCAACATACTAACTTAGAATACATCGCCCATTCATCGGGTTTTCCTAATAGCGACTCGTTAAGAAAGTGTTTAGGGTCTGTAGTGCCATAAATTTGCAGCAATCATTTTTATGAATTATACGTCAATGTCAACTTAAATTATCGTCGTGTAGGCTGGTGATTTCAGGACGCACATTTTAATCAAAGACCTATAAAAAGCTGAGCTAAAGCCACAGCCTACGCAAAGCGTTGAGATGGGGGTAAGATTTAAGTTATGCATGAACTGGTTTATCGGTGGCATATAGGGTAAAAGAAGCCGCAGCAGCGATTAAGCACATCACAACCAAAGCCATTAGGTAGCTTTGATAGGTGCTACTGATATCAAACCCAAGTCCGCCCAGCCATACCGAGAAAAACACAAACAGTTGATGCACAAAAAATAGCATGCCAAACATGCGGCCTTTGATAGCCGCCCCATACCAGCGCAGGCAGAGCAACGAGCTGATAATCACCGTGCCCATGTAGGTCAGCCCAAACAAAGCCAGCAATACAATATAAACCGTGTCGGTTAACAACAGACTCATGACCCAAAAGATGACGGCTCTGATAAGGTATAACAGCCCTAGCACCATATAGAAGTTATAGCGTTTGATGGCGATTAATATCAACACTGAGCCTATCAGCTCGGTAATGCCGAGAATGCTTAGGCTGCTGGCAACAAAGGCGTCGCTGCTGCTAAAAACCTGTAAAACGCTGACGGTGTTCAATAAGGCGACAAGGTGCACGTCGATAAATGCCATTGCCATACCGCAGCCGCCAAAGGATAAGGCAAGTAGGGCATAGCGTTTGCTCAGCAGTAACGTCTTAAAGGTTTGGATGGTTTGCAGTTGTGGCGGAACATTTTCGGCGATGTTGTCTTTTTTGCTGCTAGCGTTTTTTTTGCCCAAGTGAGGTTGCGGCATCGGCGCAGAGTTTTGCGGAAATTGTTTGCAAAAATACCCGCCTATGGGCACAAGAATAATTAAATAAGTAGCACATAGCATAGCGTTAAGCGGCTGCCATGCGACAACCCCATTTAGATATACCCAAAGCGGCGACAAGACGATAAAGCCAATGGCAGTACCGTTGGCAAGTAGGGTATAACTGGCGTTTTTTGCATTGCTCGAAAAAACTTGGTCGATGAGCACGCCAAAGGGAATAACGGTCATGGCCGTTAGGGCATAGGATAAGAGTACGCTAAAGCAGAGAATGAGTAGCGGCAGGGTATGACACGTTGCGATGCCATAAAAACCGAGGATAGCGGCGACGATGCCCGATAAAATAGTGATTGAGGCGCCATAGGTATCACAAAGCCAACCGGTGATGGGGGAGAAAATGCCAACACAAAGCCCAAATAATGCGCCCAGCATCGACACTTGGGCTCGGCTTAAGCCATAAATATCCGGCAAATCAGCAAAATAAATTTGATACACGCTTTTAATGGCAGAGGCCAAGATAGTAACCATAAGCCCAAACACTAAAAATAAGATTTGGTTTTTTTTTATTTAGTGGTCTAAAGGTTGCGTTATGAGCCATATGTTATCCTTTTTATTGATGGTTTAAGGATGAATCTGACTCATAATTGTGCCAAAGAAGGGATGTTGGGTGCGGATGAATACGACACGGCTTGCTTAAAAAACGACAGGTCTGGTTTTATTTGGGCTTATTGATGATTTAGTTTAGTCATCAAATGAATTATCAAGCAATCAAGCAATTCACTCGTCATTCGATATGATACTCAGTCAATACCTTCATCAATTAAGAGTTATGGCTTTCAATCAAGTCCGCCATTGTACTTGCATTTGCCGAGCCCAGCCCTCGCAAACCCGCAATCACCCCATTTCTATCCGAGTCCGTTTTGTTTTGACTCAGTTTAAACTGGGCTTGAATGTCAGTAATCTCAACGCGTATGCCAACGATAGCACGACACATTGCTGCAATATAAGGCTCTGGGGCATCGTTAAGCGACCAAGGTGTTGCTGACTGGCTGCAAAGTCAGCGGTTTGCTGGGTTAAAATCTCAATCAAAGTATCGGCATCGGTTAAGATGTCTACTTTGCCGCTCACATGCACGGCTTGATAATTCCATGTTGGCACCGCTTTATGGGTCGCGGCTTTACTTGGATACCAATTTGGGCTGATGTAATGCCCAGCGTTTTGAAAAATGATGAGCCAAGGCGATTTAAGATGGTCGCTATGGTTTAGCGCATTGGTTCTAGTGAGATGACCGTATAGACAACCCAATGCGCTGCCATCGTCTTCCCAATACATGGGAATATGGCTTGCTTCGAGACCATCCGCTGTATAGGCAATCACGCTGGCCAATGGATGGGTGGCTATAAATGAGAGTATTTGTTCTTGGTCATTAATTTTGAAGGCTTTGGGGGTAAACATGAGGCGTCCTATTTAAAGGTTTGGGTGATTAAATGGTGTGCAGACGAGAAAAACCGCAGTTCACGTGATGTGATGTCAGTGAATGATGATGCGGCTCTCGGAATAACGTTTATAAGGGACGGCGCTTATAATGACGCTTATATATAGAAGATAGGTGTCAGATAAAAAAATAGATGTGAATAGATGTGAGAGTCTGCTGTCTTTGAAATCTGTCAATGGAACGATAACCAACTGTGAAAATTTTGATAATATATTTTTAAAAACAGCTAACAAACTCACGGTATACCCAGCCGATGTATTTGTTCGTCCTTGCATCAAAAATCAACACCCAAGGTCTGCCTTTCTTATCGTAATCATACTCCGTGATATAAACAGTTTTGCCATTTGGCACGGTTGCAATGACTTTTCCGGCTACCTTAGCCCGTACATTGAGTGGGGTAGACGTGGGGTCGGTGACTTTGCAAGTATTTGCATAGGCTGGCATAGCAAAAGCAACTGAGAAAGCGGCAACTGCAACTAGGGTTTTAAATTTTGACATATAGTCAATTCAAGATAAAATCACCACACCCATATTTTTAAATAGATTCGGCAAATCATCCTCAAGCCATCCTTGGCGTAAAAACTTAGCATGAGCCCATTTTTTCTCAATAGGGTTTAAATCAGGACTATAGGGCGGTAGGAATAAAAGACG
>JAGLBE010000200.1:0-283 GCA_018260445.1 Psychrobacter sp.
GCCACTTTGATTACCCTCAAAGGTGATCGACCAACCACGATTCCAAATCGCACTTCCAAATTCGCTTCCGATCCTGTTTAACCTTTCTCTTCCTTTTCCCTCCCTTCCCCATCACCTCCGGCTATGCCTAATTCTGATTCTGATTCTGATTCTACCTTTTTCTACCCTTCTTCTTCGATCTTCAAATACTCGTGTTTGCCAACCGAAGGCGGGAAAACGAAATAAAGTGGCAGCAGAACGCTTTACACCTGCCCCCGCCTCTTCCCACTTCCCTCCATTTTTT
>JAGLBE010000200.1:293-571 GCA_018260445.1 Psychrobacter sp.
GCCACTTTGACTACCCTCAAAGGTGATGAACCAACCTTGATTCCAAATCGCTCTTCCAAATTTGCTTCCGATCCCATTTAGCTCCCTCCCTTTTCCCTCCCTTCCCCATCACCTCCGGCTATGCCTAATTCTGATTCTGATTCTGATTCTGATTCTACCCTTTTCTACCCTTCTTCTTCGATCTTCGAATCGTCGTGGTTATTGTCAACCGAATCGAAAATCCGATTTTCCTTTCTCTCGCCATTCCCCCGACGTTTAAGTCGTTTTGGCGGGAGCTT
>JAGLBE010000202.1 GCA_018260445.1 Psychrobacter sp.
ATATGGTAATGTCATACGGTGGTCCCTCAATAGGTCTAGGTGGCGGTATCAATATCTACTATTAAAACAAGTTAACCCACGTTAATCAAGTCTCAAAATATGTTCTATCCTAATTTTTGGGCAATAACCTTGAATATTTGTAACCATCATTTCAAGTTTGCCTTGGTTGTTGCCAGTTTGCCGCTATGTTTTTTTTATGGCAAGCTGGCTTCTATGTTAGGCGGGGCTTTATTAAAGGCTGACAATTTGGGCAAAAGGTACTGGCGCGTCCTGTGATGAGCACTTTATCAATAGCAGTCGAGCAGCGGCCACACGGCGCTTTATGCTTGCCGTAGACATTGAGGCTTTGCTGAAAATATCCTGTTGTGCCGCCGCCAACCGTAAAGTCTTTTAAAGTAGAGCCGCCTTGCTCGATAGCCAGCTTAAGTATGCTGACAATATAAGCGACCAACGTCGATAGCTGCTGCTGACTTAAGAGGTTTGCTGCAGTGCTGGGATGAATGCCGGCCAAAAACAGGCTTTCAGTGGCATAAATATTGCCCACGCCGACCACAAAAGCTTGATCCATAAT
>JAGLBE010000203.1 GCA_018260445.1 Psychrobacter sp.
GTGTAAAGAGGTTCAGTCGATTGACCCATTTTCAACACTGCATTTTTACCGCTATCGCAACTACAATCATCGTTTTGTAGCGCATGGCAAAGGGCGTCACTACTACACAAATTTAAGTGTTACTAATCGCTATCATATTGAGACAGTTAATAGCGGAGAGGCGTCTGTCATACATGATGTGGAATTCGACTCACTAGCCGATGCTCAGGCGTGGTGCCAGCAAGACTATGATAAATACTATAATGAGCTAAGTGATGCAAAACTTTAATACACTATTGTATAACTGCTAATAACTAATCAGCACAAAATATAAATTAATTAAAAAATAATTGATAAATAGTGTTGACAATCATACACAGTATGATATTATAAGCACATAGAGACAAAACAAGCTCTATAAACTAAACTAAACGACTGGAGATTTAAAAATGACTACTTTAACTATCAATAACATCAATTTTGACATCAATTTTGACGAGGAGGTTGAGGGGACTTATGTAGTAGCGGTTACTGCGACTACAGACGATGCAGCAACCGAATTTTTTGTTAATTGTCAAAACGGACTGGC
>JAGLBE010000204.1 GCA_018260445.1 Psychrobacter sp.
ATATGGTAATGTCATACGGTGGTCCCTCAATAGGTCTAGGTGGCGGTATCAATATCTACTATTAAAACAAGTTAACCAACGTTAATCAAGTCTCAAACTATTTTCTATCCCTGTTTTATCACAATAACTTTGAATATTTGTAACCAGCCTAGCTACTGCGGCTTGATGTTTCTATTTTCAGACGAATTTATAGTAACCGATGACTTTTAGTTTGGGCGTGCCTCTATTAAAGGCTGACAGCTTGGACAAAAGGTACTCGCTCGCCCGGTGATAAGCACTTTGTCGATGGCAGTTGCACAGCGGCCACACGGCGTCTTATGTTTGCCATAAATGTTTAAGGTTTGCTGAAAATAGCCTGTACTGCCGCCGCCTACGCTAAAGTCTTGTAAGGTAGAGCCGCCTTGCTCAATGGCACGTTGCAGTATGCTAACAATGTGCATGACCAACGTTGATAACTGCGGCTTGGTCAGTAGGTTTGCGGCGGTACTCGGATGAATGCCGGCCAAAAACAGGCTTTCAGTGGCATAAATATTGCCCACGCCGACCACAAAAGCTTGATCCATAAT
>JAGLBE010000205.1:0-276 GCA_018260445.1 Psychrobacter sp.
TTTGAAATTTTTTATTTCAAATAAGTTCTACTTTATACTTTATGAATTCAATTTCAAATCATTTAATAGTTATGAATTATTTCAAAATTACTTAATAATTCAATTAGCAATAATTGAATACTCAATATTTTATTTATTTATTTATTTATTTATTACTTTTAGATCTAAGACCATAAGTAAGAATGACCTTTAAAAGAGCCCAAGAATGAAATAGTACGAGAAACTTACTTAATTTAAATGGGGTTCCTGAATGGAATTCGTCGATGACCGAACTAA
>JAGLBE010000205.1:286-565 GCA_018260445.1 Psychrobacter sp.
GCGATAGGATTTTCAACTCTTTTCAGTCATTACACGATCAGGGTTTCTCAAATTTCTTTGTCCGTTCCCAAATTTAAAAGAGCCTAGAAATTGGTTTTTGTTGAATGCGTCGGACGTTAATTAGTCATTTATTTATTTATTTATTTATTTTTATTTTTTAATAAAATGCAATAAAACTTTCAATGCAATGCTGGAGATTTCTCATAAAAACTTGGTTTTGATACCTAATTTTTTTCTGCTAGCGAATACTTTCTAAAAAAAAAAATTAAAATAATATAT
>JAGLBE010000206.1:0-302 GCA_018260445.1 Psychrobacter sp.
GCTTTTTTCTTTTCTCTCTTTGATTTCTTATTTTTTATTTGATTTCTTTTTTTCAACGTCAATTAACTTAATTTTTATTAAGCTTTTATATACTGAAGGTGAACCTTTTTCGGCCTTTTTATTTATTTATTTATTATTTTATTTATTTTATAAATTCATTTTCAATTCACTTTAAACGTTCAAATTTATAATTCTCTATTTCATATTTTCCTTATGACATCATGTTTTCCTTCTTTTCATTTTCTATTTCTCCCGCTTTTTTCCACCTCTCTCCTATCCTGATTTAAATGGTTCTTTCAATT
>JAGLBE010000206.1:312-565 GCA_018260445.1 Psychrobacter sp.
AGTTTCTTATTTATTCATTCTTAATTCATTAATTTTATTTATTTTTTTACTGTACATTTGCGAAACATGCAGCAGCGAAGTATGGTTCTTTTTACCCCGTCAGTCAGTACAGTTTCATTCATTCATTTATTTATTTATTTACATAAATTAAGTGTCTTTGATTGCATTCTCCTGCAGAATTCGATTCTAAATTTGTACTTCAATATGGGGGATGTGAATTTTTTTAAAAAGATTTATTCCTTTTTTTTGGTTT
>JAGLBE010000207.1 GCA_018260445.1 Psychrobacter sp.
TTATTCTTATATTCTATATCTTATATTCTTATACGTTCTTTATTTTCTTTATTATTCTTTACTGAGTTTGTTTGTATTTTTTTGGTAGATTGTTGAAAGGCTTTTGCCAGTCGGATAATTTTTTGTTATAGTTGTTGTTGTTGTTGTTGAAAATTTCAATCTGATTTTGTCAGGAATGTCTGGATTGATCATATTTATTAATATCGCCGTTAAACGCTTCTTTTCTACCAAAAAAAAAAATTACTTGGGTAATTGAACTATTAATTGTTAAATTATTTATTGAAGAAATTTATATTCGATCATTCACATTACATGTATATATTAATAGTGAAGTAATTAATGATTTATTAATCGCAGCGATTACATTCTATATTTATTATTATTATTATTATTATTGTTGTTGTTGTTGTTGTTGTTGTTGTTGTTGTTGTTGTTATTGTTGTTGTTGATGGTGGTGTTGTTGTTATTGTTGGTGTTGTTGTTCTTTTCTCTATCAACTTCTTCCTCATTTTCTTTTTTTTTTCTTTTCTTCTTCTTCATCTTCTTTTTATTTTGATTTTCTTA
>JAGLBE010000209.1 GCA_018260445.1 Psychrobacter sp.
TAATGTAAGGTAATAAACCTGCTATAATGTCGTTTAGATCTACATGTAAGGGTTACAATCTATGAGCTACAATCTACGCGACATTATGTAGCCCAGAAAATGTTTTGCCAAAACCGCAGTTAAACGTTTCATTTAATTTTTGGATTAGAACTAAATTCGTGAAAGTCTATAACAAAGTCTACAACTAAATTCGTGAAATTTCTATAACAAATTTTGGCAGTTTTTGTCATTTATTTTATTTTATTTATTTATTCTATTTATTTATTTATTTATTCAAACTCACCTTTCCCGGTTGGCTCTCAGAACGTCCGGTATTTGACCTTCTTCTCCGTGACTTCCGTTGAAGGGGGCATGACCGTCGACGTAAGTCAAATTTTCTCTCTCGATGGCCCCCATCGAATCCTGCAAAAATAAATAAATAAATAAATTAATTAATTAATTAATTTGGACGATGTCGCGATGTCGACAACGTGTGGGTCATTTCAATAAAGGCGTTGCACAAAGCAAAAAAATTAATAATCGGCCGGGGGAAAAAAAAGGAAAAATGTGGGAGAAAAATTATG
>JAGLBE010000020.1 GCA_018260445.1 Psychrobacter sp.
GCTCCCTATATCGCTTTTCGAAGCACTAAAACCCCCTTTGCTTACCGCAAAGGGGGTTTTTTTATGCGTGGGGGTTTGATAAGCGTGATTAGATAAACATTGTTAATCAATGTTGCTTTAACAGGGTGGAGTTCAGCTTTGTGTTGTTTGAATGATACAGATAAAAAATTGTCTATCTACGCCGGAACATGATTAGTGAGTGCGGTTTAACCCTGATTGCAGCGGAGATGCTTCAGAGCGTAATAAGTTATCGTCTATTGTTTTATATAAATTGCATTGAGGTCCTTCCTCCCCCTCTATTAATATAATTACCCCCTCAACATCCCCCCAAACCCCGTTCAATTGTGAAGATGGTTGACAGAAATCGCTACGTGGTTGATTGCCGTATGCGGTTGTGGTTTATTACTGTCTGCACCTCGCAAAAACCTGCTATAGTGTTGCTACTATTATTAACCCTCGAATAAGCCTATGAATTGGCAAAATCTATTTTCACTTATTAAACAGCGACTGCGCCAAGTGATTGGCCTGTATGCGTTTTTATTTATTCCTATCTGGGTGATGTACTTTTTAAACCGAACCCTGTTGTTTGATTTGTGGAATACGTTGGGTATCGTGCCACGTACATTAACGCTGGGTAGCATGATAGGCGTTGTGGCCTCTTGGACGATGCATGGTAATTTTGCGCATTTAATGGGCAACTCTTTGGTGCTGGCGCAAATTATATTTTTATTTGGTATTTTTGAGCGCAATGCGTATCGCACGATTGCGATGTTGATTGTTGGGTCGGGCCTGATGACGTGGGGGTTAGGGTCGCCATTTTCTATTCATATCGGCGCATCGGGTTTGATATTTGCGATGCTCGGTTACATGATAGGCGGCGCTGTGTTTGGTAAACGTTGGGGCTATTTGATAGCCTGCCTTGCTATGGGGGCGACTTATTGGCTGATTTTAAAAAAGGGGTTAATGCCGCAAACGGGCATCTCTTTTGCAGGCCATTTTGGTGGGTTGTGCGTGGGGTTATTGATAGGGGCAAATTCAAAACATGATTACCCTATTTTATTAACCCGTTAACTTTATTAACCCGTTAGTGGCAGTTATTCGGCCCACTGTGCTTGAGTATATCGGGCAACGAGGGCAAAAATTTGATACACTAGCAGCTATATACGCCCCAGAGGACGACTAAACTTGAGTTTTAGCGTTTGGCTTTTTAGGGCGAGTGCGGTTGTTGGTTAGTAGGGAGTAGATGCATGGCAGAGCGTTCAGCCAAGCAGTTGGGATTAAGTAAAGCAGATTTACCAAATTCGATTATTGAAGTGATTGCCACATTAACAAAAAGTGGCTTTGAGGCCTATATTGTGGGCGGCGGTGTCCGCGATACGCTATTGGGGCTTAGCCCCAAAGATTTTGATGCGGTGACCGATGCCAAGCCCCACGAGATAAAGGATTTGTTTGGTAAGCGTTGCCGCATTATTGGCCGCCGCTTTCAATTGGCGCATGTGTATTCTGGCCGTGATATGATTGAGGTGGCAACGTTTCGAGCGCCGCCCAATGGCGCTGAGCACACCACCAGCGATGGCATGATTGTACGTGACAACGTTTGGGGCGATATCAAGCAGGATTTTGCCCGTCGTGATTTCTCCATTAATGCGATGTATTACGAGCCAATTAAAGGCGTGGTACACGATTTTTGTGACGCCCTAGACGATATTGATAATCAAGTTATCCGCTTGCTGGGTCGGGCGCCGCTGCGTATTGAAGAAGATCCCGTTAGGTTGCTGCGTGCGCTACGCTTTAAGGCAAAACTCGGCTTTGATTTTGATGATGCTTTAGAAGCACAATTTCACGATGACAATTGGGGCTTGTTAGAGCAGGTATCGCCGCATCGTCTCTATGACGAATCGCAAAAGATGTTTACCGGTGGTTATTTAGTGCCGCTGCTGCCATTGTTATTTGACTATGGTGCGATTAAGCATTTGGTGGTTTATCCGCCCAAAGCACCAACCCGTTTGGTGACGCAAGTGGCCATCAATACGGACAAACGTATTGCGCTGGGTAAGAGTATCAACCCTGCCTTTTTCTATGCCGCATTATTGTGGGAAAATTACCTGCATCAATTGGCAAAGTTTCGGAAAAAGAATCTGCCGTTTCACGATGCGCAGATGCAAGCTGCTATTAAGGTGATTGAACGGCAACGTCTTAAAACGGCTATTCCACGTTTTGCTGAGCAGTTTATTCGCGATATTTGGATGCTACAGCCTAAGCTTGCCAACCCTAGAGTCAAACAAATTGCGCAACTGGCGGAGCATGCTCGCTTTCGAGCGGGTTTTGACTTTTTATTGCTGCGTGAGCAATGTGATGATGCGGCTAACCCCTTATCCGAATCGACCAATGGGATGGGGCAGTGGTGGCAAGACTTTCAGCTGTTAACCGAACGTGAAAAGCTACGCGCAATTGATGCGTTTACCGAGGACAACCGCCGTACGCCGAATAAGTCGAGCCGCAATCGCCGAGTTCGTCAAGGTCAGGATAGCTTGAGTTCAGAGCGCCAAGAGTATCGCGATTTTGGTCAAGACCAAAGTGAGGCAAGCGACTTAGAAGAAGATAATTTAAATAGCCAAGCGCATGCTTTGCAAGACACAGCAAATAACAAGGATTCTATGGGCAACGATTCTACAGCTAAAAATGATTATGCTAAAGGTAGGCGTGATAAAGGCGATAATGATAGCAGAAGTCACGTTATCGACAATACCAACCAGCCAGCAGCAACAAACACGGAAATGGTATCAGGTCGGTCTGCTAAGCCTAATACTACAGTGGTCGAGAAAGCGGTAAAAAAAGCGGCCAAGCCTAGACCCCGTAGTCCCGGTCAAAAAAGGCATGATGCGCAAGAGCGCTCGCAATTAAAAAAACTGTCGTTAGAGCCCTTGTTAGAAGATACGGATACGATAGGTAGCACGCCATCTCCAAAACCGTTATTTAGCATTAGTGCCGATAAGCTTGCCAAACAAGTGCCTTATCAACTTGAAATGGCGGCTTTTGACGTAGAAACGGACGCTGATGACGATGCCCTATTCGTCCAGACAATCCAGACAAATAGTGCAGCGGATGGGGATAGTCAGGCAGAGAGTAGAGATAATCGGCACGGTCACAGTAGCAGTGCGGTTGATAGCCATGTTAAGGCTGACCTTGAAGCCGTTTTATTGCCAAAGGCCGAAACGGTACCTACTAAGCGTCGTCGCCGTCAACCGAGTCAACAGTTGACTCAAAAAGAGCAGGCAGCCGCTATATCACAGATGCAAGCTACCACAGTTGATGCTATAGCAGATACAGTGGTTCAGCCAACTCACCAGACTGAAACTGCCGACGGGAGCGCTGCTACTGGCGATGCTATGCATTCAACACCGCAAGCAATCGCCCCAGTAGATAACTCTGTGCCCAAAACTCGTAGACGTAAACAGCCCAGTGGACAGGTAGCCTCTACCGCAAGTAATGCCAATGAGGGTGCTGACAAAAAGAGTGATAACCGTTCTGTTCATACTAAAAATGCTGATAAACCGGCAAAGCTAGAGAGCAGTAATCTTAGCCATAGCGGCAGCAGCGAAAGCGAAAGTAACAGTGACGCAATTGGCAAGGTGGTAAGCAAAAGCAAAACCGCTACCAAAAAAGCAGCACCCAATCAGCCGGCACCAGCAGCCCAAGGGCAGTCGCAACAAGGGCCAGCCAAAAATGAGCGAGTGCCCACCACACGGCGTCGACGCTTACCAAGCTCCACTCAAAGTGTGCGCGAGCGTGAACCAAGCGTTTAGGGCTGGTGGCACTAAGCTTGAGGCTATCAAACTAAGCTAAAAGTCATTTGATTGGGTCAATAGTAGGTGTTAACAAGGTCTTCCACATGTCGCTAACGAGTAATAAAGCGAGCGCTAGTAACGACGGCTTCTCTACACTCACTCGCTGTTATTTAGGACTGGGCAGTAATCTTAGTAACGAGATCGGGACGCCAAGTCAGCATATTGAGCAGGCGATAGACCGGTTAGCTGCTCATGCTGATATTCGCCATGTTCGGGCGTCGTCGCTCTATGCGTCTCAACCCATGGGACCACAGGATCAGCCGGATTTTGTCAATGCCGTGGTTGAGCTGGATACCGTTTTAACGCCCGATGCTTTGTTAGACTTGTGCCAATGCCTTGAGCAGCAAGCGATGCGGGTACGCCTGCGCCATTGGGGCGAGCGCAGTTTGGATGTTGATGTGCTGCTGTATGGCGCTACATTGATAGATACCCCAAGGTTAACTGTGCCCCATGCAGGTATCTTAGAACGTAATTTTGTGCTGATACCCTTGGCCGAGCTTAACCCTGAGTTGTGTCTTTTTGAGCAGCGTATCATAGATATTCCTATGAGTCACGATTGGACAGGGTTAGTGCGATTGTCTTAGTTCATGCCCTATGCCTGATGTGTTAAATGACTAAACGGTTGTACCCCTAACTTCTCGTATGCCTATAGTATTCTTGTTACCCCTTTTTTAAACCATAAAAAACTCTAGTCCTAAGACTAGTATGTTGAGTAGCCTTCATGATTACTTTATCCACCCTAAGACAATACAAAAAAGACGGGCGTAAATTTAGTTGCCTCACCTGTTACGATGCTATGTTCGCTAAGATGATGGAGCAGGCCGCTATTGATACCATTTTGATTGGGGATAGCTTGGGTATGGTGGTGCAAGGGCATGACTCGACATTACCTGTTCGTGTTGCTGATATGGCTTATCACACGGCCAATGTGGCGCGCGGCAATCAGCAGGCGTTAATCATGGCCGACTTGCCGTTTATGAGTTATGCCACTCTAAGCGATGCCATCGCCAATGCCCGCACCTTGATGCAAGCAGGCGCTCACGTCATTAAGCTTGAGGGCGGTGCAGAATTGTCCGCTATCGTGGCGACCCTAAGCGCGGCTGGCACGCCCGTTTGCGTGCATCTTGGTTTAACCCCGCAGTCGGTCAATGTGTTTGGCGGCTATAAAGTTCAGGGTAAAACCGAAGAGGATGCGCAAAAGTTGCTCCAAGATGTGCAGGCCGTGCTCAAAGCAGGGGCAGCCATGATATTGCTGGAATGTGTGCCCGCACCCTTAGCAAAACAAGTGACTGATATGGTAGAGGTGCCGGTGATTGGTATTGGCGCTGGTGCCGATACCGACGGTCAGGTGTTGGTCATGCACGATATGCTGGGCGTGACCCATGGGCGTACGGCGCGGTTTGTGCACGATTTTTTAACCGATGACCGCAATCAAGGCAAAGCTCGTGATGACAAGGCTAGTAGCGACAACGCCAACGATAACGACAACAACAACAACAACAACAGGCCAGCCGGTAGCATAGCGGGGGCGTTTGCCCTGTTTCATCAGTCTGTCATTGACGGCAGCTATCCTAAGCCGCAACATCAGTTTAATTAGGCATAAGTGTCTAAATGCTCGTCGGCTCCTCCTATGATTTATTGTATTTATGGCCTCATATTTTAGCCCTTATCACCCCCCCCTATTTTAAGGCCATTTTTGCTAGGATAGGGATAGATGGATTTTGCCCATGACCCGCACCATACCGTCGCTTGCTGACCTACGCACAACCTTACAACCGCTACGAGACGAGCAGACCATCGCCCTAGTACCCACAATGGGTAATTTGCACGCAGGTCACCTTGCGTTGGTCAAACTAGCCCAGCAGCATGCCGATATTGTGGTGGTGAGTATTTTTGTGAATCCGACCCAATTTGGCGCCAATGAAGACCTCGATAGCTACCCGCGTACATTAACGGCGGATACCGAAAAGCTAACCGCTATTGGTGCCGATTATATTTTTGTCCCCACTGTCGCCGATATGTACCCCGTATTGCCACCTGCCACCCAAGTGTTAGCGGGGCCAATTAGCCAGCAGCTATGTGGGCAGACTCGCCCAACTCATTTTGATGGGGTGGGCTTGGTGGTGGCAAAGCTGTTTAATATCGTGCAGCCAAATGTGGCCGTGTTTGGCAAAAAGGACTATCAGCAATTGGCGATTGTGCGCCAACTGGTGCAGGATTTAAGTTATGACATCACCATTCTAGCGGCGCCCATTGTACGTGCTGCAGATGGGCTAGCGCTGTCCTCTCGCAATCAATATTTAAGCGATACAGAACGCAATATTGCTCCCAACTTGCACCAAGCGGTGGCGAGCCTAGCAACCGAGCTTGAGCAAGGTGCGGCCACCAGTTTAGCGTTGCTACAGCAACTGATTGAGGCGACGATTACCAGCATCAATAGCAGCGGTTTTAAGGTGGATTATCTTGCAGTGTTGAATCAAGACTTAACCGCAGTGGCCAATATGGAAACAGATAAGGATTTGGTGATTGTCACCGCTGCTTGGCTAGGAAAAGCTCGTTTGCTCGACAATCAAGAAGTTAAGGTAGGGTCATAGCGGTGGGTAAACAACATAGATAGTCAATATCCATAATAGATGACTAGGTAGCGGTTTGGTGCGGTATTTTATAGAGGATATGACGAGTGACTGGAATCAATATTTTGATTGTCTCGGGGCGCTCTGGCTCTGGCAAAACATCGGTGTTGAATATTTTAGAAGATTTTGGCTATTATGCGATTGATAATATGCCGTTATCGTTAGTACCTATCACCGCTGCCAAATTGACCGGCGATGGCGGCATTACGAAAGTCGCCTTGGGCGTAGACGTGCGTACCCCGCATGCCGATTTATCCAACTTTGAAAATATCCGCCAAGGCCTAATCGATACCTATGGCAGCGATAGGGTTAAGGTGCTCTATGTTACCGCTCAAGAACCGGTCTTAGTGGCTCGTTTTGCCGCAACTCGGCGGGTGCATCCCTTGATGGCGACAGAAGATAACCCGGTGTCGAATTTGCCAAATGCCATCAGCAAAGAGATTGAGCTACTGCACCCCATCGCTTTTCATGCTGATATGAAAATTGACACCAGCCAGCTTAATATCCATCAACTCAAAGAGCGGGTACGTGAGCATATTGGCATAGACAACCAAGTGATTGTTAATATGTTATCGTTTGGGTTTAAATACGGCATGCCGATTGATGCTGACTTTGTATTTGATGTGCGCATACTGCCCAATCCGCATTGGCAGCCTGAGCTTCGTGCCAAAACAGGGGTGGATGCAGAGATCGCAGCGTTTTTTGCAAAATATCCTGAAGTCTTGGATATGCAGCAGGATATTTATCAATTTTTAAACCAGTGGTTGCCCCATTTTTCGCACAATAACCGTCATACGGTGACGGTGGCCATTGGCTGTACCGGCGGCAAACATCGCTCGGTATTTTTGACCGACAATGTGGCCAAGCAATTGAGCAAAAGTTTGCCTATGGATTTAAAAGTTATTACCAAACACCGTGAAAAGTCACGCTGGGTGGCATAAGGTAAAAGCGGCTGGTTAAGTAGAAAAAGCGTCAGCCGCCTGGCGTATTTGTTTTAGTAAACCATAATTTGAGAGTGTTATGATTAAGTGGTCGGATCAAGATATGCGTGTGTCACGCACTGAGCTCAAAAAAGCACGCGAGCGGTTGCAACGCTTGGCAGTGCCGTTATCGCAATTGTCGAAAAAACAGATGAAAAAACTACCTGCCAGCGAGTATTTTCTTGATGAGTTGATGGCCTTAACGGACTTAAGCAGTGCCAGCGCCCGCAATCGTCTTATCAAACGGGTAGGCAAACTGATTAGCGAGGAGGACCGTCATGCTCTAGTCGATGCATTGTTTCATTGTCGCTTTAGCCCTGAGCAAGCGGTAAAAATTGATGGCTGGAGTACCCGTTTAAATATTCATGACGAGGGTACCCTCAAACAGTTTATGCAGCAGTTTAAAGAGACAGAGCACAACAGCTTGTATCAATTATTGCTTTGGGTAGAGTATGCTAAGTATAAAGAAGACGATGAATTGTTAGCAGAGTCCGAAGCAGACTTGATGAGTTATATCAAAGAAGTGGCGTTATTAAGCCAATTGGATTGAGTTTTGTCAATGTCATCGCATGTCATGCTATTGCAACATGGGTAGGCTAAGCTAATCAATGTGATGTAAACCTTGATTAGGAAGCGCGCGCCATGAGCCAGCCCTCTGCTAACCCCGTAAATCCTGCTAAGCCAGACAACCTTGACAACCTTGACAAACCTCATAAAATAGATACAGACTTGACCAGCACTATCGAAACATCCAACCCGCGGCCCATTCATAATATGGTTGCCGACACTGCCGCCAAGCGTAACGCGCAATCAGCAGAAGCGTTGGTCAAATCGGGCGCAACTAAAGCGCCGCTAAGCCCGTCATTTTTGAACCGTCGCCGCTTTATGCAAGGGGTGGGTCTAAGCGTGACCGCTGGCGCAGGTTTAGGATTGGTTGGCTGCGGCAGCGATGATGATGGCAATGGCAACTTTTTTCAACAGCAAAATGACTCGTTTGGCACTACCCAAGATGTCAGTTTTTATCACGGCGTTGCCAGTGGCGACCCTTTAGCCGATAAGGTTATCTTGTGGACTAGGGTTACCCCGAACGTAGCGGGTTCGCATCAGCTTAACGTGCACTGGGCCATCGCAACTGATGCGCAAATGGCAAAGATTGTTGCCCAAGGTAACACCATGACCAGCGCCAAGAATGACTACACGGTTAAGGTGGATGTTGATAAGCTAAGCCCTAACACGATGTATTACTATCAATTTAGTGTGGGCGATAAAAAAAGTCGCATAGGCAAAACCAAAACCTTACCCATTAATAACGTCACTCAAGTCAAGCTTGCGGTGTTTAGCTGTGCCAACTATCCGGCAGGCTTTTTTCATGTGTATGCCGATGCCGCCAAGCGCAACGATTTAGACGCCTGTGTGCATCTGGGCGATTATATTTATGAGTATGGCAGAACAACGCTTGACAGCAAGGGTGCCGAGGTACCGGCCTACGCCTCAGCCCATGCGGCCGAACTTAAGCGTGAAGTGGAGCCGCCAAAAGAGTTGCTCGCCATTGACGACTACCGCCGCCGCTATGCCCAATATCGCAGCGATAAGGACTTACAGGACTTGCATGCGGCACTGCCGATGATAGCGGTATGGGATGACCATGAGCTTGCCAACGATGCGTATGACACTGGCGCCGAAAACCATCAACCGCAAACCGAGGGCGCCTGGGATGCCAGAAAACTGGCAGCCGTAACAGCCTATCACGAGTGGATGCCGATTCGTAATAGCGTGCCCAGTGAGATTTACCGCCGTTTTGATTTTGGCAATTTGGTAAGCTTACACATGCTCGACACTCGAGTGATTGGGCGGGCAAAGCAATTAGACTATCAAAGTTTTATCAAAGTGGATGCGGCGGGTGAGCCGTATATTGATGCCGCAGCCTTTACGACCGCCACCAATGCACCCGATAGGCAACTGCTGGGCATTAAGCAAAGCAATTGGCTAGTGAATCAGTTGCAAAACTCGAGCGCCACTTGGCAGATATTGGGTCAGCAAGTACTCATGGCGCGTATGATGATGCCAGCGCCAGTTATTCTCAACATTGCCAACCCTAAGTTTGGCGTGAGTATCGGCACGTATTTAGGTTTGGCGAATAAAGCACAGACCAACCCACAAGGGCTTAGCGACAAAGAGCGGGCTATTTTAGCCCAGCCTTATGTGCCGTATAATCTTGATGCGTGGGATGGCTATGGGTCTGCCCGTGAGCTGGTATTGACCGCCACAAAGAGTTTGAATAAAAACTTGGTCGTACTATCAGGCGATACCCACAACGCTTGGTCGAGCAATTTGACCAATGCTAACAGCGAATCGGTTGGTGTCGAGTTTGCGACCAGCTCGGTCAGCTCACCCGGGTTTGAAGAGTATCTGCCGACCATTCCAGCTTCTGTATTACAATCGGTATTGACTCAGCTAATTACCGATTTAAAATATATGGATGCCAGTCAGCGTGGCTATATGGTCGTAACCGCAACCCCTGAGTCTTGTCAGTCCGATTGGATATTTGTGAGCGATATCTTGACGCCCACTTATAGCAGCAAGGTTGGTAAAACGCTTAAAGTCATGAAGGGTGCCAATCAACTTAGCGCCCAGTAAGCCAAACCATATATCAACGCCGACACCACCTAGCAACTAGCACCGAGATAACAAAGTGAGCTATCGTTATTGGCCACTTTGTTATCTCGGCCACTTTGTTAAATCGGTGGTAGCTTAGATAACCAGCGTCGCTACCACATCATAAGCAGGCGTTTCATAAGGATGCGCCTGATGTAAAGCGTCGATGACCTGGTGAATCTTGCCCATCGCCACCATCATCTCGAGTCGCCACTCTGCCACCGAGGTTAACGCATTGTGCTTGCCAAGGTGCGGCTGACTGCCGGCAAGCGGTATAAACTGCCCCATACCTTTAATCTGCCAACAACAATGGCTATAGTTGCCAATGTGGCCTGCCCCTGCGGCAAATAACGCAGCTTTAAGCGTCTCTAAAGCCTCTTCGGGTACAAAAACGGTTAATTTATACATCTACCGTGCCTTTTAATAAAATAATAAAGTCAACAAACAGGTCATTATCTAAAAATAGCATAAAAAAGCTGACAATAAGGTGGCCACAGTCAGCTTTTATCATACTCGTAAAATTTTAAGCGGTCTATAGCAGGTCTATGAAGTTGGTTTCAAGGAACGATGCAAATCTAACCCTCTAGTTTAAAGGTACACCAATACGTTGTGCCACTTCTTCATACGACTCAATAACATCGCCTAAACTTTGCCGAAAGCGGTCTTTATCGAGTTTTTTCTTGGTGTCTTTATCCCAAATACGGCAGCCATCGGGGGAAAACTCATCGCCTAAAACAATACGGTCATGATATACCCCAAATTCGAGTTTAAAATCAACCAGCATCAGACCACCCTCATCAAACAGCTTTTTTAAGATATCATTGACTTGATAGCTTAACGCCTGCATTTGCGCCAGCTGCTCAGCAGTGGCCCAACCAAGCGATATCGATAACGACTCATTGACCATCGGGTCGCCTAACGCATCATCTTTAAAAAACAGCTCATAAGTTGGCGGGGTCAATGCCTGGCCTTCTTCTAAACCCAAACGACGCACTAAACTGCCCGCTGCAAAGTTACGCACCACACACTCTACAGGAATCATCTGCAGGCGCTTCACCAGCACCTCATCATCCGATAACTGCTGCTCGAAATGGGTTTCGATACCAGCGGCATCGAGTTTTTGCATAATAAAAGCGTTAAAGCGGTTATTCACCTGACCCTTACGCCCTAATTGCTCGACACGTTCGCCATTAAAGGCGGAGGTATCATCCCGAAAGTGCAGGATTAAGTAATCTGCGTCATTTGTCTCATAGACGGATTTAGCTTTGCCTTTATAAATCAGCTTTTGTTTTTCAATTTGCATTCTAGTTTTCCTGTGCAATGGGCTAAAAGGTCGGGGTTAGTTGAGTAAGATCAGGGTAAACAGCCATAGCTTAGGCACTTATTAGCTAGCAGTGCTTAAATAGCAGTTTTTAAATAGCAGGGTTTAAATCTATTGACAGACCCCGATTTAAATAGTAAAGCTATGGCCTTATGAGGTTGCTAATCTTAGGTTTATGACGCAGGCTTGGAAGCTTTCACAGTGGGCACAGTCGGCACAGTTGGCACAGTACGATAAGGCGGTGGCAATTGATAGCGTTTGCCCGTGTCATTCTTGAGTTCTAAGGTATTGGCACTCACAGTGGGCGTGGGGTATAGGGGGGTAAACGGCGCCGTTTGCTGGTCTGCTGGCAATTGTAGGGGCGGTACTTGAGTCGCTTGCTGATACTCTAAACTGCCGTCTTCAACACGCTCAAACAAGCCTTTGCTGGCTTGACATCCCGTTAATCCTACTAACAAAACGCTACTGATTATACCCATAGCTGCCGTACGCCCAATAGGACGCGGTAAGAACGAATGTAAGGGTCGTGATTTTTGAAACAGTTGCATAGCTTATCCTTTATGACGCACTTTACTTGATGATAAATGAAGATTTGCCTGCTTATATGCTATATAAAACCAATTTTAGTTAATAAAGCTTTCATGTTAAGAGATTAAACCTGCGTGACGTAGGCCATCATCTACTTGAGCGTGGTATTGCTCATCTAACCACACCATCGGCAAACGAATACCTTTTTCAATCTTACCCATTTTATGTAACGCATACTTAACCGGGATGGGGCTTGACTCGATAAACATCAATTTGTGTAACGGTTCAATGCTATCGTGAACCTTTTTTGCAGTCACAAAATCGCCTTTTAAAGCAGCGGCGAATACCTCGCTCATTGCTTTGGGTACGATATTAGCCGTTACCGATATATTGCCTTTCGCCCCGTGGTTCATCAGCTCTAATGAGGTACCATCATCGCCTGATAAAACCACCATACGCTCGCCAACCGCTTTAATCAGGGCGACACCACGCTCTACGGAGCCTGTGGCATCTTTAATGGCGACAATATTGTCAATATCGGCTAAACGCTCAACAGTATGTTGGGCGATATCGACCACAGTACGCCCTGGCACATTATAAAGCATTTGCGGCATAGCAACGGCATTGGCAATGGCTTTATAGTGTTGATATAAGCCCTCTTGGGTCGGTTTATTGTAATAAGGCACGACCAACAGCGCACAATCTGCACCTGCCTCTTTGGCTTCTTGGGTTAAATGTATCGCTTCTTTGGTGTTGTTAGCGCCGGTGCCCGCAATAACGGGGATGCGACCATTAACCTGTTTGATGAAATAGCGAATCACCTCACTATGCTCTTTCACCGATAAGGTGGCCGATTCGCCCGTCGTGCCAACCGCAATCAGGCACTGGGTGCCTTGCTCTATTTGCCAGTCAATTAAAGTAGCCAAATTGGCGTAATCGACGTCGCCATTAGCGTGCATGGGCGTCACTAGAGCAACCATTGAGCCTTGCAATTGGTTTTGGACATCAGAATAAGGGGTATTCATAAAATTGCCTTGTCATGTCAGTTCGATGATATTCTAGTAATGATAATATTTTAAACCTAAAGGTTTAAAATAGGGTGTTCTTGTTTTGACAGTTACATAAACTGCAAGATTGGAAATAAAAAGGTGCTCATGTTTGGATGGCTATTGGATAATCTATAAAGCGTTGCGTCTTTAACGTGTATAGCTAAGCGTCAAGTGTCATAACTGGTTTGCACTAAAATTGCAATTAGTGTAGCACATTCCCTATTCAGCAAGCATCAAGCTATTTTGCTTTTAGATGCAGCGCAGTAATAATACTAAGGGGTGTTCCTCTTAAAGGCAAACCGCGTTGCCCAAACGAGAGGATAACTTCGACACCCGAGGTCGGCGCCGCAGTCAAGTTGGTTTGACTTGCGGCAGCAAAATCAATAAGGGCGCTGTAGCAGGCAATGAGGGCGCTGTTTTAGCGACAGGCGTTAAAGAGGTCGCCGTCGCCGTTAGCCTTGTTAGCCTTGGTGTCCCTATGATTTGTATCGCTGATGCGAAGACACTAGGGGTCATCTTTGTCATCAACGTACTAAGACATTGGCTTGCAACAAAGAAAGGCATTTAGGGGGTCACATCTAGCGGATTGACGATTTGGCAATACCATTTAAGACATTAGACGACTGAGTCATCACGCATAATAAATGCATAATATAGGTGAGGCTTTGGGTAAGCGTCCTCTAGGCAAGAGGCTTTGAGGTTGTCGCGCCGGGTTTTAGCTCACTGGTTTTGAAGGAAGTGGCTGTTAACGACCTAAAACCACACAGTATACGAGCAAACGATAGTATTACAACCACTTAACCTGAATCATCAATACTTGTACAGTATTCAACGTTATTATAGTACCAATTAGCTAATACAAGCACCTAAGTTATTCACCTAAGTTATGCCCCTATCTTCACATCGAGTTCACCTAAGGTTATTTTAATCAGACCTTAAACCTAGCAAAAAAGGAGACACAATATGAGTTCATATACCACGGGTAATCCACAAGACACTAGTGCCTATAGCAGCCAAACCGGTCATAAAGACGCTAAACATACTAAAGACGACAGTATTAAAAAGCACAAGACAGATAGCCATCGAGAATACGACATTGTGCTGTATGGCGCAACCAGTTTTGTCGGCAAGTTAACCGCTGCTTATTTGCAAAAGTTTTTAGAAACCACTGAG
Organism: Psychrobacter sp.; assembly: GCA_018260445.1. Classification (GTDB taxonomy): domain Bacteria; phylum Pseudomonadota; class Gammaproteobacteria; order Pseudomonadales; family Moraxellaceae; genus Psychrobacter. The sequence goes on from JAGLBE010000020.1 coordinate 14,188, forward strand.
GCGACACTAGCAACAGAGCAGAAGATAAGCTGGGCGATTGCCGGGCGTAATCAGCAGAAGCTTGACGCCGTCAAACAAGAGATAGGCAATAGTGACCTTGCCACTATCATTGCCGATAGCGAGCAGCAACAAAGTGTGGATGAGATGGCCGCAAATGCCAAGGTGATTATCTCAACTGTGGGGCCTTATCTTAAGTACGGTGAACCCTTAATCAAAGCCTGTGCCAATTACGGTACCGACTATGTGGATTTAACGGGGGAGGCGTTATTTATCAAAGATATGATGGATAAGTACTCGTCCATTGCCCAGCGTTCGGGTGCGCGTATCGTCAATTCGTGCGGGTTTGACTCCATTCCCTCTGACCTTGGGGTGCTATTTACCCAAAACTATGCCAAACAAAGCACTGGGCAATACTGTGATACGATTGCTATGCGCGTCAAGGTGATAAAAGGCGGGTTATCGGGTGGTACCATCGCTTCAATGGCGACGATTTTTACGGCAGTGGCCGAAGATAAATCTCGGCGGCAACAGTTAAGCAACCCTTATTTGCTAGTGGATGATACTAACCCGCCGACGCTGCGCCAAAACGCCATACATCGACCACAATGGGATGCCCAAAACAAACACTGGCTGGCCCCTTTTGTCATGGCGTCCATCAACACCTGTATTGTCCATCGCAGTCATCAATTGCACAGTTATCCATATGGGCGTCATTTTAAGTACGATGAGGCCATATGGATGCCCGCTGGGATAAAAGGTAGAGTCATGAGCTATGGCATGTTGGCAGGCTTGGTCGGTTTTGCCGCTGGCATGGCGTTTACCCCAAGCCGAGAATTACTAAACGACCATATTTTGCCTAAAGCTGGCACTGGCCCCTCAGTACAAGAGCGTGAGAACGGCCATTTTGACATTCGTTTTATTGGTAGCTTTAATGGTAACAATGGCAACACTGATACTAATGCTAACACTGATACTACGGCCAATACGCCGCAAATCCGTACCAAGGTGACGGGCGCTAAAGACCCAGGCTATGGCAGTACTTGTGAGATGCTGGCGCAAAGTGCGCTTTGTTTATTGCAACAGGCGCCGCAGCAAGAGGTTGCAGGCGGGTTTTGGACACCGGCGTCAGCGATGGGGACGGCTCTAATCTCCCGGCTGCAGGCGTATAGTGACATTAAATTTGAGACGTTGACCTAGACTCTTTTGTATGCCTTTGCTCGCTATTAATGCGGCGCTACCAAGCAGCAAGCAAACAGATATAGTAAATTTTTAAAAATCATATAAGCCTATCTATGATATGCTCCATAATGTGGCATAAATACATATTGCTACACTTTGTTAGGGGATTTCAACATCAATAATGGCGTAAGTTCTTTACTATAACTAAGGTTAACAAAAATGTGCGCTCACCTACCCTGAAACAATATGGTCATTATCTAAACTATTGTTTGGCTGTTTTAATGTAGTAAGGTAGTAAGATAGTGAGGTAGATGAGCAGGCAGCACAAGATAAGAAAAGTTTAGCTATTTTATGGCAGGTTCACCTTTAAGAGGAATAACAATGAGATTAACTCGAGTAACGGCCACTATTTTGGCCACAGGCCACAGGTGCCACGTTATTGGCCACGTCTGCCACAGCGGCAGTCACCACCGATGCGCATGGCAATGTCGGTTATGACAGCTATGATGAATGTGTTAGCGCTGTGCGAGCAGGCGAAGCCAAATTTTATACCCCCTATACCTATGAGGCGCCAAAACGTTGGAAGGGAGAGGCCGCGGTCAAAAAAATGCGCTTATCTGAGGTAGACATTCCGGCCGCCGCCGCAAATGCCATGCCGGTTAAAATAACCAACTATAGCGCCGGCGCTTGTGATAGGGGCGTGGGGCGCTCAAATGGCCGAGCGGGCGTATCCGGTGAGCTGTTTGGTAAATATGTGCCGTATGCGGCCGATATGCCGGTTAATGTCTATATGAATCGTACTGGCACCCCGGTGCGTGTGACCATGCAGCAATGTGACAATCACTTTAGTGGCAAGTTTCCAACGCCGATTATGCCCACGGTGCCCGCCCCGGCGCCAGAGCTCAATGTGGTTGAAGACCGCAGTATGCAGGTCGTGACCACCAAAGTGACGCGTACGATTACCCCAAGCTATAAAGTCAAAGAAGTTTTAATGGTGCCAAGCGATCAAGTCAAGCGCATTAAGATAGAAAATGGCACAGCCGTTGCGGTGCAAAATACTGCAGATACTGCCGTTGTAATTGGGGAAGAGGCCACTCAAAACGTGATTGATAATCTTGAACTCGAAGATGGCGTGATACCAGTCACTGTTGTTCCTGATGTTAAGTAAGCGATAACCTTTATTCTTTATTGTCTTAGGAGACTTGACAATAGGCAATAGGCAGTAGGCAATACAGAGCGACTAAATACAGAGCGACTAGAGGATAACGTTGATAACGTAAAAAGAGGTAGTCCTATTAATAGGGCTACCTCTTTTTATTGTTGAACGCATGGATGACCAAACTTATGAATAAGGCTCAAAACCCCGAACCACCCTAAACCTTAGCGCTGCTTTTTGAGGCCGGCCTCTTGTAATAACGCCCCTAAAGAACCAATTTTAGGCTCAGGTGTTGCAGCACTGCTTGTTGAGCGACTTTGATTCTGGCTACTATTATTGCTAGTGCGGCTTTGAGGTTTATCAACCGGTCTATTAGGGCGATTGCCACTGCGACTAGGAGTGTTAGGTCCAGTAGTAGACGCCTCACTTGGTCGATGGCTGCTAGGTTTGCTATCGCTATTAGGCTTACTAGAGCGATTGGCTGCTCTTGCGCGCATTGGTCTATCCTTGGGCTGCTGCGCTGCTGTATCCGCTGCAACCTCAACACCTTGCCCCTCAGACGCTACAGCCGTTGCAGGTTTGGCGGCTTTAGGTTGCAAGGTTTTCATACTAAACCCAATACGGCCGCGTTTTTCATCGATGGCGAGCACCCGCACGCTGACGATATCGCCAGGTTTTACCAGATTCATCGGGTCTTCAACAAAGTTGTTCGCCATCTCGGAGATATGTACCAAACCGTCTTGATGCACGCCCACATCAACAAAACAACCAAAGTTAGTGACATTGGTGACCACCCCTTCAAGCTGCATGCCCGGCTGTAAATCGCTAACCTGATTCACATCGTCTCTAAACTGGGCTGTTTTAAATTTAGGACGTGGGTCATGGGCAGGTTTGGCAAGCTCTTGCTTAATGGCACTCAGGCTAATGTTGTCATCATTGGCAGCCTCAAGTCCGGCGCTATCTAAAGTATTCACCACCCCATCATTACCCAAAACCTCGGCGATGGCATGCCCCGATTTAGCCAGCATCTGTCTGACTAAGGGATAGCTTTCTGGATGCACTCCGGTGGCGTCTAATGGCTCTTCACCGTCGCGAATGCGCAAAAATCCAGCCGCCTGTTCAAATGTCTTAGCGCCAAGCCTTGGCACTTGTTTTAGTTGTTGGCGATTGACAAAGGGCCCATGCTCTTTTCGGTAGTTAACAATTTGTTGGGCAACGTTGCGATTCAGCCCTGCCACATGCGCCAATATCGCCGGGCTTGCGGTATTCACATCAACACCAACAGCATTGACCGAGTCTTGAGTAACTTTATCTAAAGTGTCGGACAACTGGGTTTGGTTGACATCATGCTGATATTGTCCAACGCCAATGGCCTTCGGTTCCACTTTTACCAATTCCGACAGTGGGTCTTGTAAGCGCCGAGCAATGGATACGGCGCCGCGAATAGACACATCCAGCTCTGATAATTCATCAGCCGCCAACTCGCTAGCAGAATATACAGAAGCGCCAGCCTCGTTCACAATCACAACTTTGGCACCAATGGCCGCATCGCTAGCAATTATCTCTTTTAGCAACGCATCGGTTTCTCGGCTTGCCGTACCATTACCAATAGCCACTAACGCCACATCATAGTCTTTAAGTAAAGCTGACACAGTCGCTTTTGCCTCATCGACTTTGTTATCGGGTGCAAACGGATAGACGGTTGCTATGGCGGGCTTGTCGTCGCCATCACGGGCAACATGCCCCTGTGCATCGATAACCGCCATTTTTACGCCATGACGAATACCCGGGTCTACGCCTAAAATAACTTGACGACCCGCCGGCGCTGCCATCAGCAAATGCTGTAAATTATTGGCAAAAACCTCAATAGCATCTGCTTCCGCTGCCAAGCGTTTTTCGGTGAGCAATCGATGTTCAATATGTGGGCGCCACTTGTCTTGCCATAAGCGAGTCGCGGCTTGGGCTAAAAAGTCACGGCGCTCTTTAGGCTGTTTAGCGTTAATCTCAAATTGGGTCATAATTTTGTCGATAAATGGCGCATCTTCTCCGTCTACCTTTAAGACTAAGACGTTTTCTTGACGCCCACGCAGCATGGCCAGTAAACGATGATTGGGCAGCCGTGCCAAGCTTTCGCTGTGCTCAAAATAATCGGTAAATTTTTCGCCTGCCGCCCGCTTATCTTCGCTGACCAAAGACGAGTGAATCGTGGCCGTTTTTGCAAACCCGGTGCGTAAACGGTCTAATAAATCAAGCGCCTGCGTCCAGTCATCAATAATAATCGCCTCAACACCAGCAAGCTGTTTTTCAACCTCTGAGAAATCAACCTCAATGTCGTTGCCCGCTTCATCCGTCACCGCCTGCGGTACACTATAGCCTTCAAGCGCATTTAGGGGCGTAACCTCTGCATTAATAAGCTGCTCGGCCACCGTACCTAGTCCCGCTGCTCGGGCTTTAGCCGCCAGTGAGCGCCGCCGGGGTCGATAGGGCAAATAAATATCTTCAAGGGCAAGCTTAGAGGTTGCGTTATCGATGCGTGTCTTTAGCGCCTCGGTCAAGTTACCCTGACCCTCTAGCAGCTCAAGAATCTTGGCACGGCGTACGGCCATATCACGCTCGTAGTTCAGACCTTTTTCTAGCGCCCGTAATTGGGTATCATCTAAGCCTTGCGTCTTCTCTTTACGGTAGCGAGCGATAAACGGTACCGTCGCCCCATCGTCATAGAGCGCCACAAACGCCTCGACTTGAGCGGGCTTAATATTGAGCGCTTTGGCAAGCTTATGATATATAGCAGTCAAAACCTGAGCCGGCAACGTTGATTCGGCAGGGTTTGCTAAGTCATTGGATGAGTTATCAGAGGTGTCTGGCATAGTCGTATTGGTATCAGTTTGGCTCATATCCGCATCAAGGTTGATAAGTGTGACCTGCATTATAACAAAAGCTGACGCAATAGAGGCAATTTTGACTGCATATGTTCATTTGTTGTTAATACCCTCGTGTTACACCAATGGCTTAACCTATCTATACGCCCAGCTCAACCCCTAAATAGGGGGTTGCCAGGATAACAAACCCACATAACATTCGTAGGACGGATGAGTGTAATATGGTAAATTAACCTAACCAGAGGATAACCGCAGCGGCTCACCCCTCAGTGATACGGGCCGCTTAGTTGTCAGTAAACTTAACCGCCAAACTAACCACCGCTTAAACCGTATAACACCATTTTAAAACTAACGACGATAAAGAATTAAACCATCACCCAGAGAAGGATAACGTCATGTCAGATAACAAAACCAACCATGCAGATAAATTAACGCATCGAATTTTGGTGGTAGATGATGATGTTAGATTACGCTCGTTGTTGCAGCGTTTTTTGGAGGATGACGGTTTTGTGGTGCGCACCGCCCACGACGGCAGTCAAATGGACAAGCTGATGCAGCGCGAGTTGTTTTCACTCGTCGTGCTAGATTTAATGTTGCCAGGTGAAGACGGTATTAGCATTTGCAAGCGGCTACGCGAAGACAACAGTGACATACCCATTATTATGTTGACGGCCAAAGGCTCAGACAGTGATAGGATTTCCGGATTAGACGCCGGCGCAGATGATTATCTGCCAAAACCGTTTAACCCCAAAGAATTGCTGGCACGCATTAAAGCGGTATTGCGTCGCCATAGCCGTGAACTGCCGGGAGCACCTTCGCAGCAGGTTGAAGTCGTCGAGTTTGGGCCTTGGACCTTAGACTTATCTACCCGCACCTTAAAACGAGATGGCAATTTGGTGACCTTGACGACAGGGGAGTTTTCGGTACTCAAAGCCCTGGTGCAGCATCCAAGAGAGCCGTTGACCCGTGATAAACTGATGAACCTTGCGCGTGGCCGCGAGTGGGGCGCTATGGAGCGCTCGATTGACGTGCAAGTGTCTCGCTTGCGCCGTTTGATTGAAGAAAATCCCTCGCAAGCTCGCTATATTCAAACGGTTTGGGGCGTGGGCTATGTTTTTGTGCCAGACGAAGAAGAGGGGTAATCAAGCCAAGCTAGCTAGGTTAAACTTATAAGCTTATAAACCATGACTAACCGTCATAGGGGTGTGGTAAATGCCACAAGGCCTACACAAGGCCTACACAAGGCCTATAAGTGGCATACTGGCTATTGTAGGTATCATCGTCATGGCTAGGCGATGCCACTACCGCCTTTTTTAAATTTAAAGCCTTTTGGTTTTTCATAAGCTATAGGATAAAACAGGTAGGCTGCGTCAACATAAAAAATCAGCAAGTGCTAGCGCAGCTGGCTATCTTTACTGCCACGGCGATTGAATAAATCTTGCGTCCTCAAAGCGGCTTCTAACTGATTTTGGCAACTGACGCAATGTGTAACGCCTAGCAAGGCCTCTCTACGCTTTTTAGGAATCGGTTGCTCGCATTCCTCGCAAAACTCTAAACTTATACCACTTGGCAATGCACGGCGTGCCCGTTCTAAAGCATCGTTTACCGTCGCATCCATTTGTTCGTGCTCGGCACCATCTCGTGCCCATCCACCGGCCATCATTGTCTCCAATATATTAATAGCTGGATAGATGATTTGGGGGTGACAGCGCTGTTTATCAAGATAGCTTTTACATGATAGACTTAAGCAAAACATAAGTAACTAAAGGGTTGTTATGAGCCCTAAACCATCTAAAACTAAGATTTTGGTTGTAAATCAATAACTTGCCCTTGAACAGCGATACTGGCATCACTCATTAAACACACATAGCCCGCCATTAAATCTTCGGGGGTTTTTAGGGTGCGCGGGTCTTCGCCCGGATAGGCATGGGCGCGCATATTGGTGCGAGTCGCCCCAGGATTGATGCAGTTAAAGCGCAGCGCTGTCGTGTTTTTCGTCTCTTGGGTAAATATAGCGCTCATGCCCTCAACCGCTTGTTTGGATAAGGCATAAGCGCCCCAAAACGCCCGCGGCTGACTCCCCACCGAGCTGGTAGTAAACACGATTGACCCATTAGCGGCGTTTTTAAGAAGAGGTAATAACACTTGGGTCAACATAAAGACGGCGGTACTATTAACCTGCATTACTTTTTCAAACGTATCAATATCATACATCTCAAGGGGGGTTAGCGCCCCAAGGATGGCCGCATTGTGTAATAAGCCATCTAGGGTGCCAAATTCTGTTTCGATGACATTGGCAAGCTGCTGCATATCGGCAAAGCTCGCTGTTTGTAAATCCAGCGGCAAAATAGCCGCTTGTTTGCCACCTGCCTGTTCAATATCGTCGTATACGGCTTCAAGCTTACTCAAGGTTTTGCCCAATAACAGTACGGTAGCGCCATATTTTGCATAGGTTAAAGCGGCAACACGGCCAATACCAGAGCCGGCGCCCGTTACCAGTATCGTCTTGCCATCTAGGCAATTAGAAGGCGGCGTAAAGCCACGGATAGCGTCAGCGCCAAGCACGCTTGGAGTAGGGACAGGGGCAGAAGTTGATGCAGAGGCAGAGGTCATAGGGTCACTAGTCATCATTGAGTTATCATTCAGTTTTTATACAGTTATTATGTAGTTATTATGTAATTATTATACAGTTATGATTTAGGTTGGATATTGATTAAAAAGATAAATACCCATCGCTGCTTCGTTGAATATTAAATAGGGTTTGGTCACATACCGCTGGCAACACGGTCATTTAGCCAAACGTGATACACGACATTACAAATAGTCAAATTGTTTGGACGCCAATAAGTCCACCAACGCTTTTGGCGTTTGCACCACATAGTCGGCCTGCCAAGTATCTAGATTGGCGCTATCTTCAGGCGGAATATAGCCATAAGCCGCCAATACCGTCACCATGCCAGCGGCATTACCTGCTTGGATGTCTCGAATATGGTCGCCCACATAAATAATACTATTGGCAATACCGCGTGGCAGCCCAAGCTTCTCTAACGCTAGGTACATCGGCTCGGGATCGGGTTTGGTATTGTTCACGTCATCCGGGCAAACCAGCACCGCGCAGCGAGCCTGTAGATTTAACACCTGTAGCAATTTCTCGGCAAGGTAGCGCGGCTTATTGGTGACGATTCCCCAAGGGGTGCCCCGAGTTTCAAGCGAGGTTAACAAGGGCGATAGCTCGCTAAAAACATGGCTGTCTACACAAATAGCGGCTGCATAAGCGTCTAAAAATTGTTGCCGGTATTGTTGAACCTGCGCCTCTGAAGTAGGCTGCTGATTATGGGTCAATAATAGGGTGACCATCGCCGCCGCCCCAGCCGATACCTGTTCGCGAATGGCCGCATCAGAGGGCGCTTGCCAATTATTTTGCGCCGCCATATGCTTAATAATACGCACAAAATCGGCAGCCGTATCGATTAAGGTACCATCTAAATCAAATAATACGGCTTTAACGTCATGGGGCGCCATAAATGTATCCTAAACAGGGTGTTTGTAGAATGGCCTTGATAAATGCCTTCGATAAATAAAACCGCTTTATTGAGGTTTAACCACGGCCATCATATAGTTCACATCCACATTTTGCGCCAACCAATAGCGCTTGGTGATAGGATTATAGTGTAAACCAATCAAATCTTGACGGTTAAAACCAGCAGCAATCGCCATGCTATCCAATTCGGCAGGGGTAATAAACTTGGCGTAGTCGTGCGTCCCTCGGTCCAACAAGCCCAGCACATATTCGGCACCAATAATAGCAAATAAATATGATTTTGGATTGCGGTTAATGGTCGACAGCACACAAACCCCGCCGGGTTTTAGCAAGTCAAAACAGGCTGTTACAATTTGGCTGGGGTCGGGCACATGCTCTAGCATCTCCATACAGGTTACCACATCAAAGCTTTCGGGTTGCTGCTTGGCCAGTTGCTCGATAGCAATATGCCGATACTGCACTTGAGCGGTTAAATGATTTTGCTCGGCATGTAGATGCGCCGCCTGCAAGTTCTCAACCCCCAAATCGATACCGGTTGCCGCAGCGCCACGGCGAGCCATGGACTCGGTTAAAATGCCGCCGCCGCAGCCCACGTCAAGCACTTTTTTGCCGGTTAAACCACTGCCGGTATAGCGATTGACGTTGGCTTCAATCCAGTTTAACCGCAGCGGGTTAATCTCGTGTAACGTGGCAAAGGCGCCCCGTTTGTCCCACCATTCATGCGCCAGTTGGGTAAACTTACCGACTTCATCCATATCGACATTGGCGGATAGGCTATCTTGTGTAGGGCGGTTGATGGTAGCATTTGCATGCGCATCAGTCATGGTATCCGTATCATTCATATGGCCATTGACATTGCCATTGAAACGAACACTGCCACTGCTAGGGGCATCGCGACCAGCATGACGAGGGTCAATTTGGGGCTGCGGCGCTGTATCAGGGTGGTGCATAAGATATCCTTAAGCTTATGAGAGGATTGTCGGTTGCTAAGTAGTAATTGTCGGTCGCTAAGTAGTATAGGGGCAAAGGGCTAAAAAAAGCGACAGCGATTACAACAAAATGAGGACGGGTTAACCTGCTTATCTGCTGTCTTATATAAGATATCTGATATCTTAACACGCTCCTAAACACGCTCCTAAAAATCCTGCGCTTCTTCTCATCATCTGTTTTTAGTCGTCTGTTTTGCCGTACCTAGTATTGACGTTTGTTTAAGTAGCTGCAAAGCCTGCACTGCCTAAAATACGCCGGTAACCAAGATATCAGTAGTAAAAGTGACAGTGTCACAACGTTAATTTAAGGTTTGGTTAAGATTAGGCGTCGCTTATAGTTCACAGCTCCCTAGGAATGGGTTATTATAGCCTGATACATCTACCAACAGGTTTAGGTCATTTGTTAACATTTTAGGCAGGCAACCCAATTAATGCAAGAGGGGTCTTAATCTTGGCGGCGGTATGATAACGCTGTCGTCATTGGCTTTGGTCACGGGTTATCTAATCCTTATTGCAATGCGCTTAGCCGGGTTATCGCTTGGCCTGCATCCTAGTATCGTTCCACTGCCCTCAAAATTTTCTTAAGGAATCATAATGAAATTTGTTCATCAGCATGGTTTAGTGCTTAGCGCCCTAGTAGGGGCAATGGCACTGACCTCTTTACCTGCTGCCGCTGCCGACTACGTTGCTGGTAAAGACTATCAGGTTTTAGATAACCCAGAAGCCATCGAGGGCGATAATATTATTGTGCGTGAGTTTTTCTGGTACGGCTGTCCGCACTGTTATGCGCTAAACCCCTATATGCAAAAATGGGCGGCAACCAAAGCCAGTGATGTCGCCTTTATGGAGTCGCCTGCTGCTTTAAACCCAGTGTGGGAAACCAATGCCCGTGGTTTTTATGCCGCTCAGCTTATGGGATATCAGCAGCAGACCCACAATGCGTTGTTTGATGCCATTCATAAAGATCAGCAAAAACTGTTTGATCAAAACGCATTGTCAAAATGGTATGCCACCCAAGGCGTTGACCAGAAAAAATTTAATGAATTGTATAACTCATTTGCTGTCAGCACTAAAGTGGCACGCTCTAAAGCAGGGGCAATGCGCTATCAACTAACCGGTGTCCCTACGGTTGTGGTACACGGTAAGTATGTGGTGCAAGGCGAACCTGAGCAAGTGCCTAAAGTCGTCGATTATTTGGTGAGTAAAGTAAGAACGGATTTAAAAGCTGCTAAAGCCAAATAGGCTTGTGTATAGCTAAGCTAAGCTGGCAACTCGTTAAGTGGCCTTAAGTTAAAAGCCTAAGTTAAAAGCCTAAGTTAAAAGCCTAAGTTAAAAGCCTAAGCGGTAAGACAACTAGCGAGTTGTATAGCATAAGGCATAGAGTATCAATAAATCGACAGGTCAATGAGGGCTAAGCGCAAGCTTAGTCTTTTTTTGTCAAAACATAAGCTTTCAAGTAGAGGCTGCTGAGCGGTTGTGTGGATTTGGTAAAAAAAGAATAATGGGTTGGTTTAGTAGTTGCAAATGTTAATAATTATCGTTAACATACTCATTAAGACACGGTGACAGTGACTACTGTGACTACTGTGACTACTGTGACCACAGTGACTGGGGTGACTGGGGTGACATGATATTGTAGATAGCGGGCGCTTGATGTTAGGACTATCGCCCTTGTCACAAGGTTTAATCCGTTAAATTCTCGCATTTCATTACCTGCACATTAACCGCTAAACCCCAATGCAATGTACACGATAATGAAAAGCAGATAATGAGAAGCAAGAGAATAGTCAGGTGATAGTCCAGACAATAGAGGAATATGGCGATGATTGTATGTATTTGTAGCAACGTGCAAGACCGGCAGATTAAAGCCGCTCTAGCCACAGGCATTGATACGCTAGCAGGGCTAAAAGAAGCGCTGGATATTGCCAATTGTTGTGGTTGTTGTGAGCCTATGGTGCATGATTTTTTAGAGGCGCATCATGGCGATGGTGCCAAAGCTGGCTATATAGATATCGCTCAGGTAGATTGCCTAGCCTACGCCGTTTAGATCGTTTAAGTTGCGCAAATAAATTGCGTCAGACCAATAACCAAGTAGCACTAAATAGTACTAAGTAGCAACAAGTTATCTAGCTAGTGACTCCATGTTTTTCAACCCTATCCCGCTAAGCTACCTGCCGGTTATATTGATATCCACCTGTTATTTATCCTCCTCTCATTCTAATATAGTCATCGAGTTTTTAACGCTAACAATAGGCAATTAAACATATATTAGCGTAAACAGAGTCAACCAAAATATGATTAGCCCCTTTGTAAAACCCTCCGCACATCTTAAATTCTGCTTTAGTATTTTTTTAGCGTGAACTACCACAGCTAGAAATTTTTGCGATAACTCCTTCCCCAAATAAACCCATATATCTTCCTTAATACTCGACTTGCGTTAGAGTGGTTCTCATTCGTCATTGCGCCTTCATTCCCAGTTCAAAAAAATCCACTAAATAGGCTTTATTTTGTTACTATAAGTATCAAAACGAAATTATCTTATAATATGAAATCTTATAGTGTGGTTTAGCACAACATACCCCACAAAAATCAGATTATATTTTAAATTTGTTCTGTTACTTAGAAGGTATTAAATACGGCTTTAATGTTAAAGCATTTTAAACAGTTATAGCGTTATTGAATTTTATTTTAACAAATGTTGTATTGATTTATAAATGCACGTTGTCAATTAGGTAACTATTATGCAAGGCAATCTTGAAGTTATTAACTATTTAAATTTTTTATTGGGCGGCGAACTTGGCGCTCGTGATCAGTACTTTATTCATTCTGAAATGTACGGCGAATGGAATTACGGCAAATTATACGAGCGTATTCATCACGAAATGGAAGATGAAACAGAGCATGCCCAAGCGATTATACGCCGTTTGTTAATGATTGGCGGCAAGCCCGATATGACCGTGGATGCGATCCATGTGGGCACCACTGTGCCCGAAATGCTGCAGCTCGATTTAGACTTAGAATACAAAGTGCAGCAGCATTTAAAAGAGGGTATTGCGCTGTGTGAGGCAAAATATGATTATGTCACGCGTGAGATGTTGGTGGCACAATTAAAGGATACCGAAGAAGACCATGCCCATTGGTTAGAGCAGCAGCTACGTTTGATTAAGATGGTGGGCTTACCCAACTATTTACAAAGCCAAATAGGCGATATCTAAGGTGTTTGTATTTAACCGCTATTTTTTTACAGCTAAAAAAAGTGGTGAAAAATAGATATCATAAATAAATATCATAAATAGATTTTATAGAGAGTAGCAATAGATAGTTAGTAACAAATGGAGCAGTCTATGTTAGGAGATAAAAGCGTTATTAAAGCCTTAAATGGCGTCTTGGGACAATCGCTAATAGCCATTAATCAATATTTTTTACACGCGCGTATTGCGAAACACTGGGGTATCGAAGAGTTAAACGATGTTTTTTATAAGCAGTCTATACGTGAGATGCGCTGGTCGGATGACCTAATCCAGCGTATTTTATTGCTAGATGGCCTGCCCAATCTGCAAGATTATGGCAAGCTTATGATTGGTGAAGATGTGGCAGAAATGCTCGAGTGTGATACTCGGCTAGAGGATAAAAAATCTATCATTATCGCCGAGGCCATTCGCCTGTGTGAAGATAAAAAAGACTTTGTTTCACGCCAGTTATTGGTCGATTTTAAAGACGGTAACGAAGAGTATCTGGATTGGTTGGAGACGCAGCAAGAGCTTATCCTAAACGTGGGTATAGAGAACTATATCCAAGAGAAGCTGGACGATTAGCATGGCGTAAATCCGTTTGGTAACCGCGCAACCGTGCAATTAGTAAGTCACAACAAGTTACAACAAGCTCAAGCAATCGTAGGCATCGGTTGCTTGAGCTTTTTAGTGAGCATCCCCTTATAACTTAGCGATGCTCTATTAGGTGTTGGTTGGTGTGCCCGTCAATAGAATATAGGCCTACTTGGACCATAAATCATCTAAAAACTTGGATGCATTAGGGCGTTCAAAAAATGCACCATCACCTCAGGCCATAAGGCGATGGTCGCAACGACACCAAAAGCGCCGCCCCATAAGTGGGCCAGATGGTTAATGTTTGAGTTGCCTTTATTATTGGCATAGATACTATAGGCCACATAGAGGACAGCAAACAAGATAGCGGGAATCGGGATAATAAAAAACAGCAGCATACTCCAAGGGTCGAATAATATTGAAGCAAATAAAATCGCCGATACGCCGCCAGATGCGCCTAAGCTGCGATATTGACTGTTATTCTTATTTTTAAGATAGCTAGGTACAATGGCAACCACAATAGCGGCAAGATAGATAACTATAAAACCAAAACCACCTAAAAACTGGTTAAGAACAGGTTGGATATAGCGGCCAAAAGAGTACAGGGTAAACATATTAAATAGCAAATGGGTACTATCGGCATGGATAAACCCGTGGGTCAACAACCGATCCCATTGCCCTTGATTAACCGCAGGCGGATAAAAGATTAAACGATTGAATAATGGGGTGTTTTGCCAAGCCAGTAAACTGGTAATTACCGTAATGACGATAATAATAAGGGTATGATTGCCAAGTAAACTGTTCAAATCTATTCCTTAGAAGGCTAAAAAGGGTTAAAAACGACGTTGACCACTATTTAATCGTGATGCGCATAATATTATATTTGTAAGCGCTTACTTTATCGATAAAAAATATCAGATAAATCGATTAGGCTTACTAAATCAGATGGTTATGATTTAGCAGGCAAACTTCTAATCGTCGACTAGTTGTCTAGACGCTAGGGTTTTGTAGGGAGTGAAGCGCTATCTTGTAACACGGTTTAACGCTTGCATTACTTATATATAACGTAATTGTATCTAAAATCGTGTATTGTATGCCTTAAGTTTAGCAGTCGTGCTAGGTTTATCTAGACTAAACTGTCAATTGCATAGAGTTTACAAAACAGCGACTCATTGTGGATTGTTGTATCCCTATATGATACAAGGTTAATGTTACAGTTAACTAATAGAAAATCGATGGGTTTAAACGCTGGCTTGATAATGTCTATGTTTGATCGATATATTTAATCTTTAGGACTATAGCTCAAATGCTTAATGGGGTCTAGCCGGTGTTTGACTTACCAATCGTTTAAATAAATAGGTAAGAGATACCATACAATCAGGACAAGGTTTGCAGTTTATTTATTTTTTATTTTAAGGAGTGTGACTTATGGATATTATTAATCATTTAGAACGAACAGTTACCCCAGCAATTTTGGGAGACAACCGTAACCCACAGAATGAGAGCTTGCTTAAGCAGTTTTATGCGCTTTTTTCTGCAAAAATGGCAGATAAAGCTACCTATGCGCGTTTTGCAGGTCGCGATATCGCAAGCGACGATGGCGAGTTTTATGACTGCGTTTGGGCAGATGAGGGCGATAAAAATAGCATCAGCCGTGAGCTTGCTGCCAGCAACAACGTTAATGAAAGCGAGGTTAAGGGCTTAGTAGCCACAGCAGCACCCTTAGTATACCGTGAACTAAACAGCCTTGCGGGTACAACCCCCGTGCCACAATTTTTACGCGATAATTTAGCCACTTATCGAGATCATATTCCAAGTTGGGCGACAACTATTATACCAGCCGGATTATTAACTGCAGCGCCAGCGGGCGAGCGTATTTCTGATACGGTCAGTACAGCGCCACTACACCGTGAAGAGAAGCCTGAGGGCAACTTTTTAAAGGCGCTATTGCCGATTATCGGCTTGATTATTTTGGGTGCCTTAGCGTGGATGGCGTTACGAGGCTGCGAAGACAAACCTGAGCCTGTTGCTGCACCTGTTGCCGTGGTTGAGAAGCCAGCTGAGAATGCCCCTGTTGCCGCTTTAGAGCCTGCCGTATTGGCTTTGTCTACCGGCGAGGGTACTCAGCTATATTCTTGTCGTATTAACGTTGGTAATGATGCGTTAGGCACCAGTGTGCGTGATGCGCTGTCGACGGTCTTTAACACTGAGGCTGAAAAATGTCGTACGGACGTTTACAGTAATTTTGCTACTGATATGCCAGCAGCTAAATACTTAAGCGCAATTTTACCTATATTACAAAAATCACCCAATGCAAGCGCTATTATTAAGGGTAATCAGATTACAGTCAACTCACCTGATGCCGCCACTTTACAGCAACTGGTTGCCGATATGCAGGCTGCCGCTCCTGAAATGCAAGTGATTGCTGAACGCCCATTAGATTTACAAGGCGCTATTGATGCCAGTATTACTGGCGCAAACACTGCCTTTGATAACTTAGGTGACAATCCAGACCCACATGATGTCGCGCGCGCTTTAAGCTTACAAATTATCAACTTTGAGTTTAATAAAGCCGTTATTCCAGACGTTAACAAGCCAGTATTGGATCGTGCGGTAGACATTATGAAAAAGATTCCAAATATGGAGTTGCTCATTGTTGGTCACACCGATGCAATAGGCTCTAACGCTTATAATATTCCGTTATCACAAAAGCGTGCTCAAGCGGTAAAAGACTATCTCGTGTCAAAAGGTGCGGACCCCGCTAAGCTTAAAATTAAAGGCATGGGCGAGTCTGAACCCACTGCATCAAACGAGACAGACCAAGGTCGTTTCCGAAATCGCCGTATTGAATATGTGGTTTATGACGCGTCAATGGGCGAAGCAGATGCCAATGGTATCGTTGTTGCTCCAGCGTCGCAGTTGAGAGAAACTGAGGTAAAAAATAAGGGCACATCCGCTAAGACTGCCAGTGCTACGGCAACACCGCCTGCTACCACCGATGCCGTAACCGTTGCTCCTGCGCCTACGACAGGGGAAGTAGAAGTGGATACAAGTGTAGCGACAACTACTGATGCTGATGCTACGGCACCAACTGCTGCAGATAGCCAAGCCGCTGCTCAATAAGCACAGCCATAGAGCCGTACTAGGTACCGCTATACTCAGTTGTTGATAGCGAGTACTCAGTCATTCATTGTTGCAGTGGTAAGTTTTAACCTGTGAATGCTGCACTATACCGTCCCACTGTACATTACATGGGGCGGTTTTTTTTGTCTATAGGTTAACGCTAGTGAGGTTAACGATAGTGGGTTGGGTCTATTAGCACTGTGACATGGGGTGCGTCAGCTACGTCGTTATTTGACACCTTGTCATTGAAAAAAGCCTGCAAAATATTGTCTTTGGCCTGTTGCCAGTAAGCAAACTGGCTGCAGGTCGCCTCAAGACTACCCTGCCACGTTGGAATCTTTGCTTGCATCGAGTTTAAGCGTTGTTGATTGGGCATAGGCAGGTGCTTGGCCGTTTGTACGGCTTGGATGGCGGCATCTCTGTCATTACACACCAACGCCATGTCGCAGCCTGCTGTTAACGCCGCAATAACCCGATCGCTGACATCGCCGGCAACTTGCGCAGCTTGCATCGATAAATCATCTGAAAATAAAACGCCTTGAAACCCGAGCTGCTCTCTTGCGATATCTTGTAACCAGATTTTAGAAAACCCTGCTGGTTTGGTATCAACTTGGCTGAAGATAACATGCGCAGGCATGAGCGCATTAAGCGTGGGCAGGGTATGGATAAAAGGCTGCAAATCTTGCTGATAAATCTCATCTAGTGGCCGATTATCAACGGCTTCAGCCACATGCGAGTCTGGGGCGATAGAGCCATGCCCCGGAAAGTGTTTGCCAGTGGTCGCCATGCCAGCCGCTTTCATACCGCGCATAAAGGCAGCCGCCAAGGTAGCAATGGCATCTGTGTGCTTATGAAAGCTGCGATCGCCGATGACTTGGCTAATACCATGCCTATCTAAAACAGGGGCAAAACTTATGTCAATGCCCACGGCCAACACCTCAGCGGCCATCAAATAGCCACAATCGTAGGACAGCGCCACCGCTTGCTGTGGCTGAGTGTCAAACAGTTTGCCGATGGTTCCCATGGCGGGTAGCGGCGTAAACCCTTGACGCAAACGGGCGACACGGCCACCTTCTTGATCTACCCCAATCAAAATATCAGCCGGCTTACCAGTATTGACGCCATTAAGACAACGTATAGCATCGCACAACTGTCGAACTTGTTGCGGGCTCGCCACATTACGCGCAAAAAGTATAATACCGCCCACCTCAGGCTGGTTTAGCAGCTCGATATCTGCTGGGGTAAGTTGCGTGCCTGCCACGTCAATCATTAGCGCACCGTACATACTGCTTCCTTTTTAATTTATTGATGGTATTGTGTGATAGAAGGGATAAGGGGTTATTTTAGCGTTCTTGTTGATGCATCTGCGTAAGCTGTTTTATACAGTTTTAGACAAATTTAGACGGCAGCTTATGCTACTATTAACACCAATGCACCTAGATTATCTGCATTATAACCGAACATCATAACCGAAAAAGGCTACCAAATCTTGATAGCGATACTGGTAATCGTTTATATCCTGTGTTGCCAGAATAATTTTAAAGTCAAAAGCGAGCATCAACTATGAAATTTCAACCCACGCAAATGGTACTCAGTGCGGCAGCAATAGGTTTGGCCAGTATTGTTTTTTCTCAAAGTTACCCGGCTATTGCGGCAACGGACGCCGCCGATTTTGTGGCAAGCCCAAAGCAGCGCTTAACCACGCGCCAAGTGGCTATCTTATTGGATAAAGGTCACTACTCTAACCGGCGTCTTGATACGGCGATGGGTCAAGAAATTTTGACGATGTACTTCGACCGATTAGACCCCAATCACACGTTATTTTTACAGTCAGATATTGACGAATTGTCTAAAAAGTATAGCGGCTCATTTGCTGAGCTGTTAAAAAAAGGCGATTTAAGCGCCGCTCAAGCAATATTTAAACGCTACCAGCTACGCTCGCAAGAGTTTTACGATTTTGCCAATACCTTTTTGCAAAAAGATATCAATTTAAAGCGTAATGACAGTGTTGTCCTTGATAGAGAGAATGCCCCCCGCTTTAGCACGTCCAAACAACAGCAAGACTATTGGGGGCGACAACTGACGCTGCAGGTGATTAATTTAACCTTAGGACAAGAAGAGGATAAGGCGCGCGACCAGCTGTATATGGCCAACCCCGAGCTGACAGGTGGCAATGATTTGGTATTGGCCGAAGATAAAAGCCCAAAAGAGGTGTTACTCAAGCGTTTAAGCCGTCAGCACGAACAGTTAGCGCGCATTAGTAGCGATGAGATTATGGAGTCGGTTCTTAATACGGCCACCTTAACCTATGACCCGCATAGCAATTATTATGCGCCGGTGCAAACGATTGAGATGCAAGCGCAGTCCAATTTGCAGTTAGAAGGCATTGGTGTCTCTATTCGTCCCTATCGTAAAAATCCAGACTATACCCAAATCATCACCTTGGTGGATGGTGGCCCTGCTGCCAAATCTGGGCAAGTCAAACCCAACGACTTGATTATGGCAGTGTCTAAAGATGGCGAAACATTACAAGACGTTGTCGGCTGGTCAACCCGTGAAGTCGTGGCGCTGATTCGTGGCAAACGTGGCACCGATGTCACGGTTAAAGTCAAGCAGCCCAATAGCCCAGATGCCGCGGCCCGCACGATTGTGATTACTCGCGATGTGATTCAGCAAGAGGATGCGGGCGTGAGTCATCGCATTGTTACCCTGCCTGCAACCGAGGGCAGCCAAGCAGGCAACGCAGCGCCAAAACGGATAGGGGTGCTGGAGATTCCAAGTTTTTATTTAAACTATCAAGCTCGGCGCAGTGGCGATAATTACCGCAGTGTCAGTATTGATACGCAAAATGAGCTAAAGGCGCTTAAACAAGAACATATTGATGGTCTGGTCGTCGATTTACGCAATAACCCGGGTGGCTCACTCGATGAAGTGGCTAAAATGCTGGGGCTATTTATTAAAGAGGGGCCATTGGTTCAAATTCGGGATAACCGTGGCAATATCCAAGTCTATCAGGATGAGGATGGTGGTCGGCAGTTGTATGCAGGTGATATGGTGGTGATTACCAACCTTGCCTCCGCTTCTGCCTCCGAGATTTTTGCGGCGGCCATTCAAGACTACGGGCGTGGCTTGGTGGTGGGTAGTACGACGACGGGTAAGGGCTCGGCGCAAGTGCAATTGGACAACTTAGCATTGGGGTCAGCCACGCTAACACAGCGTAAGTTTTATCGAGTGACGGGCGGCAGTACCCAAAATAAGGGTGTGGTGCCTGATGTCGAATTGGTCAATATTTATGAGGGTGCGGAATTTAGCGAGCGAGACCAAAAACATGCGATGAAATGGGACACCATCAAAACCGCCCCTTATAAACCTGAAAATACATATAGCCGGCAAACGCTGGCGACGTTGAACCAACAGTCAAAAATTCGCCAAAGTACCGATCCGCAGTTTATCTATTTAGACACCTTGAATAAAATTCGTAACGCAGAAGACGATAAAAAACCAGTGCTGCTCAATATCAACGAGCGACGCGCCCATCAAAAAGCCATTGAGCTAAAAACGTTAAAAGCGGAAAACCAACGCCGTATTGCGACAGGTGAGAAAGCGTATAAAAACTGGACAGAATACCAAGCGGCTGTCGAAGCTAAATTTGAAGAGCGCAGTCGTTTGAAAGATAAAGAGCGCCCTAAATTACCTGAAGATGAGGCTTTTGTCCTTGAGGCAGCTAAAATCATGGTAGCAAGCTCCGCTAAGTAGGGGTTAGTCGCAGTCAGGGTTATGCTAAATGCTAACTAACGTGGAGGCTACGTAAGCTTATGCTTACACCAGAAGACGCTTTAACGACTTACAATAGGGCGCTGTATTTGCGATGATAGCTCTACGGCATCAAGGATGATGACTCTAAGGATAGAGTGCTTGCAGCTGAGTTGTTTATTAATATTCTGATTTATGTTATTGATAAACTAATAGAGGCTAAGCAGTATACCGTAACAAGGATAGGTCGCTTTTGGTTAAACATTTGGTTAAACAAGAGTAGACCAAGAGTAGACGATAGCCATTATGAACAAAGTATCTAGTTTGATAGGCTGTCATAATGAGTAGTGATGGGGTAAGGATGCTAAGCTAAGTTGGATTAGGTAAGACAGGTAAGACAGGTAAGACTAAGGCAGTTTAGCAGTAGTACGACAAGAGCAGGATGCTCATATTACGTCATGTTCTAGGATGATACAGAGCGTAATAAATTTATCAGGATGATAATAGCAAATGCCGTATGACTTAGTCATGCGGCATTTGTTGTTGGTAGGGATACTATGATAAGTGATAAGCGTATAACACCCCGTACGCTACTAGCCAAAACACCCGAATAAAATAGCCCAATCTACCGACTGTAAGCATATGCTTACATGAGAAGACGTTTTAACGACTTACGCTAGGTTGCATAATTTGCGATTATAGTTCTACGGCATCAGGGATGGTGATTTAGGGATAGGTTGCTTGTTATAGCGACTATCATGACTAAAGCAAATTGATTCACTATGATGGATTCGCTAGGTTAGTCATACATGTTAGTCATGATAGTCGCTATAGAAGTACCGTAATAAGGATAGAGATAGCTGGTTATGATCTGCGTATCTAGTTTGATAGGCTGTCATATTGAGTGGTAAATGAGTAGTAAAGTAAAGTAGTAGGGATGCTACGCTAAATTGTAATAGGTTATTGTAACAGATGACGATAGCGCAATTTGACCAATTTGGCAAGGATGGGGATGGGATAGGGAACAGGATGTTCACTGTTATGGCATGTTCTAGGATGGAACAAGCTTTAATAGATAATCAGGATGATTGTGATGAGGCCGTATACCTAAGGTTATGCGGCTTTGTTGTGTTTGGGTATTTAGATATAGGGTTAAGTTTATATTTTTAACTTGTGCCTAAGCGACTATTGAGGTTGATGTCGGCATCAATGTTATAGAGTATTATAGTTAGGTTCTAGACGTTATAGACAGGTTTGCAGTTTGCGCTTCTGCCATTTATATCCATAACTCATAACTAGGTCTAGATGCTCACCAGCTAGCCACTATTTTCCCAGTTTCCTTCACAGCTATCACTGCTGCGTCGCCACAAAGTCAAAATCAACCTCGGGTGTGATGCCTTGCATCAGCAGACTAAGCGCCTTAGCCGAGCCGCAAGCATGGGTCCAGCCAAGCGTGCCATGCCCTGTATTGAGCCATAAATTACTAAATTTACGCTGACGGTTATCGGTATTAGCCGCACTGTGCGAACGATTACCCGAGCCATGTTGCACCTGCCCCAGATGCGCCCGACCAATCAGCGGCACATTAGAGGGCGTCATCGGCCGCAGCCCTGTCCAATAGTCGACTGCTTCAGTCATCACCCCTTGCCCAAACAGCTGTTGCACCCGCTGGGTGATTGCCTGACAGCGCACGCGATTTAAACTGAGGTTATAGCCATTAAATTCTGCCGTCCCAGCGACTCTAAGCGTGTCGCCCAAGCGTGACGTTACCAGTTTAAACTCATCGTCAATCAGGCTAACAAACGGGGCAAGATGGGGGGCATCAGGGTTGACCTGATACGTGGCCGAATAGCCTTTGGCCGGAAAGATGGGTAAAGACACGCCAAGCGGTTTGGTGAGTAGGGGACTGTAACTGCCCAGTGCCACTACATAATTGTCTGCTTGCAGATGACGAGGCGATTGACCTTGGGTTTGGATGCGAACCGTATCGATATGCGGCGCTTTATCATTATAATGGGCGGATTTTAGCGTTGATAGTTTGGATAGCGTCAACGACAGTATATCCGTATCATACAAAAACTGCACCCCAGCCTGCTCACAAAGCTGCGCTAAAAGTTTGGTAAAAAGATGAGCATTGCCCGATTCGTCTTGACTGGTATAAGTGGCACCGACGAGTTTATGGGCGATAGGCGCTAGGGCGGGCTCAAGACTGATGGCATGGTCGATACTCACCATATGACGCTCGCAGCCCAGCGCCTGCATACGCTTAGTTGGGGCTACTGCTGCCTTAAATTCGCTTGCACTGGTATAAAAATGTAAGATGCCCCGTAGTTGCTGTTGATACTCTATCCCCAAATCTTGGCGTAGCTGCTGCAACGCAGCACGCGAATACAGCCCCAAATTTAACATTTGAATCAAG
Source organism: Psychrobacter sp. (assembly GCA_018260445.1). Classification (GTDB taxonomy): domain Bacteria; phylum Pseudomonadota; class Gammaproteobacteria; order Pseudomonadales; family Moraxellaceae; genus Psychrobacter. The sequence goes on from JAGLBE010000020.1 coordinate 37,051, forward strand.
TTGGCGTCGGCATGTTTGGCCGAACACTGCTGTAAAAACTGCAATGCCCATTTAAGCTGCGCCTTATCCGCCCGCAGTCTAAACAATAATGGGGCGTCCTCACGCAGTAGCCATTTAAATGCTTTGGCTGGGGTGCCAGGGTTGGCCCAAGGCGTGGCGTGCGAGACCGATATTTGGCCGCCATTGGCAAAAGAGGTTTGCAGTGCGGCGGCGGGCTCTCGCTCAAGCACCGTCACCGCAAAGCCGGCTTGGCGCAAATACCAAGCCGTGGTCACCCCAATAACGCCTGCCCCCAAAACCGCTACGTGCATGGCTGATACCTATCTATCGTATACTCATCAAACTAAAAATTGGAAAACCCAGTGCGGTTACAGAGGATTAGTGACGTGCCACATTGGCTTGTAAAGCGGGCGGTAAGTCTAAAACTTTAAGGCTTGCCTCGGCTAAATGTTCGGGCGTGGCGACAACCAAGGCTTCAAAACCAGACCCACCCGATAGCTGACTGTCTAAAGGCTTAGCATTGACGACTTTAATTTTCTCGATGGTGTCGCCGGCATTGGGAGTCATCCCTTGCCCTTGCACTCGGTGCAAATAGGCCTTAGGAGCAGATTTAAAATAAATACGCGCAATCACTTCTTGCCCCAAGTAGCATCCCTTATCATAATCAATGCCGCCACGCTGGTGCAGACGTAGCTCTTGCGGTTGAAACATGCCTTGGGTTGCGGCCGTTATCCAATAGTTGCCGGTCGCGACGCTCAAAGCTTGCCAGCGCCATAAGTCATAGCGACTTTTGCTGGCGCTAAATGTGGGGCTCGCATCGGCGGCGGCACTGGTTAAACAGGGGTACATATCGATAGGCGCTGCGGTGGTAAACTTTGAAAACGCGCCAAACTTTTTGATATGCGCTTGCAAGGCGGTCAAGCAATCCTCACTAATCACCACCGCAAAGGTGTCCTCTGCTTGCTGTTTAATCCATAGCCCAAATTCAACGCGGCCTTTTAGGTTAGCAATAGCGGTAGACTGATACTGCGTCGATAACTTGCTGACGTCGCTGGTGATTTGCCCTTGCAAGAACTTAGCAGCATCACTGCCTTGCAAAATGAGTTGTTGAAACGAGGGTTGTGTCATGGGTGTGCTATCCTATCCTTAAAGGCAAAAATAAGTACCGTTCTAGATTGATACAATACAATAAGGTCTGTTTGTTTGATACAAAAGGCGAAATTCAATGAGATTGGTGTCGATTTACACTCATTTAAAATAGGGGAGAGCTATAGGGTATGAATGAGGGAGTTCGTTTAGCTTTTCAATAGGCTTGTTATACTGTTATCCTATACAATTTCTTTCATAAAACAAGCGAGAATAGTATGACTTTACCCAATTGCCCCAGTTGCGACTCCGATTTAACCTACCAAGATGGTGCGCTACTCATGTGCCCGATGTGTGCCCATGAGTGGACAGCAGCAGAAACAGCGGATGCACAAAATCATGCAGACAATAACGCAGCTGTTGATAACGTGATACGGGATGCCGTGGGCAACGAACTTCAAGATGGCGATGCGGTGACCGTCATACGAGATTTAAAGGTCAAAGGCTCATCAAGCTCTATTAAAGTGGGCACCAAAGTAAGAAGTATTCGTTTGTTGGCTGACCCTGTCGATGGTCATGATATTGACTGTAAAGTAGATGGGTTTGGGCAAATGAAATTAAAGTCTTCTGTGGTGAAAAAGGCTTAATTTTTGTAGCTGTTTAAGCTTAATAAAAAGTAATGCCCAGTCGGTTATCGTCTGAGCAATACTTTTTAACAGTGCTTATTTTAAGGATCTGGTTTAAACCAGCCATCTTGAGTCGATCCGCTTATCAGACTATGCGGCAACAGTAACGATGGGTAGCGCAACTAACACGTTATTGCCATCTAAACTGACCTCATAGCTGTCTAGCTTAACGGTCTCATCATCCAAGCATTGACCAGTGGCTAAGTTAAAACGTTGTTTGTAGATAGGCGAGGCAACATAAATGACTTCTTGCTCATCAACGCTGCCGTCATCTAACTCTTTTTTAATCATTGTACCGCCAAGGATGCCACGCGATAGCACATTGGCACTACTAAACGGGTCAAAATTACTGATAGCAAATAATTCGTCTTCTTTAGTGCGAAATACGGCCACTTGCTTTCCCTCAATAAGCGCACAAACACCTGTCTCGGGAATAATGTCATTTAAAGTGCAAATAATTTGCTGTGTTGCTTGGGCTGTCATAAAGATTTCCTAAATAGGTTGATTACAAGGCGAGTAGGCAAGCGGCAGTTAATTGATGACCTCAACTTGGCAAATGCCAAACCCAGCAGCGATAATGCGCGTATAAAGCATAGATTTGGCTATATGATGCTTATACCAATGCCGCCTCTAATGCCTCTTTTTCGCTGGGTTTTGCTGGGCGAATCTGTTCACGCTCGGTCACAAATACCACGTTGTCATCGCCAAGCTCGCTATTGACAAAATGACGGAAGCGTTTGAGTTTCTCTTTATCGCTAATGGTGGCTTTCCACTCGCACACATAGTTATCGACCAACAGCTGCATTTGCGCCTCTAACTCTTGGGCAATGCCTAAGCTGTCGTTAATAATCACATCTTGTAAGTACTCAAGCCCGCCCTCTAAGCTTTCACGCCATTTTGAGGTGCGCTGTAATTTGTCCGCCGTTTTGATATAGAACATGGTGATGCGGTCAATATATTTAATCAACGTGTCGGTGTCCAAATCTTTGGCAAACAACTCGCCATGTCGGGGCACCATGCCGCCATTACCTGCCACGTAAAGGTTCCAGCCGTTTTCAGTGGCAATCACCCCAAAGTCTTTAGATTGGGCTTCGGCGCATTCACGGGTACAACCTGACACCCCCATTTTGATTTTATGCGGTGAGCGCACCCCTTTGTAGCGCTCCTCTAAGATAAGGGCTAGGCCAACGCTGTCAGCAACCCCATAGCGGCACCAGTTGTCACCCACACAAGATTTAACCGTACGTAGCGATTTACCATACGCATGACCAGTCTCAAAGCCGGCATTGACCAAACGCTCCCAAATATCGGGCAGTTGCTCTAGGCGGGCACCAAATAAATCAACACGTTGACCGCCGGTGATTTTGGTATAAAGGTTAAAGTCTTTGGCGACTTGACCAAGTACAATCAGCTTGTCGGCAGTGATTTCACCCCCAGCGACACGGGGCACAACCGAGTAGGTACCGTCTTTTTGGATATTGCCTAAATAATAGTCATTGGTTTCCTGCAAGGGTGTCAGCTCGGTTTTGAGCACATAGTCATTCCAGCATGACGATAGGATAGAGGCGACAGCAGGTTTACAAATCTCGCAGCCCCGGCCACTACCATGTTGGCTTAACAATTCGTCAAAGGTTTTGATGTCGTGTACTCGCACAAGGCTATAGAGCTCTTGTCGAGTATAGGCAAAATGCTCGCACAAGTCGTTATTTACCTCAAAGCCCAGCTCTGTCAGTTGATAGGCAAGCACGTCTTTGACCATGGGCGCACAGCCGCCGCAGCCTGTCCCCGCTTTGGTGGTGGCTTTCACATCGGCGATAGAGTAGGCGCCGGCTGCCACAGCACCACAAATGGCGCCTTTGGTGACGTTATAGCATGAGCAAATCGTGGCAGCATCTGGTAGGTTTTCAACCCCCATCACTGGTTTTTCGACATTGGGCAGAATCAGGCTTTCAGGATGCGCTGGCAGGTCAATAGCGTTTAAAAACAGTTGCAGTAGGTTGTTGTAATCTTCGGTATCGCCAACCATAACAGCGCCTAGCAACTTCTTGTTATCACTACTGGTCACCAATTTTTTATAAATGCCCTCGCTTGGGTTTTGATACACGTAGCTTAAGCTGCCCTCGGTTGTGCCCTGAGCGTCCCCAATGCTGCCCACATCCACGCCCATCAGCTTAAGCTTGGTGCTCATATCAGCACCGGTAAAGGTTTTTTCGGTATCGCCTGCAATTTGGGCGGCACAAATACTGGCCATGGTGTAACCGGGTGCCACCAAACCAAATATCTTTTTATCCCACACCGCACATTCACCAATCGCATAGATATCATCATTATTGGTTTTGGTATGGTCATCAATTAAAATACCGCCGCGCTCACCAATGGTAACCCCACATTCAGGATTATTTTTCATAATGGCGTCTTGCGGGCGGATACCGGCACTAAACACAATCAAATCGGTATCAAGCTCGGTATCATCGGTAAATTGCATGGTCAAAAAGGTGTCTTTATTCAAATGCACGCCCTTTTGCTCATCTTTTTGATGAATGTCATGGTTGAGCGACACTTGGCGATTGTGGATGATTTCTTTGGTGTTTTTACCCGTTAAGACGGTCACGCCCAAAGCTTCAATTTTCTTTTTCAGAATGTCGCCGCCCGCCGGGTCAAGTTGAATGCCCATCAATTGTGGGGCAAACTCAACCACATAGGTATCAAGCCCGAGCGTCACTAACGCTTTGGCGGCCTCTAGCCCTAGCAAGCCACCGCCTACCACCACGCCTTTTTTGACTTTCGGATTTTCGGCTACGGCGAGGATATTGTCCAAATCGGCAATGGTGCGATAGACCTGACAATGCGAGTGGTCGCCACCGGTAATAGGCGGTACAAAAGGATAGGAGCCGGTTGCCAGTACCAATTTTGCGTAATGGATAGTCTGACCATCTGCTGTGGTAATGGTGTGCTTATCGCCATCAATATCGCTAATACGTTGATTTAAATGTAGGATTACGCCTGCTGCCTCGTAGTTCTTTAAATCAACAAGGTTAAGCTTGCTGGCATCTTTATGTTCAAAATAGCTCGATAAATAGACCCTATCATAAGCGGGGCGGTCTTCTTCGGCAAAGACGTGAATAGCATATTTCTCGTTAAGCCCTAGTTCTATCGCTTTTTCAACAAAATGGTGGCCAACCATACCGTTACCAACCACTACTAAATTACCGTTACTCATATTTGCATCCTTTAAGGGGGGTTGCCAAGCTTAGCCTTTGTTTTATTGCATGAAGGCTTACGCTTTAGGCGCCTAAGGTATAGCATTCAATAATCATGCCAAGCTTCTAAAGACAGGAATAGGGCAACTAGTAACCCGCGACTTGCTTAAAACTAAGAGTCGCTCATGTAGCACTGTTTAGGCTACGTCTTATATTGGTGCAAAAATGAGCGCTAATAGGTGACACGCTAACAACAAGTTTAGAATATTGGTGATGATGATGTCTTGCTCATTTTTTGTGCAAGCGGGTGACGGTGCAGTTTTTGCAGTGGTTTTATTAATTAAGCGCAGCATGACAGGTCAGTTTGCCGAAGCTGCATAAGCAACATTGGCTATTAGGAGAGTGTATTGAATAGTGACACCATAGTGACAATAGCCAGGCTGATAACGGGGGGGATATGATGCAACAGAACCCCAACACCTATCCCAAACCCAGCCACCCATTTGCCCGTGAGGTGAGTTGGTGGTTTGATTTTTGGACGATGGCAGGACGCAAGGCTGAGAATCAAGACAGCTTAGTAGTGACCACCTGTTTGACCGGTTATTTAGCCCATCAAAGCATGAAGCATCCACAACCACAACAAGATGGCCAGCAACATCAGCCCTTTATTGCCCCACACCAGTTACCGGTATTGGCGGTATTGGCAGATGGCGTCAGTGCCTGTCAATTTCCTAAACAAGCCAGCCAGATGGCGGTGACTATGTTAACCGAGGCAATTGTTGAGGGGCTAGAGTTGCTGTATCAACAAACGGAGATAATAGCGGACCAGTTCGCTGTGCAGGCCTATAAAGCGATTTTTACTGATGAGAGCGTGGCGGGTATCATTAAAGCGGCGGTCATTAGCGCCAATGATGCCATGTACTTCTCGCATGCTTATCACCGGGTGACACCGTTATTGTCCACCTTGTCAGGCGTGTTATGTATAGGCGACAAGGTACATCTGTTTCATACTGGCGACTCACGTATTTATAAAGTGGGCGCCAGCAGTCTTATTGTATTAAGCGAGGATCACCGTATCCATCATGGTCGAGACAAGGGAGCCTTATCAGCCGCTTTAGGGGCAGATAGCCGGGTTGATTTGCAGCAATCAGTGTTTGTGTTGCACCAAAATGAATATCTGGCTTTGATGACTGACGGGGTCTACGAGCATATCAACCAAGTGGAGATGCAGTTTGAATTTAGTGCCGCCGTGGCACATTTAGAAGACACACCAGATTGGAGTCAATTAATCCAGTGGGATTTAAGCCGTCAGCTTTGTCAGCTTGCTTATGACGAGGGCAGCAATGACAATTTAACCATTATTATGATGGGCATGGGCGCACGGCATCAACCCCAACACCCGCAATTAACAGAGCCATCACAGCCATCACAGCCATCAAAGTTAGCAACAAACACCGCTACTATGGAGAAATTAGCGCTTGATGACCATAACGCCACAGATAGCGCCCCCTTATTAGCCGCATTAGCCGCTACGCCCATTGAGGATAGTAAGGCAGGCAACCATGACCATATACAGATACAGGACGTTAACAATGTCAACTCTGAACCCAATGCGCACAATGACAATACTGAACACGACGATACGGTCAAACCAGCCATGAATTCGCCAGCACCGCCAACGGATGCCGAGCCAATCATCGTACCCTCAATATATCGCCTGCCTACTGGGCTTGAAATCGGTGATGAGATTGACGGGTTTGTGGTGGATAAAATTATCGCTTGCACCGCCCGTAGCGAGGTGTATCTGGTACACGACAAGACAGGTTATCCATACGTGTTAAAGTCGCCGAGTATGATGACCGTGGACGATGGCAATTATTTGCGCGATTTTTTAAAAGAGCGCAAAATTGGCCTAAGCCTGTCCAAGCATCGGCGGGCCGGCGAGTCGGCGTATAATCAAACCAATCCCAATCACGGTAGTGACACCCAAAATAGCAGGCCCAATCCAGGCAGGCAAAGCAGAACGGGTGATAACAACCCTACTACGTTAGAGGGGTCTGCCCTTAATGAAACGGGTTTAATGCGCTATTATCCAGTGCCGGCCAGCTCCACCTATTTGTATCATTTAACCGAATATATTGACGGCGAAAGCTTGCGCATGTTTATGAGCCGCAACGGGCCTTGTGATGTGTGGCAAACCCATGACTTGCTCACTAAAATTGGTATGGCAGTGCGGGTGATGCACCGAAACTATCTGCTGCATCAAGACATCAAGCCCGAAAATGTATTGTTGACCAAATCGGGTGCGGTGAAGCTCATTGATTTTGGCTCGACGGGCTCGTCCATCTTAAAAGACAATACTCGGCCACCAGTGGGCGACTTGCATTATGCTGCACCAGAATATTACACCGATGCACCAAAAGGAGTACATTCAGATTTGTTTTCGATAGCGGTGATAGGATTTGAGCTATTAACTGGCCAGTTGCCCTTTACGTCGCAAAAATTGATGAGTGCCACCGATCCTCTAGAGCTACCAACCGATTTGTTGCGTCAAAAGCAGGTGCCAGCTACCAGCCAGCAAGCCCTACTGCGTGCTTTGCATCGCAATACCAACGCCCGTTATCAAGCGATTGGCGAGTTTTTGCAAGATTTTAACCCTGATAATATGGCATTTTTGACTGACCCTGTGCCCTTGATTCAGCGCAATCCTTTATTGGTCTGGCATGGCATTTGCTTGATACAGTTTATTATTATTGTCTTTTTGCTCATCAAGTTTTTACCTATTCTTTAGTAGCTTCTTTGTTGGATTTTTTGTGGCTAGCGTCTTCTGTTATGTGTTTTAAACCCGATAGGCGACACAAAACAGCAAAGACAGCAACCCTATATAGACGAAGCGCCAGTCGCATAGACAGGGTAGGAGAGGGTTGATGGGTAATGAAATCATGTCGCCGTATAGCGGCTAAGGTCTACAATGCCAATATCTACAATGCCAGTATCTAGCCGTCCAGAGCCAGAGTTAGTAGCCGCCGCACCGATTGCGCACGCTGACACGGCATCTGCTATGTCGACTTCAAAATCGATTACCTCAGGCCATATCGTTATCATCGGTGCTGGCATGGCAGGCAGCCGTTTGGCGATACAACTGGCGACCGCATGCCAGCATACCGAGTTAACCAATGCGGTCAACATGACCAGCGCGACTTGCATAACCCCCAAGATTACTCTAATCAGTAAAGAACCAGAAGTCGGTTATAACCGCATTATGCTGTCCCCCGTTTTGGCGGGCGAAACCGCTTTCGCGGACACCTACCTTTATGATAAAGCAGATTACGCACGTTTGGGCATTCAAGTGCTGGCGGGCGTGGGGGTGGACGGTATTGATACTGATCAGCAGTTGTTGCAGTTAGACAACCATCAAACATTACATTATGATAAATTGGTGGTGGCGACCGGTTCCACCGCTAGAGTCATCCCCTTTCCTAATCACGATAGCAAAGGGGTGCATGTGTTTCGCGATGTGGCGGACGTTGCGGTTTTAACCGACTATGCCAAACAAGGTAAAACCGGTTTGGTGATTGGTGGCGGCGTTTTAGGTTTAGAAGCGGCGTGTGCGTTGGCGGTGCAAGGGGCAAAGATGACGGTTGTTCATGTCGATGGCTACGTGCTCAACCGGCAACTGGATTTACCAGCGGCGTTGCTGCTGCAGGAGGAGTTAGCGCGGCGCAATGTCGGTTTAGAGGTATCGGCGGCGACTACCCAAATCGAGAAAAATGCGGCTGGTGAGGTCATCGGGTTGAGCCTAAAAGATGGGCGCACCTTGCCTGCTGATTTTATTGTGATGGCAGTGGGGATTGTGCCTAATACCAAGCTGGCAAGTGCAAGTGGCATTTTGGTCAAGCGAGGCGTTGTGGTGGATGAGTTCATGCACAGTGATTGTGCCAACGTCTATGCTATAGGCGAGTGCATTGAGATTAATGAAGAGCTGTTTGGCATGGTGTCCTCAATCAATCAACATGTCGAGACGTTAATTAGCGTGCTCACTCAGCCAAATAGCCCAGAAAGCTGGCAGCCTTTTGTTAGCGTACCGTTATCGCTTAAATTAAAAGTGTCGGGTATTGCGGTGTTTTCTGCCGGTCAAATTGAGTTTGATAACGCCGCTATCACAGAGGCAGCAGCAGAAAAGGTTGAAAAAATCCTCTACCATCAAACCAGCAGTCAGCATCACAGTGATCAATATCAGTGCCTATATCTTCAAGGCAATCGCTTGATTGGGGTGGTATTGTATGGCGAAACCAGCGAAGGTAATTTTTATAGTCAACTGATTAATCAGCAAACCGACATCTCAAGCTGTAGAGATAATTTGATTTATGGGGCGGCATATTGTGAGCTTGAGCCACACGAAAATGATGAGACCGTTAACCTCGTTACCCCTACGATTATGATAGAGGCGAGCAGCGCGCAAACCAAGGTCGCTGATAACATTAAGCAAGAATTGAGCAGGGGTGCAGCGCAGACGGATGCTGCTGAGACAGATGCTGAGACGGATGCTACTGAGACAGACGCTGCCTAGGTGGCTATTAGTCATTTAGCACCGGTCTTGCAGGTCAATGAGTAGGCGTTAACAACGCCCACATTCCCGGCTTTTATAATGCACTTTGTCAAGTTAACGGCTGAGGCAAAAAGCACTCAAAGTTACTGTCCCTAAACCATCATCATTGCACCCTCATTTAACTACCATTATATTTCTAACATCAGCGAGAATGATATTCATACCATGCCTATTGTTGACCCTCAAGCTCAAACCCGTCTTATCGATAGCAGTAGGGTTATTCCGGTACTCGCTGTTACGTCAAATAACCATGACGTGTTAATGGACGGCACTAAAACAATTCGCACCACCTGCCCGTATTGTGGCGTGGGTTGTGGGGTGTTGGCGAGCGTTGATAAGACAGGTCAAGTGAGTGTGCAAGGTGACCCTGATCATCCCGCCAATTATGGCAAGCTGTGCTCAAAAGGCAATAACTTGGCACAAACCTTGGGGACCGAGCGGCGTTTAACCCTGCCTTATTATCAAAACAAACGTCTGTCAATGCAGTCTGGGCAGTCGCCACGTCAGGTTAAGCCCGCTGAGGCAGCCTTGTCTTCATCTTTACAGCCCGCCTTAGCAGCAAGCAGTGATGGCATCACTGTCACCGATTGGGATACCGTGTTAGACGATATCGCCAAGCGTTTAACAGAGACTATTGCGCAGCATGGGCGTGACAGCATTATGTTTTATGTGTCGGGGCAGTTATTGACCGAAGATTATTACGTTGCCAACAAGCTACTTAAAGGCTTTATCGGCAATAACAATATCGACTCAAATTCACGCTTGTGTATGTCGTCTGCAGTGGCTGGGCATAAACGGGCATTCGGGGCCGATGTGGTACCCGGCAATTATAGCGATTTTGAAAGCTGTGATTTATTGGTATTGGTCGGCTCGAATATGGCGTGGTGTCATCCTGTGTTATTTGGGCGATTTTTAACGGCCAAGCTTGCCAGTCCCCATAAAAAACTGGTGGTGATAGACCCAAGGCGTACCGATTCGTGTGAATTTGCCGACTTGCATCTGCCCATAGCCGCAGGCACCGATACCCATTTATATAATGGCTTGCTACATTATTTAGAGCAAAACGGCTGCCGTAATAGCGAGTATGCGGCCAAGTGTGAGGGCTTAGACGATGCCTTAGCCGCCGCACAACACTGGACGATTGCGGCGGTTGCCAAAGCCACCCAAGTCGATGCCGCCCAGATTGAACAGTTTTATCAACTGGTGGCAGATAATGCCAAAACTGTGACCGCCTTTAGTATGGGGGTTAATCAATCAAGCAGTGGCACTGATAAAGTTAATGCCATTATCAACACTCATTTATTAACAGGCCGAGTAGGGGTTGAAGGCGCCAGTCCGTTTTCGTTGACGGGGCAGCCCAATGCCATGGGCGGGCGTGAAGTGGGGGCGCTGGCTAACTTATTGGCGGCGCATTTAGACCTTGGTGATGTGTCGCATCGAGCGCTGGTAGCAGACTTTTGGCAAACCCCACAAGCCATAGCGCCGCATGTTGGGGTGAAAGCGTGTGATGCTGCCGATGCCATATTAGACGGACGCATTAAAGCGATATGGATTATGGCTACCAATCCTGTGGTCAGCTTGCCCGAGGCCGATAAGTTCCGCCAAGCATTGGCCGAGTGCGATTTGGTGATTGTGTCAGAGTGCTCCAAAGACAGCGATACCATTCGATGTGCCGATATCGTATTGCCAGCGCAAGGCTGGGGCGAAAAGTCTGGCACAGTGACTAATTCAGAGCGGCGCATCACCCGCCAGCGTCGTTTGCTGGAGCCCGTAGGCGAGGCAAAACCAGATTGGTGGATACTGTCTCAAGTCGCTAAACGTATGGGGCTATCTGGTTTTGATTATCAGCACCCCAGTGATATTTTTAACGAGCATGTGGCTTTGAGCAGTTATCGAAACAGTGCTGAAAATGCTAGTGAGTCGCAAGGCAGTGAGGTACAAGGCAGTCAAATCAAAACCTATGGCCGCCATTTTAATCTTGCCAAAGAAGTCATCCACGCTGTGGTCAATCAGACTACTGGCAACGATAGCGATAGCGATAATAATAACGATAACTATAAATATAACCACACAGATAAAAACAGCGTATCTGTTTTAACCGCGCAGCAATACGATGCAATGACACCTTTGCAATGGGGCGGTGCGCGTATCGATGTCATTAGCGATAAGTATTGCCATTTGAACCCAAAAATGCTGGCTATCCAACCGCCCCTAGCCGCCGGCGCTGCGAATGTCTATCCATCAAATCATCCATCAAAGCATCCATCAAAGCATCCATCAAAGCATCCATCAAAGCTTGCAATTACCGATATCGATAACAATGCTAGCGTTAGCAGCGGTAGCCAACCAGCATCGTCAACATCGTCAACATCGGTGCACGAT
>JAGLBE010000210.1:0-276 GCA_018260445.1 Psychrobacter sp.
TATTGTTTTTATTTTTTTAAATTTTATTTCTTTATTTTTAAATGTGTTATTGAATTTAATTATTAATGAATTCGTTTGGCTAAACAAAATAAGCGATGACGTCGAAATAAATAAACATAATAAATGAGAATAAATAAATAAATAAATAATATATTCAAATGAATTCTTTCAAAAGTGTTTAAGTCTGACCCGTTCTATTCCTTAAATTCTTATTACTATTATCATTATAATAATAATTATTATTTTTATTAATAACGAATTCCATAGAGGAAACAA
>JAGLBE010000210.1:286-563 GCA_018260445.1 Psychrobacter sp.
AGTGTTCAAGGCTGACCGTTGAACTAATATTGTTATCATCATCATCATTATTATTAATATTATTTTTATTATTCAATGAATTTGATAGTTGAAAGAAAATAATAAGTGATGGACGTCGAATTAAATAAGTTAATAAATAAATAAATAAAATTTCGTGGCGGACGAATGTGGCGAACTATGTCATTTTCAATTTTTTCGCCTCCCCCCCGTAATTTCTATTATTTTATGAGAAAATAAATAGGAAATCGAAATCAATCGAATTCAAATCGATTTTCGG
>JAGLBE010000211.1 GCA_018260445.1 Psychrobacter sp.
GCTAACCTATCAATCGCCAACGAATCGACGCCATTATCAAAGCGGTCGGGGTACAAAATCACTTCCCAATTGGGCGAGAAGATATCGTTGTTAATCTCGGGCATCGTCGTTGCTAACGCTTTACTTTCTACCTCTCCATTTTGCCGCTTGCCCTTGGACACAGTTGGCTGCACATGAGGATGGTTGGTATGCAGATTAAAACCATAACGAGTCAAGGTTGGATGCTGCAAACAAACAGGATGGATATCGGATAAATCCAAAAGGGGCATGTTGGTTAGAGGTAGCAGTATTGCCTTAGTGTGTGGCGCTGTAGCGGCTTGTAAAACAGGGTCGCCCACGTTGGTATGCTGCTCAACCCTGTTAAGCGTTATTTTTTTAGCAGTAGGAGACATAGGCTCCTGCACGGTGTCGAGGTGGGGCTTAGAGATTAACGCAGTAGCGTCTGGCTGGTCTCCCATAATAGGGTCAAGCCCAGAAACTGGTTTAAAAAATTGGGGTGGCAAAGCAATAAGCCCCCCTGCCTCTAACAATTCTAGGTGCGAGGCTAAATCGGGTGAAGCGA
>JAGLBE010000212.1:0-277 GCA_018260445.1 Psychrobacter sp.
TGCGTTTTCGGGTCTTTGATTATTTTTATTTGAATGCTGCAGATTCGAAATTGAAAAAATCCATTAAAAAAAAAGGCGAGTCAACCGAAACCATTTCGTAACGTCAAAAATCTACTTTTCATTACAAAATAAAAATAAAAATAAAACTTTCTATTTTTTTTTTCTTTATGTTAACTCAAAACAAATTTATCAAAACTTAAATTGCAATTGAAAGGAAGAATCGAAATGACTTGGCATAGCCAGCTTCTTTGTCAACTCTGAAAACTTTTCGGAAATT
>JAGLBE010000212.1:287-562 GCA_018260445.1 Psychrobacter sp.
CCTTTAAAAAAAATAAAAAAATGTTTTCCCCCCCTCCCTTTCGCTTTTTCTTCCAGATTCTCAGCATTAAATTCTGAGACGAGTTGAGAGAAAGTGCGACGGCGACCCAAAACTTTCTGGTATTTGAATGAAAAAAAATAAAAATAAAAATTTCTGAGTAATTTTTGACAGGGGCGGCTGAAAGATCAATAGAAAAGGAGGTTTCGGCATTCTGGCAACGGAATTGAACTTTGAACTCCTGTGGAAATCGAAAGGAGAAAAAAAAATTGTTTTTT
>JAGLBE010000213.1 GCA_018260445.1 Psychrobacter sp.
TGCATAAAATATAAAAAATAAAATAAAAAACAAATTAGATTTGCGTTAATTTCTTGCAAGTTTATCGCCAGTTTAGCGATATTTGATTTCACAATCGAATAATCCTTACTGTGAACAACAACAACATCAGCAACAACAACAACAACAACAACAACGACAATAATAAACCATCCAATGTTTAAAATATAAAACAGACAATTATTTTTTAGCAACAATTTCATAAAAGTTTTGAAATAGCGACAATTTCGTAATCAACGAAAATTCTTACTACTGACAACAACAACAACAACAACAACAACAATAATAATAAATCATCCAATATTTAAAATATAAAACAGACAATTATTTTTTAACAACAATTTCATACACGTTTGCAAATGGCGACAAGTTCGTAATCAACGAAAATTCTTACCATTGACAACAACAATAACAACAACAACAACGACTACAACAACAAGAACAACGCAACAATAATATTATTAAAAAACCATCCAATCTTTAAAATATATTTAAAAAAAAAAAAAACAATTATTATTCACCATTACTTTTACTCTTAGTTTTT
>JAGLBE010000215.1:0-277 GCA_018260445.1 Psychrobacter sp.
GAACTTCCAATGCAGAAATGAAGCTAATCGGGAATTCAGACTTTGAATCTGTGCAAGTCAATTTGACCATCGCGATTCGATCGAATTGATTACCGGACTTTCTTACCCCTTAACAATTTCAAATAATTAAATAAATAAATAAATAAATAAAAATAATTTATTAGTAGATATATGTACTTATGTAAGTATATATATATATTATATGTAGATTATGAGACCTATATGAAGGTCGCACGAGCTTCGGGATAGATTACCTTTGGTTGAGTATTAATAAAAA
>JAGLBE010000215.1:287-562 GCA_018260445.1 Psychrobacter sp.
ATCGGTTGATTATAAGGATAATAGCCGGTGGAGAGAGAAAATGGCATTAGGCTTGAGATAAATTCTAAAATTATCTTTTATAATATTATAAAAAAGTCTAAAATGTATCTAAAAATTTGCAACCCAATTAATAAATAAATAAATAAATTTCAATGATACTTCAAATAAATAACATAAATTTCTATTTGAAATCGACGAGGTATGCGTTTATAAGTGAACTTTTTATTACTTTGATAACAAAAGCTTAGATTTAAAAGCCTTTTTTAAATCAAAAA
>JAGLBE010000216.1 GCA_018260445.1 Psychrobacter sp.
AGCAACAAGACTGAAAGCGTCACTCCGGTTGAGGAACTATCGGACAGCGAGCAATCGGCAGGCGCCGCGCTTGGTAGCAATAACAGTATCAATACTGACAGCATCAATAATAACAGCATCACTAGCAATCCTAATGCCAATCCCAATCTTAATAGCATCCCAAATAACGGCAGTGCTGTCACAATTGATGATACGAATAATAGCAATACGAATAATAGCAACAGCAACATAAATAATAATTCGAATAATAGCAACACGGGCAGCAGTGACGGTGCTGTGAACAATGTGGGCTCGGCCGTCGGTTTAAACAATGTCGGGTCAGCCATCGAGTAGAATTTGGTGGCCTATGACTACGACCCTATTTGACGTTGCCGGTTAGCCGTATTCGTGTTTATTCCCGTCTTTATTCGTTAGAAGCTATTCGTTAGAAAGCTATTTGTGAAAAACAATGTGTTAAAAGCTGTTTGCTCCAATCACCTCTATCTTCACTATTTAGCTAACTGAGAAGCCTCATGTCAACGCCTGCTTATATCAAACGTCGTCTTACCAAAAAAATCTTT
>JAGLBE010000217.1:0-272 GCA_018260445.1 Psychrobacter sp.
CCCCTCGATCGATCGATCGACCTCGGGGAGACGAAAGCAATTTTTTTTGGGGGGCGTTTTTTTTCTTCTTGTTTTTTTTTTTTTTTAATTGATTTTAAAAAGCGTTTTCGATTAGCGTCAATGAATAAATAAATAAATAAATTAATTAATCGATAAATAAATTGAACGGACAATAAATTAGAGTGGGAGGCAAAAATAAATTAATAAAATACGACGATCGGGAGAATGAAAATTTAGTCGCTTTCGGGGGGGGGGGGGGGGGTTGTTCCCCG
>JAGLBE010000217.1:282-557 GCA_018260445.1 Psychrobacter sp.
CCTACGGGGGGAGAAAGGGAGAGAGGGGAGGGGATTCCATTCCTGACGAATTTCGACAAAAAAAAGAAAAATAAAATTAATTAATTAATCAAGAAACAATTCAATTTTCGTAAAAACCGATTGCAGAATAAATAAATAAATAAATAAATTTAGAAAAAAAAAAGATTTTTTAGGCCGATGGGATTTCCCCTCTGGCCCCGCCCCCTCCACTCCGGGTGGGACGGCGGTGGGCGGAGCCTGGGAGGGCGGTGGGCGGTGGGCGGAGCTTACGCCTC
>JAGLBE010000219.1 GCA_018260445.1 Psychrobacter sp.
GAGGTTCAACTTAAAAATTATTTCAAATAATTTCTAATATCAGTGGAACATTTGTTAATGTAATCTACAGTGAACTCGTTTAAAAAAAGCTGCATTTCGCTTGAATTGTCTTTTTAGCCTCTAATTATTGATTTTTTTAAATTTAAAAACTAATAATTGAGTTTCTAATTATTAATAAGGTATTATGGTTGTTAAATTAATTACGACAGATTAAAATAATAATCATAATAATTTATTAAAATTCTATTACCTATTACCTATACATACTGTAAAGGCGATTCTATTCATGTTTAATTGTTTTCAATTTAATTTTTTTTTTACTGGATTGGAATTGAATTAGAAAAGGAATTGAATTAAAAAAGGGCCGAAAGGGGGGAAAGAGGAGGAGAAGAAGGGGGGAAGGGAGGGAATTAAGTTTAATTGTTATTTTAATTTTTCGCCTTTTCTGTTGTCCCACGATTCTCGTTTCCGAGAAAGTGATCCCTTCGAGAGAGAAGGCTTTGTCTTCTTCGCCATCTTCAATTTTTAATTAATTTCTTTTCTTTTAATTAATTTC
>JAGLBE010000021.1 GCA_018260445.1 Psychrobacter sp.
GAGGCAACAGGAACGACTCTTGCCAGTAGTGCCTGCCCCTGTGCCAGCCAAGATAGTAGCGAAAAGCGGGATGGGCTTTAGCAATATCTATATCAAAATAGAAAATTTGTAGTTACCTATAAAGTCCTTGCAAATAAAGTCCTTGCAGATTTAAAGCCTCAAAAACAGCGGATTGTGATAAAAAACGGTTTATATTAAGGCGATAATATGCAATCATGACGCTAAACTGGCATTCTTGTCGGTTTTTTGGTTTTAATCGGCACTGAGCATCACCATATAAGTCTATAGAACCATATAAGTCTATAGATTGTCTTACGGACTCTGGCATTTTGATACTTATTTTGATACTTATAGTCTAGTTGGACTTAGTTAGTTGGTTGGGCTATGTTGGTGATTGGATAGTTTTTTGAGCAATAAATTTAGCGATAACTTTTGGATATATTTATGGTTGCAATTACGTTACCCGATGGCAGTGTAAGAGAGTTTGAGGGCGCAACATCGGTGCTGCAAGTTGCCGAGAGTATTGGCCCCGGCCTTGCTAAAGCAACGATTGCCGGCCGTGTGGATGGACAATTGGTGGATGCCAGCGACCCGATAACGCATGATGCGGCGGTAGAAATTGTGACGGCAAAGGATAGCGATGGGGTGGACATTATTCGCCACTCATGCGCTCATTTGCTCGGGCATGCGGTTAAGCAGTTGTATCCTGACGTGAAGATGGTGATTGGTCCGGTTATTGAAGATGGGTTTTATTACGATATTTATAGCGAGACGCCATTTACGCCCGAGCATATGGAGGCTATCCAACAGCGTATGGGCGAGCTGATTAAGCAAAACTATGAGGTGATTAAAAAGATAACGCCGCGTGCTGAGGCGATTAAGATTTTTGCAGAGCGTGGTGAGGATTATAAGCTAAAGCTGATTAATGATATGCCGGGTGAGGAAGCGTTTGGGTTGTATTATCATCAGGAATATGTGGATATGTGCCGTGGGCCGCATGTGCCGAACACTCGATTTTTAAAAGTGTTTCAGCTAACCAAGATGAGCGGTGCGTATTGGCGTGGCGATGCGAAAAATGAGCAGCTGCAACGTATTTATGGCACGGCTTGGGCGGATAAAAAAGAGCTTAAGGCCTATATTGAACGTATTGAAGAGGCCGAAAAGCGTGACCATCGCAAAATTGGTAAAGCATTAAATTTGTTTCATATGCAAGAGCAAGCGCCGGGTATGGTATTTTGGCATCCAAATGGCTGGACGATTTATCAGGTGCTTGAGCAATATATGCGTAAGGTGCAAAAAGACAACGGCTACCAAGAAATTAAGACGCCACAAATTGTTGATAAAAGCTTGTGGGAAAAATCGGGGCATTGGGGCAATTATGCTGCCAATATGTTTACCACTTCAAGCGAAAACCGTGATTATGCGGTGAAGCCGATGAATTGCCCCTGTCATATTCAGGTGTTTAATCAAGGTTTAAAGTCGTATCGGGATTTGCCACTACGTATGGCGGAGTTTGGCTCGTGTCATCGTAATGAGCCATCAGGCTCACTGCATGGTTTGATGCGGGTGCGTGGTTTTACCCAAGATGATGCGCATATTTTTTGTACCCAGGCGCAAATTCAGCAGGAAGTGGCGGATTTTATTAAGCTGACCCTTGCTGTATATCAAGACTTTGGCTTCGATAAGATTGAAATGAAACTGTCGACTCGTCCTGAAAAACGGGTGGGCAGTGATGAGTCGTGGGATTTTGCCGAAAAAGCATTGGCGGATGCACTTGATAGCTCGGGACTCGATTGGGAATATTTGCCAGGTGAGGGCGCATTTTATGGCCCGAAAATCGAGTTTAGTTTGCGCGATAGTCTAAGCCGTGTTTGGCAATGTGGCACGATTCAGGTTGACCCGAATATGCCTGAACGCTTAGAGGCAGAGTTTGTCAACGACAACAACGAGCGTGAAACCCCGATTATGCTGCATCGGGCTATTTTGGGGTCGTTTGAGCGTTTTATCGGCATTTTAATTGAGCATTATGCTGGCTGGATGCCGGTTTGGTTAGCCCCGCAGCAAGTGGTGGTGATGAATATCACTGACAATCAGGCGGATGCATGTGAGAGCGTGGTACGTGACCTTAAAACAGCAGGTTTGCGTGCGATTAGCGACTTGCGTAATGAGAAGATTGGATTTAAGATACGAGAAAGAACGTTAGAGCGTATCCCTTATATGCTAGTATTAGGGGATAAAGAAGTTGCGTCCGGGCAAGTAAACGTGCGTACTCGAGAGGGTGACAACTTAGGCGTGATGTCCACAGCCGACTTTGTGCATTTAGTACAGCAAGCAGTTGACCAAAAGGGTCGACTACCCCCAAAAATTGATCAGGAGTAATACCTATTAAACAGTCAAACCGTTTAAACATTAACGAAGAGATTCAGCTAAAAGAAGTTCGCTTAGTGAAAGAAGATGGCGAGCAGATGGGCGTTGTCGATATCGATACCGCGCGTGCTGCTGCCCGTGCTGCGAATATGGATCTCGTAGAGCTGGTGCCCGAAGCCGAGCCACCTGTGTGTAAGGTGATGGATTACAAACGTTATTTGTATGACCAAAAGCAAAAGGCGAAAGAGGCCAAGAAAAACCAAAAGCAGACACAGCTTAAAGAGATGAAACTTCGCCCGAGCACTGAAGATGCAGATTATCAAGTAAAACTGCGTAAAATCGTCAGCTTTTTGGAAGATCAGGATAAAGTGAAAGTCACCATCCGTTTTCGTGGCCGTGAAATGGCGCATCAGGAAATTGGGCGTAAACAGCTTGAGCGTATTATTGAAGATACTGCTGATGTTGCCAATGTGGAACAGCCGCCTAAGATGGAAGGTCGGCAAATGGGTATGTTGCTGGGACCGACACGCAAGAAATAGGTTATAGTCTAAACGTATCTCAAGCGAATATTGCTTAGGTCGAGTGCTATTTAGATATTAGTGTTAGCTACTAAAGCTAAACCCCTTAAGCCACGTCATTTTATGATGTGGCTTTTTTGTTTCATATTGGGTTATCTTTTTTTTCAGGTTGCTTTTCTACCTATGTCATCAAATTGAAATATGATTTGCATAAGCTGACTAAGGATACTACTATTAAAAGTAATACATAGACTATTTATGATAAGTTGAGACCCTACTTTTGAAAAAAATTATTGCACCTCTGTTATTATTTCTGGTCATCACTACCGTTGCGGTTATCTCGTTTTTTTATATGCAAAATCAAAAAGAGGCCAATTTATTAGCCGCCGAGCAACAAGCTACCCTAAATGCCCCCATACCGATTACCACAGTATCGGGACTTATTGGCTCTGAAAAAGAAGACTTTTTTAATGATCCCAATGTGCAGCGTATTTTGCAAGAGAAATATCAGTTGAGCGTTAACTTTGAAAAAGTTGGCTCAAGACGTATCGCAACAACAGGGGGCGCTAAGGGTTCGGTAACAAGTTACGATTTTGCCTTTCCTGCCGGCACGCCAGCGGCGCAAAACATTAAAGATAATTATCCCGTCCTTGAGAGTTACCGTGTCTTTTTTACCCCAATGACCATTGCCAGCTGGCAACCGGTGGTAGACGTGTTAGAAAAAAATGGCATTGTGCGTAAAAAAGGCACTTATTATGCGGTTTTGGATATGCAAAAACTGTTGGCCTTAATGAAAGCGCAAACCCGCTGGAAAGACTTACCTAATAATGACGGGTTTGACATTAGCCGCCAAATATTAGTGAATACGACCGACATTCGCTCATCAAACTCTGCGGCCATGTACCTAAGCCTTGCCAGCTACCTAAGCAACGACGACCAAATAGTGACCAATCAGCAGCAAATAGCGAAGGTACTGCCCGAAATATTGCCCCTATTTGCCAATCAAGGGTTTTTGGCAGGTTCCTCTGCCACCCCATTTGAAGATTATTTGCTTAAAGGCATGGGCAACTCGCCGATGGTGATGATTTATGAGTCGCAATACTTGCATCAAGCCAGTTTGGATAATGGCGGTGTGCGTGACGATATGGTATTACTCTACCCCGAGCCCACTATTTTTACCCAGCATACGCTATTGGCGATGACAAAACAGGGCAAAGCATTGGGTGAGGCGTTAACCAATGATATTGAGCTGCAAAAACTGGCGATTCAACATGGCTACCGCAGCAACAACGCCACACTGGTGGCGGATTTTCAAAAAAACCTAGAAGCTCATAACCTTAAGAATGTGCCGCCCAGTATTAATGAGGTGATTGATACGCCAAGCTATGAGGTGCTAGAGACGATGATTGAGAGTATTGAGAAAAGCCTTGCCCAGTAACTAGGGTATTAATCCATATACCTCATTCTCAACGTTTAACGTAGGCTGTGGCTTTAGCCCAGCATTTTTGATATAAATTCTTGATTTGTTGGGCTAAAAGGACCAGCCTACGGTGAATTAAAATGAGTTAAGAATTAAGTTAAAAACGAGATTCAGTATACTAACCAAAAATAGTAACCAAAACAGTCAGCAGCAGCCAACCAAGATAACATAATTAACAAGGCGAGTATTATGGCGGCTAGTTTACTAAGTAACACCGGGCGCATTATTGGCAATCTTTCTAAGCTTAAGCTTTGCTGCAGTGTACCCCTGTTACTCGCAGGCAGCCTGTTAATGACCGGCTGTGGCGATGCACCAACAGACAGCACAGTCGACGCTGCAAACTCAGCCAATACCCTTGCCGATAGCGATAACCCTGCGGTGTTAACCGTACTGGCCGGCTCGGAATTAAAAGACATTGAGCCTTTTTTACCGGATATTAAGCAGCATACGGGTATTGAATTAAAGCTGAACTATACCGGCACGCTAGACGGGGTTAACGCCATCAGTCAAGGCGCAAATGCTGATACTGCCTGGTTTTCGCATGGCAAATATTTAAGCCTGGTTAACCGCGATAAAATCAAGGCACAAACGCCGATTATGCTATCGCCGGTGGTGATGGGCGTCAAGCAAAGTAAAGCAGAAGCGTTGGGTTGGTTGACAGATAGCGGTGCGGTAAAGCCCAACATTACTTGGGGCACGATTGCCGATGCGGCAAAATCTGGCAAGTTAAAGTACGCCATGACCAATCCTGCGGCCAGTAACTCTGGGTTTACGGCGTTGATGGGGGTGACTTCGGCGTTTTCCGGCTCGACCGATGCGCCCACTGCCGAGGATATCGCCATCGCCAAACCAAAGTTGAAAGATTTTTTTCGGGGTCAAGGGTTGACCTCGGGTAGCTCGGGCTGGCTTGCCGATGCCTATGTGGATGAGCAAGACCAGCTTGATGCCATCATCAATTATGAATCGGTATTGATGCAGCTGAATCAAAGCAAGCGTTTGCGTGAGCCATTAGTATTGGTGTTTCCGACCGAAGGTATCGTCACTGCCGACTATCCGTTTACCCTACTCAACTTTGCCAAAAAAGACAGTTATGACAAGGTGGTTGATTATTTAAAATCTGCGCCGATGCAGCAACGGTTAATGCAGGACACCCATCGCCGGCCCGTTAACACCGAGGTTGCGCTCACTGATAATTTTTATTCGGGCTTATTGGTCGAGCTACCTTTTCCAAATTCCCGCCAGCTCATTGATGCCTTGCTGGTTGATTTTGCCAATGAGCTGCGTAACCCAGCCTATTCGGTGTTTGTGTTAGACACATCGGGGTCGATGCGTGGTGAGGGGATTGCCCAATTAAAAGGGGCGCTATTGGATTTAACCGGTCAGAATGCCACTGCTACACCTAACACTCCTGCGAGTTTGGGCAGTGCCACGGCTGGCAATCAGTTTACTAAGTTCTCTAAAAATGAAGTGGTTGGCTTGCAACCTTTTAGTAATATAACTTATGAGCTGCAGATCTATCCGATTGATGACAACAATTTGGCTAAATTACGCCATGATATCGACACGTTGACCCCAAAGGGCGGCACCGCTATTTATAGCGCCCTGCAACAGGGGTATCAGTCTATTTATCAACAACGACAAAAAAACGAGGCACGGCATCCACAGTCTGCACAGGATGCCCCGCCTTACTATTACAGCATTGTGCTGATGACCGATGGCAATAATGAAGACGGTATCAGTTATCAAGATTTTGAGGCGGCGTATCGTCAGATGCCCGCTGCTCAACAAAATATCAAAACCTTTGTGGTATTGTTTGGCGATGCCGATGAGTCCGAAATGCAGCAAGTGGCACAATTAACAGGCGGCAAGGTGTTTGATGGTCGCCACAGTAACTTAACCGCGGTGTTTAGAGAGATACGTGGCTATCAATAAGCCAATAGGCGTTATTTTGGGATTATTCTTCAATGTTTATGGTCTAAAAGTATGCACATATTATGAATAAATTTTGGTTCTTTTTTTATGGCTTGCCTAATATCTATGGCTTGGCGTTTAGTTTGATTGGGCTGTTTTTACAAGCGGCATTGATGATTTCTGGTAATGCGCTGCCTACCCTCTTTTGGATACCCTTATGGATACCCCTGTGTTTAGGCTTATATTTGTTAGGCTGGATAATGGGTTGGTGGGTGCAGAACAACCAAGCCGATTTACAATTTGAGCGAACCGTGACTGCTGAGGACATCGCTAACGAGCTTAAAAAGCTGTCTAAGCAGGTTAAAGGCCGTATTCCCGATGCGGCCTATACCCATGTGCAAAACATCGAGGCTTTGGTGCTATCGGTATTGCCGCATTTGGTATCAGGAAAATTTGCAAACCAAGACTTACACACCGTAAAACAAGCCGTCTTTGACTACTTGCCGACTACTTTAGAAAATTATCTGCGCCTGCCAACCGCCTATGCCAATATGCATCCGCTAGATAACGGTAAAACGGCCAAAACCTTGTTAATCGAACAACTGGTCTTACTAGATAACGGCCTGCAAGATATTACCCACAGTATTTTTAAAAATGATGCGCAATCGCTGCTGGCGAACCAACGCTTTTTGCAAAGCCGTATTGGCTCTAGTGCCTCTGAGTTTTAGCGCTGCGCTTTGGCTGCTAGTGCATAGCTATCTATGGCAATAAAGATACGGTTACTCTACACTTTTTGGCTTTATTCGTCGCATGGGTTTGCTATAGTACGACTATAACTAATAGCGCTATACAATGGCGATCGCTATACGGTTTAAACGCTTGATTGATATAGCCTGTATCAACCATTTTTTCATGCTGTGACCATTCATACTAAAAGGATTCATTTATGCAAGAATTAACCCCACCCGCCAGCGCGAAAACGCCTTCAATGAGCTTAGTGCCACCAGAGGCAGTCAAAGAAGTGCCGACGTCTGAAGCCGACCAAATGGTTAAGCTCGACCCAAGCGACATCCCCGAGCTCGATGCCAAAGTGGATGCGTTTATTGACAACGTGATTACCAGCCCCGTACAAAGTGATGAGTTTAAACAAAAAGTTCAGTCGATTCATAACTTGGGTAACAAAGAGATTCGCGAGTCGGCGCAGGTATCGAACCGGATGCTGGATTTGCCAGCAAAAAGTTTAAGCAAGGGCTTGTTTGATAACTCACCCATTGCCAAGTCACTCACCGAATTACGTGGGATTGTTGAGGATTTGGACCCCAGCAAAAAGCAGTTGACCAGCTCACGCAAACTGTTTGGCTTGATTCCATTTGGCAACAAAGTGCAAGATTACTTTCGTCAGTATGAATCCTCACAAACCCATATTAATGCGGTGGTGACCAGTCTTTACAATGGTAAAGATGAGCTGATGAAAGACAATGCGATGATTGAGCAAGAAAAAGTCAATATGTGGAATTTGATGGAGCAGATTCGCCAGTTTGTGTATATCGGTAAAAAAATTGACGAGCAATTAGAAAGCAAGGTGCATCAGATTGAAGCGACTGACCCCGAAAAAGCCCGTATTATTAAAGAAGAAATGCTGTTTTATGTGCGCCAAAAAAACACCGACTTTTTAACCCAATTGGCGGTTAATATTCAAGGTTATTTAGCCCTTGATACTATTCGCCGTAACAACTTAGAGCTGATTAAAGGGGTAGATAGAGCAACGACCACCACAATATCAGCACTGCGTACTGCGGTTGTGGTGGCGCAAGCCATGACCAATCAAAAATTAGTGCTTGACCAAATCACCGCACTAAATAGCACCACCAGTAGCTTAATTGAATCTACTTCAGCGATGATGAAACGCCAATCGACTCTTATACACGAGCAAGCGACCAGCAGTACCATTGAGCTCGATAAACTGCAAAATGCGTTTAACAATGTTTATGAGACGATGGATATGATTAGCGAATACAAGGTGCAGGCTTTAGACAGCATGAAACAAACCGTGGATACGTTAAGTATGGAAGTTGAGAAATCGCAAAAGTATCTCGATAGAACCAACGAGACAACGATTCTTGAAGTGACTGAATCTATTAATACTAAGGCTATTAACAATCAGCCCAGCAATACGGTGGATATTGATATTTAAAACTTGCCATTGCTACCGATGTTATCAGTATTATCAATGTTATCAATGTTATCTAAAAAACTCATCTTATAAAAAAACCCCACTGATGACTCAGTGGGGTTTTTGCTTGTGAACAACAGATGCGCTAAAACAAGGCACTACTTAATCAACAGGTTAAATTTTACCAACCAAATCAAGGCTTGGCTTTAACGTATTTTGCCCTTGTTCCCAAGCGGCTGGGCACACTTCGCCATCATTATCACGCACATATTGTGCCGCTTTCACCTTGCGTACCATGTCTTTTGCACTACGGCCAATACCTAGGTCATGGATTTCGGCAACTTTAACGATACCATCTGGGTCTACTAGGAAAGTACCACGTAGCGCAGCGTGATCTTCTTCAATCAACACATTAAAGCCACGGGCGATATTACCAGTACCATCACCTAGCATAGGATACGTTACTTTACCAATGGCTTCAGACGCATCGTGCCATGCTTTATGCACAAAATGTGAATCGGTAGATACCGCATACACTTCAACGCCCAGACCTTTAAGCTCTTCGTAGTGATTCGCCATATCTTCTAATTCAGTGGGGCAAACAAAGGTAAAGTCATGGGGATAAAACATAAAAATCGCCCAGTTGCCTTTAACGTCGTTCGAGGTGATGGTTTTAAACTCACCGTTTACAAAAGCTTCGGTAGAAAATTCTGGAATCGTTTGATTAATAATTGAAGTCATGTTTTGCTTCCTTTTTTAAGTGGGTTGATGGACAAATAATCTTTTGTGGTGCTTAGGCCAAATAAGCTAAGAGCAACTTACGTTATCATAGCGCTGTGACAGCAATATGACGTTACTATTTATGGCGATTGCGTATAGCTTTGTATACCTTATCCTTATAACACAAGTGACATTGCGAACATGGCGCTAACAACGTTATTATCACTGAGTACAAGCTAAGTATCGCTGAACAACCGCTTAACCCTATCGTTTCTTAAGTAACCCATCAGCTGACAATGGTTATTGTAGCAAAAGATTATGTTTACTCAAATTTAAAGACTTGAAGGTGTTGTTTTGTTTTATCAATCAACGACAGTACTGTTCTTTATGTATTGAGCCATAGCTTGTATCATATACCGTTGCTTAGTTGGCTTAGCACCTTACTTTACTAGATACTATGCCTAGATACTATGCCTAGATACTATAACTGGGTTATAGAACTGCGTTATAAGACTAGATAATAGAACTAGGCACTGCACGCCAACACCTACCTTACGAGATCTGACATGATTACCTTACGCCAGTTAGAGTTTGCCATTGCCGTTGCCAAACATCGCCACTTCAAAAGAGCGGCAGAGGATTGCAATATTTCGCAATCCGCTTTAAGCCTAGGTATCGCCGAGTTAGAAAAACAATTGGATACCCAAATTTTTGAGCGCAATAACAAGCAAGTGCTCATCACCCCTATCGGTGAGGACATCTTAATCCGAGCCCGGCGCGTATTTTCTGAAATAAACGACTTAACCACTCGGGCGCAAAGCCACCAAACGCCGCTGGCGTATCCGATGACGGTGGGCATTATCCCGACCATTGCGCCCTATTTGTTGCCCAAAGTGTTGCCGCCATTAAAAGCACAATACCCTGATTTTCATCTGACTGTGGTTGAGCGCCAAACCGAACGCTTATTAGAGCAGGTACGCTACGGCCATATCGATACGGCTATTATCGCCCTGCCCTATCCTGTAGATGGGCTACATACGTTTGAGTTTTGGCAAGAGAGCTTTTACGCTATTTTTCCAAGCGATGCGCCGTTAGCCACGCTGAACACGATAAGCTCGGACGAATTGAGCGGCGCTAACCTGATGTTGTTGGGTGAGGGGCATTGTTTAACCGATCACGCCTTATCGGTATGCGCTTTTGAGCGCGATGATTTTAAGTCTAGCTTTGCGGATGCCAGTTTAAATACGTTGATTCAAATGGCGATTGCGGGGATGGGCACCACGTTAATCCCTGAAATGGCCTTGCAGCAGGTGCATCATCAAAATGATGATTTGGTGACCATACCCTTGGCGGAAAAAGGGCCGCACCGACGCATTGCGTTTGTCACTCGGCTCAATTATGCCCGAGTGGATGATGTGAATTTATTGGGCAACCTGTTTAAACAGGTACTACAAGCCGCTCAAGATGCGGGCTAAAATGTGCTGTAAATAGGTTGCCTTATAACAGGGCAGCCATATTGCAAAGTCGTTAAGGTAAGAAAGCGACTATATTTTAGCGCTGAATTCTTTAAGCGGTTTGAGGCACAGGCTAGAAACAATATTCAAAGAGAACTTGAGTGGCTAGCCACTTAATCTAACAAAACCACTTGCCCTAAAAAAACCACTTAGCCTAAAAAAACCCGCAACACTCAAAGCTGAAACGTCTACATCAATCCACACCTATTAGTCCACACGCATTAATCCACACTACCCGTCTTGCCCGCCAGCCTATCATGCCAACGTTGATACTCTGGCATCGCCCGTTCTACTTCTGCCCAAAATGCTGAGCTATGATTGGCGTGATGCAAATGGCAAAGCTCGTGCACAATCACGTATTCGGTGCATTCAATTGGATACGCTGGCAGATAAACCGACAACCAGACTCGCTTGGCTTTGGTGTTGCAGCTGCCCCAACGCGTGGTCATTTTTTTGATACGGGTCTCATTGGCGGTTTTACCGACAATGGGTTGCCATTTAGCAAACAGGTCTGGCATGGCAGACTGTAGCGCTTGGCGATAAATAACCAGCCGCTGCGTTTCACTAACAGGTTGCGCTTTTGCGTCACCCCATAAGTACCAAGCAGTTTGACTTTGTTGCGGCAAGGCGGCAGTTGGTGACTGCTGATGACGCTGTAAAACACGCCTATGTTGGCTGATAACCCAATCTAAGCGATTATGAATTGCATAAGCGATATTAGCATCGCTCACATGATAAGGGGCAGACACCAGCAGTTTATTAGGCTTAAGGCGGAAGTTAATGTTTTTAACCCGTTTGCGAGTGATAACCAGCTCAATATCAGCTTGTTGTAATTGTTGTTTAAGGTTTTGGTATTGGGCGGTGGGCATAAGTCGTGGCAATGGGTTGCAATTAATAGAGAAAAACCATCATACTAAAGTTGTTTAAGATGATTGTCAAAAGCAAAGGGCTGTAACAGTTTATCCGTGGTTAGAATTTGCTTATTGGATTCGCTAATCACGCTAAGTTTGGTTAAATACCCTTGGCCATCGCTAATGATAAAGCTTGTGTCCTCTGTTTTGCTAGACTGCGAGGCTGCATGAGAAATAAGGCTAGATGCTGGAAGACAAACCGCCACCCCAGCACAATCGGGCAACCCCACCGTATCGATTAAGGTGGTCGTTGTTAGGTCAAACACTGCCGCACAGCCGCCAATAGGGCTGGTCACAGCAATCAAATTGCGCTTTGAATCCACGGCAATACTGGCAATATAGTGATGAAAGCGATGCCAGCCTTTGTTATCATCACTTGACAGCTGTAAAGGCGTGAAAGTGGTATCCCCACGTTTATGGGTCAATACTAATGGTATATTTAGATGCCGCTCGCCTTGAAACTGAATACCAATAGCGACGGTGCCATCGTGATGCATGGCCAAATGGCGCACACTCATTTGATTGTGCTCGGGGTAAACCTGCTCCAGCAGTTGCCCGGTATGCCGATTCACATACACCAGTGAGGGCTGCATAGTGTCTAAGTTTAGCTCATCGCGTGATGCTCGTTCGGTTTTGATACCGCCATTGGCGATGACTAAAGTGTCGCTATCGCCAACAGAATGCACGACGATTTCATGCGGGCCGATACCGTATGCCGCAAATTCATGGACCTTTTTATAGCCAGCGGCGACGTCATAGACCCCTATCTTCCCTGCATAAGTTGCCGTATTATTTTCGGTCACATACAGCATCTTGCCGTCCAAACTATAGCAGCCGTGACCATAAAAATGTCGGTCTGCCTGGGCGTTTATTTGATGCAGTATAGCACCGCTCGAGCTATCCAATATCCAAAAATACTCGCTTGGCCGCCGCCCCATAACCGCCACATGGCAGGATGTCAAAGATGCGGCAGGCTGGTTGTGGTGCTGACCTTTTGACCTTGGCTGTAACAAAATATCGTGAACCCGCTCGGGCAGCGTTGTTTGCCAGATAACTTGACGCTGTCTATTGATGCCAACCACGCCAAAGTCATTAGACTTTAAATCGGCAACGCCGCTTATCCAACAGGGTGAGCCTGCAGAGGGTGAGACGACAGAGGGCGATACCGCAGTCGCCTTGGTCTTTCGAGTCAGTTGTTGCCAAGTTGCGCGTACACCATCGCCATAATCGCCAAAACGCGCCTGCTTATCATATTGCTTGCGTCCTAAATGGTGCGCAGTGACCAAAGCCAATGTACCTAGGCTGCTAAGCGCAACCGTGGTTAAGCTGGTGGTGATAACCTGTTTCACCGTTGGTAACGCCTGTTTTGCGCCTGCCATTAATCGCCATCCGTACTGTTAAAACCAACCTGCACGCCAAGGATAGGCATTAATTTATGCTTAATCACTTGGGTAAGCTTGGTCATTTTATCGTACAAGGCTTGCTGCTGCGCGGGCTTAGCATCGCCAATGTCTTCAGGAAGCTGGGCAAGTAGTGCCGTTATTTGAGCCAATACTGTGGACAGCTCATCGCTAATGGTGTCATGGCCATGTTGCGCAAGCAGTGCCACCAAAGCAGGGTCGGTCAGCGCCTTATTTAACACAGCCATTTTTGCCGCAATAATCGCCCGGCTTTGCCCAGCGGCAGCGGCAGGAAGGTGACCTTTTTTATGGCCGCTTAACCCTAGTGGCTGCTCAAGGGAGCGGCTTTTTGTGGTTTCAACCAAAGCAAGCAATGAATTAATCCAGCGGTTCATACCTAAACTGCTAATGCCGTCGATGTTTGGCGCATCGTCGCCCATATCGCCCATACCTAGCAATTGCTGCGACGCGGTTTGCCAGTCGTCTTCCACCTGAGTTAGGCGCTCTTTTAGGGCAGCACTGGCGCTCATTACATACTGACATTGCCCAACATCTAAGGTCTCATTGCGATACAGCACATCCTCGATACCCGGTAAACCTTGCACAATGGCACTCTCTGCGCTGAGTTGTTCTGGGGTCAGTGCTGGGTTGTTTTGAATTAAATCAATCACCCCTTGATGCACCATCCCCCGCTCGTCGGGGTAATAGTTGATATATAGGTTGCTCATGCTGTCCATGGCGGGGCCAAAATTGACCACCTCTGCTGCCGCCCATGCGGTTGCGAGCGCCAGCCATTGCGCCCGCAATAATTGCACGTGTTCGTTATTTAATGTCCCTAGCTGACAATAGTCCGCAGCCAAGCTATCAAATTGCCGGCTTTGTTTGGCGACGTTTTGATAAACTGGAATAATTTGGGTTTTAGCGACCTGTTGCAAATAGGCATTGGTGGCTTCTTTTGATAACTCAATCGCTTGTACCGATGTATTTGAGCCCGTACTTGTTGCGGCTTCAGCAGACTGCTGACTGTCTGTGGCTGTCTTTGCAGACATGTCAACGTCCGCCGTGTTGCTTTTGCCATTTGCCGGTGTTTCTAATCCTGTGCTGCTATCATTAGGTTTTGAGCAGCCAATCACAATGCCGGCACTTAATGCCGACAATAGCAGGACAGCCAGTTGCTGTTTTTTCATAGAATTCTCGATATTTTAGGGTTAACCATTACTCAGTATTATGCGACTCACTGTTATGCGTTATGCAGGATAAATAGGGTGGCTGTTAGACGGTTTTAAAGAGCTGTTAAACGCTTACGAACTATAAAGACTGTTGCACTATAAAGACTGTAAAAACGCCTGTAATTGTTGACGGCCTGTTTTATCCAAATTCAATACTTGCTGTTTTTGAGATTGCGCCTCCCCGCCATGCCACAAAACTGCCTCCATCAAGGTGCGTGCCCGCCCATCATGCAAAAAGGTGGCTTGGGCATCAACGGTTTGTGCCAGCCCCACCCCCCATAATGCCGGCGTGCGCCACTCATAACTGTTGGCTAAAAACTCCACTTGCGCCTCTTTTGCTGGCAAGGTGCCGGCCACGGATCTATCGGCCAAATCTGCGCCCATATCATGTAATAACAAATCGGTATAAGGATAAATCATTTGACCCTGTTGCTCTAAGTGGTCATCCTCACCCTTGGGTAGCTGATAGCGTGGCGTATGGCAATTTTGACAACCGATGTCATAAAACCGTTTTTTACCTGCCAATACCGTCTTGTCATCAGCATTGCGCCGATTGGGCACAGCAAGGTTTTGGGTATAAAATTCGACAAACTTGGCAATGTCATCACTCACCTCAACCGGGGGCAAGCCATCGCCTTGGTCATCCGCCCCTGTGGTTGCCGCCACACATTGCTTTTGGGTACGCATACACGACTCGGTCGGACGAATATGTGAGGTCAACCCCATATCTTCATTAAACGCACTCATATTTTGGGTAATGAGCCGAGTTTGCCCCGCTTTCCAACCAAAACGGCCTAACGCTTTTTGACCGGTTTCTGGATCAACTACCCAATTGTATTTGCCACTAATACCATCACCATTGCTATCGTCGCTATCGGCTTGAGCTTTAATAGCATCGGCTGGAATATACTCTAATAACCCAAGCCCAATCATTGGCAACGCCACTCTGGGCGATAGCATCAAGTCACATCGAACTCACCGTACCCGGGGTTTTTAAGCTGAAAAGTAGGCCGGCGTAGCGTCATCACATAGCCATCTTGAAAGGTGACAGGTGCATCCGCCCAGCTTACCGCAATGTTAGCTTCTGCAGGCACACCTTGTATGCCCCTATCTTGTAACTGGCCGCCATAGACTGGATGTGCCACCTTTTCAATATCCGAATTTGCCAGTTGCTGTTGTTGCTTGGCAGTTGTTGCTGGCATTGCCAATCGAATCAGCAGGCTATCGGCACTGTCATCGCTAGTCATTGGGGCATGACCCCGCCCATCTTTGATATGGCAAGATTGACAGGCCGCCACATTAAACAATGCCCCTAATCCATCGCGGCTATCGGTACTGGCTGGTGCGACCACCCACGGCTGCTTAAAAAAAGCATTGCCGATAAAAAAGTTACCTTTACGCGAGGCAGTAATATTAAAGGAGGGCTTAGAATAACTCTCGCTTGAGGTTATGGTAATGCCAGTATCGCCGCCCTGCTTGATTTCTTGCGGGTCGAAGGTTGCCAATTTTGCCATCGGCACGCCCGCCAAGTTTTCAATCGTTTGCAGTCTTGATGCACTAAGTGCTGCGGATGCATTGGCTGCATTGGCTGCATTGGCCATCGTCGATGCAATATGTTTAGCCACTTGGTTGTCATGATCACTATCATCATCGCTATCATCATCACTATCATGCGCATTGCCCTGCCCGACTGTTTTGGCATTGCCGTTACCAGTGTCACTCTTAGTATCATTCTCTACATTTGGCTGGCAAGCGATTAACAGGCTCATTGCTGCAACCAAACCACCCAAGGTAACAGTTCGCCAAACCTTTAAAGCTTGCGGTAATTGACGGCTGGTTTTTATTAAGCAATTTTGCATGACCGTTTGTCTATAATAGTGAAAAAATGTTATTGAAGTAACTATAAAGCCAAAAACACGCCACCCAATTAACCTTGGTAGCGTGGTTATGTCTATGTTAATGTCTATGTTTCGTGTTTAGTGTTTCGTGTTTCGTGTTTCGTGCCTCGTCTGCGTCAACAAACCAAGGCAAATAATGTTCAAATAATTTGCACTTTATTCGTATGAACTCTGGGCAATTTTAAAACTGCGACCCTGCATCGGCGTCTAAATTATCTATCCCCACACTTTTGCCAGCGTTTTCAATCGATCCTGTTAGCGATTTTAGACTATTAATAGCCGACTCGACCATGCCACGGCGTTTGTTTTGCACATCGGCAGAAACCCCATTTTTACTAGCCTGCCCGACAGTCGCAATCATTTGGTCAATTTTGACGCCTTTATTTTCGCCTTGGTCGACAATCGCATCAAAGCTTTAGGCCACTTTTTTAAAGTCAGCATCCAACTGATTGGCGGCATCGCTTTGTTGGGAATCAATCAAATACTGTTTGAGCCCATAACCGCCAACCGTTTGACCAGAGACGGTTTTATAGTGCCCATTAAACACGTTATCAATACCACGCGCGTTATTGGCATAGCTTAAATGGGTCAAATCGCTAAAACACTCATGCTCATCTTCGGTTGATCCGGTTACAAACGCCACCTGCATACGCTCGGAGGCAAGCTCGCCTAATGCTAGGCTACCCATTTGATAAAACACTTGGCGCACCGCATTGGCATCGCTTCGTGCCATCAAATCACTGCGCAGCGTATGCTCGCTATTTGGTTGCCACTGTGCCACCATCGCCGTTAAATCATCCACCAATAACTGGGTGGCCGCTTTTAGATACGCACCACGTTTGGCACAAATTGCAGGGTCGCTGGGGTTGCCCACGCCACTGGTACATTGCGCATTGGCCATATAGTCTGTAACTGGGCGATTACCTGCCCCCTCGCCCACGCCGTTGGTGTCTTGACCCCATAATAAAAACTCGATAGCGTGATAGCCAGTGGTCACATTGGCCTCACTACCACCAATCTCGCTCATGTCCGCCAATAGTGCGGGAGTAATCGTCTTAGTGTCTTTTTGCACACTGCCCACGCTGATGTTATCCGAATTAATAATATTGTTTTTGCTCTTGTACTCGCCGGCATAACCATCGGACACATAATCAATCAAGGCTTCATCCAACGGCCAAGCATTGACTTGACCCTCCCAACCATCAACACTGCCAATGGCTCTAGCGTCGTCAGCAGTCACAAAGCCCTCATCAAAACGGAAAACTTCGGTTTGCGAATAGGGCTGGCGTGCGGCTTTATAAGCCGCTTTGGCGGCTATCAAGTTCGCCTCAGTGGGTTGCGCCACCAATTTGTCTACCGCGGCTTGCAGTTTTTTGGCCTCGCTCAAAGCGTCCTCATAGGCTGTTTGCGCCATCGTGGCATAGCTCACTAGTAGTTTGTCGGTTGGCGGCGCATGGGCATCCGTAGCACTAGGCGTCATAGTTGCCTCGTCTCCCGTCGTGGGTGCGACTACGGCAGCATCCGTTGCCACGTCAGTATTTTCGCTAGGTTTGCTACAGCCAGTCAGCAGTAAAGTGGTTAGAGCGACTGTGAATAAGGCACTAGACAATCTAGACAGCTTTGAGGCGAAAATAGTCGTATTAGCGCGGTGAAAATCCATAGGTTATTCTCAAATATCGGCAAGGAGGAGGTTCTTCGAGTTATAATTGAGGATTAGAACGCTATTGATAATAATTATCAATAGCGTTCTTATTTATACTACCCGTTACCCTAATCGTCTAAGCAAAAAAAATAAGCCAGCATATAAATACTGGCTTATTTTTGTTTTAACATGGCTATAATGACTAAACGTTAGCTCACTTGTTTTGGCGCATTAATTTGAATCTCAACGCGGCGATTTTGTAGACGACCCGCTTCTGAGTTATTGTCCGCTACTGGACGGGTTTGGCCATAACCATAGGTTTGAATACGGCTTGGTGATACCCCTTGACGTGCTAAATAGTTAGAAACCGATAAGGCACGGCGCTCAGACAAACCTTGGTTATACGCCGGGTTACCCACGCTATCGGTGTGCCCCATGACGGTAATCGTCGTTTGGTCATACTCACGCATGGTCGCCGCTAGCTTATCAAGGGTATTATAAAAAGTTGGGCTAACACTGTCATTATCAAAAGCAAAGGTAATATTGCCTGGCATTACCAAATCGATATTGCCAGTTTTTTCATCACGCTCAACCTTGACCCCAGTGCCCGCCATTTGCTGCTGTAATTTTTTCTCTTGGTTTTCCATGTACAAACCAACGGCGCCGCCTAACGCAGCGCCAATTGCCGCATCACGGCCAGTATGATCGCCACCAGTTGCTTTAGAAATACCAGCACCAGCGACAGCGCCGCCTAATGCGCCTAACACCGCTTTGTTCATCGCCGGTTGACCCGTCGCTGGGTCAGTGGCACAGCCAGCAAGCGCCATACTAGAAGCCAATGCGGCAATCATGAATTGATTTTTCATAAGTCTCATCCTTAGGGTTAAGTTTAACGACAGCAATATAACCTAAATGGTTATTCAAAAATGGTTATTCAAAAATGGCTATTAAAAAATGGTTATTAAAAAATGGTTATTAAAAATTATAAGGCATTGTTCAGTAAAAATTTTAGCCATCAAGCTTTAATGAGCCAGTGTCTTAAGCGCCTTAAATGTCTTAAGCGTCATAGCAAATAGCGCAAATAACCTTACTTTACCTATTGACCAACCTATTGACCAACCTGTTAACCAATCTATTGACCAATACAATATAAAGCGGGTATTTAACTAATATTATGGCAAACCCAACCTACACTCATGTAATAATTTGTGGTTTTGCTGTATATCAGACCTTTTAAAAAATGATAAGCCTGTTTAATAGTATTTCAAAGTAGAGGTACTATCGAGTATTATAAAGCCTAGTATCGCTCATTATGAGGTGACAACAGCCTGTGCTCAGCATTAGTTTGAGCGTCACTAGGATGAATATGCTTGACATTAGGCTATATTCACCAATTTGACATCAGGTAAACGTTATACTAACGTCCACGACCGACAATTGAAGACTCAACTCTCTGCTAAAAGCAACACATCTTGACCCGCTTCGACCCCTAGTGCTCTTTATTGCTGATTAGTACATTACTGATTATTACTGACCCTTTTAATCCTCTAAACATTGGTACCCCTATGACGACTAAACGCATGACCCTTAAAAAAATATATCAACGCTTGCATGACACATCATCTAAACTCGGGCAAACCGCATCTTTAGCTAGCGCTGTTGCTGTTATTGCCGGCAACAGCACCTTGGTAGGGCTACCGATATGGATAATTGGCTCAACAAAAGCCATCACTGGTGCTAAAGTTGCCGATGAGGCGATGATCCAACTAGCCCACTATTGGATTGGTATCAACAATAGGTTGATTGATACTGTTTTGCCAAAGCGTGACTGGCGTATTGAAATGCCAGATGACCTGTCACAAGACAAACAATACTTGCTCATTAGCAACCATTTATCATGGGTGGATACCAGTATTGTGCAGTATATTAGCGAAGGGCGCTTGCCATTAACCCGCTTTTTCACCAAGTTTAGTTTAATCTACATTCCGTTTATCGGCCAAGCCTTTTATTTTTTAGACTTTCCAATGATAAAAAGGCCACCTAAATCAAAAAAAATGGCAGACGCTAAACTGCGTGAGGCAAATATGTTAGAAGCCAAGCGAGCTTGTAAATTGTTAGAGAACAAGCCTTTTGCGCTATTAAATTACTTAGAGGGCACCCGCTTTACCCCCGAAAAACGTGAGCAGCAAAATGCCCCGTATCAGCACCTACTCAAACCTAGAGCAGGTGGGATATCGCTCGCCATTGAAGCCCTAGGGCAGCAAATTGACGGCATATTAGACATGACCATTGTCTACCCTGATGGCAACCCTTCATATGGGGATTTATGGCGGGGCAATGTTAAACGGCTCGGGGTACACGTAAGACGCATCGAAGTACCACAAACCCTATTTAACGCCATCGAAGCTGGCAATTATCACGACAATGACGACATGAAGAAAATCATGTACGCTTGGCTCGATGATATTTGGCAGTATAAAGATGCGCAAATTAGCCGTATGTTGGCCGATTTTAATAGCGAACCCGCTCCGCTATAGCAGAGGCTACCAAAACAGGGTTTTTCAACAACAGCGGCTACTAAACAAACCGTCTAAGCCTTATTTCATGCCATCTAGCTTTAAGCGATGCACAAAATGTGATGACTATGCCCAAACCTGACGACAACGCGCACGCTGTATCTGCAAGCGACAAAGTAGCGCCGACCCTAAGCCCAAACGACCCTAAACTGTCTAAGCACAAGCGCTGGCAGTTGCGTTATGACATTGTCATGTTGCTGGTCATATCGGTCGATTTGGTCATCATTAGCATTGACTTACTGCTCATGAGTCAATTTGCTATACAGCTTGCTGAGTGGTTGGGTTTTGCAGACGCTATTGAACATTATGCCGAAACGGTTCACCCTGTATTAAAACTGGTAGGTGGTGGATTTACTATTTTTCTAATTACCGAGTTATTGCTGCGCTGGGTGTTCGCTGTTGTTCATAAAAAGCATCTACGCTGGTTTTTCTTTCCTTTTGTGCATTGGTACGAAGTATTGGGGTGTTTTCCGCAATTGCGCGCCTTACGCTTATTGCGTGCCGTGGTCATCGGCCTCAGATTATACCGCTTGGGCTATCAAGTATTACCGCAGTCATGGATTGACTCTGGCAAGTTTTACTATGAGCTGGTGTTAGAAGAAGTCACTGATAGGGTCATCTTGACCGCCACAGATACCATACGCAAGCAACTATCTGGCGAGAATGCCAAACAGAACCTTATTGATAAAACCATTAATAAAAATCGCCCCGCTATCGAGGCGATGTTAACGTCACTGTTACAGCAAGAACTGGCACCAAAACTTGAACACGTCGCCCAAAGCCTATTTATTAAAGAGTTGTCGCGACAGGTGGGCATCGCCGTCCAAGAGGCTGTTGCTAAAACCCCCGAGCTGCGCCGCTATCTACGCCTGATACCGATTGCTGGTAAACTCATTGAAGCCGAGCTACAAACCATTGGCCAACAAATCGGCGAAAACTTAGTCCTGACGTTAAGCACTCAACTTACCGAAACAGCCAACACAGAAGTGCTTATTGGAATAATAACTGAAACTATTACCACCATTAATGTGCATAATCCGGCGCTTGAGGCTTTAATTATTGGCATTATTGATGATAGTTTGACCGCGTTTGAGGAACAAGTTAAAGTACAGCAGTGGAAAAATCATGACTATTTAACTCAAGCCTTGGATTAAAAGGCCAGGCCTTAGATGAAAACACCACACCGACACACTGCGGTTTTTTTACCGTAACGCTTACAAACCTTAGCACTGATAAATGTTAACACTGACAAACATTCGCACTGATACCTAGGTTGCTCTCTTAGTTTTTGCCTTTAAGGATTTTTCATGACCGCCGCTTCTGATATATCTGATTTAAAGGATGCAGAAAATGCATCGCCAGCTCTTGCAAGCCCGCCAGTGGCTATGTTTGGGAAGATGCTCACCTTTACCCGCATTAAAGTTGAGACTGCCGATTTGGACAGTATTGCTCAGCATTTAGCGACTATCCTCAGCAATAAAACCAGTCAAATCCCAGTGGTTATTGACAGCGATTTAGAACAAGACTTATCCGCTTTGATTGATCTGTTTTGGTCTTGGGGTCTACAACCCATTGGCGTTGTTGCAGGCATTTTAGATGATGCAGCAAAGGCACTGCGTCTGGCTATTTTTCCGGCTGACGGTAAGCGAATTAAGCGCATCCCACCTGTTAAAAAAGCAACCTTGCCCCCTGCCCATTTTACTGAGCATGAGCATAGTCAGCATAGTCATAGTGATTATGCGGGTACGGGTGCTGATACGGGCACTAGCAGCAGTCATCCAAAGGCCTCGCCTAAGAATACGCTTGAGAGTGGCAGTGAGGGTGCGGTGGTTATCGAGAGTGTCACTGACGATAGAATAAACAGCATGATTTATGATCAACTGCTGCGCTCGGGGCAAAGCGTCAATCATGTGGGCGGCGATTTAATCGTCACCAATAGCGTGAATAATGGCGCTGAGGCAATTAGTGACAACTGCTTGCATATCTACGGCCGAGCGCAAGGTCGTCTAGTGGCGGGCGCTACGGGCGACAAAGATGCCCGAATTTTTTGTCAACGTTTTAACCCTTCGCTGGTCTCTGTAGCGGGCACCTATTGTCTTAATGATAATATACCCGCAGAATTTATTGATAAAGCCGTGCAGGTGAGCTTTAAAGAAGGCAAAGGGTTAATTTTTCAGTTATTAGACAATAGCTAAGGTTGACTGCGGTTCATAAACTGGCACATTTGCACAAGAGGATAGGGACATCAATTGATTTGCCACAGACGTGGGCGGCGACTATGTACAACTGTTACTTTACCCATAACTATGGTACTCTTAAACTCGGATACCTTTTGCTGTCGCCTACTTATTACATGGGGCTTATGGCTAAACCTTATCAATCAAACTGCTTAAATTCTAAGACTGTGCCCATCACTTGGTTATGGGCTTAAAAAACAAAATAACCTAATTTTAACAACGCTAGCAAGATTATCAGTGCGTGCAGGGCGACTGTTGCCACGCCTGCAAGATAAATTGTTAGACTTAACAGGAGTGTGCCATTGTGGCAAAGATAGTTGTAATTACTTCGGGTAAAGGCGGCGTCGGCAAAACGACGACCAGTGCCTCCTTTGCGGCTGGCCTAGCATTACGCGGCTATAAAACCGTTGTGGTCGATTTTGATGTGGGTTTGCGTAACCTTGATTTAATTATGGGCTGTGAGAACCGTATTGTTTATGACTTTGTCGATGTGCTATCTGGCAATGCCCGATTATCACAGG
The DNA here is from genome assembly GCA_018260445.1 of Psychrobacter sp. Taxonomy (GTDB): domain Bacteria; phylum Pseudomonadota; class Gammaproteobacteria; order Pseudomonadales; family Moraxellaceae; genus Psychrobacter. Next base: position 23,098 of record JAGLBE010000021.1, read on the forward strand.
CTTTGGTAAAAGATAAGCAACTGGATAACTTGTTTATCCTGCCGGCTAGCCAAACCCGAGACAAAGATGCGCTGACCGATGAGGGCGTGGCAGAAATCATTGATGAGCTATCAAAACAGTTTGATTATGTGATTTGTGATTCGCCTGCGGGCATTGAGCGCGGTGCTCAACTGGCGATGTATCATGCTGATGAGGCAATTATTGTCACCAATCCTGAGATATCCTCGGTGCGTGATTCTGACCGTATTATTGGCATCTTGCAAAGCCGCACCAAAAAAGTGGTAGAAGGTACCGGTACCGTGCGCGAACATTTGGTGATTAACCGCTACAACGCTGAACGGGCGGCGGCTAAAGAAATGATGGATATCGACACCATTTCCAATGATATTTTAAAAGTCCCCTTACTGGGCGTTATCCCTGAGAGTGACACAGTGTTAGAGGCGTCAAATCGCGGCGAGCCGGTGATTCATTTTGCCGACTCGGTAGCAGGGCAATGTTATGATGACATTGTGGCCCGATTTTTAGGAGAGCAACGCGAGTTGCGTCACATTGATGTGAAGAAAAAAAGCTTTATAAAACGCTGGTTTGGGGGATAAGATGAGTAAAAAAACAGGATTTTGGAGCAATTGGTTTGGCGCTGAAACCAAAAGCTCGGGTACCGCTAATTTGGCCACTGAGCGCTTAAAGGTGATTGTAGCCAGTGAAAACCGTCTAAACTCTCGTTTGACTACCGATCGTATCGAAAAAATGAAGCGTGAAATACTTGAAGTGGTGAACCGTTATGTGAATGGGGTACAGATTGATGATGTCAATATCAATCACCGCCACGAAGATAACTTAGATGTGTTAGAGATGAACATCAATTTGCCGGATTTTAAGCCCTAATCACTTTAACCTCACTGTTATTGGCGCATTTTGACCCTTTTGGCATACCTGCTGCTAGTGCTTTTGTGCTCCAAAGTGGCTTATTTCATGCGGGCCAGTAAGCCATCTTTGACAACCCATTGATGATAGATAGCTGCCCCAATATGGGTAGCCGTCAATAGCAAGATGGCCGGCCAAAAAATTTGGGTATGTAGGTTGTTAAAAAAGCGGGCCTGTGTGCGGTCTGGCGTGACCCAAGCTGGGATATCGAACAGACCAAATAGATTAAGGGCGCGGCCCCCATAAGCATTCATTAAGATTCCGCTGATAGGCATTGCCAACAATAGGCTGTATAGCAACACATGGGTCAGCTTTGCCACGCTTTGTTGCCATATCGGCATGGCTATAGGTTTAGGAGCAGAGCTTAGTAACCGATTGATTATCCTTGCCAGTGTCCAACATAACAGGCTAAAGCCAAAGGCCTTGTGCCAAAGAAGATAGCTATCCCCTCCATCCCCAGCGACATTGTTAGACAATGCAATCATGGCCCAAGTGATGAGCAGCAATAAAGCGCCGCCCCAATGAAAGATGCGCGACGCAACCGACCATTTATCTATAAACATCTTAATACACGCTATCCTGTGCCAGGCATGAATGAGAGCAACCGTTTAAAATTACCAGCTTATTACCAGCTTAGCAATACTGTTTAGCAAAACTGTGCTATTAATAACTGTCTAAATCCACTAAATGATGCGCTAACGTATCGATATCAGGCACAAAATATATTTGCCCGTCTATTTCTACAGCTTGATAAGCATAGGTGGTCATATCCGCGTCCGCTGCGCTTGTCTCAGCCTGAGCCGGGGCATCGAGTCTATCTTCAATCACTGCTGCAAAGCCTGCAGGCATGGGCACGTCCTTAACGTCAGAGATGTTCACCTGTTTTTGTTGCAACTTGCCCTTGGTCAGTAGCCCCACCCGATGCACCTCTGTGTTTCCCTCTAATACCACGAGGGTATCGGGCGTTTCATTGCGCGGCAAAAGATGATATACAGCAACCTCTTGATTTTGCCACAAGTAAGTCCAAATATAGTCATGATACTCATCTATGGATAAAATCAAACTCGAAGGCACTAGCCAATCCGGCTGGCCTATCGCAGGAATCACGGTAATGTTAAGCAAACCATTGTCAACCGTTAGCAGGCTTACCGCCTCAAAGTTATGCTTTTCAATTTTTCTCATTATCTACTCACAAATTATTAAGTCATTAAGTGGCGACCCTTGCTCTTAGTGCAGTCAGTATGGATTTGTATATTATAGAGTTCGATATCATAGAATTCGATATCATTTCGATATCATAGAGATAGCTTGGGTCATTACCCACCCGCTCTGAGCATCTTGTCTTGCAATCGACTTCTACTATCCCACTATCCCACTATCCCACTATCCCACTATCCCACTATCTCACTATCTCACTATCTCACTATCTCACTATCTCACTATCTCACTATCTCACTATTCTACTATCCCACTATCATCCCACTATCTAACTATCCCATTACGCACGCTAAGAGAGGTCTTGTCCGTGTTTGGCATCTGTTATGATAAAAATTTGTTCGCCTATACTGACTTTAGTACTATTCGTCTGAGTGCCATTCGTCTGTATGGTAACTGTCTTAATGTTAGCTGTCTTAATCGTAACCGTCCTGATGGTCTCTTGCTGCATCCTTTATCATCATCTATGCTAGCAGGATGTCTGTCTATTGGCCTTTTGTATATCAAGATGTCACTTACTATTAAGTATTAAGCTTCACTGGCCATAGTTTGTGCCACATAGTCGGTTAATTTATCCGCCAAGGCTTTTGGCGTTCCGACAAAGTCGGCGGCACCGGCTTCAATAATCGAGCGTGGCTGGCTGGGGCAAGTGCTGCTATCAGGATCTTGCACCCATATTTGACTATTATTTTCCTGAATTTGGTCTAAATACTGGGTGCCATCATTGCCCATACCCGAAAATATAATGCCGATTAGCTCATTGCCAAAAGCATCACTGGTGTTTTTTAGTAAGTCACCGATGCTCGGTTTATATTCTCCCGTCCAAGCTTCGGCCAATAAAATCACGCGTCCCGTAGAATCACAGACGACTTTTTTATCGATAGGGGCTATGAGACATTGCCCTGCCTGCATCGTCTGCGAGGTGGAAATAACCTGACAACGCCAATCATTATGACGGTTTAGGATGCGGGGTAAGGTGTGAATCATGTTGAGATTAAAATGGTGCGCCAGCAGGATGGTGATAGGCAAGTCAGGAGACAGATTGTCCAAAAACACCTTAACAGCTGCTGGCCCGCCCATCGAAGCCCCTAAAAAGACCACAAAGCGCCATGGGCTACGTTTTTCTTGAAAAATATTATGATCCAGCAATTCGGGGATATCCAGCATGGTAGCGAGCTTGCGTTTTAATTTACGCTGCCATTTGGCATAAAGATGGGTTTCGTTAAGATACGGCGCTTTGTTAAACCCCACCAGCACCGTTTTTACCTCATCCTTACCCTTTGCACCCTCTGCGTGCTGAATGCTTTTATTCAGCTTATGATGCAGTGTATCATCATACTGACTATCGACTAACCAGACGTCTATTTGCTTATCGACATGCTTATCTTTGAGCTCATGTGGCGCAATACAGTCGACCATAATTAGGCCGAGGCTGGCAACCGTGTCGCTAAACGCTAGGCGCTGTTGCTGTGTCTCGGCGATTACCATAACCCGTATTTTTGATGCATCCTTACCCTTGTCGGCCATACTTACTGCACTCCTGTCGTAACGCCAATGATACTTTGAATAATATTGACCAGCTCACCTTCTTGGAAGGGCTTGCCGAGATACTGATTGACACCAATACTCATCGCTCTTTCACGATGCTTATCGCCCGTGCGTGAGGTAATCATAATGATGGGCAAGTCTTTTAACCTAGAATCATGACGGATATGGGTAGCAACTTCAAACCCATCCATACGCGGCATTTCGATATCAAGTAACATCAGGTCTGGTATAACATCTTGCAGCACTTCTAATGCCTCGATACCATCACGCGCCACTTGCACATCATAGCCTTGTCGCTCTAATAGGCGTGAGGTGACTTTACGTACGGTCACCGAATCATCCACCACCAAAATCTGATGGCGTGCTTTTTGGGGCGCCAACTCTTTTTGGATCTGCTTTTTAAGAATAGAGCGCGCCGGAGCATTACGTATTAGCGCCAATATGTCTAAGATAAGCAGCACCGAGCCATCACCCATGATAGTGGCAGCAGACAAACCGGCAATGTGCGATAGCTGACGCCCTAAGGGTTTAACCACTACCTCAATACGCGCGCCCGCTACCTCATCTACTTGAATGGCTAAGTTTTGCCCGGTTTGGTTTTTCACAATAATAACCGGCAAACTCACATTGGTACTGACTGCCAGCTCATTTAGCGATACCCCGGTTAGCATCTCGTTGAGATAACGTAGACGATAATCCGTGCCATTAATTGCAAAGGTATTGCTGTCCGACTGATAATATTCGAACAAGGCTTCTGGGTTGACCCGCTCAACCCGCTCAATCTGAATAAGTGGAATGGCATAATATGCATCGGCCACCCTCACCACTAACGCATCTGAAATTGCCACGGTTAGCGGCACGCGAATGGCAAACGTCGAGCCTTTGCCCGCCTCCGACTCAACCGATACCGTACCGCCTAACTGGCGAATCTCACTTAATACCACATCCATCCCTACCCCGCGCCCTGATATTTGGGTCACTTTATTGGTAGTGGTCAAGCCGGCGTTAAAAATATACTGCATCACGTCAAGGTCGGTGATGGACGTGTCATCCTTATCGATTAAGCCTTGACTGATGGCTTTTTTACGCACGGCCTCGACATCGATACCCTTACCGTCATCACTCAGTTTAATAACGACTTCACCGCCTTCACGTGCCACGTCTAAAACAATGCGGCCGGTGCGCGGCTTACCGTTTGCCTCACGTTCATCAGGCTGCTCGACACCATGGTCGACGGCGTTTCTTAGCATATGTTCAAGCGGCGAGGTGATGCGATCTAAAATGGTTCTGTCCATTTCGTCATCGGCATTGGTAACCTCAAGCTCAACCAGTTTATCAAGCTCGTTGGCCGTTTGGCGCACGATACGTTGTAATCGCGGCGTTAGGCGTGAAAACGGCACCATGCGTGAGTTCATTAAGCCATTTTGTAGCTCCGCTTGGGTGCGCGACAACTGCAACAATAAATCTTCGGCATCACGGGTCTTATCGACAATGGTACTTTTAATATCCAATAAATCCGAGGCGGACTCTGATAACGATTTGGACAATTGATTTAGCGCTGAGTATTGATCCATCTCTAACGGGTCAAACCCTTCATCGAGTAAGTCCGCGTCATCAATAGTCGATAAGATTTGCGCTTCAAGCTCAATATCCATACGTCGCAGCTGGTCGGACAACCGCTGTACCGTGGTTTCCATCTCATCAATGGTGGTATGAATACTGGTCATACTCATATCAATACGGGCACGGTTGATGGCGGCCTCACCGGATAAGTTAATCATTTGCTCCATAAGACCAGAGGACACCCGAATCATCTCATTACTTTGGGTGGCAAGCTGGCTGGCTTGGGTAAAGCTGCCTGTGGCTAAAGGTATCTGCGAGATATCACGACGCGAGGTATTGGTGTCGCGCCACTGATCGTAGTCAGCAATCGCATCGATATAGTCTTGTAGCGACACTTTAGGTAGCGCATGTAGCGCATCAGGACTGCGGCTAAAGTTTTGTAGCTCGGTAATGAGCGGGGTAGGCATAGGCGGGTTAATACCATTTTTTAGTAAATATACCCCTTGCCCAATCCATTCATGACATAACGTTAACAGTTGTGAAATCATTCTGGTCGCAGGACGGCGGCGACTTGCTAAATCCTCATAGACGTTTTCCATCTCATGGCCAAGGTTGGCGATACCATCGGCATCAATCATACGTGCCCCGCCTTTTAGGGTATGCAGCTCGCGTTGTAACTCGCGTAATACTGCAACATTACCCGTATTGGCATGGAACGTTTGCATGTGGACGCCGCTGCTCTCCACCAGCTCTTGAGCCTCTTCTAAAAATACCTCAAGAATATCGCTATCGGGCAATTCGCCATCCCAGGAGTTCGTTTGAAGCCGTTTAAACGCTACTTGCGCTTCTGCCAGTCCCTCATCGGCAGGCGTCTTAGTGGCGTCGGTATCGGCATCCGTTATCGCCGCTGGGTCAGCATCTTCGCTGTTATCGTTTTGTAGCGTACTTAATACCGGTAGCTCTAGGCGATAGTCGTCGGGCACCTCTTTATTGCTAGAGAGGGTATGCAACTGTTCGACCAATTTATTGGCAAAAAAGGATTGACCACTGCGCACCACGTATTCGATTTGCCCTGACAGCGTGTCTTGTACCCCTTGCATGACAGCAACCCACTGCATGGAGGGTTTTATCCTACCTTCTACAAAATATTCATAAATCGTTTCCGCTTCGTGGGTTAAATCGCCAATACTGCGAATACCCGACATTCTAGCGCCGCCTTTAATCGTATGCAGATGGCGCTGCAAAACTTTTAGCGCCTCAAAGTCCTCTGGGCTTTGGCGCCATTGTTGAAAGCTGGCACTGACCTCGGCATCAATCTCTTGCGCCTCTTCTAAAAAAATCTCCAACAATTCAGGGTCGGTATCAATGTCTTCAATATCAAGCATGACTTGAGGCGCCGCCGCTGCTTCGGCTGGTAACGTCTCTAAATTTGGCGGCTTAGCAATAGCGTGCAGCTTAGCAATGGCAGCAGCGTCTACTTTTAAAGTCATGCTACCTGCCATAGCATCTAATAAATTGGTCAGCTGTTGATGACCCGCTAACAGCGCATCAACCACCTCATCACTTTGAGCAAGGCTGGTCTCAGCAATAATGCGTCGATATACCGCTTCAAGCGAGCTGACAACCAAAGTGAATTTTTTGGAACCTGTTACCCGGGCTAAAAGCAGGCGACATTGCACCGCCAATACTTCGGCATACAGCTCCACTGCAGCGGTATCTGTCTGGGTCAAATGGTTTTCAACCGTCCATTCCCCATCTAGCAAATCATCGATATCATCATCAATAATATCCGAGACATTAAAGGACATCTCTTGCCCATCTTCTTCCGTCACCCAACTGTCAAACAAGCCTTGTAAGGCTTTCACATCTTGCTGGTTAACCTCGACAGGTGCTAAAACGTTGTTGGCATCGCTGTTGTTACTAGCGCTTTTATTGGCAGCCGATGACGCTTTAAAATCGTTGATGTACTTTTTGATTAAAACCACCGACTCGCCGACCGCCTGTAAATGGCCTGCGGTCATAGGCTCGTCGTGTTGTTGCAACTGCTCTAAACTGTGCTCGACAGTCGCACTCATATCGCTAATCGCTTTTAACGACGGGCTACCCGCTGCGCCCCGTAAGGTATGAAACGCACGAACAATATCATCATCAATAGCAATCGTGTCTTTATCATGATTGTTGGCGATAAACCCTTCGATGGCACCAATCAACTCAGCGGCTTCGTCCAAAAAAATTTGTTCAAAATCTGTGGTTTCGGCGTTGATAGGCGCATTAATAGGCACCGCATTTTCAAGCTTGGTATTGGCCGTTGTTATCTCTACTAAAGTGGCACGGATCGAGCTGTCATTGCTAATATGGCTAAAAACCTGATTATCTGCCTCATGGTCAGTAGCGCTTGCTAAGTTCTCAGCCGCTATACCACCCCTCTCAGACTCCATGCTATCTTCAGCATCTGAGGCGGTCTCCTTAAAGCTACCATGCTGCATGGTGTCTGTGGCCGTTTTTCGCACAGCAGGGGTGACTAAGGCTTTATAGTCAAAGTATTCGCCTTGTTTTTTGCTATAAGCATTGGCAGCAGCAATCCATAACGGCATTGTTCCGGGGTAGTTGGTGGCGCCTTGCGCATAGATATTAACCATGGCTGGATAAGCACGGATAACATCGCCAACCAGTAACTGAATGCCCGGGGTGACGTCAATGCTGTTTTCCAAAACTCGATTGAGCATCGCCTCAATTGCCCACGCTACCTCAGCGGAGCTGTGCGCCCCGACCATTCGCCCAGAGCCTTTTAAAGTATGAAACCCACGGCGTATTTCGGTTAAAGCGGCCATATCATCTGGCGCGCTATTCCAATGCTCATACTGAGGGGCAATCGCCTCAAGCACCTCTTCGGCCTCTTCAATGAAAATCTCTTTAATGTCTTCATCGGCATCATCGGCATCCGCAGGAATCGTCACCTCGGCCATAAAGGGTTGTAAGACGTCAGGTATCCCTTGCTGTGGTAACTCAGTGGGCATCACAGCTAAGTCGTCAGCGTCGTCAGCCGTTAAAAATTGCAGCGGCTCTAAGGTTGCAGCGGCTAACGCTGGTGCTGACGCATCGCCTTGCTGCAGACCAAATTCAAGGCTACGCCCCTTTTGTAAGTTATGGGCTTTGAGTACGGTAATCGCAGGATCAATAGAAGGGACGCGCTGATTGGAGAAATCCTCCACCAGTACGGGGATTAAATCTTTGGTCTCCGTAATAAAGGTAATGAGCTCGTCGGTCACCGATAAGGTTTTATCCAATACCCGATTTAATAAGTTTTCAACAGCCCAAGCCAACTCGCCGGCATTAAATGCACCCACCATACGGCCTGAGCCTTTGAGCGTATGAAAGCCGCGGCGAATTTCACCTAAGGGCTCAAGATTTTGGGGGTCCGCCTGCCACTGTGGTAAATAGGTATCTAAGGTTTCTAAAACCTCCTCGGCCTCTTCGATAAAAATCTCACGGATATCCTCATCCATATCAAAATTATCATCTTTTAGCTCGGCGCGAGCGGCCAATAGTTCTTCTGATTCTTCTGCAACAGCAGGCTGAATTGCCGCTTGCTCACCCTCTAAAGCGACGGCTTCTTGAACGTCCTCACCAATTTGACCACTATCATCATAACGCGTGGTATTCTCGTCACGTTTTGCAGGCCAATCTTCTAAATCGGCCAGTGAGCTTTGCAACAAGTCTGGTTGTTCAATCAACATATTTAGATAATGTTCGGCCGTGAGTAACTGCTCTTCAATACGTGCCAGCAACGGGTTATTTAGCGTTTGCTGCGCTAAATAATCCATAAACAGCTCTAAGGTGACCAGCATATCGGCAATGGTATCGGTCAGCTCCCAGGTGATATGGGTCAGTTGTTGGGTGGCAATACGATTAAACAGCGTTTCTAAGCGCTCAATAACCGCCACCACTTCGGTCAAACCCATGTCATTAAAGGCAGTATTGAGATGTTTAAACTCTGCTTGCTTTTGTAATACGCTGCCATCGTGCTGCTGTAAAAAGGCCTTAAAAGCGCCTTTAATATCTTCAACCGCAATACGGGCTTGGCGCATCACCTGTTGGCTAATAGTGGTCAAATCTTTATGCGTACTGGCGTCGTCGGCATTGGCCGTCTCAAGTACAGGCGCGGTATCAGTACCCGTCGCAGCGTCCACGCTTGGCGGCAAGTGGAATGTGGTTTGCTCGTCGCCAATTTGGGTTTCAATCGTTTGATAAGCGGCAAACAAAATACCGTATAAATCCTGCATTTGGCGCTCAACTTGCCATTGCAGCTGCCCGTGTAACTCCTCTGACTCGGTACTCATCTGTAAGTCAGACAAAATCTGATTTATCTGCTCTTCAAAACGGGTCCAGCCACGATGTAACAACTGCGACTTAATGTCTTTAAAGGGGCCAATAACGGCCTGAGGGTCATGTAGTTGAAAAATAAGCTGCTCAAGCTGCGCCAGTATCCTTGGGAAAAAGGCGCTATCTTTTTCTACGCCCTGTTCAATTTGCAGCAGCACCGCGGCCGCCTCATCACTCGTCTGATTGAGAGCCGCTAGCTGAATATAAACCGCCACCAACGTCTCATCGGTCATTGTAGAAGTGGATGCCGCTGCAACGTCAATGGGCTGAACAATAATAGCGTCTAAATTAGACAGTACTTGGATATAGCTTTTTGGGGTAGGTGTGTCGTTTAAAATCAAGCTACCAAGCCAATGCGCGGTTAGATACCACAGTTGCATAGGCATTGTGGCTTGATGCGCTGCAGCATCACGCAGCATAAAACCGGCCACCCGTTGTAATTGTTGTAAACTGTCTGCCTCATTTGTATTGGCCAACAACAAGGACTGGATACCGTATCGCCAAGCTTTGGCTAGCGTCTGACGCTGGTTAGACGCTAATGGCAGCGCGGATGCTGACTCGGGTATTTCAATTTGCGGCACTTCAATATACTTATTTATCCGTGCCAGCCCAACACTGGCGTTTTCGGTACTGGCATCGTCGGCGCTAGGCGGGGTATCCGTTAAGGTAGTGCGTTGGATAAAAGTCGCTTGATCGCCCGCCACTTTTGCACCGGCGTGCAAGATATCGAGACATTGATAATGGGCTAACGCCTGATACAGGCTATGGTGACGTTTTAAAATCAGCGGCTTTCGGTACACCCCAGTTTGCACATAGTTGGTCAGCTCATGCAATAACACCTCACTGGCATTCAAGGACTTTTGCAAATAAAGCGCCGGTAATTTATCTGCGGCTACTGCGGTCAATATGGCCTCAATCACCTGAGTTAAACTGGCAAAATCTGCTAAATTAGCCACTTTAAAAGTGCCATATAAATCATGATATTGCTCTACCATGTCGCTTAGTACGGACGCTTGAGTATCTGCCGTGGTGTTATCAGAGGCCGCTTTTAGATTGGCATGCAGCTCAAGTAGCTTTGGTTTAACAATGGGAAATAGCCACGCGGTTATCACCAGGGTATTGGGTTGATTGGTCATTATATGCTTCCTAGTTATCTGTTATATGCGCTATTTTTAGCCTATGCTGCAACTACTATCTAGCAAAGGGCCTTGAATGAATGCTTAAAGATTGGTGATGGTTGGTGACGGTTATCCATAATGAACAAACAGGCTATCGAGTCGTCATGCTTTAGCCATACATTGATACTTAACGATTGGCACCTTAGAGTACTTTTTGCCATACATTCACCTGTGAATTACGTTGCCGCCGCATTTTGGGATGTTGCCACTGACTGGCCTCGCCTGGCGCTAAAACCATATAGCCATTCACTTTTAAACGTTTCACCAATCGTGCCAAAATATCTCGTTGTTCAAAGTGCCTAAAATAAATCAACACATTTTGGCAAACGATGACATCCACTAAAGGCAAATCTGGTAGTTGTGAGGTAATAAGATTGTAATGCAAAAATTCACTATGCTGCTGTAATACCGGAGCGATACACCAGCAGCGCCCTTTTAGCTGAACGAATTTTCTATACTTTTGCGGAATTTCAGCTAACTGTTTTAATTCGTAGCGGCCCTTTGCGGCGTGCTTGAGGGCAGACTTGTTGACATCCAAACCCCATATTTTATAGCGCAGACCAGCATCTTCTAACGTCATAGCAATGGACCACACCTCTTGCCCAAACGAGCAGCCCACACTCCATACTTTAAAATCACTTAAGTTCGTGTTGTCATTATCTTGGTTATTGCTTTTAGGCGGACTGCTGAGCTTAGGCACGGCGGTGGGGCTCACCTCAATAATGCCGGTTAAATCAGGGCGACGGGTGCTAACCGTATTTGCATCCAAGTCTTTAGTCTGTTTTGCGTGTTTGGGTAGATAGGCTGATTGGTGGTTGCTAAGCAAAGAGCTTTGCGCTTTACTTAGGTTCGAGGCAGGAGTAGCGCCGTCAATTTGAGCCTTGTTCAGCATCCGACTCAGATGCAGTTGCTGGGCATGGCGCAATATAAAATCCAAGGTAGGCTGGTGTCTAAAAAAGCGGCTTTGAGGAATTAAAACGGCCTCAATCACTTCTTGAATTAGGCCCTTATCTCTTTTAGCCTGCTCTAATAACACCTCAGATGACAGGTTTGCTTTACGAGACAATTTATTAATGGCCTGCCATAGCCAATTTTGTTGACTGGTGGGTAAAATAAACCCAACCTGCTCTTCAATAAACCTTTGCCACTGTTCATACTCTTGTTGGCTATAAGCCGACTGCGCCTGATTATCGTCGCTATGCACCACCTTATCGGCAAGCATCAAGGTGCTTACGCTAGATGGCTTGTCAACAAAGTGCTGGTGCTCGGGCTGGTTGTCACTTTCATCATTGTCACTTTCAGCGTTGTCACTTTCACTATCATCATCGACACTATCAACACAATCAACACTATTCGCTTGGGTATCGGCACTCGTTTGAATAGCTTTAACAGCTTTAATATCTGTACTTGGATGCATGTTGCAAGAGTCGTACACGCCAAAATCTGCAGCATGAGGACTCGTAGTTGGTGGCTCAGTCATTATCATGTCATTGGTCGACCTGATAGCTGTACTATCTGTTCTATCTGTCCTATCTGTTCTATGCGCAACAACAGGGCTAGTTGCTATAAAATCAGTCGCTAGACGACAACCAATGGCATCCAAAGGGTTATCCATCCTTATTGACAAGTTCATCCCCTCTGTCTTCGACAAATCGACGCCCCCCTGTAAGCCCAACTACCCTAGCATCTTGCACCTAGCCCTAAATCAAGGCGAATATCCGCGTCTTGTACCACAAACGCTTATAAATCTTGCAATAAGATTTCATCATTGTCGTCATCAAGCTTAAAGCCAGAAACAGACTCTTGCAAGGAAGCCGCCATTTCATTAAGCTGCCCAACCGACCGCGCTGTCGCCAGTGTTCCTGATGAGGTTTGCGAGGTAATGTCCTGAATGACGTTCATTGTTTTGGAGATGTGACCCGCTGAAGAGGCCTGCTGCTGAGCGGCGTTTGAGATGTTTTGAATCAAATCGGCCAGTGTATTGGATACTTTTTGTACCTCTTCTAGAGCCTCACCCGCATCTTTCGCCAAGCCTGCACCACGTACCACCTCGGTGGTGGTGGATTCCATCGACATGACCGCTTCATTGGTATCTGCCTGAATGGTTTTAACAAGTGACTCAATCTGCTTAGTCGCATTGGTAGAACGCTCAGCTAAGCGCTGTACTTCGTCCGCAACCACCGCAAAACCTCGGCCTGCCTCACCAGCCATTGAGGCTTGAATCGCGGCGTTCAATGCTAATACGTTGGTTTGGTCGGCGATATCGTTAATTAAACCAATGATATCTCCAATTTCTTGCGATGATTCACCCAAACGTTTGATACGTTTTGAGGTTTCTTGAATCTGCTCTCGAATGGTATTCATACCTTCAATAGAACGCTGTACAACCTCGGCACCGTTATGGGCAATCGCCACCGAACGCTGGGCGACCACCGCGGATTCTGAAGCATTCGATGATACTTGGTCAATGGACACCGCCATCTCATTAATGGCAGCCGATACGCCAGCAATTTCCTGCGCTTGATGCTCAGAAGCTTCAGCCAACTCAACCGCGGTCATTTGCGTTTGCTCTGATGATTGCGATACCCGCACCGCAGTAGTGTTAATGGCTTGCACCAGTTGGCGCAATTGGTCAATGGCGAAGTTGACCGAATCGGCAATTGCTCCCGTAAAATCCTCAGAAACAGTCGCATTAACCGTTAAGTCGCCCTCAGCCAAATCACCTAACTCATCCAGCAAGCGCAAAATTGCCATTTGGTTACGCTCGTTTTCTTCTTGGATTTGACGAGCACGGTCGGATTCCACTTCCATATCTTGACGCTGGCGTAACGTCTCTTTTTCAATCAGCATGCGTTCGGTTAAGTCACGCGCTCGGTAAAGCCTATATAAAGAAGTAAGCGCCCCAAGCAAGCCAATGATAAACAACACAGCGGGCCAATCAAGGCTATTGCTAATCGACTCGCTATAAGCAGCAACGCCCTCAATACCATTATAATAATCGCTTATTCGCTTAATGTTCAACAGCAACATGACGAGAGTGAAAACCGCAACGAGGCTAAAAAAAAGCAGGGCATACAGCCATTTTTTTTGCCCACCACCATCTAAAGTAGAGAGTTTTAACTCATCAACCTGACTATTGTCACTCACAGGCATTTGTGTTGCATCATTCATGTTGGGTTGTCCTCAGAAGAAGTCATTATAATGTCTGCTAACAGACTACCGGCATGATTCCCTTTGTACTTTAACAAGAGGCTTGAAAAAGTTTAAAAGTAACCACGGCATGGTTAAGTTAAAGCAGTCATTCAAAGTTATAAAATTATGTTTATATCACGATATTAATCAATAGGGATTAACAGGCTGCACTCCATGCATTTCCTGCATTTCCTGCCACTTGTTATTTAGGCGTGGCCTCTGCCTAGAATTAGCCATCATTAGGTCAATAAGTGACTATAGCAACTAACCCCTAGAGCAACTAACCCCTAGGTGGGATAGCCACTATTTAGATTGTCTTTAGATGGTCTGTGGATTGTCTTTAGATTGTCGGATTGTAGATTCGTCTGATAACCGCCAATAGCGGCTATATGGATAATAAATAACCAATCATGAACAATCCACCAATAGCGACTATTGCCTGTTATTACTGTTCATTGTCTCTTTGGCTTTCCCTCACTGCCCCTAGGTGACCAACTAATCAGCCAGTTAACCAGTCAGCCTTTATACTATTTATACTTTTTGTACTATTTGTACTATTTATACTTTTTATACTATAGGACGATTAAACAGCTGCCTCTAAATAGCGGCCATCTTGGGTTAGCAGACTTGGCATAAACACATACCAATCCTCGTTATTCTTGACGAACTTCCCATGATTATAAGGCATAAACGGCGAGTCATCTGCCAAAGGTTCTGCCACATAGTCATGAAAATCAAACTGCTGAATGCCCAACACTTTATCCACGACCAAGCCTGAAAAAATATCGGCCTGGTCGATGACTAACACCTTTCGCTCAGTAAGGCGTAACGTGGGTGCGGTTATTCCTATAAATCCTGATAAATCGGTCAAGGGTAAAAGCCGCCCGCGCACATTGGCGACCCCAACAAGCCAAGGCTGCGACAATGGAATACTAGAATATACGGTTGGCATGGCTAGCACTTCAGATATCTCGCCCATAGGCGCAACAAAGCGTTGACCGGCCACTTCAAAAGCGACCCCAATCCATTGATCGCGACTTTTACTATGGCGCCTACTTTTGCGTGCTGCTGCTAAGTCTGCTAGGCGTAATAATTCTATAAATCCTCTTGATGCCACAGTCTTACTCCATTGCTGTACGAATGGTTGCCAGTAGTTCTGTCTCGTCAACAGGTTTACACAAGTATGCCTTAGCGCCCTGTCTTTTTCCCCAAACTCTATCCGTTTCTTGATTTTTGGTACTAATCATCACGACAGGTATATGACTGGTTGTTTTTCCACGTGTAATCTTTCTTGTGGCTTGAAAACCATTCATCTCCGGCATTACAATATCCATAAGAACAATATCAGGCAGGTGCTCGGTTGCCATCGCTACCCCCTGCTCACCATTATTTGCCTCAATAATTTCAAAATCATGCTTACTTAACAAGTCTCGAAACTTTGCCATCTCTGATGGCGAATCATCAACTACTAGAACTTTTATCATGGTGACTCTCTATTTTGCTTTACCAGTAAAGGTTATAACGTCAGATGGCTAAACCCTATAAGCAATAAAACCGCTGTGTGCTAGACTTTACTCGATAAATTGAATGGGCCTATTGTAAGTTAATATACGCATCGATGTTAACGATCTGCCAATGTTAAGGAGCAATGTTATTAATCCATGTTGTTAATCAACGTTATTGATATTGGTATAGAGTATCCGCATCCGTATTAACAAATACATCAACTTAACATAGATAGCAATCGCATTATTGCTGATACTGTTTAATCACATCAAACAGCTCATCTTTACTAAATGGCTTAGTTAAATACTCATCAGAGCCCACAATACGCCCACGTGCCTTATCAAAAAGGCCATCTTTAGAAGAGAGCATAATCACGGGTTTACTTGAATAATCTGGATTATTTTTAATCAAGGCGCAAGTTTGATAACCATCTAAACGTGGCATCATAATATCCACAAAAATGATATCCGGGTTATTATCAGCAATTTTTGCCAAAGCATCAAAACCATCGACAGCAGTAATCACGTTACATCCTGCTTTTTGCAGCAAGGTCTCGGCAGTGCGGCGAATCGTTTTAGAGTCATCAATAACCATGACTTTTAGCCCATCAAAATTTATATCCATCGTGGTAATCCTATTAAGTGAAATAATTCAATGATTAATCAATATACGATATAGCATAGGGTAAAGCGCGTTTACTATAATACCATTTGCATCATGACAGCTAGGTTATGCAGGCAGTAAAACACCTAATATCAGTGAGTTATCTATGAATAACCGTAACCAAGCCATATAAAACGTTATTTTGAGCAACCAAAAAGCGTTTAAGTTTAGGTGCTATACTTGACTATAGCGCGACAGGGGTTAAGTTGAGCGCTCTACTTTTGCCATAACATGTTACTTAAGCAATACTTTATGTCTAAATTCCTTATTGCCTCCATTTTTAGCATAATTTAGGGTTATTTTCCACCTATTTTAATACTAAGTCAGCTTAATGCAGATAGGATAGAGCATAAAGCAGACAACTAGAAATACCAAACCCTATATAGGATATAGTATTGTTGCGCAGGATTGACACTTACTGCTGATGTTAAGGTCATGATGGTAAGGTCTATTGGTCGACTGCAATAGGTGCGCATAGACCTGCATAGACATCTGATAAGCTACCAACCCGGCCATAAAGTGCTATCACCCTTGTTAACAGTTAAGGATGACAAGAGATGGCCATTAAGGCAACAGGGTTAGCGTAACATTAGCCAGATTAAGTAACAAAATGTGTATTGTATAGAAAGCCTATTTTTGTGCATGATGGCGTTAGGTCTGCTATGGATACGCTTAAGACATAGCCGTTTAGTGCAGCCGCTATTTAGGCTGCATAATAGGTCATACATAAGGCATACTAGTTTAGTCACCTTCATTTAAGGATAAACAATGAGCAAACAAATATTATTGATTGAGGATGATCCCGATTTAGCTGAGCTAATTAGCGATTATCTCACTATGAATTATTACGATGTGCATCACGCCCCCACCGGTCAAGAAGGCCTTGATATATTGGATACCAAAGAGCGGGCGATAGATCTGATTATTTTAGATTTGATGCTACCGGATATGGATGGCATGCAAGTTTGTCAAAAGATTCGCGGCAATAAAAATGCCCAAACCAATAAAGTGCCCATTATTATGTTAACTGCTAAAGGCGATACCACTGACCGGGTGTTGGGGCTTGAGATGGGAGCGGATGACTATTTGGCAAAGCCGTTTGAACCGCGTGAGCTGCTGGCGCGTATTCGGGCAGTGCTGCGCCGCCACGAACAACCCAATCAGGCCGATAGCCACTCAGATAGCCTAACCTATGGGCGTTTAAGTGTGTTTCCAGATAGCCATGAAGTGACCATTGATGACGAGCCGGTGCGCTTGACCACCCATCAATTTCAGCTGCTGCATTATTTTGCCACCCACGCTGGCAAGGTGTTAAACCGTGAGCAGTTGTGGCAAGCCATGCCCAATGACGACAGCTCGGACAATATTGATAGAGCCATTGATGTGCATATCTCAAGGCTTAGGGCGTTAATTGAAGACAATCCTCGCCAGCCGAAACGTATTATTACTGTGAGGGGTGTGGGCTATCAATTTGCCACCGATCAGGTATAACCCTGCCAATGCTGATTGCGCTCATGGCAGCCTTGCTGTTAGTGCTGCTGAAGGTCGCTGTGTACAAAGCGCCTAGAGCAACTCACGCTAACAGCATCAGCCGACGGGCAACACGCCCACGCCGGACAAGCTGACGACAGGTGCACTGCGCCTGGTCGCCCCGATTTGATTTAAACTAGGTATTTGCATGGATCGATTTGGCTTAAAAACAGTGTTTAGCAAGCTTTTTGCCAGTGTCATGTTGACACTAGTTTTGTTTGCCGCAGGGATGATTGCGTTAATGCACCTGGTGCATGACAACTCTGCTGATGCCAAATGGCAAGTACTGGCGCAACAAATCGTCAATCAAATCGATCCCTTTGTTGATGAGCTAGACAATGCCATTACCATGCAGCAGCGGCTACAAGCCCGCTTTATGTTGGCAGTCATTAAAAAAAGTTTTGATATTTTTGATGAGTCGCTGCAAGCTAAGTTGGGTTTATATGACCGTGACGGGCATCTGCTGATTCAGACCGAAGATAGCGATTTGCCAACAATACTGCCGGAAGACCCGTCGTGGATTAGCAGACTATTGCCGTCACTGTCTTCTCCGGCACAAGCTAATGTACAAGCGATTGGCGATCGCGGTTATACTTTGTTGTATGAGCCACGTTATCCGCCCAAACCCTCAGAGCTGTATGCGGTGCTTAATTTATTTACCGGCACCTTAGCCTTATTGGTGTTAATGACGGTGGTGCTGTGGTGGATTGCCCACTCTATGACCTGGCGTATTAATCGTATGAGCCAGCAAATGCTGCAACTTGGCGAGGGGAATTTTAGCGTTCGCGTTCCGGCGCGGGGTGTGGATGAAATATCTACCCTAGCGAAAGGCTTTAATCAAGCCGCGCAAAAGATAGAGCAGCTGATTGAGGCCAATAGCTTATTACTAGCACATGCGTCACATGAGCTGCGCACCCCCATTACCCGTATCCGCCTACAAATCGAAATGATGGAGATGTTGGCCAATGATTTACCTACTAGGTCGCAAGATAAGTTCCAAAAACGAGCGCAAGCCATCAAGCGGGATTTGACGGGATTGAACGATTTAGTGGAGAGTATTTTACTGGTCAGTCGTATGGATGCAGGGCATGCGGTGGAAAAGAATGAAACCCTAGATTTATTAGACGTGGTGAGTCAAGAATGTCAACATTATCCCGAGGCGACTTTGTTTGGCCAGTCGGTGTTGATTGAGGGTCAGCCAAAGTTATTGGTACACTTGATTCGCAATCTGCTCAATAATGCGCTGATTCATGGCAAACCGCCCATTGCTGTGCATTTATATGGGGTAGAAGACGATAAAGACGCCCTAACACCGCCAGAAAAACTGTTCACCTTAAAGCCAAGTTTTTTAATAGATAGTGACGTCGTTTCCAGCCATGCGGCGACGATGGCTCATACTGACTCAAGCCAAAGTATGGTTCATCGCGAGCAGGATAACCAAAGTAGCCATAGCGCTACAAGCACTGCCAGCGCAAACGAGTTAAGCGCTACAACATCGGTTAACCATAACGATAGCAGTGACACAGCTAGCAATGACGTCAGTAACCATGATTTAAAGAGCCAAGGGTCAGCTAGTAAAACAACTGAGCGTGATAGGGATAACCTGCAGGCTGAAACAGGTACGCCTCATGCTCACTTTGACGCTACTCCTGCGACTAAATTAAAGCCTAAGGCGAGTTTAACAGACGTGCTCAAAGACGCCACCGCAAAACCTCTCAAAGTGCATGACAATGTGTTTACCAAGCACCTACGCCGCCCAAAAGCAGAGGCAATAACCAAGCCTAACTTTGCGGTACTGGCGGTTATCGACCAAGGCTCTGGTATTGCATTAGACAAACGCCAAGAGATATTCAGCCCCTTTGTTCGTCTGCAACAAAAAAACAAAGGCTCCGGCCTTGGGTTATCCCTAGTTGCCCAGATAGTAGAGGCGCATCACGGGCGTATATTTACCGATGTGTATCAAGGTCATACCCGCTTTATGGTGATATTGCCAGCCAGTAAAAAGCCATTGCTGAAACGAAAAGCTATCCCTCAACATTAGCGAGTGGGTATGGTCATACTTGACCATCATATAATGGTCTAATCTATTAACGTTGTCGTAGTGTGATTGCCCGTTTTATCTGGCGTATTCATCGGTATGGCAGGGCTAAACGTCTCCGAGCTTGGCGCAATCCCCTTTGCAGCGTTTTGTTTTTTTAGCGAGGCGGCAACCTGCGGCGGCATATAGTTCTCATCATGTTTCGCCAATACTTCACTGGCGACAAACGTATCTCCTTGCATTTTTCCTGTCGCCACAATCCCTGAATTTTCGGCAAATAAATCGGGCAAAATGCCTTGATAGCTCACGGGTACTGTGGCATTAAAGTCGGTAATTGCAAATTGTACTTTTAGCTCATTGGCCGGGTCACGGCGCACGCTATGTGCCACCACCATGCCGCCGGCTCGAATCCGTTTGTTCTGTGGCGCCTCCCCTGCTGCTAAAGCGGTAGGGTCAAAGTAATAATCTGTTTGTTGACCAATCGCATAAAGCACCAATACCACGGCGACAATGGCGCCGGCTAAAGTAGCAGCAACCCAAATCAGTTTGTGACGACGTACAGCGTTCATAAATTTGCCTTGAGCGATGTTAAAAAAGCCAATCCCCAGTGAGGGAAAGTAGGGAAATGAGGATATAAAACGAGGGTTTATTTAGGTTTATCTAGGTTTATTTAGCACCTGGTCGGGTTTACGATGTTGCTGGCGCGCCTGCTGCATATTTAGCGATTGAATCAATTGTCGGCGCTGCTGCACACTATAAGCACTAAAAACCATAACCGCCATCACCACGATGCCCCAACTGCTCCACACATAAACACCATGCTTGCCCATGGCTAAAAACTCTTGCAGGCTGTAAAAATAAGGGTGCATCAGCGGCTCCTTGATTTATTAAGACTCATATGTTTGTAATTAAAATTCATATCTTTTTATTTGAGTCAGGTGAACGGTGCATGAAACACCCCGTATGCCTCAATATCAACGCTCAACTCACTATCCAGCATCAAATTCTAACGTTATCAAACTCTAAGCCGATTCGTTTTATAAATGGCGCCGAACATACTCTTTCACCCAAGCTTTGTTTCTATCTCGCTGCAATATTAAGGTATTGGTGCGATAAATGGCCAAACCTGCCACCAATAGATAACTGCCCAACATCATCAGTAGTAGCGGCATCAGCATATCAAGGGACATTTTTGGCGCATTGGTTAGGGTAATAGTAGCGCCCTGATGCAGCGTATTCCACCAGTTGACCGAATATTTGATAATCGGCAAATTGACCGCACCGACCACCGACAATATGGCGGCAGCTTTACCTCGATTGGGGGTATGTTCAAAGGCAGCAAACAACGCCATCACGCCGGCATACAAAAACGCCAAAATAAGCATGGAGGTTAAGCGGGCATCCCACACCCAATAGGTGCCCCAAGTTGGCTTAGCCCAAATAGAGCCCGTTACTAAGCTTAGCACACACAGCAAAAACCCCAGCGGCGCAATGGCTTGTGCCAATAAGTTGGCGGTTTTGATGTGCCATACTAAAAAAATAACGCCCAATACTGCCATTGCCAAATAGATGGACAGCGCAATGCTGGCCGCTGGCACATGAATAAAGATAATACGGTAACTATTGCCCTGTAAATAATCAGGCGGTGCAAAGACCAAGCCCCAAATCATTCCCACCGTTAGCAACAAGACAGCTAAAATAATCAGCCACTTGACCCACGGCGAGAAAATACGAAAAAATTCACGGGTACCCACCGTCATCAAAAAACCCTGCCATAAGCGCGAGCCTAAACTGGGTTTGTTAGCAAGATTAGGCTTAGGGGGAGGCGTGGCATTTGGCATAAAAATAACCTTATAAGCCAGAGTACGCATAGTACGAAAGTGGCTGAATGAATAGCGTCGGTCGTTTGCAACTTTAACATTGATAGCCCCAAAAGCGGCCAAAGGCTTATGATTAACCTAGCCATGTGCTAAGGACAAGGCATGCCGTTTACCCAAGCCTTATTGCTACGCCATCGCCTTATTATACCAAAACATGGCCTCAATTCAGCCATGCCATTTTTAAAATAAGGGCAATAACCCAAGGCACTACAAGGGTAGCCATAATACTACCGGCAAGTAACAGCGCCAAAATAGGCAAACCATTTAAACCGGTGGCATACAAATCGACTGCACCCGTGGCAAAAATCAACACCGGCAGTTGCATCGGTAAGGCAATCAGCGGCACCAACACCGCGCCATTTTTGAGCGATAAGGTGAGGCTACTGGCAATCGCCGCCAGCATCAACAGCAGTGGGCTACCCACCACAATGGACGCCAGTAGCGCCCCTGCCTCAAGCCATGACAGGCCAAACAAGGGCACCACCAATAGGCTAAGTAATGCCACCAAACCGCCGCTAAATAACCAATGGATACACAAGCGTAGCAATACCCATAGCGATAATGGCGCTCTCGCCACAATCAGCTGCGTCAAGGTGCCATTATCAAAGGCTGGCCTAAACAAGTCATCCACCCCCATCACCAGAGCGAGTACCGCCGCTATCCACATCGCTGGCACGCCCAAACGTTTGAGCAATTCGGGCTCGCTACCCACGGCAAGCGGAAACAGGGTGATAATGACCAAAAACAGCACCAAGGGATACACCCATTGCACCGCACTTTTTTGTTTGACTTGCCACTCACGACGCCATAATTGACGCAGGCCGATGCCTTGTGGGGGTGCAGCAAAGTTGGATACAGAAGAAAACCTTGCGCTAGGCAAAATCGGTGCCTGTACGGGTCGGTGTGATTGCAAACTTGAAGATGCCAAATTAGAGTTGTCGCCACTGCTCATAATGGCGCCTTAGCATTATCAGTCTGGTACTCATCAACGTCACCATAACGCTCACTATGACTATCACAATCGCTGTCACTATCACTATCACTATCACAATCACCATCTGCATAGCCATCATCCGCCAAATAGTCTGACAAATTAAGCTGTGTGGTTGCAATAGCGACTGCTTGGTGGCTGGTCATTAACACACTGCCACCTAAAGCAGCAAACTGCTCGATACGCTGTTGTAGTTTGGCCACCATACTCATATCCAATGCGGTAAACGGTTCATCAAGTAGCCATAAACCAGCTTGCATTGGGGTCATCAGGGCTAACCGGGCCAAGGTCACCCGCCGGGTTTGACCCGCTGACAGCTGATAGCTACTGACCGCCTCAAACCCCGACAAATCCACCCAGTCTAGGGCGTGAGCCAACGCCTCGGTTGTCGGCGCTATCCCATACAAATTTAATAAAAAGGTGAGGTTTTGCGCCACCGTTAAATTGGGGTTAATGCCCAATTGATGGGACACATATAACGGAGCAATGGGTAAGCCAACCTGACCACAGTAGCTGACCTCGCCTTTTAATAGGGGCAATAAGCCCGCTAGTTGCATCAATAACGTGGTTTTACCAGTGCCATTGGCGCCAATTAGATGACAAATATCTCCTGATGCTAAAGACAGGTTCACTGCCGTACATAACGTGATATCACCCCGTTGCACAGTGACCTTATCAAGGTCTAAAACAGGTGGTGCTATACTGAGACTACCGGATGACTTAAGGTTAACCATAAAATATCCGTCTTTGATATTGCTATAGTAAGCTATAGTAAGATGGTGAAATAGTGAAGTAATGAAAACACTTTTTATATGTAAGAATGGCAAAGGTGTTTGCAGGCGCTCGTTAAAAGCAGTTGTTATATGCCGTTGTGAGAAGCAGCTGTTATAAGCGCTTTTTTGGCTGTATCCAGCGTAGCCATATTTCGTGACTAATAAAAAAAATCACCGCTAAAATAAACGGCAATATATAGTATAACAGGCGAAATATTAGCAATACCGCCAATAAATACGGCTTATTAACCTGAGGCAATGAGGCAATCATCGTCAGCTCAAACACCCCTAGGCCACCTGGCACATGGCTTAATATCGCCAGTATCATAGATTGAATAAAGGCTGAGAAAACGGTGAAATAGCCAATACCAGTGCCATGTGGCAGTAGCATATATAAAACAAAAGCCACACTGGCTAAATCGATCATCGAAATAGTGATTTGCTTAAGTAGCATCACTGCAGGCGGTAAATCAAAACGCCAGCCTCGAATCTTTACATGACGACCACCCCGCCCCGACCAAATAACAATCGCACTAATTAGGGTCAGTAAACTTAACCCCATGCCGCGAATCACCATCGCATTACGAAAAACATCAGGAATCCCAGCTGAAAATTCTGTCAGTTGCAGGTCAAGCTGCGCCATCATCACCACAGTGGCATGTGGATTTAGCGCTAAGGAGAGCGCTACCAAAGTGGCAATACCAAAGGTAAACGCCATCGACACCAGCCAGATGACATTGGCAATATTTTCGGGCTTAATGTCATTGGCACGGTACATCCGGTAACGCACCCCAGACGCCGAAAGCACCGCCAATCCAATGGTATGACCGATGGCATAAGCGGTAAAAGAGGTGAAAGCGACCTTACGAAACGGCAGTTTGATACCCATATGCTGAAAGGCAATCGTATCATAGAGCGTCAATACCAAATAGCCAAAAGCGACGACTAGAGCCGCCAACACGATATCCTGAGGCGGAATGTGCGCAAGCGCCGCGACCACTTCAGCTAGGCGAATACTTTGGGTTAGACCATATAGGGCCTTGAGCGCCAATATGAACACTGCCAAGGTTAAAAAAAATAAGGCACTGCGCCAGAGTATTTTTTTTAGATTTAGGGCGTTTTTGGGCTTAAGAGGCATAGTCGAATGTTATTAGAAAGTTGTAGGCGGTATATCATACTATAATTTATCGTAAGGTCTATAGTAACAGCCTATATTGTCATTTTGTGTATTTATCCTGACTCGGTATAGATAAAAAACAGGCTTGATGCCGATCTAATTGGTCCTATTTGTCATTCTTTTTGTCATTCTTGATCGGTAAAGCAAAATCTAAACCAAAAAAAACGAGCCACTTGGCTCGTTTTTTTAGTATTGACTTTTATGTACTGGTAATAGGTCAGCCGTAAGGCTAACTGAATACTTATACAGCAGTAATACCATGTGCTTGTGGACCTTTAGCGCCCTGAGTTACTGTGAACTCAACTTCTTGGCC